>NZ_JASGET010000040.1:0-56217 GCF_047606145.1 Nocardioides sp. | reverse complement strand
GCGCCGGCGGCGGTGGTCGCTATGTTTACAGTGGCCCCGGCACCGGCTATTGGGCGGGTTCGTCGACCTTCGCGACGGCCACGGTCGCTCCCTACGCCGCGGACGCCGCGCAGCGCAAGGCAGCCGCCCGCGCTGAAGCCGACGCCGAACGCGCCGAACGCGCGGCGACCACGTATCTGCCGCGCAGCGGCGAGCCCGGCCCGGCCGGGCTGCGGACCTGGCGACGGTTCAGGCTGCCGGCCCACCAGGACACCAGCGCCGCGTTGGCCGGCGCGTATCCGTTCCTGGCCGAAGGCGGGCTGGGGTCGAACGGGGTGCTGATCGGCCAGGACCTCTACTCCGGCGGATCGTTCGTGTACGACCCGTGGGAGTTGTACGCCCAGGGGCTCATCACGGCCCCCAACCTCGTGGTGGCCGGCATCGTCGGCGCCGGGAAGTCCTCGCTGGTCAAGTCGCTCTACACCCGCTCGATCCCGTTCGGCCGCAAGGTCTACGTCGTCGGTGACCCGAAAGGCGAACACTCCCCGGTCGCCGAACATGTCGGCGGCAAGGCGATCGTGCTCGGCCACGGCCTGCGCAACCGGCTCAACCCCCTGGACGAGGGGCACCGGCCCGCGGGCATCTCGGATGCGGAATGGGTCGCCCAGGTCGCGGCCCGGCGCCGCGACCTGATCGGCGCGCTGACCGAGACCGTACTGGACCGGCCCCTGACACCGCTGGAACACACCGCGATCGACATCGCCCTGGCCGGCACGGTGCGCGGCAACGACGTGCCGATCCTGCCGATGGTGGTCGACCGCATCCTGACCCCGGACCCGGCCGACGACCCCGACGGGCGCCTGGCCGAGGACGGCCGCATGGTCGGCCACGCCCTACGCCGCCTGGTCGCCGGCGACCTCCAAGGACTGTTCGACGGACCCTCCACCGTCGCCTTCGACCCCACGCTGCCGATGGTCAGCCTCGACCTGTCCAGGGTCGCGGAGAACTCGACCCTGGTCTCGGTGCTGATGACCTGCTCCTCGGCGTGGATGGAAGCCGCGCTGACCGACCCACACGGCGGGCAGCGGTGGGTGATCTACGACGAAGCCTGGAGATTGATGGCCTACCCCTCCTTGTTGCGGCGGATGGACGCACAATGGCGGCTCTCGCGGCACTACGGGATCGCGAACTGCCTGGTGTTCCATAAATTATCCGATTTGGACAATGTGGGCGATCAAGGCTCCGCGATGCGCGCGCTGGCCTCCTCATTGCTGGCGAACGCGGAGACCAGGATCATCTACCGGCAAGAGCCGGACCAGTTGGGCAGCACCGCCGACGCGCTCGGGCTGACCGGCACCGAGCAGAAACTCATCCCCAGCCTCGGGACCGGGCAAGGCTTGTGGCGGATCAAAGACCGCTCCTTCATCGTGCAACACCAGCTCCACCCCGACGAGCTGGCCGTCTTCGACACCACCGGCCGTATGACCGGCGCACAGGGGGCGTGATGCGGCCCCGATCCCGCGCCGACCGAGCCTCCGCCCACGACACCACCAGCGCCACCGACACCACCAGCGGTCACGAGGCGGTGCAGGTGCCGGTGGTGCTGCCGCACCTCGTATTCGCCGTACATGAGGACGAGACCGTGACCGTCACCATCGACGGGTCACCGTTCGAGCCCGAGCCGTTCGCGCCGCCGTGGCAACGCGGCTCCTTCGCCGGCATCATCGACACCCTGACCGACCAACGGCGCACCCCGATCCGAGTCGAGGTCCGCGAGGTCGACGGGACGGTCTTCACCGACATCATCACCCCGGCCCGGCACCGCGTCACACCACCCGACCCCACGCCGCCGGCCGGGTCGGAACCGGCGCTGCGGCTGGTCGCCCTGCACGGGGACGGCTACGTGGCCGGGGAAGACGTGGCCGTCGCGGTCATCGTCGCCCACAGCGAAGCCAGCCCGGACGGCACCGCCCGCGGCCTGCTCACCCCCGGCGAACTCGCCCACGCCCCGACCGGGGAGGTCGCCCTGATCGGCCGCATCTCCCACACCCTCACCATCGGCCACCCCGAATAGCCCGGCCGGAGCCACCGGCCCGAATGACCGGCACCGGGTGGGCCGGCCGATGGGTGGGTGGTGCACCTGGCCGGCGACCACCTATCGCTGCCGTCCCGGAACGAGGTGCCTTCAATCATGCCGACCTTTCACGACCCGACCCATGACGCCGCCGAGGCATCCGAGGCGCTGCGGGGTCTGGCGTACGCCACCCGCACCCTCGATGATCCGGCCGACACCTACGCGGTGATCGGCAGCCTGCTCGCCGGGACGCGATCGCTGCGCCAGGTCATCGACCAGCTCGCCGCCGCCCACCTGAACCACCTGCGGCTGGCCCACGACGATGCCGGCGACCACACCGCCGGCATCGTCGCCGCCGACTCGGCCGCGGACGAGCTGCACCGGGCCGGCACCCTCCTGGACGCCGCGGTGGCACGGCTGGATGCCGGGTTCCAACACACCGGGCGGATCGCCTGGTACCCCGACCCCGTACCTGAACACACGATGTCGTCGCCGTCCCGATCACCTCAGCCGGTCTCGGGGCGGGACGGTTTCGGTGATCCGTTCACCCCGAAGGGTTCCCGTGCCGACCGCGGCCAGGGGCACCCACTGTCGATGTGACCCGCTGAGATCGCTGAGATCAACTGCCGGCCCGTGGGTGCCCGGTCGAGCACCTGTCCGGCATGGACAACGACAACCACGCGGAACCCACCACACCCACGCCAACGACGGCGACGACGCGGACGGTCGGGCCGTTAACCGTCACGGTCTGGCCCGACGAGCCGGTGGGCGAGCACCAGCGGTACGCCTACCGCATCACCGAGGCCACTACCGGGCAGACCGTGCAGGGTCGGGACCTGTTCACTGGCGCCGGGCAGCCGGTCGACCCGGACCGCGCGCTGCGGGACCTGGCCGGCTACCTGTCCGCCGCGGGCGAGTCCCGCCAATACGTCCTCGACAACCCCGGTCATACCTCGGAGCACGAGGGCGTGTTCCCGGACTGGCTGGCCGAGGCCGCCCGAGGCAACGCCGACGCCCTCGCCCTGCTCGCCCAAGACCCGCCAACCGAACCGGACCGGCCAGCCGAGCTGACGGCATCCGATGAGCCGGGGCCGGCGCCCCGGCGGTGGATCAGTGTCGTGTTCCTGCAAGGCGACGAGGCCGACGAGGCACTGGACCTGATCGACCGGCACGGCACCGACGCCGCGATCGAGCACCTGGCCGGCTACGACTACGGCGAGGAGACCGTCGATGCCGCGTTGGAGAACGGCTACGTCTACGACACGGTGCCGACCGGCGCGACCGATCGGATCGCGACCCGCGATGTCTACACGCTGACCTACAACCACTCCTTCGGCTACGTCGGACTACTTCGCGAGTACGACGCCCTGCCCGACCCGGCCCTGCTCGGCATCGACATCCCAACCCCCGCCCATCCAGGGCCGACAGCACCCCGGCGCACGTCGCCGGGCAGCGACGCGTGGGACTGGTTCGCCCCGCCACCCGGACCTACCGGTACGAACCCGGTCCAGGGTCGCGGGCCGTCGCTGTGAGGCAGCCGCCACCGCGGGGGCCGCTCGGGGACGAGCTGACCAACCTCGGACTCGGTGCTCTGGCCGCCGCTGTGGTCCTCGCTGCCGTGCTGCGCGGCGCCGGGTCTGTCGCGGCGTGGCTGACCGGCCTGCGCCAGCCCGCCGGTGGGATCGCGGCCGGGCTCGGCGTCCTGGCCCACCCGACACGTCCGGCGATCCCGCTCGACGCACCGGGGCTGAACCCGGTCGTCTACTGGCTCACCGCCACCGTGCTCATCCTGGCCGGCACGGCATTGGTGTGGTGGGTGTGGCGGCTGGTCCGCGACCACGGCCGGCAGACCAGCACCGACCCCTACCGGATTGCCGGGGTCGCCACCCGCAGCGAGGTCGCGAAGGCGGCCTCCGAGCCCGCGCTGCTCCACCGGGCAGCGCATCTGCGCCCATCGCTGGACAAGCCACACGCTGCGGATGTCGGATACCGGCTCGGGGTCTCGCGCGGCAAGACCGTGTGGGCCTCGGTCGAAGACTCCATCCTGCTCATCGGCCCGCCCCGCTCCGGCAAGGGCCTGCACATCGTCATCAACGCCATCCTGGACGCACCTGGCGCCGTGCTCACCACCAGCACCCGCCCCGACAACCTCACCGCGACCCTGCGGGCCAGGCAGCGGCTCGGGCCGGTCGCGGTGTTCGACCCGCAACATTTGGCCGAAGGCGTGCCGGCCGGGCTGCGGTGGTCACCGATCCGCGGATGCGACGATCCGTTGACCGCGATGATCCGCGCGACCGGCCTCGCTGCCGCCACCGGCCTGTCCTCGGGCGGTGTGGACTCCGGTGGGTTCTGGGAAGGAAAGACGAGGACGGCATTGCAGTCCTTGCTTCATGCCGCCGCGCTGGACAACCGGCCACCGGCCGAGCTGTTCCGCTGGACGCTTGATCCCACCGCAGCCGCCGAAGCGGTCGCGATCCTGACCAACTCGCCCCAAGCGGCGACGGGGTGGGCGGACTCGCTTGAGGCGATGATCGACTCCGACCCACGCACCCGTGATTCCATCTGGCAAGGCGTGTCCCTGGCCCTCGGGGCGCTGGCCGATCCCCGCGTCCTGGATGCTGTGTCGCCGCGGCCGGGTGAGGACTTCGACCCCGAAGCCTTCCTCACCCAGTGTGGAACGCTCTATCTCCTGGCGACGGGAGCCGGCGCCGGGGCCAGTGCCGCCCTCGTCGCCGCGTTCGTCGAAGACCTCATCGAGACCGCTAGAAGGATCGCGGCACGCTCACCCGGAGCGCGGCTCGATCCGCCGCTGCTGCTGGCCCTCGATGAGATCGCCAACCTCGCACCCCTACCCAGCCTGCCGACACTCATGGCCGAAGGCGGCGGCACCGGCATCACCACCATGCCCGTCCTCCAATCCCTCGCCCAAGCCAGGGAGAAGTGGACCGAGAACGCCGCTGGTGCGATCTGGGACGCGAGCATCGTCAAGATCGTTCTTGGCGGTGCGTCCAACTCCCGCGACCTCCAAGACCTCACCACGCTCGTCGGGGAACGCGATGAATACACCGACTCCACCACGGTCGGTGACTACGGCTCCCGATCCGCGCAACGCTCCATCCGCCGCGTCCCGATCCTTCCGCCTGACCGGATCCGCACGCTCCCGTTCGGCACCGGCGTCACGCTGCTGCGCGCCGCGCCGCCCATCGTCACCAACCTGCGGCCCTGGACCGCACGAGAGGACGCCGGGCAGTTAACCAAGGACCGTGCACAGATCGAGGCGATGCTTCAGAAGGCTCCCGATGTGCGGCCGTGAGCAGGGCACGCGGCGCGGTCCAGCACGACCGGGCCGGGCGTGGGAGGCGGGCGCGCTCCGCGCTGGTGAGCACCCGCCGCTGCGGGGGTGGTGGTAATGGCACGGCGCCGAGGCGCCACGCCGCCGTGGCAACTCGAGTTGGACCTGTGGGGGCTGGACGAGCCCACCGCCGACGCGACGCTGACCGAGCCAGCGGGCACGCTGGCCGAGCCGAAGGAGAGCGAAGCGGATGAACAAGTACGCGGCACGAGCCAGAGAGCATTGGGAGAAGCACGCCCCGCGCCGGCTGGCGAACCTGGAGAACCCGGAGGCGTTCTTCACCGACCTGGGACTGGAGATCCAGGGCCAAGTGTCGGACCTGGCGTACAGACTGGAGCGCAACCCGGCCTTGATGCTGGAGCTGACACGCTCTTCGGAGCAGACTTACTTGCAGGACGTGGCACGCCGGACGACGGCGCGCAGGATCGCCGAGGAGGTCGTGATGAACCAGCTCGCCTGGGTCAGCGACCCGAGCCTGCCGCTGGGTCAGGCCCGCGAGGAGTGGGAGCAGACCCGGCCCTCGGACGAGAACCTGGTGGCCTGGGCGGAGCGGATGCAGGACTCCCCGTACCCGGTGCACTCCACCGTGGAACTGGAGGACAAGGCCCGCGAGTGGGCGGTCCCGATGGAGTTCCTGGAGGGCCTGGTCGCGGCGGAGATTCCGCGGCAGTACATGGAAGCGAACCGGGCGCTGCTGGAGGAAGCGGCGACGATCCGGTTCCTTCGCGAAGTCCGCTAACTTCACCCGACGCGCCCGCGGTCGGCGCGGCGCGGTTCGTCCCCGCCTCGCAGGACGACCTGGCTCCCTCGGGCGGCAAAGCGCGGTTCCGCGCAAACGTCGCCGCGATCGGCGTCGTCCGTGCGCTGGCCGACCAGGACCGGCCCGCGACCGCGGAGGAACAGCGGGTGCTCGCTCGATGGTCCTCCTGGGGTGCAATCCCGGACGTCTTCGACGACGCCAAGAGCGACTGGAACGCCGATCGCGACGAACTGCGCGGCCTGCTGTCGCAGGACGAGTGGACGCAGGCAGCCCGTACGACGATCAACGCCCACTACACCGATCCCGTCATCGCCCGGCAGATGTGGCGGGCGATGCGGTCCCTCGGATTCGCCGGCGGCGAGGTGCTGGAACCGGGGTCGGGGGCGGGAACGTTCATCGGCCTCGCCCCCGAGAGCGCGGCGATGACGGGTGTCGAGTTGGACCCGCTGACCGCGGCGATCAGCCGCGGCTTGTATCCGCACGCGGCGGTGCGTGCCGAGTCGTTCGCCGACACCCGGTTCCCCGAGGGCCATTTCGACGCGGGCATCGGCAACGTTCCGTTCGGCAACATCACCCTGCATGACCCGCTGCACAACGCCACCCGGCAGTCGATGCACAACCACTTCATCCTCAAGTCGCTGCGGCTGACCCGGCCGGGCGGCATGGTCGCGATGCTGACCTCGCACTACACGATGGACGCACAGAACCCCGGCGCGCGCCGCGAGATGAATCTGCTCGCCGATCTGGTCGGCGCAGTCCGACTGCCGACCGGCGCGCACCGCCGCGCCGCCGGAACCGATGTGGTCAGCGACCTGCTGATCTTCCGCCGCAGGGAAGATGACCGGCCACCGATCGACGACTCGTGGGAGACGGTCACCCCGATCAGCGTGGACGGGCGGACGATCAAGATCAACGCCTACTTCGACCACCATCCCGAGCGGGTGCTCGGCGACCTCGGCGTCGGGCACGGCATGCACGGCAACGACACCCTCATCGTTCGCGGGACCCTCGACCGGCTCGACGACGAGCTGGCGGACGCGATCGACCAGGTGACGTTCACCGCCCGTCGCCTCGGGCTGACGATGACCGAGCGCACCGGCGAACAGCAGACGAGACGGGCCGCGTTCGTGCCCGCACCGCCCGAGCTGTGGGACGGCAGCATCGTGAGGACCGACGGCGGCCAGTTCGGCACGGTCGTTGACAGCGGCGTCGAACCGCTCGATGTGCCCAAGTCCGCCGCGGTCGAGTTGCGTGCGCTGCTGGGGCTGCGGGACGCGGCTACCGGGCTGCTGAGCATGGAAGCGGCCACGGTCGATGACACCGACGAGATCAGCCGAGCGCGGGAGGGACTGCGCCGGGACTACCGGAAGTACCTCGGCACGTACGGTCCGCTCAACCGCTACTCGCTGCGCCGCACCGGACGCACGAACGATGCCGGAGAGGAAACCTACTCCCGGGTCGTCCCCACTCCGGTCCGCCTCCTGCGATCCGATCCGTTCGGCGCGCTCGTCCTGGCCCTCGAACAGTTCGATGACACCGACCAGACCGCAGCTCCCGCAGCGATCATGTCCCGCCGGGTCGTCGCCCCGCGCACCGAGATTCAGGGCGTGGACACCCCGGCCGACGCGATCGCGGTCAGCCTGGACCGCACCGGTGGGATCGACCTGCCGCTGATCGCCGACATGCTCGGCATGGACGAGTCCGAGGCGCGCACGGCCATGACCGGGTTGGTGTTCGTCGACCCAACCACGGACGAGCTCATCCACGCTCCGGCCTACCTGTCCGGGAACGTGCGGGACAAGCTCGACGCGGCGAAGACCCGCGCCGCCCAGGACCCCGCGTTCCAGGTCAACGTCGACGCGCTGACCGAGGTGATGCCGGAAACCCTCGGCGTGGAGGACATCTCCGCCCGGCTCGGAGCCGTGTGGATCAGCGCCGAAGTCCACGAGCAGTTCCTCAACGAACTGCTACGCACCCGCGAGGTACGGGTGGAGAACCCGCTCGCCGGCATGTGGGAGGTCCGCGGCGGCCGGCAGGGGTTGCTGGCCACCAGCGAGTGGGGCACCCAGCGTCGCCCCGCCCTGGACATCGCCCAGGCCGTGATGGAGCAACGCACGCTGCTGGTCTACGACGAGGTCGAAGGCATCGACGGAAAGAAGCGCCAAGTCCTCAACCCCGTCGAAACGACAGCGGCACAGGAGAAAGCCGACCAGCTCCAGGAACGTTTCGGCGAGTGGGTGTGGGAAGACCCCGAACGCGCACGCGCCCTCGTGGGCGAGTACAACCGGCGGTTCAACAGCATCGTCCTGCGGGACTACACCGGGGCCGGCGAGTACCTGACGCTGCCCGGCCTGGCGGCGAACTTCACCCCGCGACCGCACCAGAGGTCCGCGGTCGCCCGCATGATTGCCGAACCCTCCGCCGGCCTCTTCCATGAAGTGGGAGCCGGCAAGACGGCGGAAATGATCATGGGCGTGATGGAGATGCGCCGCATGGGCCTCATCGCCAAGCCGGTGCTCGTCGTCCCGAATCACATGCTCGAACAATTCGGCAGGGAGTGGCTGCAAATCTATCCGCGGGCAAGGATTCTGGCCGCGTCCAGCAAAGACCTCACCGCGGACAAGCGCCGCCTCTTCGTCGCCCGCGCTTCGGCGAACGATTGGGACGGGGTGCTCATGACCCAGGGCGCGTTCGCCAAGATCCCGCTGCGACCCGAGACTCAACAGACCTACATCCAGACGCAGGTCGATGGACTGCGGCATGTCCTAGAAGACGCTGAAGGCGAAGACCGGATGAGCGTCAAGCGCATCCAGCGCAAACTCCTGCTGCTGGAGAACAAGGCCAAGGAGCGCGTCGACACCAACCGCGACCTGGGCGTCTGCTTCGAGGACACCGGCTTCGATTACGTCGTCGTCGATGAGATGCACATGTACAAGAACCTGTCCACGGAATCCAACATCCGCGACGCCGCGATCGACGGCGCGGAACGCGCCACCGACCTGCACATGAAGCTGGAGTACCTGCGCAGTCAAGGCCGCGAACGCGTGCTGACCGCCGCGACGGCGACCCCCATCTCGAACTCCGTCACCGAGGCGTACGTGATGAAGAAGTATCTACGTCCCGACCTGCTGGAGGCGGCCGGGATCGGATCGTTCGATGCGTGGGCTGCGACGTTCGGGCAAACCGTGACGCAGATGGAGATGGCCCCAACCGGGAACAACACGTTCCGCATGAAGACCCGCTTCGCGAAGTTCTCCAACGTCCCCGAGATGCTGAAACTCTGGTCAATCTTCGCCGACGTCAAGACCGCCGAAGACCTGCACCTGCCGGTCCCCGATTTGGCCGAGCGCGACGACGGCAAGCGTGCCCCCGCCACCGTCTCCGTCCAGCCCACGGTCGAACTGGAGCGGTTCATCGAGCACCTGGGCGAGCGGGCCGACAAAGTGGCGACCAAGAGCGTGTCCCCGAACGAAGACAACATGCTGGTCATCTCCACCGACGGACGCAAGGCCGCCCTCGACATCCGCATGATCGTCCCGAACGATCCGTCCGGGCCGACCAAGGTCGACGTCGCCGCGGACACCATCTACCGCGTCTGGCAGCAGACCAAGGACAACGAATACCTCGACACCATCACCGGAGAACCCTCGCCCGTTCGCGGTGCGCTGCAACTCGTGTTCTCCGACATCGGCACCCCGAACCGGGAACGGTGGAACGCCTACGACGAGCTACACCGTCAACTCGTCCAGCGCGGGATGCCGGCCGAGGCGATCCGATACATGCACGAAGCCAAGACCGACGCCGACAAAGCGCGGCTGTTCGCCGCCGCACGGGCTGGTCACGTCGCGGTCCTGATGGGCAGCACCGAGAAGATGGGCGTCGGCACGAACGTCCAAGCCAGAGCCGTCGCCCTGTATCACCTGGACTGCCCGTGGCGACCCAGCGACATCGCCCAACGCGAAGGCCGAATACTTCGCCAACTCAACCAGAACCCCGAGGTTGCGA
Organism: Nocardioides sp.; assembly: GCF_047606145.1. Taxonomy (GTDB): domain Bacteria; phylum Actinomycetota; class Actinomycetes; order Propionibacteriales; family Nocardioidaceae; genus Nocardioides. Next base: position 46,047 of record NZ_JASGET010000040.1, on the reverse strand, counting down.
TCGTCCGGCTCGTCACCGAGCGGTCCTTCGACTCCTACATGTGGCAAGGCGTCGAGCGGAAAGCAACGTTCATCGCCCAACTGATGCGCGGCAAGCTCGACTCCCGCGAGATCGAGGAGATCGACTCTGCCGCGCTGTCGGCCGCGGAAGCCAAGGCGATCAGCTCGGGCAACCCGCTGCTGCTGGAGCACTCCACCATCCAGAACGAAGTCACCCGGTTGCAGCGCCTGGAACGCGCCTACCACCGCAACCAATCCATGCTCGTGCACACACGCGACCGCGCGCGGGACGACGCCCGCCGCGCGAGCCACGACATCACGACGCTGGAAGCCGCGCTCCCACGGATCATCGACACCTCCGGCGACCGCTTCCGCATCCACCTGGCCGAGCGCACCTACACCTCCCGCATCGACGCCGGGAACGCCCTCGCCGCGTGGGCACACGCCTCAGACCTGAAATGGGCACCCCGGTACGCCAGCCGCGACTACGGCACTATCGGCTCGATCAGCGGCTTCGACATCACCCTCGCCACCAGCCCCGCCTTCGGCGGCGAGCCGATGGTCCACATCGGTCTGGCCGGCGTGCCACGCTGCTCGTTCGTGGTGACCCGCGACTCCTTCCTCGACGGCGGCGTCGGCCTGATCCAACGCATCGAGAACCGCGTCTCCGGTATCCCCAGCCTGCTCGACCACGCACGTAACGACCTGACCGCCGCTGAGGAAGCCACCACCGAGGCACAACAGCGGATCGGGCAACCCTTCCGGCACGCCCAGGCGCTCGCCGACGCCAAAGAAGACCTCGCCGACGTCGAGACGCGGCTGGCCGCAATGCAAGAAGACATCGAAAACGCACCCGACGCCCGACCAGCCGAGACACCACAACCGGACGACGGGCTCACCGTCGAGGCGGTACGCGCCCACCGGCCGGCGCTCGGGTTGCGTCCCGATCCCAGCCGGTCGGTCGATGTCCAGCCCCTCGAACGAGCCGCGGCACAGGTTCCAGCGCGCGGACTGGGGCCGAGTCTGTAGCGCACTCGCCCGACCCGGGAGTGCTGCCGTGCACCTTCCCGTCGAGGACGGCCCCGGAATGCGGCCGTCACGAGACAGGACGGGAACAGACCGATGGCTATTCACACTCAGCAGTCGCTCTCCGGCTTCATCGCCACCGACCCGCAGCTGACCTACACCGAACAAGGTGACGCTCGGTTCTACGCCCGGGTTGGGCACGAGAACTACCACAAGGAATCGGACGGCTCCTTCACCAAGCTGGAACCGAGCTTCTACAACCTCGTGCTCTACCGGGCCACCGCCGAACGCGCGTACGAACGCTTCGCCAAGGGCGACAGCTTCGTCGCCGAGGGCTACGCGCACGAATACACCTACACGCGTGACGGACAGCAGATCCGGGGCGAGGAGTTCGTGGCGAAGAAGATCGGCCACGACACCGCCCGCTCGACCTACGAGGTCGACCGCACCGGACGCCAGAGCCCGGCTACGCAACAGGACGTGCGGCACGACGGTCCGAGCCGCCAACCGCCGGGGCACGACGGGCCGGCTCGCGTCCCCACCACCCGCGCGGCCGTGCCCACGCTCTGACAGGCCAAAGCCATGAGCACCGACGAGCCGCAGACGCCGCCCGAACTCGACGAGCCCGAGCCGGCCGACACCGAAGCCGGATATCTCGACAATGACCGCCTGCTGGCAGAACCCCCACGCCCAGTGAACTGGAACCTCCTCACCGCGGACGAGGCCGAGGCCGAATGGCTCGATCTCAACGCCTGGGTGAACTGGCTACGCCGCACCTACGGGCTGCCCGCCAGCGTGATCCCGCCGTACTGGCACCGCCACCCCGAGCTGGTCTGGGAACTCTCCGCACTCCAGCTGCATTGGCTGTGCGCTTACGACCCCGAGCAGAACGGCAGCGCGCCGCTGGGCTGGCATCGCGACTTCGCCGACGCACGCCAGCGACTGCGCGATTGGGTGACCGCATCAGGCACCCGACTCGACCACGATCGCCCCACCCGCCAGACCTCCTGGCCCGGAGAAGACCCGGCCGAACCGGTCACCGAGACCGTCATCGAGGACCGGGACGAAGACTTCGTGCAGTTCGTCATGGACGACACCGCCCGCCGCCGCGCCGCCGAGGCAGAGTTCTACGCCTCCATCAACACCAGCGCCGGTGAACTGCGCGAGCAGACCCCACACGACGGGAACGCCGCGGACCAGCCCGGCGGCGCGCGGACCGACAGCCCGGATCAGGGCCGCGACGCGGAGTAGCCCACATGGTGCGGCGATACGAGCGCAAGACCGACCATCAGAACGCGGAACGCGCCATCCGTGTCCGGTTCGAGCGGCGCGAGCAGATCGACGCCGACAAGGTCGCCGAGGTCTTGATCCGCCTCACTCTGCGCGCCGCCGACGGCGAGGCCGCACGCACCGGCGACTACCTCCGGCATCTGCTCGCACCCAAGCGGTAAACTCGGGAGCGAAAAGATAGATCACGGCGCTGCTGGCACCAGCCCTAAGCCGATCGGCCGTTAGAGCCGTCGGTGTTCTTTCCGAATCAACGTGACCGCCACCAGGCGCCCCAGAGGCCCAACGCAAGTCGGGTTCGCTGAAAGGCGGTCACACCGATGACACTCATCGACCTTCCCCCCGGCATCGACCTGGCGGCACTCCGCACTCTCGCCAACGCCAAACCACAGCCGGGCGACATCACACCCAACCCGGACGGGCTGCTACCCGCGATCTCCTACCTGCGGGTCTCCACCAAGGACCAAGCCACCCGCAACGGCCTCGAAGAAGGGCTGTCCATCCCCGCCCAGCGCGAGGCCGCTGGCCGCAAGGCCGACCAGCTCGGAGCGATCATCGTCGCCGAGTTCATCGAACCCGGCGAGTCCGCCAAGACCGCCCGCCGCCGCGCGTTGCAGGACATGCTCGATTACATCGCCGCGAACCCGGTCCGCTACTGCATCATCAACAAGGTCGACCGACTCGCCCGCAACCGGCTCGACGACGCGATCATCCATGCCACCCTGCGCGGGGCCAACATTCAGTTGGTGTCGGTCATGGAGAACATCGACGAGACCCCCTCCGGGATGTTGATGCACGGCATCCTCGCCTCGATGGCCGAGTTCTACTCCCTCAACCTCGCCCAAGAAGTCGTCAAAGGCATGGTCCAGAAGGCCACCATCGGCGGCACCCCCACCAAGGCACCGATCGGCTACCTCAACATCCGCACCACCGACACGAAGGGCCACGAGGTCCGCGACGTCGAACTCGACCCCGAACGGGCCGACCTGATCCGGTTCGCATTCACCGCCTACGCCAGCGGCGACTGGTCACTGTCGTCCCTGGCCCGCGAACTCGAACACCGCGGCCTGACCACCCGGCCCACCCCGTCCCAGCCAGCCAAACCGCTGACCACGACCACGCTGCACAAAGTGCTCACCAACCCCTACTACCACGGCACCGTCACGTTCCGCGGCGTCACCTACGACGGCACCCACGAGCCTCTGGTGGACACCGAGACCTGGCTGCGCGTACAGACCGTCCTGGACTCCAAGAACGCCGTCGGGGAACGCCCACAAAAGTACGACCACTACCTCAAAGGCAACCTGCACTGCTCCTGCGGGGCCAAGCTCATGATCGAACGGCCCCGCGACAAGAACGGCGACCGCTACGAATACTTCACCTGCGCCGGCCGACGCCGCAAGAACGGCTGCACCCGCACCGCCATCCACGCCCACCGCGTCGAGGAACGCGTCGAACGCGACTACGGCACCAACAGCCTCACCCCCGCCGAGGCAGAACACGTCCGCGCGGTCTTGCACTCCGTTTTCGACCACCTCGAAGCCTCCAGCGACGATGAGCGAGCCGTCCTCACTAGCCAGCGCGACAAGCTCGAAGCCGAACGACTCAAGCTCGTCCAAGCCCACTACGCCGACGCGATCCCACTCGACCTGCTCAAGACCGAGCAAGACCGCATCCGCACCAGTCTCGAAGCGATCACCGCCCGGCTCGACAGCCTGTCCACCACCTACCGCCAGGCGCGCACCGGGCTCGATCAGATCCTCTCGATCCTGACCAACCTCGACGACCTCTACGCCAAATGCGATCCCACTGAACGCCGCATGCTCAACCGTGCCCTGTTCACCAAGATCATCGTCGAGGACGACGAAACCATCACCACGATCGCCGACGAGCCCGTCGCCACCGTCCTCGCGCACGCCCATCCCGGCGCGGCCACCCAACCAGGCCCGGAAACAAAACTGCCCCGCCATCAGACGGGGCAAGTCTCGAATTTCTCAACTTACGTGGAGCTGAGGGGACTCGAACCCCTGACCCTCTGCATGCCATGCAGATGCGCTACCAGCTGCGCCACAGCCCCATGTCAGATCACTCCGACCGGCGTTGCCCGGACGTCCGGACAACGACGAGAACATTAGCGGACGGCCCGAGGGTTCAGGAAATCGGGGCCACCCGGTTGTACGCCGCCAGCCGCCAGCGCAGCTGGCGCTCGGAGGTGGGTGCCTCCTCGGTCAGTTCGATCCAGCCGCAGTTGGCCAGTGAGCCGAGTGTCGGAACGACCTCGGCCGGCCAGCCCACGATGTCGGGCACCGCGATCCGGAGCGCCGCGCCGTGGCCGACGAGCACGCCGGTCGCGCCGTCGTGCAGTCGGGCGAGCGCCTCGTGCACGACCGCGAGCATGCGTACGACGACCTGATCACGGTGCTCGCCGCCGTGCTCGCTGTGGTCGTAGGGACCGGGTCCGAAGCGGGCGATCGCCTCGGCGCCGGTCAACCCGGAGATCTCGCCGACGTGGATCTCCCGCAGCCGCTCGTCGTACGACGCCACCACGCCTGCGGCCTCGGCGACGATCTGTGCGGTCCGGGCCGCCCGGGCCAGGTCCGACCCGATCACGAACTCCGGCTGCAGCTCGGCGAGCCGGGCCGCCACTGCCTTCGCCTGCAGCACTCCGGCCTGGGAGAGCTCGATGTCGGCATGCCCCTGCCAGCGCCCGGCCGCGTTCCAGGCCGTCTCGCCGTGCCGCAGCAGGATCAGTCGGCGCACCCGGGCCGGCCTATCGCTCGTGCGAGACGACGTCGGCCGGCAGCGCGATCGTCGGGCAGTCGCGCCACAGCCGCTCGAGCGCGTAGAACTGCCGCTCCTCCTCGTGCTGCACGTGCACCACCACGTCGCCGTAGTCGAGCAGCACCCAGCGGGCCTCCTGCTGTCCCTCCCGGCGGATCGGCTTGGCGTCGAGCTCGCGCAGCCTCTCCTCGATCTCGTCGACGATCGAGGACACCTGGCGCTCGTTGGGCGCCGAGGCGAGCAGGAAGGCGTCGGTGATGGCCAGCTGGTCACTGACGTCGAACGCGGTGATCTGGGTGGCGAGCTTCTCCGAGGCCGCGCGGGCGGCGGTGACGACGAGCTCGAGCGCATGCTCGGTGGCGGTCATTGCCCATCCTGACTGGTCGGGGGCGATTGATAGAGGCGGTGCTTGCCGATGTACTGCACGACACCGTCGGGCACCAGATACCAGACCGGCTCACCGCGGCTGTGCCGCTCCCGGCAGTCGGTCGAGGAGATCGCCAGCGCCGGGATCTCCAGCATCGTGACCCGGTCGGAGGGGATCTTGGCGAGCACCTCGGGATCCATGGTGTAGCCCGGCCTGGTGCAGCCGACGAACTGGGCGTAGCGGAAGAGCTCGTCGGCACCGCGCCAGGTGAAGATCTCCGCCAGCGCGTCCGCGCCGGTGATGAAGAAGAGCTCCGCATCCGGCAGCGCCGCGCCCAGATCCCGCAGCGTGTCCATGGTGTAGGTCGGCCCGCCCCGATCGATGTCGACCCGGCTGACGGTGAAGTGCGGGTTCGCCGCGGTGGCGATCACCGTCATCAGGTAGCGGTGCTCGGCCGGCGAGACCGTCCGGTCGGCCTTCTGCCAGGGCGCGCCGGTCGGCACGAAGATGACCTCGTCGAGGTCGAAGTAGGACTGCACCTCGGAGGCGGCCACGAGGTGGCCGTGATGGATCGGGTCGAAGGTGCCACCCATCACCCCGACCCGGCGTGCGCCTGCCCTGCCGGCGGACCCGCCCCGATCGGACGAGCAGGGCGACCCGGCCGATCCGGGCTCAGGAGTGCTCGCGCCCACCGGCGAAGAGGAGCATGGCGAGCAGCGCGCCGAGGAGCACCGCCAGCGCGACCGCGCCGACGATCCAGTGGTTGACCTTCTCGGAGTGCTCGGCGGCCTCGGCACTCACCCGGGCGAGGAGAACAGACGACATAGACCGAAGGCTACAGCCCCGCCCGGCTCACTCACGCACCTGGCCGTCGCCGACCACGACGTACTTGGTGCTGGTCATCTCGGTCAGCCCCATCGGCCCGCGGGCGTGCAGCTTCTGGGTGCTGATCCCGATCTCGGCGCCGAAGCCGAACTCACCGCCGTCGGTGAAGCGGGTGCTGGCGTTGACCATCACCGCGGCCGAGTCGACGGCGGCGGTGAACCGGCGGGCCGCGGCCAGGTCCTCGGTGACGATCGCCTCGGTGTGTCCGCTGGACCAGCGCCGGATGTGCGCGATGGCCGCCTCGAGATCCGGTACGACGGCCGCGGCGATGTCCAGCGCCAGGTACTCCCGCTGGTAGTCCTCGTCGGTGGCCGGGACCACCCCGTCCAGCTCCGCGAAGCGAGAGTCGCCGTGGATGGTCACCCCGGCCCGCTGCAGCGCCGCCGAGACCCGCGGCAGGAACTCCCCGGCGACGTCGGTGTGCACCAGCAGCGACTCCGCGCTGTTGCACACCGAGGTCCGGTGGGTCTTGGAGTTGAGCACGATGGCGAGCGCCTTGTCGAGGTCGGCGGCGGCGTCGACATAGACGTGCACGTTGCCGACGCCGGTCTCGATCACCGGCACCGTCGACTCGGTGACCACGCTGTCGATCAGCCCCGCTCCCCCGCGCGGGATCAGCAGGTCGACCAGTCCCCGGGCCCGCATCAGTGCCTTGACGCTCTCGTGGGTCTCGCCCGGCACGAGCTGGATGGCGTCGGCCGGCAGGCCGCACGCCCGGGCGGCATCGCGCAGCACCGCCACGATCGCCGCGTTGCTGGCGCGTGCGCTGGAGGAGCCGCGCAGCAGCACCGCGTTGCCGGACTTCAGGCAGATCCCGGCGGCGTCGGCGGTCACGTTGGGGCGGGCCTCGTAGATCATCCCGATGACGCCGAACGGGACCCGGACCTGCCGGATCTCCAGGCCGTTGGCGACCAGGTTGCCGCGCACCACCTCCCCGACCGGGTCCGGCAGCGCGGCGACGTCGCGCAGCCCCGTCGCCATCCCCGCCAGTCGGTCCTGGTCGAGTCGCAGCCGGTCGATGATGTTGGTCGGCGTACCGTTCGCTCCCGCACGCGCCACGTCCTCGGCGTTGGCGTCCAGGATCTCCGCGGACCGCCCGGTCAGGGCGTCGGCCATCGCACCGAGCGCGGCATCCTTGGCCGCCCGGGTGGCCACGGCCAGCTCGTAGCTCGCCACCCGCGCCCGCAGCGCGACCTCGCGAACTGCCCCGGCGGCCCCGATCGCGGTCTCGGCATCGGCCTCAGTCATGGCACCAGCCTAGTCGGGCGGCGGCCCGGGAGGAGCGGCGGTTTCAGCGGCGGCCTGCCGGGAACGTGCCCTCTCGACCAGACAAGGCGCAGCCGACCCAGGGACGTGGCAATCGTGAGCTACAGCTTCGACAACTTCGCGCAGTACCTGATCGACATCGTCGACGGCGCCATCGACGCCACCATGCACCTCAACGGGTACGGCGGGAACAAGGACGACGGCTACTCCGGCGGCGACCCGCTGGTCCGGGTCGCACCACTCGGCGGCCGCTACGTGGGGAGCACGTTCGAGCCCGGCGGACGGGTGACCGATCCGACCGGGCAGTACGAGTCGTTCGTGCACTTCCGCCCCGAATGGCCCTTCGACGACATCCCCAGCATGCAGAACTACTACTGGAAACGGGTCAACGAACTGTTCGAGGACTGGTACCGGATCCCGGCACCGACCCCGCCCGGCGCGACGCCCGGCTTCGACGGCCCGATCGCTGGTGCCCGCACGGCCGCGAGCGCCCTGGCCTTCAGTGCCGACAAGGTGGAGACCCCCGGCAACGATCTCTTCGGCGGCGACCCGCAGCTCGGCTCGGCGCTGCAGAACCTCGACCAGGATCTCGACGGCATGGACGGCTATGCGATCCGGACCTTCAAGCTGCTCTACGCCGACCCGCTCGAGGACGTGACGGCGTCCCAGGAAGCCGTCGCGTGCGCGCTGTGGATCGCCGTCGTCGGGGAGCAGAAGGTCTGGGCCAAGGCCCGTCAGGGCATCGCCGACATCGCCGGGCAGGCCGCCGCGGCGATGAAGAGCGCCGATGGCCGCGGCGGCGGTGACCTGACCGTCCTACTGGACGTGATCGGCTCGGTCGCCGACGTCGCCGGCCTGATCCCCGGGGTGAGCGAGGGCGCCAAGGCGGTCTCGACCATCAACTCCGTGCTCAAGACCGCCTACAGCCATGTGCCCAAGAGCAAGCCGGAGCACCAGCCGCTCCAGGCCGGCGATCCCCTCGGGGTGCTGAGCAACGTCGCCCAGGCGATCGAGACGCTGAAGAGCCAGATCAGGGGCGAGGAGGACGGCATCCGCACCGCGATGACCACCGACCACGACACCATCACCGACGGCACCGAGCAGCGCAGCTTCTCCCTCGGCACGCCCCAGCTGCTCGGCGACACCACGGCGAGCGACTACCGGACCTCGAACGACCTGGAGATGAAGCTCTCCGGCCTGAAGTTCGTGGCCACCGAGATCATGCCCATCCTCAGTGGGGCCTATCGCTCCGCGGAGAAGGGTCTGGACGACATCAGCGGCAGCAGCGCCTGCTGGGCACGTCCCTCCGGGATCGGGATCGGCGCGACGGGGCCCTTCCCGGAGGTGAGCGGGCTCGCGTCGACCCTGGCCGGCTATCTCGCCGACAACGCCCGCAACATCGACGATGCCGCCTCGGTGCTGGAGATCGTCGGGCGCGACATCCACAAGAGCGACGTCGAGCTGCACAACGACCTGGAGGCGAACAGGCGACGCCTCGCCGGGCGCTGAGGCCACCGACGAGGGCCTCAGGCGTGCGTGGGGGAGGACTGGTCGGGCACCGGGGCGGCGAGATCGCCGGTCGCCGCGATGGCGCGCAGCTTGCGATGGGCTCTGGCCGCGACCGGGTTGGCGGTACGCCGTGCGGCCAGCTCGATCAGCGCGACCAGGTCGGCGCCGCCGGCCAGCGTCAGCATCGTCTCGTCGCTCGGGGTCGCCTCGCCCGCATGTCGCAGGCCGGCCTGCCGCCATCCCGTCAGCACCCCGGCGAGGTAGTCGGGCTGGCGGTCGAAGCGGACCAGGTTGCCGAGATCGGTGAACCGATGACCGGCGTGGCTGTACTCCCAGTCCACGACCGCCCGGACGGTGAGCGAGTCCGGGTCGAGGATGACGTTCTTCGGATTAAGGTCGCTGTGCACCAGGCAGACCCGCGGGTGCTCCGCCAACGTCTCGGCGACCTCGTCCACCACCTCGCGCAGCCGGCCCAGCTCGTCCGCGGCCAGGCCCAGCCGGTCGGCGTACCGCTCGAGCCAGTCGGGCAGCCACAGCTCGAACGGCTCGACGCGCAGGTCCGGGTCGAGGAAGGTCCCGGCGCGAAGCATCGGGATCCGCGACAGCGTGCCGGCGACCTCGCCGAGCGCCGCCCCGGCCGTATACCGGTCGTCACCGCCGAGCTCGGCCAGCAGCAGGTCCCCGCGGACGCCGTCGACGAACTCGGTGATCAGCATCGCCGGCGTACCGGTGGCCGGGTCCGCGAGCCGCACCTCGCGGACCTGCGGCACCGGCACCAGCCCGGCCACGAGTCGATGCAGCGAGGCCTGGATCTGCGCTGCCTGTGGGTTGTGCCGCGGACCGGCGAAGAGCCGCACCACGCTGCGCTCGCCGGCGAAGTCGGACAGGAACGTCTCCCCCGACCAACCACCCTCCAACGGGCGCAACGAGGGCTCGGAAGTCATGCGTGGTGCGTCTCGCTGCTCGGCGTTTCTTAGTTCTTGTGTTGGTTGATCTGGTCGGTGAGGGCGGGCAGGACGGTGTGGAGGTCGCCGACCACACCGAAGTCGACGAGTTCGAAGATGGGGGCCTCCTCGTCCTTGTTGACCGCCACGATGGTCTTGGAGGTCTGCATCCCGGCCCGGTGCTGGATGGCCCCGGAGATCCCGTTGGCCACATACAACTGCGGGCTCACAGTCTTCCCGGTCTGGCCGACCTGGAAGGTGTGCGGGATCCAACCCGAGTCCACCGCGGCACGCGAGGCACCCACCGCGGCACCCAACGCATCGGCCAACGCCTCGATCGGAGCGAAGTCACCCCCGGTCCCCCGACCCCCCGAGACCACGATCGCGGCCTCGGTCAACTCCGGCCGACCCGAGGCCGCCCGGGGCTGCGAGGCCACGATCTGCGCCGTCCTGGCCCCCTCGGAGATCTTCACCGCGACCTGCTCCACCACACCCGCACCCGGCGACTCCTGCGGTGTCGCCGAGTTCGGCTTGACGGTGATGATCGGGGTCCCCTTGACCACCGTGCCCGCCAGGGTGAAACCACCGGCGAACACCGACTGGGTCACCACCGCGGACCCCTCACCACCCGCGGTCACCTCGACCGCATCGGTGATCACCCCGGACTCCAGCTTGATCGCCAACCGGGCCGCGACCTCCTTGGTCTCCGCATTCGACGGCAACAAGATCGCCGCCAGATCCTTGTCGGCCGCCAGCTGAGCCAGCGCCTCGGCCTTCGGCGCCACCAGATAGCCCCTGATCTGCGCATCGTCGATCACATAGACCTTCTCCGCGCCGTAAGCCTTGACCGCCTCCGCGACCGCCCCCGCCTGATCCGGAGAACCGATGAAGACCGCTGCCGGCTCACCTAACCGCCCAGCGATCGTCAACAACTCATAGGTCGGCTTCTTCACCGCGCCGCCGACCTGGTCGACGAGAACCAGAACCTCAGACATATCCACGACCCCCTGGTCCTCAGATGAACTTCTTGCTCGCGAGGAAACCGGCCAGCGCCTTCGCGCCCGAGCCGTCCTCGTCCTTCACGATCTCCCCGGCCGTCCGTGGCGGCCGCGCCGTCACCTCCGCGACCTGGGTCCAGGCCGCCGCCAGACCGACCTGATCGGGCTCCACGCCCAGATCCGCCAACGACCAGGTCTGCATCGGCTTCTTCTTCGCCGCCATGATCCCCTTGAACGACGGATACCGGGCCTCACCGGACTGGTCGGTCACCGACAACACCAACGGCATCGTCCCACCGATCACCTCCGTCGCGGTGTCGCCGTCGCGCTTGATCCGGACCTGATCACCCTGGGTCTCGACCACCGAGGCCTGGGTCACCTGCGGAAGGCCCAACCGCTCGGCCAGCATCGCCGGCACCACCCCCATCATCGAGTCGGTACCCGCCAACCCACCGATCACCAAGTCCACCGGGGCTTCGGCACCGGCCTTCTCCACCGCCTTGGCCAACACCAACGAGGTCGCCACCGCGTCCGAGCCGGCAATCGCATCATCAACCACATGAATGCCCTGGTCCGCACCCATCTGCAACGCCTTACGCACCGCAGCCTCCGCTGCCTGCGGACCCACGGTCAACGCCGTCACCACGACCTCGTCGTCGGTGCGCTTCTCCTTGATCTGCAGCGCTTGCTCCACCGCATACTCATCCAACTCCGACAACAACCCGTCGACCTCGACCCGATCAACGGTGAAGTCATCCTCGAACTTCCGGTCCGCGGTCGCATCCGGGACATACTTCACAAGCACAACAATGTTCATGGCGTGTGGCCGGAACGGCCCCTCCTGCACTCGTCGTAGTTCGCTCGCGATGTTACGGGCCAGTCACTCGGCCGCGACACCCGAGGTGGGCGTTGAGAATCTCACATGGCTCGGGCTCGGCCCGGCCTCAGCGAGGGCGGATGATCCGGTCGAGGATCCGGCCGCCGATCAGCCAGCACAGCGCACCGATGCCCCAGTTGAACAGGGCGTTCTTGGTCGCCGCGTCCGGCGGGCTGAACTGTTTGATCCCGTTGTCGCGGGAGAACACCCCGAGATCGGCGACATCGGCCAGCTTCAAGACCTCCTTGACCAGGCCGTTGTCCTGGTTGGCCCCGAGCGCGATCAACAACGCGCCGACCGCCAGCACCAACGCAGCCAGCAGACACACCAGCCAGACGAGTCGTCCGAGGTAGGTGCGGATCGTGCGGACGGTCCTGCCGACCTCGATCCTGCCGCGGGACCTCCTCGCGGCCTTCTCCGACTTCTGCTGCGCCGGGGCTGACTGCGCCGCCGTGGGCCGCGATTCCTCGACCCGATCCGGATCGGCCTTCGCCTCGTCCGGTACGGCGTCCGCCTTCTCGTCGGTCGCTGGCTCGGCGGCCCGAGTCTCGTCCGGCTCGCTCACCTCGCCGCGCCGATCCTTGGCCGCATCATGGTCACCTGCCTTGATCATCATCGCCCCTTGAACGCTGCCTTGCCCGGTCCGTTCTCCACGAACGAGGTCATGCCGATGGCCCGATCCTCGGTCGCGAACAGCCCGGCGAACTGCTGCCGCTCGATGGCCAGCCCGGTCGCCAGATCGACCTCGAGACCATGGTCGATCGCCGCCTTGGCCGCTCGCAAGGCGTACGCCGCACCGGTGCGGAACGTCCTCGCCCACGCCCGTGCCGCCGGATAGACCTCCTCGGCGGGGACGACCCTGTCCACCAGTCCGATCGACAGCGCCTCCTCGGCCGGCACGAACCGGCCGGTGAAGATCAGGTCCTTGGCCTTGCTCGGGCCGACCAGCCGGGCCAGGCGCTGGGTCCCGCCGGCGCCCGGGATGATCCCCAGCAGGATCTCGGGCTGGCCGAAGGTGGCGTCCTCGGCGGCGATCCGCACGTCGGCGGCGAGCGCAAGCTCGCAGCCGCCACCGAGCGCATAGCCGGTCACCGCGGCGACGACCGGCTTCGGGATCTGCGCGACGGCCGTGACCGCCTGCTGCACCGAATCCGCGAGATCGACCATGTCGGTGTAGGAGAGGTCGGCCATCTCCTTGACGTCGTTGCCGGCGGCGAAGAGTCGCTCGCCGCCGTACAGCACGACCGCCCGGATGTCCTCGCGGCTGCTGGCCTCCGCCGCGGCCTCGCGCAGCTCGGCCTGGACCTGCGTGTTGATCGCATTCATCTTCGGCCGGTCCAACCGCAACGTGGCGACGCCGTCGTCGACCTCGAGCCGCACGAACTCCATGGCTTCCCTCCCTGAATCGTGAGCGGCGGCAGCCCCCGCTCACGATCGCGTGGCGAACTGTTACAGGGGTCACGTTACTGGCTGGTTACCAGGGTGAACGCCCGGGTGCTTCGGGGGTTATGCCCTGCCTCGGGGCGAACATCGGAAAGAATGCCGCCCGTGAGCGCGCAGATGTGGAACGAACTGGGTGAGCGAGCCCGCGTGTGGCCCGGGCGCAACTGGCCGCTGGGCGCGACCTGGACGCCGGAGTCGACCAACTTCGCGGTCTACGCGCCGAACGCGACGGCCGTCTGGCTCTGCCTGTTCGACGAGGACGACCAGGAGACCCGGCACCGACTCGCCGAGCCGTCCCAGGGGATCTGGCACGGCGCGATCCCCCGGATCGCGCCGGGTCAGCGCTACGGCTACCGGGCCGACGGGCCGTGGGCCCCTGCCCAGGGGCTGCGGTTCAACGTGCACAAACTGCTGTTGGACCCCTATGCGCTCGCGACATCCGGGACGATCCGCAACGACCCCGCGCTGTTCGGCTACGACTGGAACGATCCGACAGCCGCCTCGAGCCTGGACTCCGCGCCGATCACCGGCCGCAGCGTGGTGGTCGATCCCCGGTTCGACTGGGCCGGCGACGCGCCGATGCGGACCCGCTGGCGCGACACCGTCATCTACGAGTTGCACGTCAAGGGCTTCACCGAGCTCCACGACCGGGTCCCCGAGCCGCTGCGCGGCACGTACGCCGGGCTGGCGACACCCCACGTGGTCGACTACCTGCGCGATCTCGGGGTCACCGCCGTCGAGCTGTTGCCGGTCCACCAGTTCTTCTCCGAGCCGTCGCTCCTGGAGCGCGGGAAGGTCAACTACTGGGGCTACAACACCGTCTCCTACTTCTCCCCCGACGCCGGCTACTCCTCCTCGGGCGACCGCGGCGAGCAGGTGCGCGAGTTCAAGGAGATGGTCAAGGCGCTGCACGCCGGCGGCCTCGAGGTGATCCTCGACGTCGTCTACAACCACACCGCCGAGGCCGGGCCCCTCGGCCCGACGATCTCCTTCCGCGGGCTCGACGACCGTGGCTTCTACAAGCGGGTCCCCAGCGCCGACGGCTTCGACGACACCTACTGGGACGTCACCGGCTGCGGCAACACCGTCAACACCTGGAACGATCTCGCGCTGCGCCTGATCCTGGACTCACTGCGCTACTGGGTCACCGACATGCACGTCGACGGGTTCCGCTTCGACCTGACCTCGGCGCTGACCCGGACCGGCACCGAGATCGACTTCCACTGCGCCCTGCTGATCGCCATCGGCCAGGATCCGATCCTGCGCCACGTCAAGCTGATCGCCGAACCGTGGGACACCTCCATGGACGGCTATCTGGTGGGCCGGATGCCACCGCCGTGGGTGGAATGGAACGACCAGTACCGAGACACCATCCGAGACTTCTGGCGGGGCCGGTCGGACGGCGTACGGACGGTGGCGACGCGGATCGCCGGCTCCTCGGACCTGTACGCCGACGACGGTCGGTCGGCGTACAACTCGGCGAACTTCATCACCGCGCACGACGGTTTCACCGTCCGCGACCTGGTCTCCTATGCCGCCAAGCACAACGAGGCCAACGGCGAAGGAAACCGGGACGGCAGCGACAACAACCGGTCCGACAACTATGGCGTCGAGGGTGAGACCGACGACGCCGCCATCGTGGCGCTGCGGCGACGTCAGGCGGCCAACCTGATGCTCACGGTGTGCCTGTCGAACGGGGTCCCGATGATCACCGCCGGCGACGAGCGAGGCCGGACCCAGCGCGGCAACAACAACGCCTACTGCCAGGACAACGAGATCTCCTGGATCGACTGGCGCCCCGACGACGCCTGGCTCGACGTCTACGAGCTGACCAAGACCGCGCTCCGGCTCCGGCGCGATCACCCGGCGCTGCGGCAGCGGCACTGGTTCGAGGGGACCCCGACCATCGTCGGCGGGCCCAAGGACCTGGCCTGGCTCCACCCGGACGGCCGGGAGATGAACGACGGCGACTGGGCCGACGCCGGTCTGCGGACGCTCGGCGTCTTCATGTCCGGTCACCCGCTGCGCGAGCCCGGCCCGCACGGCGAACAGCTGGTCGACGCCTCGTTCGTGATGTGGTTCAACGCCTCGGCCGAGCCGGTGCCGATCACGCTGCCGACTAACGACTGGGTGCAGGCCGGCGACGTGGTGATCTCCACCGACCCGGCCCTGCCGGCCGCCACCGCGGTGCACGCCGGCCAGCAGCTGGTCCTCGGCGCGCGCACGGTGGTGGTCATCCAGGCGTACTGACAGGCGCACGGAGCTGCAACGCCGGGTGGCGGTGCGGCGTCCTCCGGGTATGGGTCACCCCGGTATGGACAGTCACCGTCGCCTGCACGCATCGCTCGCAGCGCTCCTGGTCGGGACCGTCACGGCTGTCACCGGCTGCGTCGCCCCCGGGTCCTCGGTCGAGGCGGCGTCGTCGCCCACGACCGCCGGCAACGTCCGAACGGCCCGAACAACGGCGGCGCGGCTGGTGCGCGACTTCCCGCTGCCCACCGGATCGACCCGCATCGTCCGACCACGGGGCGCGCCGAGGGGCTACTTCGACGCCACTCGAGCCGGACTGGTCCGGCAGCGCTGGTGGTCGGTACCGCTGAGGCGAGCCGCGCTGGAGCGATGGCTGCGCCGGAACCGGCCGGACGGCCTGCGAGTCGAGGGCGGCATCCCCTCCGGCCAGACGACGTCGTCGTCCGGCACCCTCCTCGAGGCCTGGTACGACGGCCGCGACACCACCGCGTACGCCGCGCCGCAGCTCCATCTGGGGTACGTGGCCCGGGGCGACCACACGCTGGTGTGGCTCGACGACTTCGTCGATCCTCGGCGCGCCCGTCACCGGGTGGTTCCGGTGTCCAGCGACCGGGTCACCATCCGCCGGGTCTCGATCCCGGCCGACTCGCCCCGGCGGCGCCGGGTGGCCACCGCCACCATCACGGAGCCCGCGACGGTCCGTCGCCTGGTCCGGCGCTTCGACGCCCTCCCCGGGGCCACCGTGGTGGCGGTGGTGCGCGGCTGCCCGATGATGCGGGTCTCGCAGACCTACCGGCTCCGCTTCACCGGCCCCGATGGGGTCTACACCGTGACGGGAGGATCGGGCTGCGACCCGTCCCTCACGCTGCGGCGGCATGGGTCCGTCGTCGGTCCCCGGATCGATGCCGGCTCGCGATTCTTCTCTCGGGTCGACCGGCTGCTGGCGTGACAGCACGCGGGTCCGCGGAGCCGTCGAGCCGCACGGCTCTCGCGGAGCTGTAACACCTCGACACTTCATGGGTGAAGATGTGGCTCACACACTCCTGGAGGAACCGGTGCACACCCCGCGGTGGACAGAGGAGCATTCCCGCACGATCGCGGCCGCCGCGCCGCCGGTCCCGGACGTCTCGCAGCAGGAGCTCGACCTGATCTGGTGCGGGGTTCGAGACCGGATGCCCACTGCCAAGGCGCGGCGTCGGCGGCGGGCTCGCCTGGTCGTCGGTGGCGTGATCGCCGCCGTGACCATGACGCTCGGCGGAGTCGCCGCTGCGGGAGTGATCTCCGCCCACACCGGGCGCTACCCTTCCGACGCGGAGGATCTCAGGCTGGGCGGCCCCGGCGAGTACCTGGATCCGGCCGCTCCCGACTTCGGCGACGTGGTCGACCAGGAGACCACCGACATCCCCTTCCCGAGCGACAAGGCACGGCGCATCTCGCGGCAGGATCTGGTCCAGGACGGTCAACGAGAACCGATCGGCACGTCGACCGAGTCGACCGGAGCGATGCGCTTCTGGACCGCCCAGGCAGCCGTCTGCGCCTGGGCGAACGAATGGGTTGCCGCTGGCGCGGCGGGCGACACCTCCGCCAAGGAGACCGCCGCGAAGATGCTCGAGGAGGCGCCGTCGTGGTCGGCGGTCACCGCCATCGACGCCAAGCAGACGATGCGGACGGTACGGGTCAAGGTCACCTACCGAGCAGGCGGAAGGATCACGAAGAGCTCCATCCTCGGCCAGGACGGCACGCCCGACAAGGTTCTGCGCCGGGTCGGAGGCAAGCGGGTCACCCGCATGGAGACAGAACGGATCGGCAGCGTCGCGGGCTACTTCCCGCTGCTCCGCAAGGCCGCGCTCAGCGACGACGCCGCCGAGATGGGCTCGGTGCTCGCCGACGAAGGCACCTGCGATCCCGATCTGATGCCGGACTTCCCGCAGGCGGTGCCGTCGGATCTCCCGTCGAATCCGCTGAAGCACTGAGATGGCGCGCACCATCGCCGCATCGGAGTTCGAGCAGCTCTACCGGGCGACCGCGACCGAGGTTCTCGGCTACGTCCGGCGGCGCGGTGCTCTCGACGCCGAGGACCTGGTCGCCGAGGTGTACGCGATCGCCTGGCGCCGCCGCGCGGATCTGCCGTCGGCGCTGCTGCGCCGAGCCTGGCTCTTCGGTACGGCGCGTCGGCTGCTTCTCACCGATGCCCGGAGGCGGGATCGGGAGAAGGAGGTCGGCGAAGACGCCGCGGCACGGCCCGACCCGGCGCCGGACGCCGAGCGCGAGCACACCTGTGGCGTGGTGACCGCCGCGCTGGGCCGCCTCCGACCCGACGACCGCGAGCTGATCCAGCTGGTCGAGTGGGAGCGCATGACCACGGCCGAGGTCTCGGTCGTACTCGGCATCCGACCGGGTACGGCGCGCGTACGCCTGCACCGCATCCGGCGGGCCCTGGCCGCGGACCCGGAGTTGCGAGACCTCGTCGCGGGGCGCTCGGGCGTGAGCTCCGCGGCCGCCTCCCACTCGGCGCAGCCCTAGGGCGAACCGGTCGGGCCACCGCGGCCGCCAGCTCCGGCGGGCGGCAACCAAATCGGCCACCGGCGTGTCTCCCCCCATGCCGGACGCACCCTGGCGTCCCTTGTGAAGGAGCGATCATGCGACGCAGAACCACCACCATGCTCGGGCTCGTGGCGGCAACGTCCCTGCTGACGGCCTGCGGCTCCGGTGCCACCGATGCCGGCGCCCCCGCGTCGGGCGGCAGCACCGGTACGACGACCACTCCCACCCAGTCGACCACCCAGTCGACCACCCCGACGCCCTCGGACGCGGCGGACGTGAACGCCCTGGACTTCCCCTCCGGCACCGCTCGTCAGTTCGGCAAGAACACGGGAGCCTGGGATCTCGTGCTGCGCGACGTCCGCGTCAGCGAGCACGACGGCTTCGACCGGGTGGTGGTCGAGTTCAAGGGCACCGGCACTCCGGGCTGGAGCGCGCGGTACGTCAAGACGCCGAGAGCCGACGGCAGCGGCGAGGTCGTCGACGTCGACGGCGACCACGTCCTCGAGGTCAGCATCTCCGGCGTGACCATCCGCAAGGGGTACCCCAAGACCGCCGAGGACTTCTTCCACGGCGCCCGGCACTTCGCACCCGAGCACGGCGGAGACATCGAGGACCTCAACGTCGGCGGCGTCTTCGAGGGCTACAGCCAGCTGTTCCTGGGCATCGACGGCGACAAGGCCCCGTTCCGGGTCTTCGCGCTCACCAACCCGTCCCGCCTCGTCGTCGACGTGAAGGACGACTAGACAGGACGACGTGCCGATCCTCCGGCGCCCAGTCAACGGACGCCGTACCGATCAGTGCTTCGACCGATGCGCCTTGCCGCGGTGCCGGGCCTTGACGGTGATCCGGATGTTGTTGGTGTGATGGCGCCGGGCCGTGTCGACGAACATCAGCGTGAAGCCGTGCTTGCCGGCGTGAAGATGCTTGGTCGTGATCTTGAGCGTGGCCCTGCCCGCGGCATTGGCGTGTGCGCGCAGCACGAGCTTGCCGCGGGCATTGCGCACCACGATGGTCGAGCCGGCCTTGAGGCCGGCCAGCGTGACGGCGGCCTTGTGCCCGGCCATGACGGTGGCCGTGACCTTGACCCGGACCTTCTTCGCCGCGGCACTGGCCAACTCCGCCGCCGTGGTCGGGGTCTGGTCCGGAGCGGCGGTGACGGTGCCGTCCTCGACCTCCGTCGAGGTGGTCGAGTCCTCCTGGTGCGGCAGGGACTGGGTCGCGCCCGGCAGCGCCGGCATCGGCTGCGTCGACGCCGCCAGCTGGGCCTCGTAGTTGGCCTCGCGGGTCTCGGAGTCGAACTCGGTGTCCGTCGGCGCATCCTGCGCCTCCGTCTGGAAGGCACCGGCGAGGTCGTCGAAGGTCGCGCGACGCCAGTCGGTGATCGCCTCGAACCTCACCGCCCCGTTTCCGGAGAGGCCACCGGCCGCGGTGATCTCCTCGATGAGCCGCAGCGGCGAGGTGTGGTCGGAGACCTGGGAGTAGATGTGACCGCCGACGGTCCAGGGCGAGACGATGAGGCACGGCACCCGGAACCCCGCGCCGACCGGCAGACCTCCACCGGGCGTGCCCTTGGGTGAGGACAGCGAGACGTACTCCTCGGGGTACTCGTCGGCCGAGGGCACCGGCGGCGGCACGTGGTCGAAGAACCCGTCGTTCTCGTCGTAGTTGATGATGAAGACCGTGGAGTTCCACAGCTGCTCGTTGGCGGCGAGCGCCTCGAGCTTCGAGGCCAGGAAGTAGGCGCCCGCGGCCGGTGTGTTCGGCGGGTGCTCGTCGGAGGCGTACGGACCGTCGGGGAAGAGCCACGACACGTCGGCGAGGGTGCCGTTGGCGCAGTCCTCCTCGAACCCGAGATACGCCGTGGTCGCCAGGGTCGGGTTCAACGGGTCGCCCACGCCGCCGTTCCCGTCCCCGAAGAGGGTCCCGTTGACCATGATCCGGTTGTAGAGCTCATCGGGGACCAGCCCCTTGCTCTTGAACTTCGCCCACCAGGAGAAGTAGTTGTACGAGCCGGAGCTGGTGTAGGTCTTGACCGTGTAGCCGCCCTCGTAGAGCACCTCGGCCGCAGACTTCCACTGCAACGTGTTGGGGGCCACCGTCTCGAGGATCGGGCCACCGAGCTCGCCCTGCGGGTCGTTGGTGCCCGACATCCAGATCGCGCGGTTCGGGTAGGTCGGACCCATCACCGAGCAGTGGTAGTTGTCCAACAGGGTGAAGTTCTCCGCCAGTGCCCAGTGGAACGGGATGTCGGCCTTCTTCATGTAGCCCATCGTGTAGGAGCCCTTGGTGGCCCCGTCCGCGGCGATGTGGGCGTGCAGCCAACCGTCCATCGCGCCGTCGTTCCAGGACGCATGCTGGTCACGCCAATCGTGGGTGAGCGACGGGATCGCGGCCGCGCCGGTGGTGGCGGTGTCCATGTGGAAGGGCTCCAGGTAGCCATCCGGGTTCGCCGAGTCGGGCTGTTGGAAGACCGAGTTGCCGTTGGCCAGGACCATCGCCGTCGGGTCGTCGAATCCACGCACGCCGGGGAACGTCCCGAAGTAGTGGTCGAACGACCGGTTCTCCTGCATCACGTACACCACGTGCTTGATCTGCGCGAGGTCGAAGTCGGTCGGCTCGGCCGCCGCCGCGGCCGCAGCGAGCTGTTTCGGCAGTACGCCGGACATGCCGGCCATGCCCGCGACCGCAGCCGCTCCGGCGACCATGGTGCGCCGGGAGACGCGCACCGAGCCGAGCCGGGGTCCGTCGGTCCTCCCGGGACCGTCGGGGTTGTCGGGGTTGGCGGGGTTGGCGGGGTTGTCTGCGTGGTGCGGGTCCTCGGGGTTGGCGGGATCGACTGCCTGATCCGTCATGGCGCTTCTCTCGTTCGGTGTGGTCGGCCGGCTCACGAGCCGGCCAGGTCGTCGGCGATGGCCTGCTTGTCCGCCGCGATCGACTTCTTGTCTCCGGCGATGGCCTTCTGATCTGCGGCGATGGCCTTCTGATCGGCCCGGACGCGGTGCTGGTCCGCGGTGATGGCCCTGCGGTCGGACCTCACCCGCGTGCGGTCGGCCCGGACCGTCCGGGTCAGCGACCTGACCTTCTTCCGCAGCTCGGCTCGCCTCGCGCCCGTGGCCTTCTTGAGCTGTCGCTTGGCGGTCGTGAGCCTGGCTCGGTCCTTGGTGAGCTTCCGCTGGGCCGTGGCCAACCTCGCCCGGTCCTTGGCGAGGCCGGCCCTGGCCTTGGTCAGCCTCGCCCGGTCCGTGGTCAGCCTCGCCCGGTGGCTGGCCAGCTTCGCGCGGTCCTTGGCGAGCTTGGCCCGGTCGGCCTTGAGCTTCTCCTCGTCGACACCGCCCCCGGGCGTCGGGATCAGGTCAGGGGGCTCGACCGGCCCGGCGGCGCTGCCGGACGCGGCGATGCCGACCACCTGGGCGATCTGGCTGTTGTGCGTGTCGGCGATGTAGATCGACTCCGTCGAGGAGTCGACGGCCACGCCCTGAGGGGTGTCGAGATGCGACTCGGTCGGCGCCGTGCCGCTGCTCTCGCCCCCGGCGGTGGCGGACGAGTTGACGATCGTCGAGATCGTGCCGTCCGAGGTCACCTGTCGGATCGCATGATTGAAGGTGTCGGCGATGAACAGATCGCCGGCGCCGTCCAGAGCGACGCCCTGCGGGTCGTTGAGCTGGGCCGAGGTGGCCGGGCCGCCGTCGCCGCTGTAGCCGCCCAGCCCGTCGTTGCTCTGGTCGAGGTCGTAGTCGCCCGCCACGGTGGTGAGCTGCGCGGTGCTCGCATCGACCCGACGGATCAGGTTGTTCGCGGCATCGGCGATATAGAGGTTGCCCCGCGCGTCGAGGGCGAGACCACTCGGGCTGTTGAGCTCGCCCGCCGTGGCCACGTCGCCGTCGCCGTCGTACCCCGCCTTGCCGGTGCCCGCCACCGCGGTGATCGTGCCGTCGGCACCGACCTCGACGACGCGGTTGTTGTTGGTGTCGGCGATGTAGACGTTCCCGTCGTCGTCGACCGCTACCGCCTGGGGCCCGTTGAGCGCGGTGTCGGTGGCCACGCTGGTGCCCGTCAGCTCACCCGCGCCGGCCTTGCCGGTGCCGGCGATGCGGTGGATCACGCCGTCCGTGGTGATCTCGCGGACCACGTTGTCCCCGGTGTCGGCGATGTAGAGGTTGCCGTCGTCGTCGACGGCCGTCCCGTTGGGCTGATAGAGGGTGGCGTCCACGGCCGGCCCCCCGTCACCGGTGTCGCCGTACCCGCTGAGCGAGCCGGCGATCACGCTGCTCGAGCCGTTCTCCATCGCGGCCAGCACGTTGTCGCCGGTGTTGGAGGCGTAGACGGTTCCGTCGGCCGCCGAGACGCCGCCGGGCCGATACAGACCTCCGGCCGGCGGCAGCGGCAGCCCGGTGGTGGGGTCGATCGAGACCTCGCCGCCGGTCGCGTCGTAGGGAAGGGTCTGGAGGATCGGACCGGTCGGGGTGGTGCTCGGTCCGATGACCAGGCTGAGGTTGTCGGCCTCGCCGTTGTTGTCGTTGCCCGAGCTCACCGCGGTCATCGTGATGGTCACGACCACCGTGGCCGCGCCGTCGGGGACGGTGCCGTACCAGCCCTGGGTGACCAGGCTCGAGACCGACCCGCGGTTGGCGGCCTTCACCGGGCCGATGGAGCCGGTGGTCAGGGTGTTGCCGTCGGCGTCGAGGAAGGCGGCGGTGACCGCCGCGTTGTCGTTCTGGGTCGCGTAGCCGCCGAGCAGCCCGGAGAGCTTGTACGACTGCCCGTCGATGTCGCCCAGGCCGGCGAGGTCGATCGTCTGGGTCGAGGTGGTGGCCACGCCGGCGATGCCGCCACCGGGATTGGTGCCTCCCCAGAAGACCCGCGTGCTGGTGGCGTCGCGGTCGGCGTCGTCGGAGGGATAGGTGGTGGTCGACTGCGCGTAGGACTCGGCGACCGCGTTCGGCGCCGCCAGCGCGGAGGCGCTCACCCAGCAGGAGGGCACCGTGACCGTGGAGTCGCCGGGCGCGCCGAGCTTGACCGCGGAGACGTACTCCTCCGCGTCCGGGTTGGAGATCAGGTTGGTGTCGAGGGCCGGGGTCACCTGATCGGTGCAGTACGTCGACCCGGTGGCGTCATAGGACTGGGCCTCGCCCGAGTCGCCGGTGTCATCACCCCCGACGACGAGACTGATGTCGTCGGCCATGCCGTCGCTGTTGCCGTCCTTGGTGGCGGCCATGGTGATGGTGACCGTGGCCGAGGTGGCGTCGTCCGGAACGGTGCCGCTGCTCCACAGCGGGAGCAGCATGGTGTTGTCGGTGCCGTTCGGCGTGCCGTAGGCGGAGCGGACGGCACTGCTCAGCGGACCGATCTGAGTCGCGCCCAGCGTGGTGCCGTCGGCGTCGGTGAAGGTGACGGTCGCCTTCGCGTTGTCCGCCTGGGTGGTGTAGCCGCCGAGCCAGGCCTTGAGCAGGTAGCTCTGACCGGCCGCGGTCACGGCGTTGCCGTCCTCGTCCTCGAGGTCGGACAGGTCGACGGTCTGGGTCAGGGTGGCCACCGACCCGGTCTTCATCCCGGTCCCACCGTAGAAGACCTGGTAGTTGTCCGCGGTCGCGACGCCGTTGTCGGTGTCCGGGTCATCCACGCGGTAGTAGCCCGAGCTGGCGGCCGTGTCGGCGGTGACCTTGACCCCGGCGGTCGTCCGGTCGGCCTGAGCGATCGGGACCACACCCTGGGCGAAATAGCCCGATCGGGAGGTCCAGCAGTCCGGGACGACCGCCTGCGTCTGGCCGGTACCGGTCGTGGGGGCGATCGAGGTCGAGTGCTCGGCACTCGGGTTGGCCAGCAGATTCTGGCCGACCACCGGAGCGACCGTCTCGCTCGCGGAGCAGGTCGCGGCGTAGTCGTTCTCGTCGGCGGTGAAGGACGGCTGGTCGCCGATGGCCAGGTAGGGCACCGAGGCGCTGGCGTCGTTGTGTCCGGCGCTGCCATGGGTGAAGGTGAGCGCGACACGGACCGAGGCCGACCCGGACGGAACCGTGCCGGCGGCGGTGTAGGGGTCCTGCATCGAGATGCCGTCCCGGCTGGCCGGCAGATCGGGGCCGATGGTGGTCTGGCCCAACGTGCTGCCGTCGGAGGCCAGCCAGGTGGCGGTCATGACGGTGTTGTCGGTCTGGGTGGTGTAGCCACCGAGGGTCGCGGCCAGCACGAACGGCTTGCCGTCCACGTCGCCGAGCGCGGTCAGATCGATGACCTGGGAGAGCCCGGTGGTGGTGCCGGCGGCCGCGGCGTCGTCGGCGCTCTTCCCGCCGTAGAGGTTCGAGCGGCCGGTGCCGTCACCGCCGAGCGAACCCGGGTAGCTCGGCACGGTCGCGCTCGCGATCTCGTTGGCCGGGTCCGTCGCCGCCAGCGAGGAGGTGTCCAGCCAGCAGTCGGGCAGCGCGGTGGTGCCGGGATCGGTGACCGACGGGCCGCCCGCCAGGACCACGTTGCCGTCGCCGTCGACATAGTTGTCGTAGCTCGTTCCGCTGACGGCGACGCGGGTCGCGTCCGGATACAGGGCGCTCAGTGCGGTCACGCTGTCCGCGGTGGGGGCCGAGTTCGAGATCAGGTTCTGGTTGAGCGCCGGGGTCACCTGACCGGTCGCCGACGTGCAGTAGGCGTCGGTCGTGAGGTCGTAGCTCTGTGATCCGGTCGCGGCCGAGGCGCTCGGCGCCGTCGTCATGGTCATGGCCACCGAGATCGTGGCTGTCGCCACGGCGGTGATGGTGCCTCCCGCTATCACTCGGGAGAATCGCGTTCGCCAGTCGTGCTTCGATGCCACCCGGCAACCTCTCTTCACGCCCCACGGAACGGGCCCCGAAGACGTCGCTCTCCAGGGCCCGGCTGAATCGTTGCAGGCACAGGCTTCGGCCAGGATGTGAACAGCTGACGCCGCCGAGCCCAACCGTGGGAGACGCCTGGGAGAATCGTTCGCCGACATCGGCGGGGGCGCTCTCCAACGGCTCAACGGCGGCTGTTCGACCTGAGAGGGTGAGGCCCGTGAACACCACCGCGAACACCCGGATCAGCGCCCAGACGAACGCCCAGACGATGCCCGTGCCGCTCTTCCTCGACGTCGTGTCGCTGACCATGACGTTGATCAACATCGACGCGGACGGCGGTCCCGACGGGTCGATCGCCGATGCGATCGACGCGACTCTTCGCCCGCTGGCACACCTCCGGGTCGACCGCGTCGGCGACACGGTCGTGGCGAGCACCGACGACGGTCACCCCGAGCGGATCCTGGTCACCGGCCGCCTCGATCCGCGCGCCGGCGGGGACCATCCGCTCGCGTACGTCGAGATGGGCAGGCTCTTCGGGCCCTCCGCATGCCGCAAGGGGGGCATGGCGGTCATGCTCAAGTCCGCCGCGGCCGCGCTCCCCGGCCGCGACGTGACGTTCGTCTTCCACGGCGACGAGGCCGGCCCGGAGGGTGTCGACGTCGTCGGCACCGACTACTCAGCCGACTGCGCAGCCCACTGCGCAGCCGACTTCGCCGTGCTGCTCGGTCCGACCGAGGCCCGCGTCGAGGGCACCCCGCACCACCTGGAGCACCCCGCCGCCCGGAGACTCCTCGCCCTCACCGAAGCGGAGCCGATCGCGCCGCGAGGCACCTCGATGACGGATCTCAACGTCCCGTCGGTCGGGTTCGGCCCCGGCGATCCGGCCCTCGCCCGCACGCCCGAGGAATACGTGCCAACCGCGCAGCTGACCCAGTGCGAGTTCGTCCTGCGGGAGTGGCTGCGCGGCTAGGAGGCGGCCGAACAGCCGAGGCGGCCGACGTGTGTCGGAGCCGAGGGACCGGGCTCAGGCGACGGCCACCACGCCGAGCTCGGCCACCGAGACCAGGTGTGCGTTGCGCGGCACCACCCGGACCGTGTAGCCGAATCCGCCGGAGCGCGCCAGCGTCAACGTGCCGGCGAAGCAGTACCGGCCACCCTCATAGGCCTCGACCACCGCGAGCGGGGTCGCGGCCAGGTCGGTGAGTTCGTCCCCCTCGCTGGGCCGTCCGTGCACCAGCTGGACCTCGACGTCATCGGGCGAGAGGGCACCCAGCGCGACGTAGGCGCGCACGGTCAGCGTCTGGCCGACCTGGGGCGCGTCCGAGACGCCGTCGCTGTCCACGTGCTCGACGTGCACGCCCTCCCAGCCGGCCCGCACCCGGGCCTTCCACCCGGCCAGCTCGGCGGCGCCGTGATAGTCCGCGTTCAGCGAGCGGGCGTTGCGGGCCGCCGGCGCGTAGAGCTGCTCGACGTAGTCGCGCACCATCCTGGTGGCGAGCACCTTGGGACCCAGCGAGGTCCAGGTGTGCCGCATCATCTCCAGCCAGCGCGACGGCTCGGAGCCTTCGGTCGCCGCCGCGTCGTAGAACCGGGGCGCGACCTCCTGCTCCAACAGGTCGTAGAGCGCGGCGGCCTCCAGGTCGTCGCGGCGGTCCACCTCGGCCACGCCGTCGGCGGTGGGGATCGCCCAGCCGTTGTCACCGTCGTACCACTCGTCCCACCAGCCGTCGAGGATCGACAGGTTGAGCCCGCCGTTCAGCGCGGCCTTCATCCCCGAGGTGCCGCAGGCCTCGTAGGGCCGCAGCGGGTTGTTCAGCCAGACGTCGCAGCCGGGATAGAGCGGCTGTGCCATCGCGATGTCGTAGTTGGGCAGGAACGCGATCCGGTGCCGGATCTCGGGATCGTCGGCGAGTCGGACGATGTCCTGGATCAGCTTCTTGCCACCGTCGTCGGCCGGGTGCGCCTTGCCGGCGATGACCAGCTGCACCGGGCGCTCCGGATCGAGCAACAGCCGCTTGAGCCGCTCCGGGTCGCGCATCATCAGCGTCAGCCGCTTGTACGACGCCGCACGACGCGCGAAGCCGATGGTGAGCACGTCCGGATCCAGTGCATCCTCGACCCAGCCGAGCTCGGCCGGAGAGGCGCCGCGCTCCAGGTGTGCGGCCTGCAGGCGACGCCGCGCATCGGTGACCAGTCGCTGCCGCAGCTGGCGCTTGACCGCCCAGATCTCGCCGCCTGGGATCTGCTCGATCAACGGCCAGAACGAGTCGGCGTCCTCGACGTCGGCGCCGTGGCGCCGTGCCAGCCCGATCAGCTCGCGCGGCACCCAGGTCGGGGCGTGGACGCCGTTGGTGATCGACCCGATCGGCACCTCCGCCTCGTCGAAGGCCGGCCAGAGGCCGTTGAACATCTCCCGGGACACGTGTCCGTGCAGTTGAGAGACGCCGTTCGCGCGCTGCGCCAGGCGGAACCCCATCACCGCCATGTTGAACACACCCGGGTCACCGCCGGGGTAGTCCTCGGCGCCCAGCGCCAGGATGCGCTCGGTGGGCACTCCGGGAGTGGCACCGCCGGCCTGGTCGAAGTACTGCTCGATCAGCGACCGCTCGAAGCGGTCGATGCCCGCCGGCACCGGGGTGTGGGTGGTGAAGACGGTCGAGGCACGGGTCATCTCGACAGCGGTGTCCAGATCGAGCTCCGGACGCTCCTGGTCGGCGGCGGGCTCGCGGGTGGTGTACTCCCGGATCCGCTCCACACCGAGGAAGCCGGCGTGGCCCTCGTTGGTGTGGAAGACCTCGGGCTCGGCAGCCCCGGTGATCCGGGACCAGACTCGCAGCGCCCGCACGCCACCCACGCCGAGCAGCAGCTCCTGGCGCAGCCGGTGCTCGGAGTTGCCGCCATAGAGCCGGTCGGTGACGTCGACGTAGTGCGCCGGGTTGCCCTCGACATCGGTGTCGAGCATCAGCAGCGGCACCCGTCCGACACTGGCGACCCAGATCCGGGCGACCAGCGGTGGGCCGCCGGGCAACGAGATCGAGACGCTCGCCCGGCTGCCGTCGGCCTCGCGCAGCGGCGAGATCGGCAGCTCGTCGGGGTCGAGCACCGGGTAGCTCTCCTGCTGCCAGCCCTCCCGGGAGAGCGACTGCTTGAAGTAGCCGTGCTTGTAGAGCAGTCCGACCCCGATCACCGGCACGCCGAGGTCACTGGCCGCCTTGAGGTGGTCGCCGGCCAGGATGCCGAGTCCGCCGGAGTACTGCGGGAGCGCCGCGGCGATGCCGAACTCGGGCGAGAAGTAGGCGATCGACCGGGGCCCGTCGGGCACCGCACGCTGGTACCAGCGGTCGGCGCTCAGATAGTGGTCCAGGTCGGCGGTGGCCGCACCCAGCCGCTCGAGGAACGCCCCATCGCCGGTCAGCTCGCTCAGCCGCTCGGAGGCGACCTCGCCGAGGAACCTGACCGGCGCCCGTCCGGTGCGCTCCCACAGCTCGGGGTCGATCTCGGCGAAGACATCCTGGGTGGCCGGATGCCAGGCCCAACGCAGGTTGCCGGCCAGCACTCCCAGGGCAGTCAGCGGCTCGGGGAGGACCGGACGAACGGTGAAACGTCGGATCGCACGCATGAACGTGAAACTAGCGGAGATGTTTGATCGATCCAAGGCGGGTAGGCCCACCCGGACGGCTCGTTCCAGGTTCCGGTGCGGATCGATCCGGGCCCGAGACGCACGCTCTTATCGCCCCCTTAGGCATCGGCTGAGGCGACCCTAGCGACGCCGTGGCCAGGCTGAGGCCGTCACGACCATCGTGGCAGCGGCGTTCCTCGACGTACGCCGCCACCGCTACTCAGGAGGCTGGATCATGTCCCACCGCGCCATCGCTCTCACCGCCGCCGGCACCGTGCTGGCCGGCTCGGTCGTCGCAACGTCGGCGACCGCGTTCGCCGACGGTCCGGAACGGCACGCGAGCGGCACCATCGGCAAGGCTCACTACGACATCGAGATCGAGAAGGAGAAGCGCTACGAGGTCAGCGTCGACCTGGACGGGGTGGCGAAGGGCTCGACCTGGAAGCTCCGGGTGCGTCATGACGGTCGGCTGATCACGAAGCAGAAGCGGACCGCGGAGCGCGACGACGGGCGCTACGAGGTCGACTTCCGCGACGTCGGCTCCCGCAACACCAGCGGGAAGGACACCTTCACGGTGACGATCCTGCGAGCCGGCGGCGGGAAGGCGGTGCGGACCCTGGTCTTCAGCCGCTGAGCCCCTCGTCGGACCGGGGCCCGAAGCGTACGACGACACGTCCGCCACCCGACGGCGAGGACTCCCACCGCAGGCCGCCGCCGGACTCGGTGGCGGCCTGCTGCACGATGGCGAGGCCGAGACCGGTCGAGCCGCCGCCGGAGGAGCCGCGACCGACCGGATCGAGCCCCGTGGCGAATCCCGGCCCGCCGTCGTCCACGGTCAGCTCCAGGCCGCCACCGGGGAGCCCGGCGATCGACACCGCGACCGCGGTGCCCTCGGGAGTGTGGGTAAAGACGTTGTCGAGCAGGGCGTCCATCACCGCCTGCACCGTCTCCTCCGGCACGGCGACCGGCCGCGGAGCGGCGGCGGTGACCTCGATCGCCAGGTCACGCCCCTGGTCCTCGGCCAGCGGCCGCCAGAACCGCGCCCGCTCGGCCAGCACCGAGACTCCGTCGCACTCCGGCGCGACCCCGCCCTGGCCGGCGTACCTGGCCTGTCGCACGATCCGGTCGACGGTCTCCTGCAACTGCCCCAGGTCGGCGTTCAGCCGCTCGCGCTCCTCGGAGTCGCCGATGCCCTCGATCCGCAGCCGGAGGGCGGTCATCGGGGTGCGCAGCCGGTGGGAGAGGTCGGCGAGACCGTTGCGCTCCCGCTCGAGCATGGTCTCCACCCGGCCGACCAGCCGGTTCATCACCACCGTCAGCTCGCGAACCTCCGCCGGGCCCGCGGGCGCCACCGGCGCGGGGGCCGACCGGCCGCCGAGCGCCCCGGCATACTCCGCGAGCCGGCGGATGGGGAGCACGAACGAGCGGCCCAGCCGATCGGCGAGGACGAGCGCACCGGCGAACAGGACCACCCCGAGCGCGGCGAGCACCAGCCAGCTGCGGGCCATCTCGGACTCGAAGCCGGGTTGGCTCACCCGGACCCGGACGACCGGCGTGTCGGCGGGCGCCGCGCTGCTCCCGCCCAGCGAGACCGGCACCAGCAGCTCCGCCCCGCCACCGGACGCCTCGATGCTCGCCCGACCGGTCCGGCGGGCTCGCGCGACGTCGTCGTCCTCTCCCGGTGTCGGCCCGATCGCGTCCCCTTCGGGGTGGGCCGCCGACGGCGGGTAGAGCACGGTGGTCTGCACATGGCTGTCCCGGTTCACCCGCTCCAGATAGGTGGCCACCGCGCCCTTGTCCTGCCCGGAGACCACCGTCTCGGTGGCCTGGACCCCCAGCGCGGCGTGGGAGACGCGGTCGGCGAGCGCGTAGTCCCGCAACAGGATCGCGGTCGGCACCAGCATCGCCAGCAGCAGCATCGAGACCACCGCCGCCACGGTGAGGATCATGCTCCGTCGCATCGCTCAGTCCGTCGGATCGACCAGCCGTACGCCGACCCCGCGCACCGTGTGCAGGTAGCGCGGCTCCGCCGCCGTCTCCCCCAGCTTGCGGCGCAGCCAGGACAGGTGCACGTCTACCGTCTTGTCCGAGCCGCCCCATGCCTGGTGCCAGACATCGGTCAACAGCTCCCGCTTGGTGACCACCTCGTCGGGTCTCTCGGCGAGATGACGCAGCAGGTCGAACTCACGAGGCGAGAGATCCAGCTCGCGGCCGTCCAGGGTGACCCGCCGGGCGGCGACCTGGATGCGCAGACCGCCCACCGTCAACGGCTGCTCCCGCCGGCCACCGCCCACCCGGCGCAGCACCGCCCGGATGCGCGCCTCGAGCTGAGCGGTGGAGAAGGGCTTGACCAGGTAGTCGTCCGCGCCGGCGTCGAGGCAGGCGATCAGGGACGGGTCGTCATCCCGGGCGGTCGCGACGATGACCGGGACGTCGCTGACCGACCGCAGCATGGTCAACACCTGTCCGCCGTCCACGTCGGGCAGGCCGAGGTCGAGGATGACCAGGTCGGGCCGCGTCTCCACCGCGGCGCTCAGCCCGGACATGCCGGTCGCCGCCGAGGCGACGGCATGTCCCCGCTCATCGAGGGCGCGCATCAGCAGCGGCCTGATCTGCGGGTCGTCCTCGACGATCAAGACCTGGGCCACGCCAGTCAATCTAGACTCCACGACCACCGTCCGCGCCGGTCTCGGCGCCTCTTAGCCTCGGCTTAACCTCCACCTCACGATCGGTTGGGCCGCCGGGTCCGATGATGGGGCGATGCCGCCACCGCACCGACGAGCCCGTCGTCAGGCGGGCCTGGTCGCGCTCTGGGTGGTCGCCGCCGGCGCGGCCGTCACCGTCGGCACCGTCGCGGTCTCCTCGGTCGGTGCCAGCCTGCACCACGACGGCCCGGTCGGTGAGGCGGTCGACGAGGTGGATCCGTCCGGCGCGACGAGCCCGCAGCCCGGATCCACCACCCTCGAGCGGACCTTCCGCGGCGAGTACGGCGCGCTCACCGCCGCCTGCCACGGGGTGGTGGCCTCCGCGGTGCGAGCCGCCCCGGCCGCCGGTTGGCGAACGACCAGCTATGAGGCGGGTCCCGACGACGACGTCGGTGCCACCTTCAGCCGGGGCCAGCGGTCCGTCGAGATCGAGGTCTACTGCAACCGTGGGCGCCCGACCATCGCGGACCTCGAGCGCGAGACCCACCCCGACGACTGAACCCGGCTGAGACCGGACCCGGCTGAACCCGGCTGAACCCAGTTGAGCCGGACCGGACGCCGTCGATCCGATCAGGCGGGTCCTCACCCCGATCCGGACGGGACGGATAGGTTGGTCGCATGGTCGGACGCATTCCCGTGATGGACGTCTCCCCCCTCCTCGACCAGGGCCGGCTGCCCGCCAAGGCCACCCTCGGCGAGCCGTTCCCGGTGCGCGCCACCGTGTTCCGCGAGGGCCACGACCAGCTCGGTGCGGAGGTGGTCGCGACCGGGCCGGACGGCGTACCGCGCGCGCCGGTGCGGATGACCGAGCTGGCGCCGGGCACCGACCGCTACCAGGCCTGGGTGCGTCCGGACGCCGAGGGCGCCTGGACCTTCCAGGTCCAGGCCTGGTCGGATCCGCTGGGCACCTGGCTGCACGACGCGCCGATCAAGATCCGGGCCGGGGTCGACGTGGAGCTGATGTTCACCGAGGGTCGGCTGTTGCTCGAGCGGGTCCTGGACGAACACCCGGGCCGACTCCCCGCCCCCGAGGTCGCCGTCCTGCGCGGTGCCCTCGACGCCGCGCAGGACGTCACCCGGCCGATCGAGGCCAGGCTGGCCGCGCTGACCTCGCCGGAGCTCACCGAGATCCTGCGGGACCATCCGCTGCGCGAGCTGCTCAGCGTCGAGGGTCCGTTCCCGGCGTACGCCGACCGGCCGCGGGCACTGTTCGGCAGCTGGTACGAGCTCTTCCCACGCTCGGAGGGAGCGGTCGCCGACCCGAGGACCGGCCAGCTGCGCTCCGGCACCTTCGGCACCGCCGCGAAGCGCCTGCCGGCGGTGGCGGCGATGGGGTTCGACGTGGTGTACCTGCCGCCGATCCACCCGATCGGCGAGGTCAACCGGAAGGGCCCGAACAACACCCTCGACCCCGCTCCCGGCGATCCCGGGAGTCCGTGGGCGATCGGGTCCGCGGCCGGTGGCCACGACGCGATCCACCCCGATCTCGGCACCTTCGCCGACTTCGACGCCTTCGTCGCCGAGGCGAACCGGCTCGGTCTCGAGGTCGCGCTCGACCTGGCGCTGCAGGCCGCGCCGGACCACCCCTGGGTCAGCACCCACCCGGAGTGGTTCACCACCCGTGCCGACGGCACCATCGCGTATGCGGAGAATCCGCCGAAGAAGTACCAGGACATCTATCCGATCAACTTCGACAACGACCCCGACGGCATCGCCGCCGAGGTGCTGCGCGTGGTGCGGGTGTGGATGTCGCACGGGGTGCGGATCTTCCGGGTCGACAACCCGCACACCAAGCCGCTGGCGTTCTGGCAGTGGCTCCTCGCCGAGGTCCGGGCGAGCGACCCGGACGTGCTCTTCCTCTCCGAGGCGTTCACCCGTCCCGCGATGATGCACGGCCTCGGCTCGGTCGGGTTCCACCAGTCCTACACCTACTTCACCTGGCGCACCGAGAAGGACGAGATCGAGGACTACCTGGCCGAGGTGTCGCACGCCTCGGACCACCTGATGCGGCCGAACTTCTTCGTCAACACCCCCGACATCCTGCACGGCTTCCTGCAGTACGGCGGCCCGGCGGCCTTCAAGATCCGCGCCGTGCTCGCCGCGATGGGCTCGCCGTCCTGGGGGGTGTACGCCGGCTATGAGCTGTGCGAGCACGTGGCGGTGCGACCGGGCAGCGAGGAGTACCTCGACTCCGAGAAGTACCAGCTGCGGCCGCGCGACTGGGCGGCCGCGGAGGCCGAGGGACGCAGCCTGGCGCCATACCTGACCCGGCTCAACGAGATCCGCCGCGCCCACCCGGCGTTGCAGCTCCTGCGCAACCTGACGGTCCAGGCCACCGACGACGACCACGTGCTGTGCTTCGCCAAGACCGCCGCGGGTCTCGATACGGTCGCCGACGCTCGCTACTCGACCGGCGAGACCCCAGGCGCCGGCGTCGCCACCGCCGGTCGAGCAGGACCCGCGAGGGACGAGCAGGCCCTGCTCGAGACCAGCGAGGTCACCGACACCGTGATCGTCGTGCTCAACCTCGACCCGCACGGCGCCCGGGAGACCATCGTCCGACTGGACCTGGACGCGCTCGGCCTGCCCGCGGCCAACTCGTTCGTCGTCCACGACGAGCTCAGCGGTGCCGACTGGACCTGGGGCGCGGAGAACTACGTCCGGCTCGACCCGTTCGTCGAGCCGGCGCACATCCTGACGGTGCGAGGCCCCCGGTGAGCGCGGAGGCGGCGAGCCTGCTCCAGCCCGGCACCCGGTCGGCGGTGGCGCTCAACGACGAGCCGGAGTGGTACCGCACGGCGGTCTTCTACGAGGTGCTGGTGCGCTCCTTCAGCGACTCCGACAGCGACGGCGTCGGCGACTTCCGCGGCCTGACCGCCAAGCTCGACTATCTCGCCTGGCTCGGCGTGGACTGCCTGTGGCTGCCGCCGTTCTTCCCCTCCCCGCTGCGCGACGGCGGCTACGACGTGGCCGACTACACCGGCGTGCTCCCCCAGGTCGGCACGGTGGCGGACTTCAAGGCGTTCCTGGACGCGGCGCACGACCGCGGCATCCGGGTGATCATCGACTTCGTGGTCAACCACACCAGCGACGCTCACGAGTGGTTCCAGGCCAGCCGCAGCGACCCCGACGGCCCGTACGGCGACTTCTACGTCTGGTCCGACACCGACACCGCCTACCCGGACGCCCGGATCATCTTCGTCGACACCGAGCCGTCGAACTGGACCTGGGACCCGGTGCGCGGCCAGTACTTCTGGCATCGGTTCTTCTCCCACCAACCGGACCTCAACTACGACAACCCCGCCGTCCACGACGCCATCTTGGACGCGATGCGGTTCTGGCTGGACTTCGGCCTGGACGGCTTCCGGCTCGACGCGGTCCCCTACCTCTACGTCCGCGAGGGCACCGACGGCGAGAACCTGCCGCAGACGCACGAGTTCCTCAAGAAGGTGCGCCGCTTCGTCGACGACCACTACCCGGGCACGGTGCTGCTGGCCGAGGCCAACCAGTGGCCCGCCGACGTGGTCGACTACTTCGGCGGCAGGCCGGACCCGGCCACCGGCGAGCTGGTCGGCGACGAGTGCCACATGTGCTTCCACTTCCCGGTGATGCCGCGCATCTTCATGGCGGTACGCCGCGAGTCCCGCTTCCCGATCTCGGAGATCCTGGAGCAGACCCCGGCGATCCCGCGTGGGTGCCAGTGGGGCATCTTCCTGCGCAACCACGACGAGCTGACCCTGGAGATGGTCACCGACGAGGACCGGGACTACATGTGGGCCGAGTACGCCAAGGACCCGCGGATGAAGGCCAACATCGGCATCCGGCGCCGGCTGGCGCCGCTGCTGGACAACGACGTCAACCAGATGGAGCTGTTCACCGCCCTGCTGCTCTCCCTGCCCGGCTCGCCGGTGCTCTACTACGGGGACGAGATCGGGATGGGCGACAACATCTGGCTGGGCGACCGCGACAGCGTCCGCACCCCGATGCAGTGGTCGGGCGACCGCAACGCCGGCTTCTCGATGGCCAACCCGGGCCGACTGGACCGGCCGCTGGTGATGGACCCGGTCTACGGCTACCAGGCGGTCAACGTCGACGCCCAGACCGAGGACCCGTCCTCCCTGCTGCACTGGACCCGCAAGATGATCACCGCCCGCAAGCAGTACCCGGCCTTCGGACTGGGCACCTTCACCGACCTCGGCGGCTCCAACCCGTGCGTGCTCTCCTACGTCCGCGAGCACGAGCGGGCCGACGGCACCGGCGAGGTGATGCTGTGCGTCAACAACCTGTCCCGGTTCCCCCAGCCCGTCGAGCTCGACCTGCGCCGGTTCGAGGCGATGGTGCCGGTCGAGGTGACCGGACGGGTTCCGTTCCCCCGGATCGGCGAGCTCCCCTACCAGCTGACCCTGGCCGGCTACGGCTTCTACTGGTTCGAGCTGACCGGTGCCGGGGACTCCACCGGTCAGGAGGGAGCATTGCTGTGACAGGCCTCGATCCCACCGTCTTCGCCGACACCTTCGCCGGCTACCTGCACCGGACCAGGTGGTTCGGCGGCAAGGGCCGCGAGTTCGCCGTGACCGCCATCTCCTCGCTCGGCGAGGTGCCCGGTGGGACCCAGGACGAGGCCGGCGACGATCCGGTGGTGGTGATCTACCTGGTCGAGGTGACCTACGCCGACCCCGCCGTCGAGCCGGCGGGCCGACCCGACACGGAGCTCTATCAGGTGCCGCTGGCGCTCTACGAGCACGCCGAGCCCCGGCTGGACCACGCCTTCGTCGGCTGGTGGGAGGACCCCGAGCGTGGCTGGGTGCACGCCTACGACGCGCTGCACGACCGAGCGGCGATGGCCCACTGGCTGCGCTCCTTCGCGGCCACCGCGCCGCAGGGCCCCGGTGGGCCGGCGACCGCGGAGCCGGGGACCGGTGAGCCGGGGACCGGTGCCGGCGCGCCCGCGCCGACCACGGACGCCGTACTCCGGTTCCACCGGCTGCCCGGCCACGACCTGGACGTCGAGGTGCACTCCACGCTCTTCGCCGGCGAGCAGTCGAACTCCTCGGTCGCCTTCGGCGACGACTCGCTGATGAAGGTCTTCCGCAAGGTCACCCCGGGGGTGAACCCGGACATCGCCATCGGCGCCGCGCTCACCGAGGCCGGCGATCCCTACGTCGCCCCGCTCTACGGCTGGCTGGACGCGGTCCCGCCCGGCGAGGACCCGGAGGGCGGCGCGATGATCCAGTTGGCGATGCTGCAGGCGTTCCTGCGCACCGCCACCGACGGCTGGGAGTTCGCCCTCGCCAGCGTGCGGACCCTGTTCGCCGAGCCGGAGCAGCACGCGGCAGGCTCCGGCGGCGACTTCGCCGGCGAGGCGACCCGGCTCGGCGAGGCGCTGACCGAGATCCACCGCACCCTCGCCGAACGCTTCCCCACCGATCGGTACGGCGCGGCCGGCGCCGCCGACCTCGCGGCGGCGATGTCGCGCCGGCTCGAGGCGGCGCTGCCGGTGGTGCCGGCCCTGGCCGAGCACGCCGCGACCCTGCGGGCCCTCTTCGCGCAGGTGGCCGGGCTGAGCGAGATCGAGGTCCAGCGGGTGCACGGGGATCTGCACCTGGGTCAGACCCTGCGCACCTCGGTCGGCTGGAAGATCGTCGACTTCGAGGGCGAGCCGGCCAAGCCGCTGGCCGAGCGCCTGCGCCCGGACTCCCGGTGGCGCGACGTGGCCGGCATGCTGCGCTCCTTCGAATACGTGCCTCAGGCGGTGCTGCGCGGTCTGGTCGCCGGCGCCGAGGACGAGCAGCTCCGGCTGCGGGCGGCGGAGTGGGCCAACCGGAACCGCAACTTCTTCCTGGTCGCCTACGCCGGCGGCGAGCTCGACGAGACCGACCGGATCCTGCTCGACGCCTATGTGGCCGACAAGGCGGTCTACGAGTGCGTCTACGAGGCTCGCAACCGCCCCACCTGGCTCGACATCCCGCTCGCCGCCCTGGCCCGGATCGGAGACACCCGATGAATCACCCCATCCGAATGCTCGCTCCGCTCCGCTTCGAACGGGGACCCCGATGAACCACCCGAGGAACCGCCCGGTGGACCGGATCCCGCCCCCGGTCGACCGCGCCGAGCTCGACCTCCTGGTCGCCGGCCGGCACGGCAGCCCGCACTCCGTGCTCGGCCCACACCCGGGACCGGACGGCGTGACCCTCCGGGTGTTCAAGCCGCTCGCCTCCGCAGTGGTGGTGAGCCATCTGGACTCCGGCGGAGTTCGGCACGAGACTCCGCTCACCCACGAGTACGACGGCATCTGGACCGGGGTGCTCCCGGGGGACGACGTGCCCGACTATCGCCTCCGGGTCAGCTACGACGGTGACCCGATCGTGGTCGACGACCCCTACCGCTTCCTGCCCACCCTGGGCGATCTGGACCTGCACCTGGTCAACGAGGGCAGGCACGAGCGGCTGTGGCAGGTCCTGGGCGCCCGGGTGCACCACTACGACGGGTTCGGTGAGCCGGTCACCGGCACCTCGTTCGCGGTCTGGGCGCCGCACGCCAAGGGCATCCGGCTCAAGGGCGACTTCAACCACTGGGACGGCCGCGAGCACCCGATGCGTCAGCTCGGCACCTCGGGCGTGTGGGAGCTGTTCGTCCCCGGGGTCACCTCCGGTGCGATGTACAAGTTCGTCGTGCTCGGCGCCGACGAGGTGTGGCGGGAGAAGGCCGACCCGATGGCGGCCTATGCCGAGGTCCCGCCGCAGACATCCTCGGTCGTCTTCGAGTCACACCACCGGTGGGGCGACCAGGCCTGGCTGGCCGCGCGCGCCGAGACGCAGGCCACCGAGGCGCCGATGTCGATCTACGAGCTGCATCTCGGCTCGTGGCGGCGCGGCCGCAGCTATCGCGACCTGGCGGACGAGCTGGTCGGCTACGTCACCGACCTCGGCTTCACCCACGTCGAGCTGATGCCGGTGATGCAGCACCCCTTCGGCGGCTCCTGGGGCTACCACGTCACCTCCTACTTCGCCCCCGACAGCCGGTACGGCGACCCGGACGATCTCCGGTTCCTCATCGACTCACTGCACCAGGCCGGGGTCGGGGTGATCCTGGACTGGGTGCCCGGCCACTTCGCGGTCGACGAGTGGGCGCTGGCCCGCTTCGACGGCACGCCGCTGTACGAGGACCCCAACCCGCAGCGCGGCTGGCATGCGGAGTGGGGCTCGTACATCTTCGACTTCGGCCGCCGGGAGGTGCGCAACTTCCTGGTCGCCAACGCGATCTACTGGGCCGAGGAGTTCCACGCCGACGGGCTCCGCGTCGACGGCGTCGCCTCCATGCTGTACCTGGACTACGCCCGCGGACCCGGTCAGTGGACGCCGAACATCCACGGTGGCCGGGAGAACCTGGAGGCGGTCCAGTTCCTCCAGGAGGTCAACGGCACCATCTACAAGCGGGTTCCCGGCGTGGTGACGATCGCCGAGGAGTCCACCTCCTGGCCCGGGGTGACGCGGGCGACGGCGTACGACGGCCTCGGCTTCGGGTTCAAGTGGAACATGGGGTGGATGCACGACACCCTCGACTACCTGCACTACGACCCGGTCTATCGCTCCTGGCACCACCACGACCTCACCTTCGCGCTGACCTACGCCTGGTCGGAGAACTACGTGCTGCCGCTCTCCCACGACGAGGTGGTGCACGGCAAGGGGTCGCTGCTGCGCAAGATGCCCGGTGATCGCTGGCAGCAGCTGGCCACGCTGCGCGCCTACTTCGGCTACATGTGGGCGCATCCGGGCAAGCAGCTGCTCTTCATGGGCGGCGAGTTCGGCCAGGAGGCCGAGTGGGCCGAGTCGCGCGAGCTCGACTGGTGGCTGCTCGACCACCCCGAGCACCGCGGGCTGCACGCCCTGGTCCGTGACCTCAACGCCAGCTACGCCGATCACCCGGCACTGTGGGAGCTGGACTCCGACCCGGCCGGATTCTCCTGGATCGACGCCGACGACGCGGCCCACAACGTCTACTCCTTCATCCGGCGTGGCGGGGACGGCTCGCCGATCGTGTGCGTGGCCAACTTCGCCGCGGTGCCCCAGGAGGACTACCCGCTCGCGCTGCCCGCCGCCGGCGTGTGGGAGGAGCTGGTCAACACCGACGCCGCCACCTACACCGGCTCCGGTGTCGGCAACCTCGGCTCGGTGACGGCGGTGGCCGAGCCGTGGGGCTCGCAGCCTGCCCACGCCCGGCTCGTCCTGCCCCCGCTGGCCACCCTCTGGCTCGGGCCGCGCGGCGATGAGACCACGGGGTCGTAGGGTGGATCCGTGAGCGCCCGGACGACCGTCACCGCCGTCGCCGAGGGTGTCGCCCGCATCAGTTGGCCCACCGGGGAGTCGGCCGACGTCGTACGAGACGAGGTGGCCGCCGCCCTGGTCGGCTTCGCCCGGGTGGAGGCGGTCCTGGCGGTCGACGCGGTGACCGAGCAGCGCACCGCCACCTGGGCGGGCATGCACCGTGAGGGGGTGCTGCGCGGACCGCTGGACCCCGACGGCGCCCCGACCGACCGGGTGCTCTACGCCCGGCTGGCCACCGACCTGCCGGTCACCGAGCCGGACGGCTTCCGGGCACTGCTGAACTCGTTCCTGCCGCGCAAGCGCGCGATCGCCCAGACCCTGATCCGCGACCCGGACGGGCGGGTGCTGCTGTGCCAGCTGACCTACAAGCGCGACTGGGACCTGCCCGGGGGCGTGGTCGAGGTGGGCGAGTCCCCGCGTCTCGCCGCCGGCCGGGAGATCGGCGAGGAGCTCGACCTGACCGTCGAGCCCGGTGAGCTGGTGCTGACCGATTGGCTGCCACCGTGGGGTGGCTGGGACGACGCGGTCTGCCTGGTCTTCGACGGTGGGACGACGGCGGCGGCGATCGTCGAGCGCATCACCCCGGACCCGCGTGAGATCCGCACCGCCGAGTTCTGCACTCCCGACCAGGTGCGCGAACGCGCGGCCGACTTCACCGCCCGACGGGTCGAGGCCGCCCTGGCCGCCCTGCACGGCGGCCCGCGCTACACCGAGTCCGGCCGGCCCTGAGCCACCCGCTCGTGGCTGCCCGATCGCCGGCCGCCCAGCACAGGGCCATCAGACAGGCGCCCGGAAGAGCCGATCAGAACAGGGCCGAGGCCAGCGCCTGGCGTCCGGCGAGCACGCGTGGGTCGTCGTTGCCGACCACGGCGAAGAGGCGGATGAGGTGCTCGCGCACGGTGTTGCGCTCCGCGTCCCGGGTACGACGGATCAACTCGACCAGCCGGGCGAAGGCATCCTCGACATGGCCGCCGAGGACGTCGAGGTCGGCCACCACGAGCTGTGCCTCGAGGTCGTCGGGGCTGGCCGCGGCCGCCGCCCGAGCCTCGTTCAGGTCGACGCCCTGGGTGCGCTTGATCAGCTCGGCCCGGGCGAGCCCGGCGCCGGCCTCGCTGTCGGCCGGGTTGGCCTCGACCAGCTTGGCGTACTCGGCGATGGCCGCATCGACGTCGCCGGCGGCCAGCGCGTCCTCGGCGGCGACGAACCGGGGATCGACCCCGGCCTCCTCGCCCTCGGCCACCGGCGCACCGGAGCGCGGCTTGTGCCGCCCGGCGACCCCCTGGGCGGTGAGCTGCTGGCCGAGCTGGTTGAAGAAGGTGCGCAACTCGTCGATCGGCGGCGCACCGGGGATCGGCTGGGTCACCGGCCGACCGTCGACCAGGACGTACATCAGCGGGATCTGCTGCACCTGCAGCGCCTGGGCGATCTGCGGCGAGGCGTCGATGTCGACCAGACCGGCCAGGAAGCGCCCGTCGTACTCCTCGGCCACGCTGGCGACGTCCTGTGCGAACGTGCTGCTCTCGGGGGCGCGGGACGGGGAGAAGAAGACCAGGACGACCGGCGCCGTGACGGAGGCCTCCAGGACCTCCTGGAAGTTCTGTTCGTCGACGCTGACGGTGTAGGCGCCCCCGGTCGCGCCCGAGGCGGCCGGAGCGGGCCGGGAGAGCGCGGAGAGGTCGACGGCTCCAGGACGAGAGAACGGCTGCTGCGTCATGCCGCAATCCTAGGACGTGGCGTTCACCGGGCTGAGCCTGGATCTCGGTAGGTGCTCAGTTGACCTGCCGCCCGCGCAGCCCCGAGCGCTGTACCACCCGCTGGATGGCGAGATCGCGCTGATAGGGCCGGGCGACGTACCGGATGTCG
This sequence comes from Nocardioides sp., assembly GCF_047606145.1. Classification (GTDB taxonomy): domain Bacteria; phylum Actinomycetota; class Actinomycetes; order Propionibacteriales; family Nocardioidaceae; genus Nocardioides. The sequence continues at coordinate 4,560 of NZ_JASGET010000040.1, read as the reverse complement.
CGCAGTCCCTGCTCCTGGGCCGCGGACTCGAAGACGAAGTGGCCGTAGCCGAGCATCCTGCCCAGGAACGGCTTGACCACGGTGATGTCGAGGATCCGGGAGAGCGGCATGGTGGCCAGGTTGCTGGTCAGCACGCCGTGCACCCGGAAGACGCGCATGTTCGTGATCACGAACCGGTCCCGGTGCGCGGCCAGGGCCCGCCAGGCGGCATGGAAGCCGAGCGCGCACGCGAGGAGCAGCAGCAGCCAGCCGATCCGGGTGTCGACCACGGCCACCCCGAGCAGCGCGGCCAGGGCGAGGACGCCCTCGACGGCCGGGCGCAGGTACGCCGCCCAGTGGTGGGTGACCTCGTCGACGATCACCTCGCCCTCGTCGCGGAGCAGGTGCTGGGCGATGTCTGGGGCGGTGGCGGAGGCCAGGCTCACAGGTCGCCGATGAAGTCGATGACCTTGGTGAACATCTGAGTCGCGCCGTCCCAGCCGGCACCGCCCGCGGACTTCGCGGTGGTGGCCAACCCGTGCGGGTCGGTGAAGAGCCAGAACCCGAGGAAGACCACGAGCACGGCGATGATCACCTTCTTCATGCGCGCTATCGTGACAGAAGGTGCGGGTGGGACGTGGGAGGCACGCGGAGGCGTGCCGCACACGCTACCTCGTCACCCGCAGTTTGGCGCTCGCCCGCGCCGAGGTGAACAACGAGCTACCGCCGTAGTCGGCTCGCACCGTCAGCCGCCCCAGCCGCCGCGGCCGGACGGTGAAGATCGCCGTGCCGCCGACCAGCCGCTTCCGGCCCACCCGGGTGCCGGCGAGCGCCAGGGTGACCTTGCCGGTCGGCCGCACTCCGCCGACCCTCGCCACCCGCACGGTGACGCGCACCTTCCCGCCCTTGCGGACGGTCCTCTTCGACAGCGCCACCTTCGCCGTGCCGGTCCCCACGACCCGCAGCGTGCTGGCCGCCGAGGCCGCCGAGCCGTAGTGGCCGTCGCCGGTGTAGGTCGCCACCAGACGAGCCCGCCGTGGGATGCGCCAGCGCACGCCCAGGGCGGCCCGCCCGGAGCTCACCCGGGCGGTGCCGATCGCGGTGCCGCCGAGTCGGAAGGTGACCGTGCCGGTGGGTGCCACGCCGTCGACGGTCGCGACCTTCGCGGTCAGCGTCGTCCGCGCGCCGGCGCGGACCCGAGCGGGCGCGCCCAACCTCACCGTGGTGGCGCTCTTGAGAGTGACCACCTGGGCCTTCTGGCCCACCTCGTTGTGGAAGTGCAGGGCGAGCAGCCCCTGTCCGCCCTCGGTGGCGTAGGACGAGGCGTGCCGGGTCACCCGGAGCGCGGTGTCGGCACCCGCGCCGGAGGGCGCATCGATGCCGACCGCATCGCCATCGGCGTCGACCGCCGCGATCCCCGGGGTGTAGACGTTCGCCTTCAGCTGCGGCGCCCCGGCCGAGCTCAGTCCGACGGAGTCGACCAGAGTGCCCTGCACGCCGTACGCCGCGATGCCGTAGGAGATCGTCGGGTCGGACGCGGTCACGCCGTAGCTGGCCAGGGTGGAGATCGCGACCGGGATCACCAGCACGTCGCTGTCGTAGGACGAGGTGTCCACCTCACCGAGGTAGTTGTTGAGCACCTCGACGTCGACGTTGTCATCGGTGGCGTAGTCGAAGGTCGCCGAGACCAGCACGTCGTCCTCGCCGTAGTGGGTGTTGACGGTGTAGAGGTCCGGCACCCCGTCGCCGTCGGTGTCGAGGTAGATGACGAAGGTGTTCTTGTCCGCGGCGGTGGTGTGCGCGCCCCGGGTCACGATCGCGAACTGCTCGGTGGCCGCCCCGTTGTCCGCCCACGACTCGCTCGTCTGCCCGTAGGTCGAGGTGATCCCGACGTCGGCGATGTCGGAGCCCTGGTCCGCGGTGGTGGTCAGGCACAGCGTGGTCTGCGTCTGGTCGCAGCCCGGCTGAGCCCCACTGGTCGCGGTGAGCTCGAAGGCCTGCACCAGCGAGACCACCGGGTCGTCGCCACCGGTGGAGACCGCCGAGCCGGACAGCGCGAGCTTGCCGGTGCCGGAACTGCTGAGCGTCAGGCTGCTCGCCGCACTCATCGTCGACGCCGGCTTCGGGGCGGCGTAGTAGGGCACGTGCAGCGACGGGACCGCGTCGGAGTCGGAGTCGGTCGCGGTGAAGACCACGTTGCCCGACGACTCCGCGATGGTGCCCTGGGGCAGGTACTCGTCGCCGTCGCTGTCGAGTACGTCGGAGGCCAGAGCGCCCTTGGTCTCGTCGTAGGTCTTCTGCCAGGTCGTCGGGTCGACCGAGAGCGTGAGGGTCACCGTCGCAGTGTTCTCCCCCGGTTCCACCGTCACCGAGTCGCTGGAGACCCGGTAGGTCACGCCCGGCACCTCGGTCGCGGGATCGAGGCTGACGTCGTAGGTGTGCGCCGTCGTGTCGGCGTTGCTCAGCGCGATGGTCTTGGTCCTGGTCACGGTGGCGGTGCCGGCGACCTCGAGGCTCCCCCAGCTGACGCTGACCGCGCCGGCGTCGTCTGCGACGGCGGCGGTGACGTCGTTGGCCAGCGCCTGGCCGGCGTCGATCCGGCCGGCCCCGACCCGCATCGGCGCGTAGCTGCCGGAGTCGGTGTCCGCGGAGCCGTCCACGTACAGGCTGTGGTCGGCGGTGTTCATGATGTCGGCCTTGACCTGGGCGGGGCTCCAGTCGCTGTGCTTCGAGAGCACCAGCGCCGCGAGGCCGGCCACCATCGGCGCGGCCATCGAGGTGCCGCTCATGGTCTGGCCCTGGTCGCCGGAGCCGGGCAGCGCCGAGAAGACGGTGCTGCCGACGGCGGTGACGTCGGGCTTGAGGTCACCGTCCCCGCGCAGCCCACGGGAGGAGAAGCTGCTCAGCGAGTCGTTGTCCGCGGTGATGGTCTGCGTCACCGAGCTGGCGGTGGTGCCGGTGACCGTCACCGTCTGGCCGTCCTCGATCGCCGCCCGGATGGCGTCGCCACCGCTCGCGGCGACCAGCACACCGGGGATCCGGGAGTCACCGGTGATGCCGGTGCTGAACTCCTCGGTGTTGCTGGCGAAGACGTACCCGATGCCACCGGCCGCCCGGACGTTGGCGCCGCGGGTGGCCGAGCCGCACTCGAGCGCGTCGTCGGTCCAGGTGAGCAGCGCGATCTTGCCGTCGATCGCCGCCTTGTCGTCGGCGTCGAAGGAACTGCATCCGGTCGTGTTGTCGGTGGGGACGGCGACCTCACCGGACAGGTCCGCGCCGGTCCAGTCGTAGGCGGTCGAGCGCTCCGCGGCGTACGGGTCCTGGTCGGTGCCGTCGAAGGCGACGCCGAGGCCGTCGACGATGCTCTGCGCGTCCACCGAGGAGGCGACGGTGATCGCCTGGGAGGAGGCGCCCGGGGAGCCGCCGACGTCGTAGACGTCGCCGGAGTTGCCCATCGAGATGGCGACCGTGAGGCCGGCGGTGGCGGCCGCATCCGCGGTGACCGCGTCGGCGTCGTCCGGGGAGCCGAAGTCCGAGCCCAGCGACAGGTTGATCACGTCGGCGCCATCGGAGGGGTCGCCGTCGCCGTTGGGGTCCATCGCCAGGTCGATGGCCTGCGAGATGACGTCGGTGCTGCCCTCGCAGCCGAAGACCCGCAGCGCCATGATCTGCGCCTCCGGCGCCATCCCGGGGCCGATGGTCATGTCGGCGAAGTCGGTGTCCTCGTCGTAGTCGCCGGTGTAGGTCGCGCCGTCGGCGTCGACCCCGTAGCCCGCGATGGTGCCGGCGGTGTGTGAGCCGTGCCCATCGCCGCCGTACGTCGCCGCGCAGTCGAGCGGGTCCGGGTCGGCCTCCGGGGTCGCGTCGGCGGTGGTCGAGGCGTCGTAGTCGTCGCCGACCAGGTCCTCGCTCGAGCCGGCCAGGAACTTGTCCGCGTCGTACAGCGCCGGATCGGGGGCCTCCCCGCTGTCGGCGGTCTCGTGTGCCGTCTCATAGGCGGCCTCGGTGCCCGGGCCGCCGAAGTCCGCGTGGGTGTAGTCGAACCCGGTGTCGATGTCGGCGACGACGACGCCCTGGCCCAGGTAGGTGCCGTCCGCCGAGGTGCCGTCGCCGGCCCACGCCGCCGGCACGTTCTGGAACGGCACCGCGTAGCTGTTGTCGCGCTCCTTGGGCGTGATCGGATAGACCGCCGTGACCCCGGCGACGTCGGCGAGCTTCGCGGCCTGGGCGGCGTTGGTCATCACCGCCACCCCGGAGAGCGCGGCGTGGGTCCGGAAGAGCACCGTGGTGTGGCCCGGCAGGTCGCCGACCGCCCGGTCCTGCGCGGCCTCGACCCGGACCAGCTGGGCCTTGGCCGCGGACCTCGCCGACGAGCGGCCCGAGCTTCGCCTGACCTTGCGGAACCGGCTCCCGGTCGACATGGTGTCCAGCTTGAGCAGGTAGGCCTGCCGCCCGTGCGCGGAGACCGCCGCGGTGACCTCCTCGGCACGGTCCTCGGAGAGTCGATCGGGGAGCCGCACCCCGGAGTCGCGCACGACGGTGTCGCCCGCGCCGCCCGCCGCCGAGGCGGGCGCCGCCGTC
>NZ_JASGET010000039.1:0-10629 GCF_047606145.1 Nocardioides sp. | reverse complement strand
CAAGCTCAAGCAGTGGCGTGCAATCGCCACTCGCTACGACAAGACCGCCCGTTCCTACCTCGCCGGGCTCACCCTCGCAGCATCCCTGATCTGGGCACAATGACCACGTTTACCAACACGTCCTAGGTCGTCGCCGTGGACCACGACATCGATGTCGTGCTCAGACAGGAAGCCTTCATCGACTTGGAACGGCGCGCCGATGATCACTTCGTCGACGTATCTGCATGCCTCGACGACGGCCACCCGCTCGGCCAACGTCATGATTGGCCGCCGCTTGTAGGCCTGCGCGGTCTCGTCAGCGAGGACGCCAACGATGAAGTAGCCACCGAGGGCCCTGGCGGCTCGGAGCAACTCGACGTGGCCTGCGTGGAACAGGTCGCCGACCACGTCGACGTAGACCCGTGCGGTCCCTGAGTGCGGTGTCGGAGCGCCCATGCCGACTCATCATTCCTCAGGCGACGTCATGCCGCGGTGAGCCAGGCGCGGTAGGTCTGGGCGAGGTCGTCGTCTCGCCTAATGCCACGCTCGAGCTCGCTGATGGTGATGGGCCAGACACCAATCTCGTTCGCGGCGGTGGTCAGCGTGATGTTCTTCGACTGACGCAGTGGACGGAGGTCGTCGACGGCTGGAACGACCACCGGCGTGCTCAGGTAGCGGAAGACCTCACGGGCGATCGCGCGCTTAAGAAGCCTCATGATCTCGGCGGTGCTACGGCCTGCTTGGCGCTGCCGGGCGACGTAATCCTTGGTGCGCTGGTCGCTGGACATGCGGACCAGGGCGATGCGGTACAGCGCGCTGTTGGCGGCGCGGTCACCACCTCGGGACAGGCGGTGGCGGGTGACCTTGCCGGACGAAGCTGGGATCGGACTGACCCCGCACAACGCGGCGAACGCAGCTTCGCTACGGAGCCTCTCGGGGTTGCCGCCGGCGGTGAGCAGCAGCTGCGCTGCGGTATCGGGTCCGATGGCGTAGGCGGCGCGAAGGCCGGGGTTGGCGGCGGTCACCATCGCGTCGAGTTCGATTTCAAGCTTGTCGCGCTCACGCTGCAGCTCGACGCAACGCTGGGCCAGCGTCTTGAGCGACAGCAAGATCGCGCGCTCGATCGGGTCCCGGTCGGGACGGATCTGGACACAGGCGAGGACCTTGATCCGCTTCTCGGCACCCATGACGCGATAGCGCTCACGGATCGCGGCTGGGGCGGTGACGAGCTGGTGGTGGATCTGGACCGTCGCGGCGTTGCGGGCCCTCGCCACCTGGTTCGGCCCCGGAGACTGACACGCGATCGCCGGGCTGTCTGCCCGATCCGAATACGACCGCTCCGCCAATCGGCTACGTCCGGCGAAGTCGTCCGGGACAAGGGCCGGACAAGGCCGGACAAGGCCGACCCGCACGATCCGGCCCAGCTGCGCAGCCATCGCTCGGCATCCCCGTCATCCCCTGCGAGGAGCGCAGGGTGAGGACGCGGCGTACCGGCGTGGCGCTCAGTGGGCCAGATTGACGTGGGCGCGGTGGTGGTCGTCGTGTTCGATGAGGTCGACGAAGCCGATGGCGTAGTCCGGCGCGGAGATCGCTCCGCCGTCGTCGGGCTGGACGGCGACGTCGTCCCCGAGCCGGTATTCACCCAGCCGCTCCCCCGGTGCGAACGCGCCGAACGCGAGGGCCGGACTCACGAACACCCAGTCGAGGGTGTCCGGGGTGGCCGGGAGGTCCTCCACGATCAGTGCCGCCCCGTCGAGGACCTCGTCGCGGACCTCGGCCGGCACGTGGCTGAGGTCCTCCACGAAGCGCGGAGCCCGCGCGGCCGGACGCAGCGACGAGTAGCCGCCGACGACGAAGAGTCGAGCGTGTGCGGCGTCGGCCAGGCGCGCGATCGTACGGTTCACCTCGCGGAAGGGCCCGGCGAGCGGTCCGCGTGGTGCGAGCGCGGCCACCACCACGTCCGCACCGGAGATGACCGAGGCCAGCGCCTTCTCGTCGGTCGCGTCCCCCGGAATGTGGTCCACGCCCGGAACCCGGTCGTCGGGGAGCGAACGACTCAATGCCGTGACCTCGTGACCGCGAGCGGCAGCCTCCGCGACGATGGCCGATCCGGCATAGCCGGTGCCTCCGATGACGACGATGCGAGACATGAGTGCCTTTCGTTGAGGTGGAGTCCCCGGCCTGCTGGACGGGCACGCCAGTCACCATAGGAGAGCAGGGATGGATTCGGAAGAAGGCACTTTGTAGTAACCTACTCCTCGTGCTGTGCAGCAACCCGTACAACGCCGACTGCCCGACCCGTCACATCCTCGATCGCATCGGCGATCGGTGGACCGTCCTGATCATCGGCGCCCTGGGCGACGGCGACGCTCGCTTCTCCGAGCTCCGGCGACGCATCGAGGGCATCTCGCAGAAGATGCTGACCCAGACCCTCCGCGGACTCGAGCGCGACGGCCTCGTGAGCCGCACGGTCTACCCCGAGGTGCCCGTCCGCGTCGAGTACGCACTCACCAGCGCCGGGCGAACGCTGCTGGAACCACTCACCGCCCTCCAGGCCTGGGCGATCGAACACCTCAGCGACATCTCCGCCTCGCAGGACGCCTACGACCGCGCGACATGACCGTCGTCGCCGTCGGCGGCTCCCGGTCGCGGGTGGGAAGGACCGGTCGCCGATGACCGCCCGTGGACCCGACTGGTTCACCGATGCCTACCACCTGAGCCCGGCACCCAAGGCGCTGCTCACGATCGTCGAGGGCGAACACACCCTCGGCGGCGTCGCCGGCGAGAAGGTCGCCGAGACCACCGACGAGGATGCCACTCGGGTCGCCCTGGTGGTGGATGCGGTGTCCGCGTATCCGCGTGAGGCTCTCGGAGGAGACGGCAGCGCATGGACGGCCCCTCGCGACGACGCGGCCAGCAGCGGCACCTACTCGATCCACCGCAAGTAGCCGGGCGGTCCACGTCGAGGTCGGCCGACGCCCGCACGTCGGCTCACGTCACCTCAGGTCCGTGGGAAGGACGTCTAACGCACGCCACGTACGGCGGCGACGGAGGCGGGCACCGGCACCCCTGGACGCAGATCGGGCGCGGCGAACGGCGTCGCCGTCGGCGCGCCGAACCTGAGCTGGCCCGCCCACGCCGATCCGGCGACGTCGTCCTCGGCGTCCTCCGGCCAGTCGTCCGAGATCCGCAGCGACCATTCCGCGATCGGCATGGCGAGCACCATCGTGGCGGCGATCTCCCGCGTCGTCGGCGGCCGCACCTCGTCGGTCCGACCCGGGAGCAGACGCTCGGTGAGCACGTCCAGGGCTTCGGCGCGCTCCTCCCCCGCGAGCACGACGAACGAGCCGAACAGCACCGCACTGGAGTAGATCAGCGAGCTCTCGAAGGCCGATCGCGCCACCACGATGCCGTCGATGGCGGCGATCGACACCGCGACCGGCCCGCCCCGGGCCACCTGCCTCATCCACCGCGACCCGGTGGAGCCGTGGGCCACCAGCCGATCGCCCCAGCGAGCCACCGCCGTCGGGACGACCGCCGGAGCGCCAGCGTCGTCCACGAACGCGACGTGGGCGAGCACCACACCGTCGAGGAACCGGTCCAGATCGGCCCGGTCGTGCGACATCAGCTCGGGCATCCGGATCGGCTCGGTGTTGGGCTTGTTGGGCCCCGTGTTGGGCCCCGTGTTGGGCTCGGTGTTCGGCCTCGTCGTCGGCCCTGGGTGCGGCATGCGCACATCCTTCCAGCGATCGCTACCCCCGTCGGTCGCCGAGCCCGTCGAGGAACTCCCGGACGACCTGGCCGGCCAGCCGCGGCCGCTCCAGCACCAGCAGGTGGCTCGCGCCCGGCACGATGCACAGCTGCGCGCCGGGGATCGAGGAGACGATCAACGCGGTGTGCTCGAGGGCGACCATGTCGTGCTGCGCGGCCATGATCAGCGTCGGCACGTCGATCGCCCCCAGCGACTCGGCGGGCAGATCCGGCTCGACGGCGTACATCGCGTGCAGCTTCTCGGTCACCACCGTCGCGTGCTCGGGGCCGTCCGGAGACAACGCGTCGTACTGCTCGATGATGACGTTCATCGGCTCGGCCGGCATCGCACGCTCGTGCAGGTCGTCGGAGACGAAGCCGCTGGGATCGACGTTCACCCCGATCGCGACGAGCGAGCAGACGCGCTCGGGGTGGTCGCGGGCGAGCAGCAGGCCGATCACCCCGCCGTCGCTGTAGCCGACCAGGTGGGCGTCCTCCAGGCCGAGTACGTCGAGGTAGGCGAGCGTGTCGCCGACCGACTCGGCGAAGGAGTATCCGCCCTCCCGGTCGGGGGTCCGGCCATGCCCCGGACGCTCGGCGGCGTACACCCGGTATCCCGTGGCCAGCGACTCCGACAGCGGCCGGAGCACCTCCAGCGAGCAATAGCCCCCGTGCAGCAGCACCACCGGTGGACCCTCACCGCTGGTCTCGTGATAGCTCCGCACACCACGCACGTCCAGGTAGGGCATCGCTCTCCTCCCACGCTCGGATGCGCCGGGCCCCAGTGTGCCAGCCGGTGCCATCACGCCATCACGCCATCACGCCATCACGCCATCACGCCATCACGCCGTCGCGGCCCGGCGGCGGTTGCCACCGGGCCGCGTTCGGCCGTTGTGTCGTGTCGGGCCGACTCGGCTCGACCTGGGTCGACCTATTCCGCCGCGATCGACTTGCTCTGCCAGATGTTGGTCGCGCCCGCCGCCGCCAGGTTGACCTGGATCTGGTCCGCCATGAGCTCGTCGTTGTAGTACTGGTCGACGCGCAGCGTCATGCCCGTGGAGGCGACCGGTGCCGGCATCGGCTGGGCGTCCGACTCCTTCAGGTAGGCCTTGTACCACTCGACCTGCGCCTCCTGCGCATCCGTCATCTGGTTCGGGATGAACGCGGAGATCATCTTGGTGATCTTGCCGTCCTCGTAGTACGGGTAAGGGAAGACCTTGCCCTTCACGGTGCCCATGCTGACCACGATCCCGAGCTTGGTGTCGATCACCACGTTGCTGGCCTTGCTGTCGGTGGGACGCTGCGCCGGCCAGACGCATCCGAGCGGGTTGGTGCTGCCGGTGCCGTCATCCCCGGGGTCGATGACGCTCCAGCCCATCTCGGTGAACACGCAGTCGGAGGAGACGCTGGGAGTGAAGTCGGAGCTGGTGTCCCACTGCGACTCGCCGAGCTCGTCCAGGGTCTCCCGGCTCGCCTTGGTGCGGTCCGCCGGCGGGTTCATCACGATCTTGTAGTTCGCCTTCAGCTCCGAGGAGGAGTAGGAGAACCCGTGGTCCCCGCGGGATCGGTTGATGTACAGGTCCAGGTACTTGATCTTCTGGTTGACCGCCTTGATGAAGCCCCACAGGATCGAGCGCTGCCCGTGCGCGTTCTTGCCCTCGGTGACGTCGAGGGCGAAGTACGCGGTCTCCGCCTCGGTGTCGATCGCCAACAGGCTCGGCTTGCCCGCCTTGGTGATCGTCCGCCACGCCGTCATCATCGGAAGCGCGGCGGCATGGGAGTTCTCGGTCGCGGTGTAGAGACTCGCCAGCGGCAGCGTGGTCGGGTCGTGCTTGACCATCGACTGCAGCATCTCGTTCACGATCGCCTTCATGCACGAGCGCGAACAGGTGGTGGACGAGGTCGCCGTCGATGCGGTCGCGGCGTTGGCCGCCCCCGGTGCCGACGATCCGCCGGTGACGGCCAGCGCCACCGCGGCCGCCAGCGCGGTGAGCAGCGCCCACACCGTGCGGAGCCGGCTCCTGCTCCCCTCGCCGCCCGACCCAGCGTCGTGATTTCGCGTTGAACTCAAGCTCATTTCGCCCTCCTTGTACGCCGACTGTGAAATATCCGACCGACTATTGATGTCGCGAGCCGCACGAGCGTCGACGTGGAGATCTCCGGTTCGACATTTCGCCCGAGCTGCCCATTTCCCTGCCCATGTGACACCCGCCACACAACGGGTGTCAACGGGCAGCGGCGGGCGGCGTCGGCGCCTGCGGGCCGCGCTCCGAGCGCACCGTATCGGCGGCGAAATTCGGATTTTTCGCGAATTTCATCGGCCACATTGGCAGTCGATCCACAGATCTTGCGGCCTGCGGTTCTGTGGGATTTCAACCACTTATGGACTCATCGCGGATCGAGATAGATAACATCAGCGGTGTCGATAGCCAGTTCCGCCGGAAAACGCCGAGACCGCGCACCGCTGCGCCTCGCCGACAGGAGCCGTCGAGGAATCCCCGAACGATCAGGACGATCAGGCCCGATCACCGCGCGCCAAGGTGACGCGCGCCGCGCCTGACGCACTCGTCGGATCGTCCCCCGGAGCCCGGCCCGGGTCGCCGGCCGGGCGCTGGCTCACCCCTCCCGGCGGGATCCCTCCGAGGGTTGCACCTCGAAGATCGTCGGCGCGGCGTAGCCGCGCTCGGCGAACGCCTTGGCCACCGCCTCGGCGACCGTCTCCGCCGTGGCCCTGCCGACCAGCGCGATGGCCGCTCCGCCGAAGCCACCGCCGGTCATCCGGGCACCGATCGCACCGGCGGCCATCGCCGCCTCGACGGCGGCGTCCAGCTGCGGCACCGAGATCTCGAAGTCGTCCCGCATCGAGACGTGGGAGGCGACCAGCAGGTCTCCGATCGCGGTCGGCCCGGACTCGGCGATGACGCCGACCAGGTCGAGCACCCGCTGGTTCTCGGTGACGATGTGCCGGGCCCGCCGGAACGTCTCCTCGTCCAGGAGCTCCGCCGCCCGCGGCAGGTCCGCGACGCCGACCTCCCGCAGCGACCTCACGCCGAGGCCGGCCGCGGCTCGTTCGCAGGAGGCACGCCGGGCGGCGTACCCACCCTCGGCGTGGGCGTGCTGCACGTGGGTGTCGATGACCAGCACGCTCAGCTCGGCGCCGTCCAGGCCCAGTGGCACCGGCCGATGGCTGCCGTCGCGACAGTCGATGAACAGCGCGGCGTCGGCCACGCAGAGCAGCGAGGCCGACTGGTCGAGCGTGCCGGTCGGGGCGCCGACGATCTGGTTCTCACCCAGATGGGTGGCCCGGACGAGGGCGTCCCGGCCGAGACCGGCGCGCCACAGCTCGTCCAGTCCGAAGGCCAGCGCGCACTCGATCGCGGCCGAGGAGGAGAGCCCGGCGCCGAGCGGGACGTCGGAGGTGAAGTACGCCTCGAAGCCGGTCGCCTGGGCCAGGTCGACCCCCACCTGGCCCAGGCCCCACGCGGTCGCGAACGGGTACGCCGACCAGCCGTCCACCGACTCGGCCGTGATCTGCCGCAGATCGTGCTCCGCGATGCCGGCGGCGATCGACGAGCCGACCCGGATCAGGCCGTCCGCACGTAGCCGGATCGCCACCTGGGTGCGCCGGTCGATGGCGAAGGGCAGCACGAAGCCGAGGTTGTAGTCGGTGTGCTCGCCGATCAGGTTCACCCGCCCGGGCGAGGACCAGACCCCGTCGGGCTCCGCGCCGAACGCCGTACGGAAGCCGTCTCGGGCCTGCTGCGCCAGCCCGCTCGCCCGGCTCATACCGGGAACTCCGCGTCCGCGCGGGCGACCGCCTCGCGCAGCTGGACGGCCTGGGTCTCCGGCGCGACGTCGCCCACCCAGGCGCCCATCGCCGCCTCGCTACCGGCCAGGTACTTCAGCTTCGCCTCGCCGCGGCGCGGGCTGATCAGCTGCAGCGAGAGCCGGAAGTCGTCGCGATGGGAGTGCACCGGGGCCTGGTGCCAGCCGGCGATGTAGGGCGTCGGGTCGCCGTACAGCGCGTCCACCCCACGCAGCAGACGCAGGTAGAGCGTGGCGAGCTCGTCCCGCTCCGCCGCGCTGGTCGCCGGGAAGTCCGGGACATGGCGGTGCGGCAGCAGGTGCACCTCGATCGGCCACCGGGCCGCGAACGGCACGAACGCCGTCCAGTGCTCGCCGGACAGCACCACCCGCTCGCCGGCACGCTCGCTGGCCAGGATGTCGGCGAACAGCCCGGGCCCGTACTGCTCCAGGGAGCCGATCACCGCTCGCGCACGCGGCGGGATGTAGGGGTAGCCGTAGATCTGGCCGTGCGGATGGCCGAGGGTGACGCCGATGGCCTCGCCCCGGTTCTCGAAGCAGAAGACGTGCTCCACTCCCGGGACCCGGGACAACGACGCGGTCCGATCCGCCCAGGCCTCGATCACCGTGCGGGCCCGGACGCGGCTGATCGAGCCGAACGAGCCGGTCGGCTCCGGGCTGAAGCAGATCACCTCACAGCGGCCGACCGACGGCGCCGTACGGTTCAGGCCGACGCCCGGCGCGAGCGCGGGAGCGTCGGGACCACCGATCTCCGGGCCGAAGGAGGGCGAGCGGTTCTCGAAGACCACCACGTCATAGGCCGACGGCACCTCGGAGGGGTTCTGCGGCGTCTGCGGTGCCAGCGGGTCGAGCTCGACCGGCGGCAGCACGGCGCGGTTCTGTCGCGCCGTGGCGATCGAGATCCACTCCCCGGTCAACGGGTCCTGACGCATGGTGGCCGTCTCCGGCCGGGCCGGCAGATCGCGCAGGTCGGGCGCGCGGTCCGGGCCGAGCCGGGTGTCGGGGTCGTCGAAGTAGATCAGCTCGCGCCCGTCGGCCAGCCGCGAGACTCGTTTCACGATCGGGGTCACGTCGGCAGCCTAGAGCGGTTTCGCTTTCGAAACCAGTTCACTTTCGTATTGACAACCACGCGTCGGTGGGTGATCGTCGCGGAATGGAGTCTGGTCCCCTGGGAGCACGCGAACGCCGGGAGCGGATGTCCGCGCTGATCGAGGAACAGGGTTTCGCCGGCGTGGCGGAGCTCAGCGATGCCTTCGGCGTCTCGGCGGTCACCGTGCGCGCCGACCTGGACGTGCTGGAGGACGGCGGCACGGTACGCCGGATCAGAGGCGGCGCGATGCCGACCTCGCCGTCGCTGTTCGAGCGGTCCTTCGAGGAGACCGCGGTCGAGGCCGCGACGCAGAAGGCGCGGATCGCGTCTGCCGCCGTCGATCTGCTCGAGCCGGGGATGAGCCTGCTGCTCGACGTCGGCACCACCACCGCCGCGATCGCCCGGGAGCTGGTACGCCGCGAGGAGCTGCGGGACCTCACCGTCATCACCAACGGCCTCTCCCTCGCGCTCGCCCTCGAGCCCGCCGTACCTCGACTGCGGGTGGTCGTCACCGGCGGCACGCTGCGACCGCTGCAGCACTCGCTGGTCGCGCCGCTGGCCGACGTCGTCCTGGCCCGCGTGCACGCCGACGTCGCCTTCATCGGCTGCAACGGAGTGGACGCCACCGGCGGCATCACCAACCTCAATCTGCCCGAGGCCGAGGTCAAGCGCGCGATGATCGCCGCCGTGCATCGGGTCGTGGTGGTCGCCGACGGCTCCAAGATCGGACGCGTCCGGCTCGGCCGGGTGGCGGCGATCGACGAGGTCGACGACATCCTCACCGACGACACCGCCCTCGCCGAGCCGCTCGGCCGGCTGCGCGACCTGCCCGACCTGCAGCGGCCCCGCGTCGTGGTCGTCTGAATGCGCTGAATGCACTGAATGCACTGAATGCACTGAATGCACTGTGGGCCGCTGCCGAGTCCCCACCCCGCCGGTCGAATGGCGAGCGCCAGGCAGATCGTGGCTGCCGGTCGAGTAGCGGACGCCGTTTCGTTGGTCGAGTAGCGAGCGTATCGAGACCTGCCACGGCGATCTGCGGCGTGGTCTCGATACGCCCTCGCTCGTTCCTCGCGAGGGCTACTCGACCGACGGGGACCAGAGCGATTGCTGGTCGAGTAGCGAGCGTGATCTGCGCGGTCGCTATTGATCGAGTAGCGAGCGCCAGCGGGCCGTCGTTCTGTTGGTCGAGTAGCGAGCGCCAGCGGGCCGTCGTTCTGTTGGTCGAGTAGCGAGCGCCAGCGAGCGTATCGAGACCACCAAGAATCCGCGCCACGGTCGGCACCAATAGTCCCGAAATTATCCACAACAGTGGATAATCCGGTGGAAAACAAGACATCCACGAATCCATCGAAATACCCACCGAGAATACTTGATTCGAACATGTGTTCATGAGACGATATCCGTACTGCATCACTCGGATGCAGGATCTCTCGGCGGGACAGTGCCATGACCGACAACGACTTGGGTAACAGTGGATACGGGGTGCCGGGTGCCCCGGCGCCGTTGCTGGCCGCGGTCGCGACGGTGAACCAGACCCTGGGTGAGGCGGCCGACCTGGATCCGATGTACCTGAGTGTGGGCGAGAAGCAGCAGGTGTTGCGGGACCTCTACGAGGCCGAGGCACGGCTGGCCGGGCTACGCCTGCAGGTGCTGGCGGTCTCGGGTGACATCGCCGCCGAGATCGGGGCGAAGGACGTCTCGGCGTGGTGCGCCACCGAGTTGCGGGTCGGATGCGGGGAGGCCCGCGCCGATGTCCGACTCGCGACCGCTTTGGATACCCGGTGGCACCTCGTGGCCGCCGCCGTCGGTGACGGCTCGGTGTCCCTGGCGCAGGCCCGGGTGATCGTGCGGGTCCTCGACGAGCTCCCCGACGGTCTCGCATCCGAACTCCTGGCACGTGCCGAGAAAGACCTCGTCGGGTATGCCGGCCAGTTCGGGCCCACCCAGCTCGCCCGGTTGGGGCGGGGGATCTTGGAGCACCT
>NZ_JASGET010000038.1:0-38796 GCF_047606145.1 Nocardioides sp. | reverse complement strand
GCGCCGTCCGCGCCGCCGACCGGGCGCCGGCGGAACGCCCGCCGACGACCAGCGGGGTGCGGGTGCGCATCCGGTTGGCCGCCGCGGTCAGAGCGACGTCCAGGGTCGGCGGAGCGGTGGCGATCGGCCGTCCGGCCACTCGCCAGGGCTGCTCGAAGCGCGCCACCGAGATGCCCTGGGCGGGCAGCGCCCGGGTCAGCGCCAGCAGATCCGGGGTGTCGATGCCGTTCCCGGCACCGTGGGAGAGCAACAGCGTGGCGATCGGCCGACGGGCCCGACGGGTGACCAGCAGGCCGTCGCCGTACGGCGTCTCGACGACCTGCTCGACCATTCCCCGCCGGTCCGGCACCGATCCGCTCATCTCTCCTCCACCGGCAGTGGCTCCACCAGCTCGGGCCCGTTGTTGCGCACGTTGCCCACCGACGGTGAGACCGGGTAGGCCTCGAGCGTGCCCGGAGCGGCGGGGACCAGCAGCTCCGACGAGCCACCCCTGGTCGGGTCCAGCCACGCCGTCCACCGGTCCTGCTCCACCATCAGCGGCATCCGGTCGTGGATCCGGCCCAGCGAGTCCTCGGCGGTGGTGGTGATCACCGTGCACGACCACACCCAGCGGGTCGGGTCGTCGGGGGCCTTGGCCGGATCCGGCCAGAGCTCGAAGAGCCCCGCCATCGCCAGCACGCCGTGCTCGCGCGGACGGATGAAGAACGGCTGCTTCCGCGCTCGCCCCCGGGCATCGACGTCGTCGGTCACATACCACTCGAAGTAGCCGTCGGCGGGGAGCAGACACCGGCGCCGCGCGAACGCCTTGCGGAACGCGGGCTTGCTGGCCACCGTCTCCAACCGGGCGTTGATCAGCCGGGAGCCGATGGCGACGTCGTCGGCCCAGGACGGCACCAGACCCCAGCGCGCCGCGCGCAACTGTCGAGCCGATCCCGTCGATCCCGTCGATCCGGCGTCAGCCGGCTCCCTCGACCTGACCGGCCGCTCCACCACGACGTAGACCTCGTCGGTGGGGGCCACGTTGTAGTTGGCCGCCAGCGGCTCGGCGACGCGGATCTCCTCGACGTCAAAGACGTCGGCGAGGTCGTCCGGATCCCGGCTCGACGCATAGCGACCGCACATGTCGACCACTGTAGGAGATTCCGCCGACGGCGATGGGGGGCGGCGAGGACGAGATCGCTCGAGGCGGTGGCGGCCCGGGTTCAGGCGCCGCGGGCCAGCTCGTCGAGGAGCATCCCGGCGGAGCGGTCGTTGGGCGGCAGGCCCTCGATCCAGACCCGGTCGGCGGCGTCGTACGTCATCCGCTTGAGCAGCGAGACCCGGGTCGGCAGCACCTCGTCGCGTGGCGTGAGCACCACGATCCTGGTGTGGCCCACCTGGCCGACGGTGGCACCGGAGCTGAAGACGCTGCGAGCGGTGTTGCCGAGCAGGGTGAGCCGCCGGGCCCAGGCCAGCGACTCGGCGACCAGCGCACCCGAGTCAGCCGGGCCGGCCGGGTCCCTCCGGTCACCGGAAGGCTCTTCCGGGCGGAGCGCCGGATCGATGCCCACGGCCGACTCCCCCAGCCGACGGGCGTCGGTGACCACCAGCGCGTGTCGGGCCGCGCGGGCCTCCCGGTAGAGCTCGGTCAGACGCTCACGCAGGTGCGCCAGGGTGGCCAGGCCGGTCAGCGGATCCGCGCAGGAGAGCGAGTGCAGATAGCCGAGCGTCGACTCGCTCCACGCCAGGCTCAGGGCATGCATCTCGTCGTAGTCGGGGTCGCGTCCCGAGACGAGCTGGGTGGTGAGACGGAGACCCTCGAGGCTCTCGCCGAGGGACACCCCGCCTTCGGCGAGCTCACGCCCCGCCACCCAGCACGTCTCGGCCATGAACGGACTACCGGCAGCGAGGGCCTCACCCGCCGCCTCGAACCGCGGCGGCAGGGCCGCCCGCTGCTCGTGGGTCAACTCGTGCACGGTGCGGCGGGCAGCACGCTCGCGTCGCGTCAGCTTCGCGAAGATCCCCATGGCCGCCTCCACCTGCTCGTCCGTCTCATCCGCCATCCCTCGGTGGCGTGCGACAATGTGACGCGTCAGGTGGCCCTTCATGACGCCACGAAGCGAGGAAGAATTCCCGGACCCGAGCGTTCGCGCGCACGCGGGCATCGCGACGCGCGGACGTGACGCGCGGACGTTGCGTCACCTTTCGGGTCCCCGACCGTCAGAAGTGATGTGAGCGAGACCGATCCGGCCCGAGCCTCGTACGGCGACGTGGCCCCCGACGAGCCCGGCGATGCCGAACTGATCAGCGCGGTGCGGGCCGGCGACCTCGATGCCTACGGCACGATCTATGCCCGGCACGTCGCCGCCGCCCGGCGGCTGGCACGCCAGCTCACCTCGTCCGGCGACGCGGACGATCTGGTCTCCGAGGCCTTCGCCAAGGTGCTCGTCCTGCTGCAGAAGGGCGGTGGCCCGGACCTCGCCTTCCGGGCCTATCTGCTGACCACCGTGCGCCGGGTGCACGTGGACCGACTGCGCGCCGGGGCTCGCCTGTCCCCGACCGACGACATGACGCAGTACGACCCCGGCGTACCGTTCGAGGACACGGCGGTCGCCGGCTTCGAGAACCAGGCGGCGGCCAAGGCGTTCGCCCAGCTGCCGGAGCGCTGGCAGCAGGTGCTGTGGCACACCGAGGTCGAGGGACAAAAGCCCGCCGAGATCGCGCCGTTGCTGGGGATCAGCCCGAACTCGGTCTCGGCGCTGGCCTATCGGGCCCGCGAGGGGCTCCGCCAGGCGTTCATCTCGATGCACTCCCAGGACGCGGTCGACGACGCCTGTGCCGCGACCCGGGCCAACCTGGGCGCCTACATCCGCAACGGCCTCTCCCGGCGGGACTCCACCAAGGTCGAGGCACACCTGCGGGAGTGCCGCGCCTGTACGGCGATCTATCTGGAGCTGACCGAGGTCAACTCCGACCTCGGCGCCCTGCTGGCTCCGCTCCTGCTCGGCGGTGCCGGAGTCGGCTATCTGGCCGCGGCCGGCGCCGGCGCGAAGGCCGGAATCCTGGTCTTCCTCGGCAATGCCAAGGCCTGGGTGCTGCACAACCCGGCCGGCCGGGTCGCCGCCGGCGTCACCGGCGTCGCGGCGGCGGCCGCCGTGGCGGCGGCGATGGCCCTCACCGGCGGACATCCCACCACTCCGGTCGCCGACCCGAGCACACCCACGTCCACGGCACCCGCCACGCCGGGCAGCTCACCGTCCTCGGCGCCGGACTCCACGACGCCGAAGGACACCACACCCGGCGACACGGATGACACGGACAACACGGGCGACACCGGCGACACGGGCGACAGCCCGTCGACCACGAGCGAGCCGACCGCGAGCGAGCCGACCGGTGACGCCGATGACACGCAGAGCCCGAGCGACACCGACGACTCGAACGACAACAACGACGACAACGACAACACGCCGGTGATCACCACGCCGCTGGCCGAGGTGACGACGACACCCGGCTCGTCGGTCACCATCGACCTGACCAAGGGCGTCACCGATCCGAAGGGCCGAGGGGTGTGGGTCAAGTCGGCCCGAGTGAGCTCGCCGGCCCACGGCACGGTGCGCAAGGCCGGCACGGCCCGGCCGGTGATCAGCCTGGGCGGCGGCCGGATCGGCGCCGGCACGGCGGTGGTCGCACGCAACCGACCGACGTCGGTGGTGTACACCCCCGACGCCGGCTGGCGCGGATCCGACACCATCGCCTACACCCTCACCGACGGGCATGGCACCGTCTCCGGCACGGTCAAGGTCACCACGCCCAACACCGCGCCCACCGCCCACGACCTCGCGATCACGCTCTCCGGCACCCAGACGACCAGGACCGTCGACGTGCTGAGCCACGCTGCCGACGCGAACGGCGACCGACTGCGTCTGTCCCGGTTCACCCAGCCGGCGCACGGCACCGTCACCGCGGTCGGCAACCGGCTGGTCTACACCCGGGGCTCGGGCAGCGCCACCGCCGACAGCTTCGAGTACACCGTCTCGGACGGCCACGGCGGTACGGCGACCGCGCGGGTGCGTCTCACTCTCGCGCCGCTGGAGCCGACGTCGGACGCCTCGCTGAGCCTCGACACCCACGACTACGGGGTCTACTGGCACCTGCGGGTCTCGGCGGCCGGCATCCCGGCCGGGACGACGGCGACGTTCAGCTACACCCTGACCGGGGTCGAGGTCGAGATGGTGGACGGCTGGTGGGAGTCGGACTGCGGCTCGCCAGTCATCGACGGGACGACCGTGACCGAGACCTGCACCCTCGACGGCGGCACCGACGGCCAGGTGCTGCACCTGGACTTCGTGCCGAGCGGCGACTGGACGTTCCGGGCCACCCTGACCCCGGTCGGCTTCGCCGATCCCGACCAGCAGAACAACGAGGTCTCTGCGAACGGGACGTGGCCGGTCTCGGCGTCGTCCTCCGCCACCGACTCGACGGCCGCTGTCCCCTCGTCGTCTTCGTCGACGGATTCGGCGGCATCGACGGACTCGACCTCCGCGTCGCAGTCCGACTCCGCGACGTCCGCCGCCGCCAGCGCCTCGTCGTCCGACTCGGCCACCGCATCGGCGTCGCCCTCCGACTCGGACATGGCCGATGCGACGTCTGCGTCATCGTCCGATGCCCCTTCCGCTGCCCCGCCCGACCCCTCGCCGTCCCAGTCAGCCCAGCCGACCCAGCCGACCCAGCCGTCGGGACCGTCCGGACCGTCGGACTCCACCTCGGACGATCCGAACCCGGCCGGCCGGCCCGCGCTCACCGGCCCGTCCGGGGGCTCGTCGTCCGGCGACTCGGGCCGCGAGCCCGGAGGCGGTCCCACCGACGATCGCGCCCGGTGATCGGCGACCCCTGCTGTGCTTGCGGCCGACGGTCGCTACTGTGAAGGCATGAGCCTCAGTCGACTGGTCGCCCGTCCCCTGCTCTCGTCGGCGTTCGTGCTCGGGGCGGTCAACGCGCTGCGCAACTCCGACGCGGTGGCCGCCAAGGCCGAGTGGTTCACCGGGCCGGTGACCCGGGCGGCCCAGCGGGCCGGCGTACCGGCGCCGTCGAACCCGAAGCTCTTCGTGCAGGTCAACGCCGGCCTGCAGCTGCTCGGTTCGGCCGGCCTGATCACCGGTCGCCGCCCGCGACTGAGCGCGGCGCTGCTGGCGGTGACGCTGGTGCCCACCACGCTCGCGGGTCACCGGTTCTGGGACGAGGAGACGCCGGCGGGCCGGGATCAACAGCGCCTGCAGTTCGCCAAGAACGCCTCGCTCCTCGGCGGGCTGATCATCGCGGCCGGGGACACCGACGGCAAGCCCGGGCTGGCCTGGCGGGCCGGCCACGCCGCCAAGGACGCCCGCCGTCAGGCCCGGGCGCTGGCCAAGGACGCCCGCCGCGAAGCCAAGCTGGCCCGCGCCAAGCTCGGCTGAGCAGCGCTGGCCCGGTCCCGCCGGTGCGCCGTACCGGGACCGATACCCTGCAGTGGTGACGACACCGACCCCAGACCCTTGGCCCGCACCGCATGCGCGCGGTCCGATCGAGGCGGTCGTGACGCTGCCCGGCAGCAAGTCGCTCACCAACCGTGCCCTGCTGCTGGCCGCCATCGCCGACGGTCCCTCGGTGGTACGCCGTGCCCTTCGCTCCCGGGACACCCTGCTGATGGCCTCCGCGATCACCGCGCTGGGCAGCACCGTCGAGACCGACGGCCCGGACTGGAAGGTGACGCCGGGTGCGTTCGACCGCCCGGCCACCATCGACTGTGGGCTGGCCGGGACGGTGATGCGCTTCGTGCCGCCGGTCGCGGCGCTGTCCACCGAGCGGATCGACTTCGACGGCGACGAGCACATGCGGCAGCGCCCGATCGGCGAGGTGCTCGGCGCGCTGCGTGGCCTCGGTGTGGACGTCTCCGGCGACGCCCTCCCCTTCACCCTGCGCGGCCGGGGCACGGTGCGTGGTGGCACGGTGGTCGTCGACGCCTCCGCGTCCAGCCAGTTCATCAGCGCACTGCTGCTCGCCGGGGCCCGCTACCAGGACGGGATCGACGTGCGCCATGACGGCAAGCCGGTGCCGTCGCTGCCGCACATCGACATGACGGTGGCGATGCTGCGTGCCCACGGCGTCGAGGTGGACGACTCCGAGGCCAACCGGTGGGCGGTCGCCCCGGGGCCGATCGCCGCCGTCGAGGAGACCATCGAGCCCGATCTGTCCAACGCCGCTCCGTTCCTCGCGCTGGCCGCCGTCACCGGTGGCCGGGTGACGGTGCGGGACTGGCCACACACCACCGACCAGGCGGGGGATGCGCTGCGCGAGATCCTCACCCGGTTCGGCTGCACCGTGGAGCTCGGCCGGACCGGTCTCACCGTCACGGGTCCGGGGCTCGACCGGCTCGCCGGGGTCGACCTCGACCTGCACGACGTCGGCGAGCTGACCCCGGCGATCGCGGCACTGTGCGCCCTGGCCAACGGCCCGTCCCACCTGCGCGGCGTCGCACACATCCGCGGCCACGAGACCGACCGGCTCGCGGCACTGGCCACCGAGCTCCATGCCCTGGGCGCCGACGTCGTCGAGCGGCCCGACGGGCTGGACCTGCGTCCGGCCAGGCTGCACGGCGGGATCTTCCACACCTACGCCGACCATCGGATGGCCCACGCCGGGGTCGTCCTCGGCGCCGCCGTGGACGGCGTCCAGGTCGAGAACGTCACGACCACCGGCAAGACCTTCACCGACTTCGCCCCGTTCTGGGCCGGGCTCTTCGGCTGACGCCACGGGCGGGTGGAGTGGGTGGGGACGAACCGGCGGTATGACGAGCAGGACATCGAGCACTACGACCGGCCCCGGCGACGTGGCACCCGCCCGCGCACCAAGGAACGGCCCAGCTACGACGACGCCGCCACCGGCACGGTGGTCACCATCGACCGCGGCCGGATGACGCTCCTGGTCGACGGCGCGCGGGTGACCGCCATGAAGGCCCGGCCGCTCGGCCGCAAGGCGGTGGTGGTCGGGGACCGGGTGAAGGTGGTCGGCGACGTCTCCGGCGCCGAGGGCAGCCTGGCCAGGATCGTCGAGGTGGAGCCGCGCAGCACCGTGTTGCGGCGCACCGCCGACGACGACGATCCGGTGGAGCGGGTCGTCGTCGCCAACGCCACCCAGTTGGCGATCGTGACCGCGCTGGCCGACCCCGAGCCACGCACCGGCCTGATCGACCGGGCCCTGGTGGCGGCGTACGACGCGAAGCTCGCCCCGCTGCTCTGTCTGACCAAGGCCGACCTGGCCGACCCCGAGACGCTGCTGAGCACCTACCGCTCGCTCGGCGTGCCGTGGGTGGTGACCCAGCGTGGTGGGCGGCTCGACGAGCTGCGTGACGCGCTGGCCGGACAGACCTCGGTGCTGCTCGGGCACAGCGGGGTCGGCAAGTCGACCCTGGTCAACGCGCTGGTGCCGGATGCGGGCCGCGAGGTCGGCCAGGTCAACGAGGTGACCGGCCGCGGTCGGCACACCTCGACCTCCGCGCTGATGCTCCCGCTGCCGGGCGAGGGGAACAGGCCGGACGGGTGGATCATCGACACCCCGGGCATCCGCTCGTTCGGCCTGGCGCACGTGCAGCCCGAGGACCTGATCGAGGCCTTCGGCGACCTGGACGAGCTCACCGAGGACTGTCCGCGCGGCTGCACCCACGCCGCCGACGAACCCGAGTGCGGACTGGACGTGGCCCTGGCCAACGGCGAGGTCGATCCGGAGCGGGTGACCTCGTTCCGCCGGCTGCTCGACGCCAGGTCGGTGCCGCCCTATCTGCTGTGAGCACCGGCCTCCCACGGTGTTCGACCGAGCACTAGGGTTGGGGCGTGGCGAGCGCACCCGACTACAACGACGATCTCCGGTTGGCACACCTGCTGGCCGACGACGCGGACTCGTTGTCCACCTCGAGGTTCAAGGCGCTCGACCTGCACGTGATGACCAAGCCCGACCTCACCCCGGTCAGCGACGCCGACCGGGCCGTGGAGGAGTCGATCCGGCGTACGCTCGCCCGCGCCCGGACCCGGGACGCGATCACCGGCGAGGAGGAGGGCTCGATCGGGACCGCCGCGCGGCGGTGGATCGTCGACCCGATCGACGGCACCAAGAACTACGTCCGTGGGGTGCCGGTGTGGGCGACCCTGATCGCGCTCGCGGTCGAGGACGAGGTGGTGATGTCGGTGGTCTCCGCACCGCAGCTCGGCCGGCGCTGGTGGGCGGCGAAGGGGCAGGGTGCGCACACCGGCAAGTCGCTGATGAAGTCGGCGCCCTGCCAGGTCTCCGACGTACGCCGGCTGGAGGACGCCTCGCTCGCCTATTCCTCCCTGCACGGCTGGGAGGAGCGGGACCGGCTCGACGACTTCCTGGCGCTGATGCGGCGCTGCTGGCGCACCCGGGCCTACGGGGACTTCTGGTCCTACATGCTGGTCGCCGAGGGCGCCGTCGACATCGCCGTCGAGCCGGAGCTGGAGGTCTATGACATGGCCGCCCTCGACGTGATCGTGCGCGAGGCCGGCGGCACCTTCACCTCGCTCTGCGGCGACGACGGGCCATGGGGTGGCAACGCGCTGGCCAGCAACGGGCACCTGCACGAGGCGGCCCTCTCCTTCCTCGGCTCCCTGCCCGACGGCGACTCCGATCCCGATTGGCCGGCCCAGCGGCCGGGCACCGTGACGCCGTTCCGGCGCCACGACTGACCACAGCCTGTTCTTCGCGCTGACGCCTTCACGCTGGCGCCCTTCCCCGGGGACTCGATCCGGCTCTAAGGTCAGAAGATGCGCATCGAGGAGATCCTGCACCGCAAGGAGCAGTCGGGCGTGGTGACGATCGCGCCGGACGAGCCGGTCCGCGCCTTGGTCGCGCTGCTCGACGAGCACCGGATCGGCGCCTGCGTGGTCAGCAACGACGGTGCCGACGTCGTCGGAATCGTCAGCGAGCGGGACGTCGTACGACGGCTGAACGGCGACGGCGACGTGCTGGGGTCGACGGTGGCGAGCATCATGACCGCCACCGTCGCGACCTGTACGCCGGAGGCCACCGTGGACGAGCTGATGGCGACCATGACCGAGCACCGGATCCGGCATGTGCCGGTGCTCGTCGAGGGCCGACTGACCGGGATCGTGAGCATCGGCGACCTGGTCAAGCACCGCATCGACCAGCTGACGTTCGAGCGCGACCAGTTGGAGACCTACGTCCAGCAGAGCTGACCGGATCGCGGCCGGCCGGGCTCAGCGACGCACCCGGACCCGGCCCTGGCGCAGGTCGACGCTCATCGGCCGGTCGTCGTCGGGGGTCTGGGTGAGCACGACCCGCCGCTTCTGCTCATCGAGCTCACCCCGGCTGCGGCCCGCGGCCGGATCGAAGACGTCGAGCGCCATCCCGAGCGCATCCCCCATCCCCGCCCGCGGGCCGTCGGCGGAGCGCACCATCCGGGTGCCGGCCACGACCACCAGCGCCGCCGCCGACAGGAGTGCGACGACGACCCCCAGCACGACGAGGAATGCCACCACCCCACCCTATCCGCCGTAGGGTGACGGCATGCCCGAGAAGCACGAGAAGCCAGAGATCGACTTCGTCGACCCGACTCCGCCCACCGATCTGGTGGTCACCGACCTGGTCGAGGGGGACGGCCCCGAAGCCGGTGCCGGCTCGACCGTCAGCGTGCACTACGTCGGTGTCGCCCACTCCACCGGCGAGGAGTTCGACGCCTCCTACAACCGCGGCACGCCGCTGCAGTTCCGCCTCGGCATCGGCCAGGTCATCGCCGGCTGGGACCAGGGGGTGCAGGGGATGAAGGTGGGCGGCCGGCGCCAGCTGGTCATCCCGCCGCACCTGGGGTACGGCGACCGCGGCGCGGCCGGCGTGATCAAGCCCGGCGAGACCCTGGTCTTCGTGGTGGACCTGCTCGGCGTCAGCTGAGCCATCACGTCGGCCGGCTACCAGGGCAGGTCGTCGGTGAACGTGGCCTCGTCGACCACCCGAGCGGCCTGCCCACCCAGCTCGACCACATCGCCGACCGCCAACTGGCGTCCGCGGCGGGTCTCGGTCTCGCCGTTGACACGGACCCGACCCGCGGCGATCACCGGCCGCGCCTCGGCACCGGACTCCACCAGGCTCGCCAGCTTGAGGAACTGGCCGAGCCGGATCATGTCGTCCCTGATCGGCACGTCGAACGGCTCCGGCGTACTCACCTCGACATCATCCCATCCCGACGCTGCCACCGGCATCCCGTCCTCCCGTCGGTCGAGTAGCGAGCCGAGCGCTATCGAGACCCCGGCCCCCGACAAGGAGACCCGCGAGAGGGTCGGCGGCGGTCACCGGCCGGGCTCAGGCCATGCTCAGGCCAGTTGGGTGAGCAGATGGATGAGCACACCGACCAGACCGCCGACGATGGTGCCGTTGATCCTGATGAACTGCAGGTCGCGGCCCACGTGCAGCTCGATCCGGCTCGCGGCCTGCTTCCCGTCCCAGCGCTGGATGGTGTGGGTGATGACCGCGATGGCCTCCCCGCCGTAGCGCTTGACCACGAAGACCGCGGCGTCGGCGGCGAGCCGGTCCAGCTGGCGCTGCAGCGCCTCGTCGCCGACCAGGCGGGCGGCGAACAGGCTCACCTCGTCGAGCGCGCGCTGACGCACCACTCCGTCGGGATCCTCCAGCGATCCCGCGAGCGCCCGCTGGAGCGCCTGCCACAGCGAGATCGAGGTCGCCACGATCTGGGGATGGTCGAGCAGCCGGAGCTTGAGGCGTTCGGCCCGCTCCTGGGTGCTCGGGTCGGTCTGCAGGTCCCGGGCCAGGTCGCGCAGCAGCGCCTCGAGGGCCTTGCGCGCCCGGTGGTCCGGGTCGTCGCGGATCTCGGCGACCCAGCGCACCAGCTCGGTGTGGATCCGGTTGGTGAGCGGCTCCTTGAGCGCCTGCGGTGCCCACCACGGTGCCCGCTCCCCGATCACGTCGGTGACCGTCTCCTGGTTCTCCGCCAGCCAGCCGTGGAGTTCGACCAGCGCCAGGTCGATGATGCCGTGATGCAGCTCGTCGTCCAGCGCCTCGGTGAGGGTGGTCCCGATCAGCGGGGCGATCGGCTCCTCCCGGAATCGCGGGATCAGCGCGTCGGTGACCAACGACTCGATGTGGTCCGGCCGGACCCGGGCCAGCGCCGCCGCGACCAGGACGGCGGCCTCGTCGACCAGCCGCCGGGCGTTCTGCTCCTCGCAGAGCCACAACCCGATCCGCAGCGCCGGCATCGCGGTCGTCAGCCGGTCTCGGATCACATCCTCGGCCAGGAAGTTCTCCTCGACGAAGTCCTCCAGGCTGGCGCCGATCTCGTCCTTGCGCCGTGGGATGAGCGCGGTGTGCGGGATCGGCAGCCCGAGCGGATGGCGGAACAACGCGGTGACGGCGAACCAGTCGGCGATGGCACCGACCATCGAGGCCTCGGCGCCGGCGTTCAGGTAGCCCCACGCCCCGTCGCGGTGCAGGGTGAGGGCGTAGACGACCGCTGCCAGCGCGAGCAGGCCGGTGGCGATCGTCCGCATCCGGCGCAACGCCCGGCGTCGTACGGCGTCCGCGGCGCTGTCCGCGGCCATCAGGCCGCCCGGGGTGGTCATGAGACGCGATTCTGCCTGGTGGCGTGGAAGAATCCCGGACCATGCCCCGGACCGTCATCACCTTCGGCACCTTCGATGTCTTCCATGTCGGCCATCTGCGCATGATCGAGCGGGCCGCGGCGCACGGCGACCGGCTGGTGGTCGGTGTCTCGGCGGACGCGCTGAACCGGAGGAAGAAGGACCGGGACCCCGTCTTCGGCGAGGACGAGCGGCTGGCCATCGTGGCGGCGCTCAAACCGGTCGACGAGGTCTTCCTGGAGGAGAGCCTGGAGCTCAAGCGGCACTACATCGAGACCTACGGCGCGGACGTGCTGGTGATGGGCGACGACTGGGCCGGCCGATTCGACGAGTTCAAGGACGTCTGCGAGGTGGTCTACCTGCCACGCACGCCGGCCATCTCCACCACGGCACTGATCGAGAAGATCGCCGGCGCCTGACCCTCTCTCTCAAGATCGGCCGGGGCCGCCACACCGACGGGGACACGGTCGGAATAGCTGCTTCACCCAATCGGTTGTCTCGACAACGAACCGCACGCGGCTCCGGCCGACCACAGGAGAGGAAGCACCATGTCCACCATCGTCATCTTCGGCGGGACCGGCTACGCCGGCGGCAACATCGCGCGTGAGGCGGCCAAGCGCGGCCACACCGTGATCTCCTACTCCCGGCACGAGCCGACCACGCCGGACGCGGGCGTGGAGTATCGCCTCGGCTCGCTCGCCGACGACGCCGTCATCGCCCAGGCCGCGACCGTGGCCGACGAGGTGGTGGTGGCGGTGCACGGCGCCGACGTGGACGGCGCCACGCTGGCCAGCCGTCTGCCGGCGCTGATCGCGGCGGCCATCGCGAACGACGCCCGGCTCTCCTTCGTCGGCGGCGCGGGCAGCGCGCTGGTGGCGCCGGGAGGTCCGCGACTGGTGGACACCCCGGACTTCCGCGAGGAGTGGAAGCCGGAGGCTCTCTCGCACGCGGAGGTGCTCGACGCCCTGCGCGCCAGCCCCGCCGAGCTGCGCTGGTTCTACGTCTCGCCGGCAGCGCTGTTCGGCGCGTTCGCGGCCGGGGAGACGACCGGCGCCTACCGCACCGACGGCGACGTCCTGGTGACCAAGGAGGACGGCTCCTCGGAGATCTCCGGGACCGACTTCGCGCTCGCCTACGTCGACGAGATCGAGCAGTCGAACCATCCCCGGCAGCGGTTCACCACCGGCCACTGAGAGGACGACCGAGAGAACAGGAGCCTCAGACCCCCTCGCGGGTCTGAGGCTCCTCGTGTCCCAGGCAGAACGCCACAGTAGCGGGTGGCCGGCAGTGCTGACGGATTTCCTTGGCAAAACTTCGGCAGAGCAAAAATTTCCCGCATTCCTGACGGCCCGGGTGTCGCAAGCACGGATCTCACCGGCCCCAGAAGAGCGCCGAGACCGCCGGCGCCACGTCCCGGTGACCCCGCACCAGCCGTAGCCTGCCGTGCCCGACCTCGGCCAGATCCCGGCCGAGGTCGACGTCCTTCTCACCACTGATGTCCAACAGCACGTCGAGTCGCGGCAACCGCGCCGCCATCCGCCGCGGATCGGGCCCCGCGTTGTGCACGCAGTCGGAGAGCAGCACCGTGCGGACGTCGCGCTCGGGCGCGCCGGCGAGCTGCTCGGCGGCCAACTCCAGCCCGAAGGAGACATTGGTGAGCCCCCGGGCCGGGATGCGCAGCAGCATGTCCAACAACTCCTCGGGACGCACCGGATCACCCAGCCGCAGCAGCAATGCCGCATCGGACCAGAACGCGATCACCGCCAGCCGGTCACGGGCGAGCTCACCGGCGAGCGCACCCACGGTCGCGGCGGCGGTACGGGCCCGCTCCCCCTTGCTCGACCCGGACACGTCGACCACCAGGGCGACCGCACGGGTGCCGGCGACCCGATCGCGCACGATCAGGTCCTCCGGCTCCGGCATCGGATTGGCGGTCAGCACCTCCAAGGTGGCGTCGAGGTCGAGCTCGTCCGCCGCGCCCCGATACGGCACGCTGGCCAGCGGGCCCTGGCCCCGACGGGCTCCGGCCCGCTCGCGCGGCCGAGGCACCGAGAGCCGCGCGGCGATCTGCCGGGCACGCTCGCGCACCTCCGGCTCGACCGCGAGCCGAGCGTCGACCTCCTCGTCGATCGGGATGAGCTGCGCGGACTCGTCGGTGAAGCCGGTCTGTGCG
Source organism: Nocardioides sp. (assembly GCF_047606145.1). Lineage (GTDB taxonomy): Bacteria > Actinomycetota > Actinomycetes > Propionibacteriales > Nocardioidaceae > Nocardioides. The sequence continues at coordinate 24,990 of NZ_JASGET010000038.1, read as the reverse complement.
CGCACCGGTCCCACACCCGGCCGGGACCGCCGCCCGCCACGAGCACGCCATGGGTTCGAGCCGGCCCCGGCGCCGGGCTCGAACACGGTGGGCCGTTCGTCGAGCTGTTTCGGCGTGCGTCGCAGCGGCCGGCCGGTACGGCGCGCCAGCGGACCGTCGGCCGCGACGGCTCTTCAACTGGGACCGTCGTAGGCGGCCGGATGCAGCACGAACCGGTCCTCCCAGATCTGCCGCAGGACCTGCTCCGCGGTCGCCTCCGCGGCCTCGTCGATCCGGATCCGGCCGGAGAGCGAGACCAGCATCGCGTCGTAGAACGTCTCCGGATACCGCGGGTCGGCGGGCCCGCTCAGCTGCCGCAGCCCGACCAGCTCGATCATGATCATCGCGCAGTCGATCGCCCCGCGGACGCTGCTCGGCGCGCGGATCAGCTCGTGCGTGCGGGTCGCCCGCGTGACGGCCACCGCGTCCGCGGAGATCTGCTCGCCGCCCTCCTGGTCCAGGCCGGCCCGAGCGATCCCCGTCGGGTCCAGGCCGGCGCGCAACATCACGATCCGTCGCTCGGACTCCTCGTCCTGGTAGTCGACGACTATCCGGTTGAGTCGATCGCCGATGGAGGTCGACAGCCGCGTGGTGCCGACGTTGTCGAACGGGTTCATCGAGGCCACCACCCGAAACGTCGCCTTGGCCTCCACCAGTCCCACCCGCGGCACCTCGATCCGCCGGTCCGCCATCGCGGTGAGCAGTGCGTTGAGGACATCCTCCGGGGCGCGGTTGACCTCCTCGACGTACAGGAAGCCGCCCTCGCTCATCGCCTGCACCAGCGGGCCCGGCACGAAGTTGTCGGCGCGGTAGTCCTCGCGCAGCACCCGGGCCGGATCGTGGTGACCGATCAGCTTGGCCGGGGTCAGATCGCCGTTGCCCTCCACGAGCAGCAGCGGGATCCCCCATTCCGCCGTGATCGCCCTCAGGATGGTCGTCTTGCTGGTCCCCGGTGGGCCTTCCAGCACCAGGTCGCGGCCGGCGGCCGTGGCCGCGAGCGCAAGCTCGATCTCGCGCTCACGGCCCACGACACGCTGCTGGATGCGCTGTCTGGCACCGTCCAGATCTACCGCCATCTCCGCTCGATCCGATGGGTTCAGCGGATGGTGTTGCCCGCGTCCACGGTCAGCTCGAGGCCGGTGACGTAGCGGGACTGGTCGGAGGCGAGGTAGAGCACCGCGTTGGAGATGTCGCGCGGGTCGACCATCTCCACCGGGTAGGTGTTCATGAAGATCGGCCCGAGATTCGGGTCGCGGCCGATCAGTGAGTCCAGCCCGCCGAGACCGGCGACCATCGGGGTGTCCACTCCGGTGGGGTGCACGGTGTTCACCCGGATGTGGTGGCTGGCCAGCTCGTTGGCCAACGAACGGCAGATGCCCACCACCCCGTGCTTGGCGGCGACGTACGGCGCCAGGAACGGCAGACCCTTGATGCCGGCCGTGGAGCTGGTCGCGATGATCGAGCCGCCGCCGGCGGCGATCAGGTGCGGCACGGCGAGGACCATCGAGTTCCACACACCGGTGAGGTTGGTGTCGAGGGTGTCCTGCCAGATCTCGGGGGTGACCTCGTCCCAGGCCTGGACGGTACAGATGCCGGCGTTGGCCACCACGATGTCGAGGTGACCGAGCTCGGCGACGCCGGCGTCGATGGCGGCCTTCACCGCGTCACGATCGCGGACGTCCGCCTTGCGCGCGACGATCCGGCGATCCAGCGCCTCGACGGCGGCCACCGTCTCGTCGAGATCGTTGGGTGCCGACATCGGATAGCCGACGGTCGAGTAGTCCTCGAGGACGTCGACCGCGATGATGTCGGCCCCCTCCTCGGCCAACCGGATGGCGTGGCTGCGTCCCTGCCCGCGTGCCGCACCGGTGATGAAGGCGACCTTGCCTTCGAGAGTTCCTGCCATGGAGCTGCCTCCCAGAGTCGTGGCGAACGTCACATCAAGCGACTGATGTCAGCCTAGGTGGCACTCAGTGCCGACTCAAGAGGCGCCGCGGCCCGCGACCGGTGTCACCGGGACGGGCAAGCACCTCCGTCCCGCGCCGCCGCCCGGCGCGGAACGGGCTCGCGTCGCGCACGCAGGCGGAGAGCAGCGGCCTACGGCCGCTCCGGTTGCCCCGAGACGACATGCTCGCCTTCGTTCGCCGCCCAGGCGCCCTCGGACGAGCCCATCCAAATTTCTGTGGACGAAATTGATAGCACTATTGTGGACAATTTATGTAACGTCCGTCACACCTCGGCCCTCGCCGAAGTCCGCGCCCAGCCGCGGCCTCTGAAAGGAGAGACATGACCTGGTACACCAGAACCGGAATCCTGCGACGTAGGTCGCGAGGCTTCGCGCTCGCGGTCGCGATTGCGGGCTGCTCCCTCGTCCCTGCTCCGTTCGCGTCGGCCAACGGAGCGGGTGCGTCGATCGCGTCCACGCCGACGACCAAGACCGCAACGAGCCTGTCGACCAGCGCCGTCGACAAGGCGCTCACGTGGGACCCGAGCAACTACTCGGTGATCACTGTGACCATCGACGGCGTGGAGCAGAAGGTCCGTTGGTACAAGGAGGTCTGTTACGTCGCGAATCCAGTGGAGGCCGCACCCACGCAGTACAACAACATCACCGGCACGATCACCATCTCCGATACGCGCTGCGGCTACGAGAGCATGAACGTCTTCGTGCCGCAGAGTGCCTGGAGAAACCCCGACGCCGCCATCTACATGGCGGTGCACAACGAGGGCTGGTTCATGAGCTACATCTCGGCAAGCGTCACCGACGGCGAGAGCTTCGACAGTTCCACCGACAACGTCGGCGCGGCCCTGAAACACGGCTATGTCTTCATCGACCTCGCCAGTCGGGACAGTGACTTCATCTCGGCGGACGGCACCGACCGGGGAAAGTCTCCCGAGGTGGTCGTGGATGCCAAGGCTGCAGTTCGATACCTGCGGCTCAATGACTCTCGGATGCCCGGGAGTGCCGAGCGCATCATCATCAACGGCGGCAGCGGGGGCGGTGGTCTCGCCTCAATCCTCGGCTCGTCCGGCAACAGCGCTGACTACTACCCCTACCTGGCCGACATCGGCGCCGCGGGCATCACCAGGCGCGGCGGACGATACATCAGCACCTTGGACGACGACGTCTTCGCCGTCAACGCCTACTGCCCGATCACCGACCTGGGCAACGCCGACGTGATCTACGAGTGGCTCTACACCAGCCTCAACACTCGTGCGGATGTCGGGCAGGACTCCTTCCCCGAGGACAGCAAGGAGCTCGCCGCCGAATTCGCCGCCTACGAGAAGAGCCTCGGCCTGACCAATCCGGACGGCACACGGCTGACAGCAAAGAACATGATGGCCACCCTGCGGTCGGAGATCATCCGGTCGGCGAACCACTACTTGGCCTCCGACCCCGCCAACACCATCCCGGCGTACGGCGAGAACTTCGTCATCACCGGAGTGGGGGGTGCCACGAAGTCGTACACGAACAATTGGATCTGGGTCAACCAGAGGACCAGGAGAGTCACCAACGTCGACATGAAGAAGTACCTCGACTTCGTCGCAACGCAGCAGCAGTTGAAGAGCACCCCCTCATTCGACATCTACGGGGTGAACGGCCAGACCGGACACGAATCGATCATCTTCGGCACCGGAAGCCAGGAATATTCCAACTTCACCGAGTTCAGTTGGGAGCACAACTCCGTTGCAGGAGACGGAACCGGCTATGACGACACTGGCCTGCACTGGAAGCAGTTCATCAAGACCGCCGCCGGCAAGAACATCGTCAAGCAGGTCAACATGATCAACCCGATGAAATACATCTCGACCGCTGCAGACACCGCTCCCTACTGGTACGTGCGAGCCGGAACACGCGACCGCGACACCGCCTTCACGGTGTCGCTCAATCTGGCTCGAGCGCTACAGAGCGACAAGAGCGTCAAGGACGTCAACTACCGCCTCGCCTGGAACCAGCCACACGCCGGCAACTACGACGTGCCGGAAGCAATGGCCTGGATCGCGCGGGTCCTGAAGCACGCCGGCAGCCCCACGCGTCACGCCGGCTAGCTGTGACGCCAGCCCTTCGGGGTGCTGGCGAGACGTGTCCGGCAGCCTCTGTCCATGCTGCCGGACACGTCACGTCGGGCGGCGCACTCCCACCCGAGCGCGCACCGAGTGCCTGTTCAGGGCGTACCCGCCGGTCTCAGTTCTCCAGGAACGCCTGGTGGTTGCGGATCACCTCGGCGATGATCACGTTGAGGATCTTCTCCGCGAACGCGGGGTCCAGGCCGGCCTCGTCGGAGAGCGCCCGCAGCCGCGCGATCTGGACCGCCTCGCGGTCGGGGTCGGCCGACGGCATCCCCGCGCGTGCCTTGAGCTGTCCGACCTGCGCCGTGCACTTGAACCGCTCGGCGAGCAGGTGGATCAGGGCGGCGTCGAGATTGTCGATGCTCGATCGCAGCCGGAGGAGCTCGGTCTTGGCGTCGTCGGCGGTCACCGGACCATCAAACCCGATGGCGGCGGCCGGCGGCGGCCGGTATCCGGATGCCGGTCGCGGGCGATCAGCCCTCGCGATCGTCCCCCGTGCCCCGACTGTCCCGACTGTCCCGGCTGTCCTGCTCGGCCAGCGCCTTCTCGACGTCCAGCTCGACCACGGCGTCGATCACCTGCTGCAGCGCCGGCGCGGGCAGCGCGCCGGGCTGGGAGAAGACCAGGTGACCCTTCTTGAAGGCCATCAGGGTCGGTATCGACGTGATCCTGGCCGCACCCGCCAGCTGCTGCTCGGCCTCGGTGTCGACCTTGCCGAAGACGATCTCCGGATGCTCCGCCGAGGCCTGCTCATAGACCGGAGAGAACTGACGGCACGGTCCGCACCAGCTCGCCCAGAAGTCGACCAGCACGATGTCGTGGTCGGTGACGGTCTGCTCGAAGTTCTCGGCTCCGAGCTCGATGGTGGCCATGTCGTTCCTCTCGTCGGCGGCTCGATCGGGCGGCCCGCCGTACCGTGGGACGCCCGTGCCTTCCAACACCGTCACCGCCGGCCGGATTCCCTCCCCGCCGGGGGCGGCCGGCGCACGGATGGCTCAGCGCAGCTGCTTGCGCTTGGAGCCGAAGTGTCGCTCGATCCGGCTGCGCGGCTGACCGAGGATCTTCGCCAGCAGCGGCACCCGGAAGATCCACGCGCCACCGAGCACGACCACGATGAGCAGGATGATGAGGAAGGTCATGGTCAGACTCTAGTAGGCGCCACCAGCGCTGCCCGAGGAGAAGCGCACGACCTGGTCGGACCTCACCTCTGGCCGGGTGCGCGGAGCTCGTAGCCGACCACCGGGACGAAGGTCGCGACCATGACCAGTACCAGCGCCCAGGGCATCGAGGCGGCACCGACGAGTACGGCGAGGGCCAGGACCGCCAGCACCAGCAGGTGGATCCCCAGGTCGCGAGGATCCACGCGCCCCGCCATCGCGGAGACGACCGCCTCCTTGACCGCGACGAAGACGGCCACCGGCACGGCCACCGCCAGCGTGACGCCCACCTGTCCGATGGCGTGAGCCTCGTCCGCGACCCGCTCGGCCAGGTAGAGGCCGGCCACGTGCAGGCCGGCGCCGGTGCCGGCGATCGCGCCGAGCAGCGGGATGTGGCCGTAGCCGAAGACGTAGCCGGTCGCGGGCCGCGCATGGATCAGGGCCGCGAACGGGGTCAGGAAGTAGCTCCACCACAACCCGAAGGTGAGCCCGACGCCGGCCACCAGGACGAGCACCGCGTCGAGACTCCAGTCCTTGCCGGTGACCCCACCCAGTGCGCCCTGCGAGGACGCGACGGTGCCCACCACTCCCTCGCCGAGGGCGATGATGGCGAACAGGCCGTACCGTTCGGCGATGTGGTGCGGGTGCCACGGTGTGCCCGAGGCCCCGCCCTGGGCGAAGACCGGGATCAGCAGTTCGATGACACCCAGCGGCACGATCAGCGCGAACGAGGCACCGATGCCCAGGTCTCTGAGCGCGATGGCGACCCAGCCGACCTGCGCGACCAGGATGCTGACGACGTTGCGCAGCGCGACGGTCCGGTACTCCTCGGCCTCGCGAGCGACACGCAACCACTGCGCGACCAGCCCGATCCGCATCACCACGTAGCCCACCACGATCAGGTGGCAGTCGAAGGCGTGCCCCTCGCTCAGGCTGTGGAACATCGGCACCAGGCCGAGCGCGACCAGGACGACGCCGACCATCTGCAGCATCGTCCACAGCCGATAGACCCAGTCGTCGGTGTCGAAGGCGGAGGCGAACCAGCTGAAGTTGATCCAGGCGACCAGGATCGCCACCATGCCGAAGCCGAAGCCGAGCACACCGGCGCCGACCTTCCCGGCGACCACCAGCTCGGCCATGTGCTCGGCCGCCACCCCGACCGCGACCACGAAGGTCAGATCGTAGAGCAGCTCCAGTGGCGTGGCGACCCGGGCGTCCTCGTCCGGGTCGCGACCGCGCATCCGGGTGCGGGCGTGCCGGGGGACGTCCGGCATGCCCGGCTGGGACGGCCCGCGCGGCGCACCGGTCGGTCCAGTCATGGACCTCAGGCTAGCGGCGCGACACCGGCTCTACTCGGTCCACGCTCCCTCGCGCTCCTCCAGTGCGGCGGTCAACAGCGAGACCAGCGCCTCCAACTGCAGGTCCGCGGAGGCCGTCAGCTCCTCGTCGGAGCCGTCCAGCGCTCGGGCCGCGAGCCCCGCCTTGGAGTCGATGAGCTCGGCGATCCGGGTGTCGATGGTCTGGGAGGCGATGATCCGCCACGCGGTGACCGGCTCGGTCTGACCGATCCGATGGACCCGGTCGATGGCCTGGGTCTGCTCGGCGTCGGTCCAGGACAGCTCGGCGAGCACCAGGTTGGAGGAGACCTGCAGGTTGACCCCGACCCCGGCCGCGGTGAGCGAGCAGACGATCACCGAGACCTCGGGGTTGTTGGTGAACTCGTCGATGTTGCGCTGCCGGGCGGTGCTGGTCTGGTCACCCCGGATCGAGGAGTACTTCAGCCCGCCGCGGGCGAAGGTCTCCTCCGCGGTGTCCATCACCTCGATGTGCTTGGCGAAGAAGACGACCTTGCCGACGTTGCGGGCCAGCTGCGCCGCGTAGTCGGCGGCCAGGCCGGCCTTCGCCTTGCCGATCCGCCGCATCATCGAGAACACGTTCTCGCCGGTGGAGGTCGCCTCGTCCTCGCGCTCCCAGGTCGCCACCCGCCGGACCAGATCGTGGTCGATGCCCTCGACCACCTGGCCGGAGGTGCGGGTGGCCAGCGCCATGTCGTACCGCTCGACCATCCGTCGAGCCAGCTCGGCCTCGGCCTCCCGGATCGAGCGTCCGACCTCGTCGTCGAGCTCCACCGGCAGATCCGCGACCCGGCGGGCCGGGATGTCCGCGGCGACATCGATCTTGCGGCGCCGTACGATCCCCTGGGCCACCACCACGCGGCGCGCGGCACCGTAGAAGCTGGCATCCTGCGGCGTCAGTCCGGTCTCCTCCAGCGCCTCCAGCAACGCGCCGAGCGGCTTGGTGTCGTCGATCCAGCCGAGGAACTGCCAGATCGCCCGGAAGTCCTCGATGTCGTTGATCAGTGGGGTCCCGGTCAGCGCCATCAGCAGCGGGTTGCCGGCCCGCTGCCGGATCTGCTCGGAGAGGCGCAGCACGTGCTGGGAGCGCTGGGAGGTCTTGTTCTTGATGAAGTGGGCCTCGTCGACCACCATCGACTTGAAGCCGAACTCGCCGAGCCAGCCGACATGTCGGTCGAGGATCTCGTAGTTCACCACCACGATGTCGGCGAAGCCGTTGATGTCCTCGCCGTTGCCGTGCACCACCGTGACCGGGCGTTGCGGCGTCCAGATGCCCACCTCGCGTGCCCAGTTGGTCTTCACCACGTTGGGGACGACGACCAGCATCGGGTACGCCTCGGCGGCCTGGGCCGCAAGCAGCGCCTGCGCGGTCTTGCCCAGGCCGGGCTCGTCGGCGAGCAGGAAGGTGCGATGACCCAGTGCGGCCGCGGTCACCAGCTGGGCCTGGTGGCGCATCAGCTCGCGGCCGAGCGGCGTGGGGATGTCGATCGGCTCGGGCAGCGGCATGCAGGAGGTGCCCTCGGCCGCGAACTCGAAGGAGCGGAACAGCGGGCCGAGCAGCTCCCAGCCGGCCAGCCGGCGAGCGTGCACCGGTGGCCGGGCGTTGCTGAAGTCGGGGATCATGAACGGATTGGCCAGCTTGCGCTGGGTCACCGAGATCGGGACCACCCGCTTGTCGAGCAGGACCGGGGCGTCCTGATCGGGGACCTGGACCGGCTCGGGCTCGGGGACATCGATGCCACCCTGGCGCATCAGTTCGTGCTTGAGCTCGACGGCCGCGTCGGAGACCACCGCGTTCTGGTCCAGCAGCTCGAAGAGCCGGGAGTCCAGCGCCGCGGTCTTGGCCAGGATGGTGGCGATCCCGTCGAGACGCTTGAGCTGCTCGGCGCGCCTGGCATCGCTCAGCTCGGGGTCGGCCAGGACGCGCTGCCGTTCGTCCCGGGCCAGCAGGGCGACGACCTGGAACTTGGTGCGCACGTCGGGCATCGCGGAACGACGCTGGACGGCCGACTCGACCTCGCGCACCACCTGGGCGAGCACCGGGATGATGCCCTCGTTGTCCTTGTGGCCGGTCTTGCGGCGAGTCCGCGAAGCGCCCGCACGGTTGCTCCGCTTCGCGACGGCTCCTCGAGCCAAGGTTCCTCCTTCGGCCACCTGCCCAGTGGCACGTGAGATCGGCCGCTGCGGCCGCTCCGTCAGGTCGGGCTGCGCCGGGGCGACGTACGTCGTCCGCCGAAGGCGGCGAGACGAGGGGCTGGTCCGGCTCACCCGCGGCTCGGGTCACGAATCTCCCTGAGTCCTCGCGGGTGGCCCTCGCAGACGAGCCCGGCGCTAGGGCGAGTGTACGTCACGCCCATCCAGCTGGCCGCTTCGGCGCGACACCCGGGGTGACCGGGGCGACCGGAGCGGCCCGCACCCGTACGGTGGCGGTGACCGATCCAGTCAGGAGGCGCCGGTGAGCAACGCCGACCAGCGGAGCGTCCGGTGGCCGACCCGACTGACCCGACTGACCCGGCGGGCGGCTCCGGTCCTGCGCCCGGTCCGGATCGGACTGGTGGCGGTGCTGCTGGTGGCCGCACCGTTCGCGGGTGCGCTGGTGGCGGTGCAGCTGGCGCCGGCGATGCATCTGGAGGTGGTCGGGCAGCAGGTGTCGCTCAAGCCCGTGATCGGCCGCGACACCACCGTCTTCGACGGCGCCATCGTCCGCGCCGAGCACGGCCGGATCCCGGGGACGCCGATCACCATCGGGGTCGATGTCGGCGTCGACTGGAACCGGTTGATCCCGCAGGACAAGCAGACCCGGCGGTCACTGGCACAGCTGTGGAACGATCCCGATCCGGAGATGGCGCGGCTCCGGGACCGGGTCGAGCACGTCGTGCTGGGTTGGGGGCTGATCGGCTTCGGCGGCGTCCTGCTGCTCGAGGCGGTCGCCGGGCTCGCGCTGCTGGACCGGCGGCGCAAGCTGGCGAGCTATCCCAGCGCGACCGCGCTCGTGGTGGCGGCGCACAACCGCCGGCTGCGACGTTGGGCGGCCGGCGGCACCGTCCTCGCCCTGGTGGCGATCGTCGCGGGTGGGGCTCGGCTCGCCACCCGATCCGACCACCAGCAGGTGGTCGGATCGGCCGAGCTCGCCGGCACCCGGCTGGCCGGGACGCAGGTCAACGGACTGGTGGCCGAGGTGCTGCCGTTCCTGTCCATCCTGCAGCCGGCCAGCTCCTTCTACGACACCGCGGCGCAGCACCTCGACCGGGCGATCGCCGCCCGGGAGGCGAACGGCGGCCTGGACCACGAGCAGGACGACGTGGTCTTCGTGGCCGGCGAGGACTTCGAGGACGTCAACGGGATGGCTCGGCTGTTCGGTCGCACGGCGCATCTGGTCGACGCCGACTTCCTCGCCTTCACCGGCGACCTGACGTTCGCCGGCAAGGCGGTGGAGAGCTATCTGGTCGACACCATCGACTACTACTCGCAGCAGACCCCGGTGGTCTTCGCTCCGGGACTGCACGACACCACCACCATCGTCGGCGCCGCCACCGCGCGTGGCTGGCAGGTCGCCGACGGCCAGGCACACGACCTCGGTGGACTGTCGGTGATGGCGTTCGCCGATCCGCGGATCTCCACGGTCGGCGACTTCGGCACCGGCACCGTGCGGCGCGATCCCGACGTCGACGTCGACCAGTTCGTCACCGATGCGACCGCGAAGGTCTGCGACAGCCGGCCGGACGTCGTACTCCTGCACGACCACAAGCTCGGCGCACGGATCGCCGCCGCGGGCTGCCAGCAGGTGGCCGTGATCGACGGCCGCTCGTACGACCTGATCGGTCCGCAGCGGATCGCCACCGTGGCCGACGCGCCCAACCGGAGCAGCTGGGAGTACACCAACGGCAGCGGCGGCGGACACACCGACACCAGCCCGAACCCCGGCACCATCACCGACCCGGCGACCTTCACCATCTTCCGCTACCGGCCCGGCACCGACATCGCCCATGGCGACGGCCTGCGCTACAGCGTGGTGAGCGTCAAACCGGACGCCTCGGTCAAGGTGACACCGTGGATCGACCTGGACGTCCCGTACGACGACTACGTCAGCCACGGCACGACCCACTGAGACCACGCGCGGGCTGGTCCGGGCGATGGCGGTGGCCGGCCGGGCAGCAAGCTCCCGGCGCGAACCCGCCGCCTCCTATCCGACGAGCAGACAGAACGGATGTCCGGCCGGGTCGGCGAGCACGTAGAGCGGCTCGACCTCGTCCGTCGAGCGGTCGCAGAGCACGGTGGCGCCCAATGCCTCGGCGCGTTCGCGGTGGCGCTCCACGTCCTCGACCGTGGGCATCGTGAAGTCCATGTGCATCTGCATCGGCACCTCCTCCGACGGCCAGGTCGGTGGCGTGGTGTCACGCTTCTCTTGGACGGCGAGGACGCGCCGTCCGCTCCCGTCGAGCAGGACCAGCCAATCGGCATCATCGGGACTACCGTCCGTCGGAGGCTCATCGCCCTCCCGATAGCGCAGGCCGAGCAGTCGTCGATAGAACTCGGCCAGAGCTCGCGCGTCCCGCGCGTCGATGGCGGTGTGCAGCAAGACCGGGTAGTCAGTCACTGGCGACGCTCCCGTCAGCTCTCCATCAGATCTCCATCAGATCTCCGACCGTACCGCCGCACGCGCGCCATGCGAAGGCGCCCACCCGCACAGACCCAGACAGACCGACAGACCCGGATGGATCCGGATAGGTTCGGGCTCGTGCGAGAGCCCGACGCCGCGTTCGCGGATGCCCGCCAGGCGGTCCTGTACGACGCGTTGGACGGTGACCGGTCGGACCTCGACGCCTACCTCGCCGTGATCGACGAGGTCAGCGCCCGGCGCGTCGTCGACATCGGCTGCGGTACCGGCTCACTCGCGGTCCGGCTGGCCGGTGCGGGCATCGCCGTCGTGGGTGTCGACCCGGCCGCAGCGTCGCTGGACGTCGCCCGCACCAAGCCCGGTGCCGGGCACGTGACCTGGGTGCACGGCGACGCCACCGCTCTGGATCCGGGCCTGGCCGCCGATGTGGCGGTGATGACGGGAAACGTGGCACAGGTCTTCGTCGCCGACGAAGACTGGTTACGGACTCTCCACGCCGTACACGCCGTCCTTCGTCCCGGCGGCTGGTTCGTCTTCGAGACCCGTCGCCCCGAGGCCCGGGACTGGGAGAGCTGGGACCTCCCACCGACCCCGGTCACGCTTCCCGACGGCCGAACCGTCACCGTCTCCCGGACCGTGACCGATGTCGCGCTGCCGTTGGTGAGGTTCGAGGGATCGACCATCATCGATGGTCAGATCCTCCGGTCGGCATCGACGCTTCGCTTCCGCGGTCGCGACGAGGTCGAGCACGACCTGCGGGAGCACGAGTTCGCGGTGGCCGACGTCCGCGAGGCACCCGACCGGCCGGGCAAGGAGCTCGTGTTCCTGGCCAGATCGATAGCCGGTCAACCCACGTAGGGCCCAGCGATCCGCCACCGGGTCCGGTTCAGTCACCCGGGCCGCGGAATCCGAACGCCTGCAGGTGGCTCGTCGCCCCGGCCGCCAGCGCCCGCAACGCGAGTCGCTCGTAGTCGGCGACCGTCTCCGGCAGGTTGTCGAGACCGAACCAGTCCAGGCCACCGCACTTGGCCGGCTCACGGATCGTCGGCTCCCCCGCCCAGCGGTCACAGACGAAGAACCAGTCGACCCGCTGCGCGGTCGGATCGGCGGTGCCATCGGTGCGTTGCATGACCGACGTCGCCACCAGGGCCTCCACCTCGGCGTCGACGCCGAGCTCCTCGGCGAGCTCGCGCCGGGCCGCCACCACCGCCGTCTCGCCGGCCTCGATGTGTCCGGCCGCGCCCGCGGCCCAGCAGCCGTCCCGGTAGCCGGTGTTCTCTCGCAACTGCAGCAACACCTCGCCGCCGCGGCGTAGATAGACATAAGAGGCAGGCACGAGCGAGAGGCGCGGCATCCGCCGGATTGTAGCGCCGCACCCGGCCGCGCCGCTGTCCTGTCTCAGTTGAGTCGTCGCGGTCTCACTGATCCTGACGCATTCGAGGATCTGTCTCACTCAAGCCGACGCAGATCGGGTCGACTCTCGGCCGCTCTCCGAAGTGCCCGATGGCTCCACGCGAGCAGCGCGGTCGGTGACCGAAATTGCGAGTTGCGGATAGGGCAGGTCCGAAGCCGGGTTTGCTGACGTGGCGGAAATCCAGATTCGTCTCGCGACTGAGGCGGACATCGAGCGTCTCGTCGCACTTGAGGCCCAGTTGTTCGCTGCGGATGCTGGCGTGCACCCTCTTGTCGATACTACGTGGCCGCAACGCTGCGGAGCGGCAGACTTGTCGGCGTTGTTGGGCAACGAGAAGGCGTTGGTGCTGGTTGCCCAACAACGTGGAGAAGTCTGCGGGCACTTGGTCGGGTGGGTGAGCAAGTCTGGCGAGGTGCGCCGCGGGTGGTGACCGGTTACCTGCGGAGCCTGTTCGTCGACGAGCGCACCCGCCGAGGTCGTGTGGCTAGCAGTCTCGTGGAGCGGTTCGTGGCATGGGCCGAGGGCGAGCACGGTGCTGCAACGGTTTCGGTTACCGCGTACGCGGGCAACCAGGGAGCCCGGGCGTTCTACGAGAAGCTCGTTTTCGAGACCGCAAGCGTGGTGCTGAATCGCGCGCACGTCGTCGCTGACGCGACCCCAGACACCCCATCTAGCCTGATCTAGCCTGCAGATCCTGACGGTCCGACTTCTGGCTCGGGAGAGGGACGAAGGTGACCGTCGGATGACCACACTGACTGACACGCGGTCACAGCGCGCGGTGGACCAGAATGACGGGGTCTACTTCCTCGGTCGGCCCGACTGGCTGGACGATCAGCTGCTGAGCGCGCTTCGTGCCGAGGCCGCGGATCGACGGGGTGACTCGGAGCAGATCCGTGAGCAGCACTTCGCCGAAGTGGGACGTGTTGGTCGGCAACTCTGCGAGTCACGGGAGTGGTCGGACTTCGTCACTGCGAGCGCTCAGGAGGCGACCTGTAGTGGCAAGGCGAATTACCGCTACGCCACCCGAGCACCCTCGCCGGGACCACACCCAAATGACGAGTTGCGTCAGATTCAGTGAGACGAATGCGCACCATTCGTCTCAGTCATTGCGATACACGGCCGTTCGGCACGCCGTTCCTGTGTCAGATTGATTGAGACAGGACAGTCGCCAGCGGGACGTGATGGGCGCGGTCTGTCGCGGACCGGCCCGGTAGGGTGAGCTCGTGCCGCAGGACCCCGCCGAGATCCCTACCGAGTGGGGCGTCTTCACCCGGGCGACCACGACGCTCAGCGATGGCGAGGTGATGGTCTTCGACTGGTATGCGACAGACGGAGAGCCGGAGCTCCTGCTCCGGACCGCGGACGCGGCGGAAGCGGTGGACCTCGCCTCCCGTCTGGCCGTCTTCTTCGCAGACGAGTCCGGATGGCACCGTCGAGCCTCCGACGCGGTCGTCACGGAGTTCAGCGAGGCACCCCCGGAGCCGGCGGAGCTGGACGAGGCGGCAGCCGATCTCGTCCTGGAGACGGTGGAGGTCCACCCCGGCGGCGACATCGTCCTGCATCTCGACGACTCGTGCGGTCGGCATTTCTTGTCCGGCCACTGGCCGGCCGTCCGCTTCGACGTCGACGGAGTCGTCACCGCCGTCACGGTCGAGGCCTGAGGGCCGGTCCCTTCGGAGCGCACGTCGGCGACGGGCCCTACGGCGTACCGCCGACCTCAGGCATGGGCGCGGCGTCGGCGTGGGCGATGCCGTCGAGCTGGCGCCACACCCCGGCGAGGGTGAGCCCTGCTCCGACGAAGGCGAACCAGAACGGCGCCACCACGCCCCACCGCTCGGCGATCAGGCCGCCGAGCGCCTGCCCTGCGACCAGTCCGCCCATCAGACACATCAGGTAGACCGCGCTGACGCGCCCCTGGAACTGCGCTGGCACGGCCCGCTGCCGGACGGTGGCCGAGACGGTCCCCCACACGAAGGCGTAACCGCCGAACTCGATCATGATCGCGATGGCGACCCATCCGGTCGTGGTGAGGGCGAGCGCGAGGTGGGTGAGCACCTCCAGCAACAGGCAGGCCCGCATGATCGTCGCCAACGAGAAGCGGGCCTCGACGCGGCCGTACGCCGCGGTGCCGATCAGGCCGCCGACCCCGGTCGCGGTGGTCAGCAGGCCGTAGCCGACCTCGCTCATGTGCAGGTGATCGCGTGACCACAACACCAGGACCGACCAAGCGGCCGCCCAGGTGACGTTGAAGACGAAGATCACCAGCCCCAGGGTGCGCACCGGCGGATGCCGCCAGATCCAACGGAGTCCCTCGGCGATGTCACGCGGCACTCGGGTCGGCTCACGCCGCGGATCCGCCACCGCCGGCTCTCCGGCGGCGAAGCTGACCCGCGACACCAGAGACACCGCGAACAGCACGCAGACGACCTGGGTGAGGAACGGCCACACCGCGCCGGCCGCGAACAGGAAGGCGCCCACCGGCGGCCCGAGCAGCTGGTTGCAGGTGAGGAACCCGGCCTGGAGCCGATGATTGGCGACGCCGAGGTCCGGTTTGGCGACCATCATCGGCAGCAGCGTGGAGGTCGTGGTGTCGGCGAAGACCTCCGCGACTCCGTAGGCGAGCATCGCGGCCAGGACGACGCCGATGTCGACCCAGCCGGTGAGGATGGTGACGCAGAGCAGCGCGATCACGACCGAGCGCAGCGTGTCGGAGACCATCACCATCCGCCGCCGGTCGAGTCGGTCGGCCAGCGCGCCCGCCCACAGCCCGAAGACCAGCCACGGCAGCCGCTGCAACAGCGCGGCCAGGGCGACGAGGAACGGCGAGTCGGTGTGCGAGGCGACCAGCAGCGGCCCCGCGGCGAGGGCGATCCCGTCGCCGACGTTGCTGACCCACGACGAGGCCACCAGCCAGCGGAAGTTCCGCCCGAGCCGCGACGGGAGGACGCGCTCCGCCACCGAGCCCAGAGAGGTCGAGCCCAGAGAGGTCACAAGCGGGTCAGCGTACGGACGCCGGCCGCGGGCCGCAATCGGGTTGATGCCATCGCGCGACCTACCGGCCGAGGTACTGGTCTGCCCACGCGCTGATGATCCGGGCCGCCCGCTTGGCCTGGCCCGGCGCGGTCAGCAGATGGTCGGAGCCCTCCAGCGAGACGAAGCTGCGCGGATGCCGGGCCGCGTTGAAGATCTCGCTCGCGTTCGAGATGCCGACGGTGTCGTCGGTGGGACTGTGCATGATCAGCAGCGGCAGCCGCAGCCGCTCGATCCGGTCGAAGAGCTTCGCCTGGCGTACGTCGTGCACGAACGCCCGCTTCAGGGTGAGCGCGCGGCCGCCCACCATCCACTGCGCATCCCCCTCGGCGAGCACGCGATCCACCACCGCGTCGTACTGGTGCTCGACCCGGCTGGGATCCGACGGTGCCCCCACCGTGGCGACCGCGCCCACCCCGTGGCAGGAGCGCGCGGCGGCGATGACCGCCGCCCCGCCCCAGGAGTGCCCGACCAGCAGCTCGGGCGCGGTGCCGCGGCCCATCATGAACTCACACGCCCGGACGGTGTCGGCCACCTTGACCGTGAACGACCCGTCGCCCCAGTCGCCCTCGGAGTCGCCGAGACCGAGGTTATCGAAGCGGAGCATCCCGATGCCCTCGCCGGCCAGCTGCTTGCAGATCCGCGCGGCCGCCGGCGAGTCCTTGCCCAGGGTGAACCCGTGCGCGAAGACGCCCCACCCCCGCACGGTGCCCTCGGGAAGGTCGATGATCCCGGCCAGCATCGGACCGGTGCTGCTGGCGAAGCGCACCCGTTCGGCCATGGCTCCCCTCCCCGTCTGCTGCGGAATGTGCACCGGAGTTATAGCGCATCGCGGGCACGCGGACCCAGCACACGGGTCACAGCCGCGGGTCGACCGGCTCCGACTCCAGCGCGAGTACGGCGAACACCGACTGATGCACCCGCCACAGCGGCTGCCCGTCGACGAACCCCGTCAGCGCGTCGAGACCCAGGCCGTGCTCGCGCAACGCGAGGCTGCGCTTCTTCCCGAGCTGCCGGTTCCGGAGCACGTCGAGCGAGTCGGTGTAGTCGGGGCCGTAGACGAGCCGCAGGTACTCCCGGCCCCGCACCTTCAGCCCGGGCTGGACCCCGCGCACCGGGATCGACGGCTTGACCACCATGCCTTCGCCGCCGCCCGCGGTGAGCTCGGTCCACCACGCCACCGCGTTCGCCCGATCGGCGGCCGAGGTCAGGTCGACCACCCGGCTCCGGGTCGGCATCAGCAGCCCGTCGGCATCGTGCGACTCGCCGAGCCTCGCCAGATGCCACTCGTGCGACTCCGTCACCGCGCTCACCCGACCCTCGACGGCGAGGATTTGGAACGGCGCCACCCGGATCCCGTCCAGCCCGTCGGTCGGCCACACGTAGCGGGCAAGGCTCTCCCGGAACGCGTTCGCATGCGCCAGCCGGCGACCGGTGCGCTCGGTCAGCGTCGCGACGTCCAGGCCGCGCGCGGCCGCCCGCTCCAACGCCGCCAGTGCCGCCGGCAGCGCTCGCTGGGCGGCGGTGGCGGTGGCGGCGTACTGGTCCCTGATCAGCTCCGCCGCCTTCGCCGACCACGGCAGGATCTCGCAGTCCAGCGCCATCCAGCCGGTGTCCAGCGACTCGAGCAGCGGTGCGACGGCGCCGCGCAGCCGGGTGACGAGCTCGGCACCGGCCGCGCCGGCGAAGAACGGCCGCCCGGTCCGGGTGAAGACCGCACCGGTGCTCCCATCCCCGACCCCGAACCGTCGCCGGGCGACCGCGGGGTCGCGAGCCAGCACGGCGATCGCACGCGACCCCATGTGCTTCTCCTCGCAGACCACCCGGGCGACACCCCAGCGCGCGTACTCCTCGAAGGCCTGCTCGGGATGCTCCAACAGGCCGTCCACGCCGGCGACCGTGCCTCCGGCCGGCGACATCGTCGGCGGAAGGTAGACCAGCCAGCGTGGGTCGACGGCGAAGCGGCTCATCACCTCCAGCGCCGCGGCGGCGTTCTCCTCGGCGATCTTGACCTTGCCGGCGTACGGCGAGTCCAGCCAGCGGGTGCCGACGACGTCGTCGATCCGCAGCACCGACGGCTCGCGCTCGGTCTCGTCGGTCGCCGTCGCCAGCGGCCGGACCGGCGCGTACCACTGCTGCTGTGCCGGTACGGCGACCAGCTCCCGCTCCGGGTAGCGCAACGCGGTCAGCTCGCCGCCGAAGACCACGCCGGTGTCGAGACAGATGGTGTTGTTGACCCACTCGGCGCGAGCCACCGGCGTGTGTCCGTAGACCACCATCGCCTCGCCGCGATACTCCTGCGCCCACGGGTAGCGCACCGGCAGCCCGAACTCGTCGGTCTCACCGGTGGTGTCGCCGTACAGCGCGAAGGCGCGCACCCGTCGGGAGGCGCGGCCGTGGTAGGCCTCCTTGAGCCCGGCGTGCGCGACCACCAGCCGGCCCTCGTCCAACACGTAGTGCGCGACCAGTCCGTCCATGAACCCCAGCGCCGCCGACCGGAACTCCTCGCTCTGCGACTCGAGCTGCGCCAGCGACTCCCCCAGCCCGTGGGAGACCTGGACCCGTGCGCCCTTGAGCGCCCGCACCAGCTTCGCCTCGTGGTTGCCCGAGACGCACAGCGCCGTCCCGGCGACGACCATGCCCATCACCAGCCGGAGCACTCCGGGGGTGTCCGGGCCGCGATCGACCAGGTCGCCGAGGAAGACCGCGACGCGCCCGTCCGGATGACGGGCGCCGACCGCGGTCCCGCCGGCCGGGTCGTAGCCGACCTCCCAGCCCAGCGTGGTCAGCAACGTGACCAGCTCACCGGCACAGCCGTGCACGTCGCCGATGATGTCGAAGGGACCGTGCTGGTCGCGCCGATCGTTCCAGGAGCGCTCGCGCACGAGGCGCGCGGCGGCTATCTCGTCGACACCGCGCAAGACGTGCACCCGACGGAAACCCTCCTTGCGCAACCGCGGCATCGACCGCCGCAGGTCCCGGGCCTGCCGGGTCACCACGTGCGCGCCGAAGGCGCGATCGGGACGGCGCGCATTCCGCTCGATCGCCACCTCGGTGGCCACGTCCAGCACGATCGCATCGGTCATCACGTCGTGCTCGCGGGCGAGCCTGAGCAGCGACGCTCGCGCGGAGGGCTGCACGTTGGTCGCATCGACCACGGTGAGCAGGCCTCGGCGCAGACGGGTGCCGACGATGTAGCCCAGCACGTCGAAGGCGTCCCTGGTGGCCGTCTGGTCGCTCTCGTCGTCGGCGACCAGGCCGCGGCAGAAGTCGCTGGAGATCACCTCGGTCGGCTTGAAGTGGGCGGCGGCGAAGGTGGACTTGCCGCTGCCCGAGACGCCGACCAGCACGACGAGACCCAGCGCGGGAACCGCCACCTCGGAGCGGACGCGATCAACCACGGGTGAACACCGCCATCTGGGTCGGCGTACCGAAGCGCTCGTCGGGCTCGCCGATGCCGCGCACCGCGACCCGATAGCCGTACGTCGCGGCGACCCGCTGGGTCCACCGGGCGAACTCGGCTCGGGAGAACTCGAACCGATGGTCGTGGTGCCGCATCCCCTCCAGCCCCTGGTAGACCACGTTGTAGTCGCTGTTCGGCGTCGTCACCAGCACCGCGGTGGGGCGGGCGGCGCCGAAGACGACCCGCTCGAGTGCGCCGAGTCGCTCGGCGTCGACGTGCTCGATGACCTCCATCAGGACCGCCGCGTCGTAGCCGGCGAAGCGCTCGTCCTGATAGGTCAGTGCGGCCTGGAAGAGGCTCATCCGGTCGGTACGACGCTCGCTGGCCTCCTCGTCCAGACGCAGCCGCCGAGCGGCAGCGCGGAGCGCCCGGGTGGAGACGTCGCAGCCGGCGAGCCGGGTCAGGGCGGAGACCGGCGCCAGCGAGCGCAGCAGCTGCCCGGATCCGCAGCCGAGATCGATCACCGAGGTGGCGCCCAGCTCGGTGAGCACATCGAGCACCGCCCGGCGTCGCAGCTCGGCCAGCGCCACTCGGGGTGCCGCCACGGTGCCGGGATCCTCCCCGGAGGTCCCGGTGTCCTCGATGCTGTCCTGGCCGGTCTCCGCGGCGATCTCCTCGGTCGATCCGTCGGTCGATCCGTCGGCCTCCACCAGGCGCGCCAACGCGACGCGGGTCAGCTCGTCTCGGCGCTGCAGGTAGCGACCGGCGACCAGCTCCCGCTCGGGATGGGTGCCGAGCCAGCCCTCCCCGGAGCGGAGCAGCTTGTCGACCTCGTCGGGTCCCTGCCAGTAGTGCTTGGACTCGTCGAGCACCGGCAGCAGCACGTAGAGCTGATTGAGCGCATCGGCGAGCCGTGCCCGACCGCTCAACCGCAGCCGGACGTAGCGGGAGGAACGCCGGCCATCGTCGCCATCGCCATCGCCATCGCCGTCACCGGCGCCATCGCCGGCGCCGGCGGTGAGCCGCACGGCCTCGTCGAGCGGGATCGGCTGCGCGTCGACCAGCCAGCCGAGCGGCGCGAAGAGTCGGACCGCGAGCGCCGCGCCGCCCCGGCAGGGCAGCACCGGCAACTCGATCTCGAGCTCGATCGCCGAGTCCGCCAGCTCCTGCCGGGACCGGCAGCGGCCGGCGCGAGCCGTGCCGAAGACATCGGCCATCGCGGCCCCGAGCAGCGACGAGGCGGCGTACGGCCGGTCGTTGACGTACTGCCCCAGGCTGAAGTCCGGCGAGCTCGGGCGCCGGGTGCGGGCCAGCCGGATCGGGTCGACCTCGAGCAGCAGGGCCACCGTGCAGCGCTCGGCGGAGGCCTCCGGATAGAACACCGTCGCCGTCCCGAAGGACTGCTCGAACCGCTGGACCCGATCGGGGTGCTTGTGCAGCAGGTAGCCCAGGTCGGTGGCCAGATAGGTGGCCGGATAGGTGGGCGGATGGATGGCACCGGCCTCGGAGGGGTCGCCGAGGGACCCCGAGCGGGTGGAGATGGTCAGCAGCACCCGACCATTGTGCGGGTGCCGGCGCGGGTGCCGGCCAGCGATTTTCCACCGGCCGACGCCCGCGCCGGTCAGCGACCGAGGCTCGGGAACCGGGCTCGGGAACCGGGCTCAGGAACCGGGCTCAGGAACCGGGCTCAGGAACCGGCGACCTCGGTCAGCGCCTCGTCCAGGATGCCGATCGCCGCACGGACCTCCGCAGCGGTGGTGGTCAGCGGCGGGACCAGGTGGAGCCGGTTGGCGTTCACCATCGGCAACAGTCCGCGGCGCTTGCAGGCGGCCACGATCGCGGCGAGCGCGTTCCCGCCGGCGTGCTCGGTCAGCGGCTCCCGGGTGTCGGGGTCGGCGACCAGCTCCAGCACCCAGAACACCCCCGTGCCGCGCGCCTCGCCGATCCACTCGTGCCTCTCCGCGAGCTCGGTCAGACCGACCCGGAAGACCTCCTCGCCGAGTGCCGCCGCATGTTCGACGATGCGGTCGTCCTCCATCGTGGTGATGGTGGCGATGGCGGCGGCACAGGCCAACGGATGCCCGGAGTAGGTCAGTCCGCCGGGGTAGACGCGCTCGTCGAAGGTGGCGGCGATCTGCGGGCTGATCGCGACGCCGCCGAGCGGCACGTAGCCGGAGTTGACCCCCTTGGCGAAGGTCAGCAGGTCGGGGACGACGGACCCGTCCGCGCGGTCGGTGGCATGCTCGATCGCGAACCAGCGACCGGCACGGCCGAAGCCGGCCATCACCTCGTCGGCGATGAAGACGATGCCATGCCGGTCGCACAGCTCGCGGACGCCGGCCAGATAGCCCGGCGGCGGCACCATGACGCCGGCGGTGCCCGGGATCGACTCCAAGATGATCGCCGCGATCGTGTCGGGACCCTCGAAGGAGATCACCTGCTCGAGGTACTCCAGCGCACGCTGGCCCTCCTCCTCGGTGGTGGTCGCGCCGAACGGACTGCGGTAGAGGTAGGGACCGAAGAAGTGCTTCACCCCGGCCGCGCCCTGGTCGTTGGGCCAGCGCCGCGGGTCACCGGTGACGTTGACCGCGAGCTGGGTGCCGCCGTGGTACGAGCGGTACGTCGCGAGCACCTTCTGCCGACCGGTGTGCAGTCGCGCCATCCGGATGGCGTGCTCGTTGGCGTCCGCACCGCCGTTGGTGAAGAACACCTTGTCCAGCTCACCCGGGGTGTGGCTCGCGATCAGCCGCGCGGCCTGGGACCGGGCGGCGTTGGCGTACGGCGGCGCCAGCGTGCACAGCTCGGCCGCCTGCGCCTGGATCGCGGCGACCAGCCGCGGGTGCTGATGGCCGAGGTTGGTGTAGACCAGCTGGGAGGTGAAGTCGAGCAGCCGGTTGCCCTGCCCGTCCCAGATGTAGGAGCCCTCGGCCTTGGTGATCACCATCGGGTCGAGTGCGGCCTGCGCGGACCAGGAGTGGAAGACGTGCCGACGATCCAGCCGGTAGGTCTCCTCCGGGCTCAGCCCGGCGAAGCCGTACCCGCTCACGGCAGAGGTGGTCTCAGAGGTGGTCTCAGAGGTGGTCTCAGACATTGCGCGGGAACCCCAGCTCGAGGCCGCCCTCGGGGCGGTTGGCCGGATCGATCCACCGGGTGGTGACGACCTTGCCACGGGTGAAGAAGTGCACACCCTCGGCGCCGTGGGCATGCGTGTCGCCGAAGAGCGAGCGCTTCCAGCCGCCGAAGGAGTAGTACGCCACCGGCACCGGCACCGGCACGTTGACGCCGATCATGCCGACGTTGACGTCGGCCTCGTAGCGCCGGGCGGCGCCGCCGTCGTTGGTGAACACCGCGGTGCCGTTGCCGTACGGGTTGTCGTTGACCAGCGCGACCGCCTCCTCGTAGGTCTCCACCCGCAGGACGGAGAGGACCGGGCCGAAGATCTCCTCGCGGTAGACCTCCATCTGTGGGGTGACGTGGTCGAGCAGGGTCGGGCCGAGCCAGAACCCCGCCTCCACGTCGCCCGCACCACCACGGACGGTGACCTCACGGCCGTCGACCACCACCTTCGCGCCGGCGCTCTCGCCGAGGGCGACGAAGCTCTCCACCCGGTCGCGGTGCGCCTGGGTGACCAGCGGGCCCATGTCGGCCTCACGGCCGTCACCGTCACCCGCGGCGGCGGTGGCCTCACCGCTGCCGTCGCCGATCAGCAGGCTGCGGGTCCGGTCGGCGATCCGGGCGACCAGGTCGTCGGCGATCGAGCCGACCGCGACCAGCGCGCTGATCGCCATGCAGCGCTCACCGGCGCTGCCGAAGCCGGCGCTGACCGCGGCGTCGGCGGCCAGGTCGAGGTCGGCGTCGGGCAGCACCACCATGTGGTTCTTGGCCCCGCCGAGCGCCTGCACGCGCTTGCCGTGCTTGGCGGCCTCCTGGTAGACGTACTCGGCGATCGGGGTCGAGCCGACGAAGCTGATGGCCTGCACGGTGGGGCTGGTCAGCAGCGCGTCGACGGCCACCTTGTCGCCCTGCAGGACGTTGAAGACGCCGTCGGGCAGACCGGCCTCCTGCCACAGCCGGGCCAGCCAGATCGCGGCCGTCGGGTCCTTCTCGCTCGGCTTGAGGACGACGGTGTTGCCGGTCGCGATGGCGATCGGGAAGAACCACATCGGCACCATGGCCGGGAAGTTGAACGGCGAGATGATGCCCACCACGCCCAACGGATCCCGCTTGGAGTGGACGTCGACGTTGGTGGAGACGCTCTCGGAGTGCCCGCCCTTGAGCAGGTGCGAGATGCCGCAGGCGAACTCGACCACCTCCTGGCCGCGGGCGATCTCGCCGAGCGCGTCGGAGAGCACCTTGCCGTGCTCGGCGGTGATGATCGCGGCGAGCTCGTCGCGCCGCGCGTTGAGCAGCTCGCGGAAGGCGAACAGCACGGCGGTACGGCGCGCCAGCGAGGTCTTCGCCCAGCCGGGCGCGGCCTCGGCCGCCGCGGCGATGACGTGCTCGGCATCTTCGCGCGAGGCGAGGGCCAGCCGGCCGGTGACGGCACCGGTCGCGGGGTTGGTCACCTCGCTGGTGCGGTCGCCGGTGCCGGCGTACGACGATCCTGCCGCCCAGTGCACGATGGTCGGTGACACGGAGCCTGACACGGGGTCCGGCGCGGGGTTGGGCATGCTATTTCCTCTCGAGCGGGGGGTGCCTTCAGGATCCCGCGCGCGGATCACCGCCCGACCCGACAGTCTGTAAGATATCTGCGCCGAACCCCGACAGATTGAAGGCCGCCGATGCTCACCGTCAGCGACGTGCTGGAGCTGCCCATCGTGCGCAGCGCCGACCCGGTGGTGCTGGCCGGGTCCCCGGCGCTGGACCGCCCGGTGCACTGGGTGCACTCCACCGAGCTGGCCGACATCGCGCCGCTGTTGCGTGGTGGCGACCTGGTGCTGACCACCGGGATCGCGCTGGCCGACGATCCGGAGGCGCTGGTCACCTTCGTGCACAGCCTGGTCGAGTCCGGTGCCGCGGGTCTGATGATCGAGCTGGGCCGCCGCTGGCGGGCCCTCCCCGACCCGCTGGTCGAGGCCGCCGATCGACTCGGCCTGCCCCTGGTCGCCCTGCGCCGGGTGGTCCGCTTCGCGGCCATCACCCAGGCGGTCGGCGAACGCCTGGTCGATCAGCAGCTCGCCGAGCTCCGCGAGGCACAGCGGGTGCACGACACCTTCACCGAGCTCAGCGTCGCCGAGGCCGGACCGGAGGAGATCCTGGCCGCCACCCAACAGCTGTCGGGATCCGCCGTCGCCTGGGAGGGAGCGACGCACCAGGTGCTCGACTATCGGCCCGGACCCGGTGACGTGGCCGACTTCCTCGCCGACTGGGAACGCCGCTCGCGTGCCGTCGACCCGAGCGAACGCACCGCCTGGGACGCGAGCAACGGGTGGCTGCTGAGCCGGATCGGCCGGCCACAGCGCGGCTGGGGACGGCTGGTGATCGAGTCGCCGACCCCACCGACGGCCCGGCTGCGAGCGGTCGCCGAACGAGCCGCCGCGGCCCTGGCGATGCATCGACTGCACGATCGCAACCGCGACTCGCGACAGCGCCGGCTGCACCAGGAGCTGCTGGCCCGCCTGCTCGCCACCCCCGGCGAACCCGAACTCGCCCGGCAGGCCGCGATGGCGGGGATCGCGGTCTCCGAGCGGCGGTACGTCGGCCTGGCCCTGCGCCCCGCCACCCCGGGCCCGATCGCCTCACGAGCGGCACGGACCGGGCCGGCCGCGGCCTCGGAGCTCGATGAGCTGGTGGCGGCGTGCCTGCGCGCGGCCGAGGTCGTCGGTCGGGCCTGCCTGGTCGCCGCGTCGGACGCCGAGGTGCGGGTGCTGCTGCCGCTGCCGGTGCGCGGCTCGGCCACTCGG
>NZ_JASGET010000037.1:0-3946 GCF_047606145.1 Nocardioides sp. | reverse complement strand
CGGATCGTCGCGGACGCCCAGGGCGAGCGCGTCGTCCGCGCGCTCCAGGCCGCCGCCGGAGGCCTCGGTCCCCAGCCCGTTCCCGAGCCCGTTCCCGAGCCCGTTCCCGTGTCTGGTCGCGAGTCCGGTGTGGTCGTCGTGCTCAACGGCAGCGCCCGGCTCACCGACGCCTCCCCGGGACCGTACGACCCTCGCGCGGCCGAGTTCGACGCGGCACTCGACAAGGCGCTGCGTACCCCGGACCCCGGTGCCCTGCGCGCGGCCGACCCCGCACTCGCCGCCGAGCTGTGGGCGAGCACCGGTGGTCTGCCGGCGCTGGCCGACCTGCTCACCGGGACGGAGCGGGTCCGGGTGGACTACGACGACGCACCGTACGGGGTGCGCTACTGGGTGGTGAGGTATGAGCGGTGATCGGTCGAGGGCGCTGGTCGGCGGCGGTGACCCGAGTACGCCGGCAGGCCTGCGGGACTGCTACCGACCGCCGCGGCTGCCGTGGCTGCGGGCCAACATGGTCAGCTCGGTCGACGGCGGCGCGACCGGCTCGGACGGCCGCAGCGGCACCGTCAACACCGGCGCCGACCGAGACGTCTTCGCGCTGCTGCGGTCGCTCGCGGAGGTGATCCTGGTGGGCGCGGGCACGGCTCGCGTGGAGGGCTACACCGGGAGCGACGCCGACGAACCGCCGATCGTGATGGTCACCCGACGCGGGGTGGTGCCCGAGCGGGCCCGCGGCGCTCGTCGCGGCGCGATCCGGCTCGCCACCGTCGAGACGGCGCCCGGGCTGGCCGAGGCGCGTGCGCTGCTCGGCGAGGAGCACGTCTACGTGGTCGGCGAGACCGAGGTCGACCTCGCCCGTCTGGTCGCCGCGCTTCACGCCGACGGACTGACGCACATCCTGTGCGAGGGCGGGCCGAGCCTGCTCGGCGACCTCGTCCGCGCCGGCCTGGTCGACGAGCTGTGCCACACCTTGGCGCCGCGCCTATTGGCCGGGGACGGGCCGCGGATCCTGCGCGGCCCGGGGGTCGACGTACCGCTGGAGCTGGCCGGCCTGATCGAGACCGACGGCACGTTGCTGGCGCGCTGGCTCGTTCACCGCTGATTCCTCAACCCGATGCCTCCCGGCCGGTCGGACCGCACCTGCACGCTACGGCGGGTTGCTTGACTCCCGAAGCGTGAGTCTCGGGTCGGAGTCGGTGCGCGCGCCCCGGGCGGCTCGACGCCCGTTGACCGCACGCCGGCTCAAGGAGTGGCTGGTCTTCCTCGCCTTCGTGGCGCCGAACGTGATCCTGATCGTGGCGTTCACCTATCGGCCGCTGATCGTCAACGTGTACTACTCGACGCTGAACTGGACGCTCGGCTCGCTGACCGCGACCAAGGTGGGCTTCGGCAACTACCTCGACTTCTTCTCCGACGGCGAGGCCTCATCGGTGCTGCTGACCACCGCCGTCTTCACGGTCTGCGGCGCACCGGCTACATGCCGATCCGCAAGTCCGCCGACACCTCGGCGCTGCTGAAGAAGGTGCCGCAGGCCGAGATCGCGATCAAGCAGCTCGACCTGACCCGCAGCCAGGATTGGGCCCGGGTCTTCCTGCCCAGCGGCGACATCGAGATGGCGAACCACTGCGCCAACATCCTGACCCAGCACAAGGATGTCGCCAGCGAGATGAGCTCACTGCGCACGGCCCTGGAGAAGATCTACACCGAGCAGGTCAAGCCACACCTCTCCTGACGCGACGCGGGCGGCGCCGTGACCCGACGAGGCTCGCGGCACTGCTCGACACGACCCGACGGACTCGTGGCGGGCGAGACCCAGCGTCGGTGCCCATCGCGCGGTGCCGCCGCTCGGCGAGATTGTGTCGACATATTGTGCGACACATTGGTGGCGACACGCTTTCCTGTGAGGTCGCCTTCAGTCATTGACCTTCCTTCTGTCGACACTCTAACGTGATGGGCGTCTCATGGGCGTGGTCCGGAGCGCTCCGGGCAACGTCCGCCATCCACGAGGGCCGGCGCGTGCCTGCCCGATCCATGGAGGAAGCACCCATGTCAGATCGCACCTTGCGTCCGTTCCGCTCCGGGCGCGGCGTTGCCACCACCGAGTCGCCGTCCGGTTCCGTGGCCGCCCGCGGCGTCGGACGACGCGGCCTGCTTGTCGCCGCCGCCGGCCTGGGCGCCGCCGGTCTCGTCGGCTGGTCCCCGGTCATCGAGTCGAAGGCTGCCGGCGCGTTCGCCGCCGATGACACCCTCACCGTCGCCTCCGGGGACACTGTCACCCTGACCGAGACCACCGAGCTCTCCCAGCTCGTGATCGAGGACGGCGGCACGCTCGCGGTACCCGACGGATACTCGCTGTCGCTCACGGTCAACGGGGTGGAGACCGGCTCGACGCTCGAGGACCTCTACACCGACGACGGCATCGCCACCTACATCGCCGCCGGCACCTACAGCGGCAGCGTGGTGCTGGACGTGGCCACCGCCAACGACGTCACCTACAACAGCCGCACCTGGCCGCTGCGTCAGGCGGTCTACGTCGACGCCGACGGCATCGACACCGATCGCTCGGTGCTCTCCGCCGTGCAGGGCGGCGTGCTGCGCGACTCGGTCGCCCGCGGGGTCAAGCTGCGCTCGACCGGCGAGGCGTTCAACGGCATCTACGTGGCCGGTGGCGACTACCGGATCGCCAACGCCAAGATCGCCTACCACGGCAACGGCCGCCTCGACTTCATCGGCTACGGCTCCGCGGTCTACGCCACCGGGACCGACACCACCATGCGGGTGGAGAACACCAAGATCCACAACAAGGGCGTGGTGCGGACGGCCGTGATCGCCGACGGCGGCAGCCAGCTGGTGGTCAAGAACTCCGACCTGTCCTGCAAGGACGGCGTCCTGCCGGACGACTACGAGAACACCGGCGACACCAGCTTCATGATGACCTGCCCATGGCTGCTGGGCATGTACGGCACGGTGCGGACCACCAACCTGCTGGGCGACTCGACCCGGGCGACGTACCTGGGCACCACCGTCACCGTCGACAACTGGGGCTGCCTCTCGGTGGACTCGGGGACCGACTGCATCCTGGTCTCCATCGACTCCACCCTGGAGTCGGTCAAGACCGACGGCTACGGCAGCTACGGGATCGGCGATGTCACCGAGCACTTCCTCGGCACTCGGATGAACGTCGGCAGCTACATCATGATCAACTTCGGTGCGGCGGGCACGCACTACGGTGACTCCACCAAGAAGGCGGTCCGGGAGCTCAACAACACCTATGACCTGGGTCTGACCAAGGACGACATCAACTCGGTGCTCTCCCGGGCCTGCTACCTGCGGTCGCGGAAGTTCGGCTTCATGTGGCAAGACGTCGGCCCGGTGACGATCGACGGCCGGACCGCCCTGCGCACCGCGCAGACGGCCTTCCTGTCCAAGGCCGCCCAGTCCTCGATCACGGTGGACGGCTCCGACGGCGCCAGCATCAAGTCCGGCACCGGCGTCATCTACCAGTTGATGGACAACGACAACCCGGGCAGCACGACGGCCACCGACAAGCCGTGGAGCAGGGAGTACACGGTCGACTACGTCGAGCCGACCGACGCCGCGACCAAGTCCGACAGCTGGGACACGACCACCGCGGACAGCGATGACGCCACCGGTGACTTCACCGCCATCAAGCTGAACGGCGACTTCTACAACTCGGTCCTCGGTGGTGGCAACGGCGACATCGAGGGCCAGAACCTGGTGCTGAGCTTCACCGACTGCGAGGTGAACGGCATCATCTCCGCCTCCACCGCGAAGCACAACGCCAGCACCATCAACTTCTCCAACTACGAGGAGCTCGGCGTGGTGACCAACACGCCGGCCGAGGTGGTCAACAACGGTGTGATCGTGACGCTGGCCGGGTCGAGTGTGTGGACGGTGAGTGGCACCTCCTACCTGAGCTCGCTGACGT
>NZ_JASGET010000036.1:0-7413 GCF_047606145.1 Nocardioides sp. | reverse complement strand
CTCCACATCATCTGGCACTGCTGGCAAGACGACCTCGCCTACGACCCCGCCCGACACCGCGCCCTGCAACGCTTCCTCGCCAGCCAGACCGGGGCGGCTTGACATAGGGCTTCTCATCCGGCCACCCTCTCAGGTGAGCAGCAGCCGGTCGAGCCGGCGCCGTACGACGGCCAGCCCGATCAGCCCCATCGCCATCAAGTAGACCACCGAGACCGCCGATCCCCAGCTCAGCGCACCGGTGGTGAGCTCGCGACACAGCACCACACCGCGGTAGAGCGGGGTGCACTCCACCACCCAGCGAAGCCAGTCGGGGAAGGCGGTGATCGGGAAGAAGGTCGCGGAAAAGAGGAAGAGCGGCATCGTGGAGAGCGTGACGTACTCGAAGTCCTGCCAGGAACGCATCCAGGTGGTCAGCGCCATCCCGACGGCACCGAAGGCGAGCCCGATCAGCAGCGCGGCGGGCAGCACCAGCACCGCCCACCAGGAGTCGATCAGCCCCATCGCGAGCATCACCACCAGGAACGCGGCCGAGTAGACCCCGCCGCGCAGCAGCGACCAGGCGAGCTCGCCGCGGGCCACGTCGAGGGTGCTCAGCGGGGTGGCCAGCATCTGGTCGAAGAGCTTGTTGTACTTCAGCTTGAAGAAGAAGTTGAAGGTCGCATCCAGCAGCGCGCCGTTCATCGCCGAGGCGGCCACCATGCCGGGGGCGACGAACTCGCGGTAGCCGATCGGCTCGCCGTTGAAGTCGAAGCCGTGCACGATCTTGCCGACGCCGATGCCGATCGAGAACAGGTAGAAGACCGGCTCCAGGAAGCCGGTGAGGAAGACGTACCAGGCCCGGCGGTAGGCCAGCAGGTTGCGCTGCAACAGCAGCAGGGTGGCCTCGCCGGCACCCAGTGGCCGGGGCTGCGCGCCGGCGGTCGCGGCCCGCAGCGTGGCGGCGCTGATCATTGGACGAGCCTCCGACCCAGGCGCCGTACCGCCCACCACCAGCCGAGGGCGGCCAGCGCCGCCAGGTAGGCGACGTGGAGGACCGCCCAGCCGGCCTCGACCTGGCCGAGCACCAGCATCCGGGTCAGGTGCACGCCCTGCCACAGCGGGGTCACCTTGGCGATCGTCTCGCCCACCACGCCGAGGTTGCCGATCGGGAAGAAGGTGCCGGAGAACAGGGTGAGGGGGATCATCCCCAGCCGGAAGACGAGGGAGAAGGCCGACTCGTCGCGCAACCCGGCCGAGAAGGCGAAGATCGGCGTGGCGAACGCGAGCCCGAGCAGCCCCTGGACCGGCAGCGCGAGCAGCGTGCCCCACCAGGACTCGAAGACGCCGAACGGTGCCAGCACGACCAGGAAGACCGCACAGCTGGTCAGCACCCGGAAGAGCACGAAGCCCAGCTGAGCGGCGATGATGTCGCCCACTCCGAGCGGGCTGGCGGTCATGGAGAAGTAGATCCGCTGCCACTTCACCATCCCCATCACCGGATAGGTGACCTCGCCGAAGACGGTCGTCATCGCCTGGCTCGCGACCATTCCGGGTGCGACGAAGGCGAGGTAGGTGGTGGCGCCGTCGAGCGTGCTCGGATCGGCGTCGACGAAGCCGCCGAGCAGCACGCCCATCGCCAGGATGTAGAGGAACGGCGTGACGAAGGAGGTGATCACGCTGCCCTTCCAGGTACGCCGATAGACGATCGCCCAGTAGTCGAGCTGTCGCAGCGCGCCGTGCCACACCCCGGCCGGCGCCGTCGACTCCAGTGGGGCCATCAGTCCACCAACGTCCGTCCGGTCAGGCGCAGGAACACGTCCTCCAGCGAGGAGCGGCGCACCAGGGTGGCGGCTGGCTTCAGATCGCGGGCGTGGACCGACTCGAGGATCCGTTCGCCGTCCTCGCCGTACATCAGCAGCCGGTCGGGCAGCACCTCGATCCGGTCCGCCAGGTCCTCGACCATCGCCGCGACCCCCTCGTGCTCGCCGATGCCGAAGCGGAGCTCGGCCACCTCGCGGGAGGAGTAGGTCGAGATCAGCTCGAGCGGCGAGCCCTCGGCGACGATCCGACCGTGGTCCATCACCACCAGTCGATCGGTGAGCTGCTCGGCCTCGTCCATGTAATGGGTGGTGAGCACCAGCGTCACGCCCTGCTGCTTGAGCCGGAAGAGCCGGTCCCAGATGACGTGCCGCGCCTGCGGGTCCAGACCGGTGGTGGGCTCGTCGAGGATCAGGATCTCGGGGCTGTTGATCAGGCTGCGGGCGATGGTGAGCCGCCGCTTCATCCCGCCGGAGAGGTCCTCCACCTTGGCACTCGCCTTGTCGGTGAGCTGGACGAAGTCCAGCAGCTCCGCGATCCGCTCGCGGACGACGCCGCGAGGAAGCCCGAAGTAGCGGCCGTAGACGTAGAGGTTCTCCGCCACGTTCAGCTCGGTGTCGAGGGTGTCCTCCTGAGGACACACCCCGATCCGGGAACGGATCTGCGGACCGTCGACGGCAGGGTCGAGGCCGAGGATGCGCAGCTCGCCGCCGCTGACCGGGGAGACGCAGCAGATCATCCGCATGGTCGAGGACTTGCCGGCGCCGTTCGGCCCGAGGAAGCCGAACGCCATCCCACGCGGCACCTCGACGTCGATCCCCCGGACCGCCTCGAAGTCGCCGAACGACTTGCGCAGGCCACGGGCCAGGATCATCGGGTCACTGCTGGCGGGCGCTTTGCTCACGCCCCGAAGCGTAGGCGGTGCCGCCGACGGTTCAGCAAGGTATGCAGACCGACGGGCACTTCCCAGGTGGAACTCCACGTGGGAAGTGCGCACTCGGCTGCATACCTAGACGAATGGTCCCGCCGCCGGCAACGCCTCAGCGCAGCCGGGCCGTCTTGTGCTGGTGCACCATGAGTCCGATGAAGGCCGCGATCAGGCCGCTGATCACCCCGGTGACGACGTGGTTGCTGGTCTGGGTGGCAAGCGTCGCGGGCACGCCGATGGCGATGCCGTTGATCAGGGCGCTCATCACGGCGTCGATGACCGCGCCGATCACCCCGGAGGTGAGCGCCTGGGCGTGCGCATCCGGATTGGTACGCCGACGGCCGGCGCCGCGCTCGTAGAGTCGGATCGAGCCCAGGCCGGCGACGAATCCGGCCACCGCGCCGGAGAGCGCGTGGCCCGCGACGTTGACCGCCGCACCGCCGGGCAGGCCGAGGAGGAACCGGCCGATCAGCACCGCGAGCGCGCCGCCGA
The DNA here is from genome assembly GCF_047606145.1 of Nocardioides sp. GTDB lineage: Bacteria > Actinomycetota > Actinomycetes > Propionibacteriales > Nocardioidaceae > Nocardioides. Next base: position 4,196 of record NZ_JASGET010000036.1, on the reverse strand, counting down.
CCAGTGCGAACAGCACGCTGATCGGGATCGCGATCCGGATCCGGTGGGCCACCGAGGTCGGCGCGGCTGGGGCGAGGGTCGTGGTCATCGGGCTCTTCCTTCTACGGCTCGGGTCGGTCGGCAGCCACGGGTGACGGCAGTCACACGATGTGATGGCGCTCACCGTAGGGTCGGACCGGGCCGCGCTTCATCGGCGTTGCCATTGATTGAAAGCATCGTCGGCGGTCCTATCGGTGCTCGGTGTCAGGATGGCTGGGTGAGCGCCGAGGAGTCCTCCGCCCTGTCCCGGTTCAGCGAGCCGACCCGGGCCTGGTTCGAGGCCGCCTTCGCCGAGCCCACTGCCGCCCAGTCCGGCGCGTGGCGGGCGATCGCCGCCGGCCACCATGCGCTGGTGGTGGCGCCGACCGGCTCCGGGAAGACGTTGAGCGCATTCCTGGCCTCGATCGACCGCCTGCTGGGCGCCGCCCCACCGGCGAAGGAGCGCCGCTGCCGGGTGCTCTACATCAGCCCGCTCAAGGCGCTCGGCGTCGATGTCGAGCGCAACCTGCGCGCCCCGCTGACGGGGATCCGACAGACCGCCGCGCGCCTCGGCCGCACGCTGCCCGAGCTCACCGTGGGGGTCCGGTCCGGAGACACCCCGGCCGGCGATCGGCGCCGGTTGGTGAGTACGCCACCGGACATCCTGATCACCACCCCGGAGTCGCTGTTCCTGATGTTGACCAGCCAGGCGCGCGAGTCGCTGCGCGGGGTGGAGACCGTGATCGTGGACGAGATCCATGCGGTCGCCGGCACCAAGCGCGGCGCCCACCTGGCACTCACCCTGGAGCGACTGGACGCGCTGCTGGAGACGCCGGCGCAGCGCATCGGGCTGTCCGCGACCGTCCGTCCGACCGAGGAGGTGGCCCGCTTCCTCGGCGGCACCCAGCCGGTCGAGGTCGTCGCGCCGCCCGCCGAGAAGCAGTGGGACCTGCGGGTCGTCGTCCCGGTCGAGGACATGACCGCGCCCGAGGCCGACGGCGCAGACGGGCGCCGCACAGCTGCGCCCGAGGAGGGGTACGGCGAGGACACCGAGGCTCCGGAGCGGTCGATCTGGCCCCATGTCGAGGAGGAGGTGGCCGACCTGATCGAGGCGCACCGCTCCACCATCGTCTTCGCCAACTCCAGGAGGCTGGCCGAGCGGCTGACCGCGCGGCTGAACGAGATCGCCGCGGAACGGCTCGGCCGGACCGGGGAGAGACCCGGGGCCGCGGGCTCGATCGGGAGCACCCGCAGCGGTCCGCCGGCACAGGTGATGGCCGCCTCCGGCCAGTCCCAGGGCGCCGCGGCGGTGATCGCCAAGGCCCACCACGGCTCGGTCTCCAAGGAGCAGCGTGCGCTGATCGAGGACGACCTCAAGGCCGGTCGGCTGCCGGCCGTGGTGGCCACCAGCAGCCTCGAGCTCGGCATCGACATGGGCGCGGTCGACCTGGTGATCCAGATCGAGTCGCCGCCCAGCGTGGCGAGCGCGCTGCAACGGGTCGGCCGGGCCGGCCATCAGGTGGGCGAGGTGTCGCGCGGCGTCCTGTTCCCGAAGCATCGCGGCGACCTCGCTCCGGCCGCGCTCAGCGTGCAGCGGATGCGGGCCGGCCTGATCGAGTCGCTGCGCATCCCGGCCAACCCGCTCGACGTACTCGCCCAGCAGGTGGTCGCGACGGCGGCGCTGGACTCCTGGGACGTGGACGACCTCTACGCGCTGGTCTGCCGTGCGGCCCCCTACGCCCAGCTGCCACGCAGCGCGTTCGAGGCCACCCTCGACCTGCTGGCCGGGCGCTATCCCTCCGACGACTTCGCCGAGCTGCGCCCGCGGATCGTGTGGGACCGGGTGGCGGGGGTGATCACCGGCCGGCCCGGCGCCCAGCGACTGGCGGTGACCAGCGGCGGGACCATCCCGGACCGTGGCCTGTTCGCCGTCTACCTGGTGGGCGAGGCCGGCTCCGGCAGGCGGGTGGGCGAGCTGGACGAGGAGATGGTCTACGAGTCCCGGGTCGGCGACGTGTTCGCGCTCGGCGCGACCAGCTGGCGGATCGAGGACATCACCCACGACCGGGTGCTGGTCTCCCCCGCCCCCGGCGTCCCCGGGCGGCTGCCGTTCTGGAAGGGGGACAGCCTCGGCCGGCCGGCCGAGCTCGGCCAGGCACTCGGGGGCTACGCCCGGCAGCTGGCGTCCCTCCCCCGCGGCGAGGCGGTGAACCGGGCGTGCGAGGCGGGCCTGAACGAGTACGCCGCCGGCAACCTGGTCGGCTACCTGCACGAGCAGCTGGAGGCGACCCGGATCCTGCCGAGCGACACCCACATCGTGGTTGAGCGGTTCCGCGACGAGCTCGGCGACTGGCGCCTGGTGCTGCACTCGCCGTACGGGCTGAGCGTGCATGCACCGTGGGCGCTGGCGATCAACGCCCGGCTGCGGGAGCGGTACGCCGTGGACGGCCAGGCGGTCGCCTCCGACGACGGGATCGTGGTGCGGGTCCCGGACACCGATGCCGAGCCACCGGGGGCCGAGGCGGTGGTCTTCGGCGCCGACGAGATCGAGGACCTGGTGACCACCGAGGTGGGCGGCTCGGCGCTGTTCGCCAGCAGGTTCCGGGAGTGCGCGGCGCGGGCGCTGCTGCTGCCGCGACGCGATCCCGGCCGGCGCAGCCCACTGTGGCAGCAGCGACAGCGGTCGGCGGCGTTGCTCCAGGTCGCCGCGCAGTACCCGTCGTTCCCGATCGTCTTGGAGGCGGTCCGCGAGTGCCTGCGCGACGTCTACGACCTGCCCGCCCTGGTGGCGCTGCTGGGCAGGATCGAGCGCCGCGAGGTGCAGGTGGTCGACGTCGCGACCCCGTCGCCGTCGCCGTACGCGCGCAGCCTGCTGTTCTCCTACGTCGCGGAGTTCATGTACGAGGGCGACTCTCCCATCGCCGAGCGCCGCGCGGCCGCGCTCACCCTCGACCAGGGACTCCTCGCCGAGCTGCTCGGTCGCGCGGAGCTGCGCGAACTGCTCGATCCCACCGTGCTCGCCGAGGTCGAGGCCGAGCTCCAGCGACTGGCGCCCGGCCGACGCGCACGCGGGGCGGAGGGCGTCGTCGACCTGATCCGAGTGCTCGGCCCGCTCGACGCCGCCGAGGTGGTGGCGCGCACCGACCCGGAGTCGGCCGAGCTGGTCGCCGGTTGGCTGGCCGAGCTCGCCGCGACCAGGAGGATCGTCGAGGTCCGGGTCGCCGGCGAGGAGCGCTGGGCGGTGGTCGAGGACGTCGGGCGGCTGCGCGACGGCCTGGGGGTCCCGGTGCCGCCGGGCGTGCCGAGCGCCTTCGCCGAACCGGTCGAGGACCCGGTCGGCGACCTGGTCTCGCGCTACGGCCGCGGCCACGGTCCGTTCACCGCCGACGAGGTCGCCGCCCGGCTGGGGATCGGACCGGCCGTGGTCCGGCACACCCTGGCCCGGCTGGCCGCCCGCGGGCGGGTGCTGGACGGAGAGTTCCGGCCCGCCGGGGTGCCGGGACGCCAGGAGTGGTGCGACGCGGACGTGCTGCGGACGCTGCGGCGCCGTTCGCTGGCCCGGCTGCGCCAGGAGATCGAACCGGTCGCCCCGGCCGCGCTCGGGCGCTTCCTGCCGGCATGGCAGCAGGTCGGCGTACGGGCCCAGGGCCGGCACCGTGGGCCCCGCGGCGTGGACGGCGTGCTCGCCGTGGTGGAGCAGCTGGCCGGAGCGACGGTGCCGGCGAGTGCGCTGGAGTCGCTGATCCTGCCCGCCCGGGTGATCGACTACGAGCCCTCGTTCCTCGACGAGCTGACCGCCGCCGGCGAGGTGCTGTGGGCCGGGCATGCCGCCCTGCCCGGCACCGATGGGTGGATCTCGCTGCATCTGGCCGAGACCGCGGAGCTGACCGTCCCCGAGGCCGACGCCGGCGCGGTGAGCGACCTGGCCCGCCGGGTGCTCGACGTGCTCGCCCCCGGAGGCGCGTGGTTCTTCCGCCAGCTCGCGGACGCCGTGGAGGTCGCGGAGGTCGAGGAGGCGCGGTCGCTCTCGGCCGCGCTGTGGGAGCTGGTCTGGGCCGGGCTGGTCACCAACGACACCCTGATGCCGCTGCGTGCCCTGGTCCGGTCGGGGACGAGCTCGCACCGCAGTCGTCGACCACCGCCGCGGGCCCGGTGGGGCGCCCGCCCGCGACCCGGCG
>NZ_JASGET010000035.1:0-2858 GCF_047606145.1 Nocardioides sp. | reverse complement strand
GGGTCGAGACCGCGCCGGGCGCCGCCGGCCCCGGCGTCGCGCCGGGAGATCCGCTGTCGGTCGGGTCGAGTCCGGCGCGGCCGCCGTTCGCCGTACGGTTCCGGCGCGGCGCGCTGGCCACCGCGCTCGTGGTGGTCGGCGGTGCCGCGACCGCCGCGGCGCCCTGGATCGCGCTCGGCGTGATGGCGCTGCTGGTGTGGCTGCTGCGCACCGGCTCGTACGGCGCCACCGACCTGGCCGAGCGCCGCCTGCTGCGCGGCGCCAAGTGGTACGACGCGCCACGGGTCGTGGTGCGCGCCCCCTGGGAGCTGGTGCGGTCGATCCCGACCACGCTGCTGCTGCTGTTGTGGTCGGTCGGGCTCGCGCTGGCGGTGATGCTCATCGCGTTCGCGCTGGGCAGCAGCCTCACCCTCGACCTGTTCGTCGGCGGGGTGATGCTCACCGCGATGCTCGCCCTGGGACCGGGCAGCGATCGGCTCCGCGGCCCGCTGCGACGAGTCGGCCACCCGCTGGCCGCCGAGCCGCGCAGGTGGGGCGTGGGGATGCTCGTCGTACTCGCACTGGCGGCGGCGCTCGGTTGGTCGACGCTCTCCCACGGCATCCGGTGGGCGCCCGACGACGACCAGCCCAAGGTCGCCCACCTGCTGAGCTGACCGGCCGACGGACCGATCGGTCCTGATACCGATGCCTCCCGGCCCCGACCGCATCCTGAGACTTCGCCGCCGCGGCACCGGATCGCGTGGCACCATGACCGGCATGCTGATCTCGACCGCCTCCGCGATCATCATTAGCTAGCGCGCTGTCACCCCGACAGCGCGCCCACCTCTCGTCCGCGAGAGGTTTTTTTGTGCCCACGATCAACTCCCAGACCTACGACACAGACCTGCGAACACAGACCGGCCACACACGGACAGGCGAACACATGGACACCGGCTTCCACGTCTACGACACCACGCTGCGCGACGGCGCTCAGCAGGAGGGGCTCAACCTCTCCGTCGGCGACAAGCTGGCCATCGCGCGTCAGCTCGATGGTCTCGGGGTCGGCTACATCGAGGGTGGCTGGCCGGGCGCCAACCCCAAGGACACCGAGTTCTTCGCCCGCGCCAAGGCCGAGCTCAGCCTCGAGCACGCCCAGCTCGCCGCATTCGGGGCGACCCGTCGGGCCGGGGTCCGGGCCGCCGACGACCCCCTGGTCGCGGCACTGCGCGACTCCGGCGCGGGCGTGGTGACGCTGGTCGCCAAGTCCCACGACCGGCATGTCGAGCTCGCCCTGCGCACCACCCTGGACGAGAACCTCGCCATGATCCGCGACACCATCACCCACCTGCGCACCGAGGGGCAGCGGGTCTTCCTGGACGCCGAGCACTTCTTCGACGGCTATCGGGCCAATCGTGACTATGCCCTGGAGGTGCTGCGCACGGCGTACGACGCCGGTGCCGAGGTGGTGGCGCTGTGCGACACCAACGGTGGGATGCTGCCGTCCTGGGTGGCCGACGTGGTCCACGACGTCACCTCGGCCACCGGTGGCCGGGTCGGCATCCACTGCCACAACGACACCGGCTGCGCGGTCGCCAACACGCTCGCCGCCGTCGAGGCCGGTGCCTCGCACGTGCAGGGCACGATCAACGGCTACGGCGAGCGCACCGGCAACGCGGACCTCATCTCGGTGGTGGCCAACCTCGAGCTCAAGGTCGGGCGCGGGGTGCTGCCGGGCGGCCTGCTGCGCGAGGCGACCCGGACCGCACACGCGGTCGCGGAGGTGACCAACGTGCCGCCCGCCGCCCGGCAGCCGTACGTGGGCGCCTCGGCCTTCACCCACAAGGCCGGCCTGCACGCCTCGGCGATCAAGGTCGACCCCGACCTCTACCAGCACATGGACCCGATCGGGGTCGGCAACGACATGCGGCTGCTGGTCTCCGACATGGCCGGCCGGGCGAGCATCGAGTTGAAGGGCAAGGAGCTCGGCTACGACCTGTCCGGCGACCGTGACCTGGTGACCAGGATCACCGAGCGGGTCAAGGAGCTGGAGGGGCGCGGCTACACCTTCGAGGCGGCCGACGCGTCCTTCGAGCTCCTGCTGATCGAGGAGGTCTCCGGCGAGCGGCCGTCGTACTTCGATGTGGAGTCCTGGCGGGTCATCTCCGAGACCCGCTCCCAGGGCGGTCCGGCCACCGAGGCCACCGTCAAGCTGCGCGCCGGTGGCGCGCGATACGTGGTCACCGGCGAGGGGAACGGCCCGGTCAACGCGCTGGACCAGGCACTGCGCGAGGCGATCACCCAGGCCTACCCGGTGGTCGCCTCCTTCGAGCTGATCGACTACAAGGTGCGACTCTTCGACGCCGGTCACGGCACCGACGCCAAGACCCGCGTCCTGATCGAGACCAGCGACGGTCAGGACTCCTGGGTGACCGTCGGGGTGGGTGCCAACGTCATCGAGGCCTCCTGGGAGGCCCTGGTCGACGGGCTCGCCTTCGGCCTGCGGCGCCACTCCCACTGACCCATACCCCCTGACCCATACCGGCGAGCAGAGCCAAATAGTGGTCCCACCCCTGCCGAGCAGAGCCAAGTGGTCGTCCCGCAGTCGCCGAGCAGAGCCAGATGGTCGTCCGATCGTGACCGAACAGAGCTGACGAGCAGAGCTGACGAGCAGAGCCGGATGGTCGTCGTACGACGGCTGTCCACAGCCTTGCCTCAGGGCGGTTGGCAGCGTCCGGCCGTGGGGCGACCATGGGGCATGAGATTCCCTAGGTCAACCTCAGGCGGCAAGAAGTTGCATGGCGCCTCCGTGGGGTTGGGGGTTGTAGGCGGTGTTGGTTTGCCAGCAGCGCCAGATCACGCGGACCCATGCTCGGGCCAGG
>NZ_JASGET010000034.1:0-35112 GCF_047606145.1 Nocardioides sp. | reverse complement strand
GCTGCCGCCGAGGCCGACCACGATGCGGGTGGCGCCCGCCGCGCGGGCGGCCAGCACCAGCTCGCCGACGCCGTACGTCGAGGCGCGCTCGGGCGTCCGACCACCGGTGAGCACCAGCCCGCAGGCCTGTGCGGCCTCGACGTACGCCGTCGTGCCGTCGAGCAGCAGGCGTGCCGTCACCGGCTCCCCGAACGGGCCCGAGACCTGGACGGGGACCAGCCGACCGCCGACCCCGGCATGCAGGACGTCGACGAAGCCCGGGCCACCGTCGGCCATCGGCAGCTCGATCAGCTCCGCGGTGGGATCGGCTCGCTTCCAGCCGGCCGCGATCGCGGCGGCGGCCTGCGGCGCGGTCAGCGTGCCGGCGAACTTGTCCGGGGCCACCACGATGCGCATGCGGGGCAACCTAGCGCGACCACCTGCAGCCCGTCTCCGCCGGAGCCGCCGGGCCCGCGTCGACCGCACGGCGGGATGGATCTCGGATGCGACCTCGGGACCGGCCTCCTACAGTGTGCCGGTGAGCGATCTCGTGATCCGGCCGATGCGGCCCGACGACCTCTCGCTCGCCGAGCGGGTCAGCGCGGAGGCGTTCTACGAGGTCGACGTGCGGATGCACACCCGCGGCGCGCCCCCGCCGCAGCGGCGTCCGGCCGAACGGGCGGCCACCTGGATCGCCCGGACCGGCCGCTGGCTGGAGACCGATCCGGCGGGCTGCTGGGTGGCCACGGACCGGACCGGCCTGGCCGGGTTCGCCACCTCCTTCGTGCGGCAACGACTGTGGTGCCTCGCCACCTTCGCGGTCGCACCGCACCGGCAGGGCGCCGGCCTGGGCCGCCGGCTGCTCGAGACGGTGCTGGGGTACGCCGACCGCTGCGGCTGCACCAGGTCGATGCTGTCGGCCTCCTCGGATCCGGCGGCGCTCCGGCGCTACCGGTTGGCCGGGTTCGCACTGCACCCGATGATGCTGCTGCACGGCACCCTGGATCGCTCGCTGATCCCGCCGGTCGACGGCGTCCGCGAGGGCGACACCGGCGACACCGAGCTGCTCGACGCGATCGATCGCGATCTGCGTGGCGCCGGGCACGAGGTGGATCACCAGAGCCTGGCTCGGATGGGCAGCCTGATCGTGGACCGTGCGGGACAGGGCTATGCCTATGTCGAGGAGCGCGGCCCGGTGCTCCTCGCCGCCCGTGACGAGACCACCGCCACCAGGCTGCTGTGGGAGTCGCTCGGTCGCGCCGGCGAATCACCGGTGGTCGCCCACATCACCGGCGCGAACCAGTGGGCGCTGGACGTCGGTCTGGCCGCTCGGCTCTCCCTCGGCTTCTCCGGGGCACTGGGGGTGCGCGACCTGGCGCCGCCGGCGCCGTATCTGCACCACGGGGCGCTGCTGTAGCGCTCGGCGAACCGTTCGGTGAGCACCCGTCCGGCCCGGCTCGTACGGCGTCTAGGCTTCGATCATGACGACTGTCGATCTCCCGCTGCTCCCGCTGGGCCGCGGCACCGACCTCGACTCCGAGCGTGGCGTGGAGTGCCCCGGCGACCTGCCGCCCGCCTCCGACCCGGAGCTGGTCGCACGGGCGCGAGCCGCCAAGGCGAAGCTCGGCGAGCGGGTCTTCGTGCTGGGTCACCACTACCAGCGCGACGAGGTGATCGAGTTCGCCGACGTCACCGGTGACTCCTTCAAGCTCGCCCGGGACGCGGCCGCCCGCCCGCAGGCCGAGTACATCGTCTTCTGCGGCGTGCACTTCATGGCCGAGTCCGCCGACATCCTCACCGGCGACGACCAGCAGGTGATCCTGCCCGACCTGGCCGCCGGCTGCTCGATGGCCGACATGGCCCGGCTGGCGCAGGTGGAGGCCTGTTGGGAGGCGCTGGCCGAGGCGGGCATCGGCGAGGACGTCGTACCCGTCACCTACATGAACTCCTCGGCCGACATCAAGGCCTTCTGCGGCCGCAACGGCGGCGTGGTGTGCACCTCATCGAATGCCCAGACGGTGCTGGAGTGGGCCTTCGAGCAGAAGCAGAAGGTGCTCTTCCTGCCCGATCAGCACCTGGGTCGCAACACCGCCGTGCTCAAGCTCGGACTCTCGCTCAAGGACTGCGTGGTGTGGAACCCTCGGCTGCCGAACGGCGGGCTGAGGCCCGAGCAGCTGCGCGAGGCCAGGATGATCCTGTGGCAGGGACACTGCTCGGTGCACGGCCGGTTCTCCCCCGACACGATCGGCGAGCTGCGCGCCGAGATCCCGGATGTCCAGGTCCTGGTGCATCCCGAGTGCCAGCACGAGGTGGTGCTACAGGCCGATCTGGTCGGCTCCACCGAGTTCATCATCGCCACCGTGCAGGCGGCACCACCCGGATCGGCGTTCGCCATCGGCACCGAGCTCAACCTGGTCAAGCGGCTCGCCGCCGCCCACCCGGACAAGCGGATCGTCTTCCTCGACCGGACCGTGTGCTACTGCTCCACGATGAACCGGATCGACCTGCCGCACTTCGTCTGGGCGCTGGAGTCGCTGGTCGACGGGGTCGTGGTCAACCGGATCACCGTCGATCCCGAGACCGAGCACCATGCCACGATGGCGCTGCAGCGGATGCTCGACCTGCCGGGCTGAGCAGTCCGCGCTGCCTGCTTGACGCAGGACATTCGGGTGGCGTGAATACCCGCGACACGCGGGAGCATGCCGCGTGTCGCGCGCCGATCCCGCGGGCGAGTGTCCCCCGGCCACGCGCCACTTCCAGCCGCACAGATCCGTCAGCCGCCGTTGGTCGGCAACCGGACCGAAATGGTGGTGTTCCCCGGCTCCGAGGCCAGCGTCACCGTCCCGCCGTGCGAGGACACGATCGCGTGCACCAGGGAGAGGCCGAGTCCGGCGCCGCCCTCACGTGTCCGCGCGGCGTCGCCGCGGGTGAAGCGCTCGAACGCCCGCGGCACCAGCTCCGGTTCGAAGCCCGGTCCGTCATCGTGGACGTCGAACCCGTCGGGGCGAGCGGTGACGGTGACGGTCGTCCCGGGCGGGGTGTAGCGGCGGGCGTTGGTGAGCAAGTTCATCACCACCTGGTGCAACCGCTGCTCGTCGCCGGTGACCACCACCGAGGCGTCCACCTCGGGGTTGACCCACGGCGGCAGCGTCAACCGCCAGTTCCGTGTCGGATCGACCACCCGGGCGTCGTCGACCGCGTCCAGGAGCAATCTGGTCAGATCGACCGGCTCGCGCTCGAGCGGACGTCCCTGGTCCAGCCGAGCGAGCAGCAGCAGATCCTCGACCATCGCCGTCATCCGGCCGGACTCCTCCTCCACCTTCGCCAGAGCGAGACCGGTGTTGGCCGGCATCTTCTGCGCCAGCTCGGTGTAGCCGCGGATGGTGGTCAGCGGAGTGCGCAGCTCGTGCGAGGCATCGGCGACGAACTGACGGACCTGCTGCTCGCTGCGGTGCCGCGCGGTCAGCGAGGACTCGACGTGGTCGAGCAGCGTGTTCAGGGCCGAGCCGACCTGGCCGACCTCGGTGCGTTCGTCGGTGAGTCGGTCGGGCACCCGCTCGGGCACGGTGACCTCACCGGAGGCGAGGGGCAGCGCCGCGACGGTGTGCGCGGTGGCGGCCACGTCCTTGAGCGGCCGCAACTGGCGCCGTACCAGGTAGACACCCGCCCCGCCGGCGCACGCGACGCCGAAGAGGGTCAGCGCGGCCTCCCAGGTGACGAGCTTGGTGATGGTGTCGTCCACCTCGCTCATCGGCAGACCGATCACGATCACGTATCCGTCGACGTCTCGCGCTTCGACCCGATAGCTGCCGTAGCCGGGTACGTCGATGGTATGCGGCCGCGCGTCGTCGTCGACGTCCGCCACGGCCGCGGCCGCATCGTCGTCCAGGGTGGTGGGGTTGAAGTTGGTCGTCGAACCGATCACGCCGGCGACATCGTCCCCGCTGGCCAGGACGAGGATCTGGCGCGGACTCACCCGCATCTGCCCGGTCTGCAGGTTGTGGGCGCCCGGACCGGTGCTGTTCTGGATGGCGAGGTCGCGAACGTCGCTGTCGAGGCGGCTCATCAGAACGTGGTGCATCGCCACCGCGGTGACGGCACTGATGAGCACGCTGACCGACAGCACCAGCGCGACCGAGGTGACCACCAGCCGTGCGCTCAGCGACGGGAGGAGTCTCACCGTCAGCTCGCCGGCTTGAGGACGTACCCCGCTCCGCGCATCGTGTGGATCATCGGCTCCCGGCCGGCGTCGATCTTCTTGCGCAGGTAGGAGATGTAGAGCTCGACCACGTTGGCCTGGCCGCCGAAGTCGTAGTTCCACACCCGGTCCAGGATCTGCGCCTTGGAGAGCACCCGGCGGGGGTTGCGCATCAGATAGCGCAACAGCTCGAACTCGGTCGCCGTCAGGTTGATCTCCTCGCCGCCGCGGAACACCTCCCGACTGTCCTCGTCCATCTCCAGGTCACCGACACGCAAGACCGATCGCTCCTCCATCTTCGTCGCGCCGGCGCGGCGCATCAGCGCACGCAGCCGAGCCACCAGCTCCTCCAGGGAGAACGGCTTGGTGACGTAGTCGTCGCCACCGGCGGTCAGTCCCGCCACCCGGTCCTCCACCGCGTCCTTGGCGGTGAGGAAGACGACCGGCACGTCGGGCGAGGTGGTGCGCACTCGACGCAACACCTCCATCCCGTCGAAGTCCGGCAGCATCATGTCGAGCACGATCGCGTCGGGGTGGAACTCCCGGACCGCACTGACCGCCTTGCTGCCGGTGTGCGCCGCGTTCACCTCCCAGCCCTCATAGCGCAGAGCGAGCGAGATCAGCTCGGCGATGTTGACCTCGTCGTCGACGACGAGGACGCGCAGCGGCGAACCGTCAGGGCGGGTGAGCTCGGTGGCAGCAGCAGTCATGGTCACATCATGCCCATAGTCACTGTGTGCCTGCTGTGAATCACCTGGGTCGCTTCTCTGTGCCTTCGCTGTGCCTTCGGCCAGCTTCTCGTCCCACTCAGCCACCGTTGCCTCCGAACCCGCCCGGCGCCCCGCCGCTGAAGCCGCCACCACCGCCGCTACCGCTGAGTCCGCTGGTAGAGCTGTCGGAGTCCCCGCTCGGCAGCGCCTCGGAAAGGTCGGCGAGCACCACCTTCTGGCCCGCCTTGAGCCCCTCGGAGATCTCGGTCGAGCTGGTGCCGACCAGGCCGGTGGTGACCTTGACGGTGCTGGTCTTGCCGTGGGACAGCACCGTCACGGTGCCGTCGTTGACCGCCGAGGTCGGCACCGTCACCACGTCCTTGGCACTGCCGACGACGATCTTCGCCGAGGCGGTCCCGCCAGAGAGGAGGTCCAGGCCACGCTTGTTCAGCGTCACCGTCACCGGATAGGTGCTCGAGCCCGAGGACGAGTCGACCAGCTGGCTGATCTGGGTCACCGTCGCGCCATAGCTCTTCTCCGAGCCCGACGGAGTCACGGTGACCTTCTGGCCGACCTTGAGGTTGGCGACCTGGGTGCTGCTCGCGCTCACCGACAGGCTGGTGAGCCCGGGCGCGACGATGGTGACCGCGTCCGACCCCGAGGAGGCGGTGTCCCCGACCGCGACGTTGACCGCCGCGACCTTGCCTGCGGCCGGCGCACGGAGTACCGCACCGGCCAGAGCGGTCCGCGCGCTGATCACGTCGACCTTGGCCTCCTCGATGGCAGCCTGGTCGCTGGCGATCGTCGCGGCGGTCACGGTGGTGGTTCCGCTGCTGGTGCTGTCGCCGGTGCCGGTGCTGTCGGTGCTGCCCGTGTTGCCTGTGCTACCGGTGTTGCCGGACGGGGTGCTTCCGTTGTTCCCGGTGCCCGTCCCAGTCCCGGTTCCTGTCCCGGTTCCCGTCCCGGTTCCCGTCCCGGTTCCTGTCCCGGTATCGGTGCCGGTGGAGACACCGGCGGCATAGGTGGTGAGCGTCTCGGTCAGGTCGGCCAACGCATCCTTCAGGTTGGTGTCGCCGGAGTACTCCGTGTCGGCCACCGTCTGCTGCGCGTCCTGGACCGCCTCGATGGCCGCGAGGCACTCGGCGGTGGCGTCGTCGGTCCCGGTGGACGGCTCGGTGGTGGTACCCGTGGAGGGATCGGTGGTGGTGCCATCCGTCGGGTCCGTGGTGGTGCCATCCGTCGGGTCGTCACCGGAGTCGTCGCTGCCCGAGTCGTCGGCAGAGTCGTCGGCAGAGTCGGACGAGCCATCGGTGGACGACGTGGCCGACTCCGACGGGCTCGCCGAGGCGGAGTCCGACTCGGTCGCGCTGGTCTCGTCGTCCGAGCTGGAGTCGCTCGCACTGCTGTCGGCAGCCGTGAGGTACGCCGCCGAGTCCGTCGACCCCGACGTGGTCGCACTCGAGGTCGTCGCCGACGAGGACGAGGTCGCCGAGGACGACGAGGATGACGAGGACAGGTCACAGGCCTCGGTCTGGGTCTCCAGCGCCTCGTCCGCTGCCGCGATCGCCTTGGTGACCGCGGTCTGGGCCTTCACCACCGCCTTCTGCTGTGTGGCGAGCGTCTGCAGCACGGTGGCGATGTCGGTGCCCGTGCTGGTGCTGGTGTCGTCGGAGGGGTTGTCGGTGTTCTTCCCGCCGTTCGGGCTCCCGTTGCCGGTCTTCGTCCCGGTGCCGGTCCCGGTGTTGGTCCCGGTGCTGGTATCTGTGCTGGTGGAGGAGCTCGACACCGAGTCGGACTCGGCGTCCTCGTCGGTCTCCAACTGGGCCCGTGCCGAGGCGAGCGTGGACCTGGCCTTGATCAGGTCGCGGCGCAGCGACTTGCGGTCCAGCCGCGCCACGACCTGACCCTTCTTCACCTTCTCGCCCACCTCGGCCACCATCGTCACGGTGCCGTCGGCGGCGAACTCCAGCGCGCTGGTGCCGTTCGGGGAGATCGTGCCCGACATCGCGATGGTCTGTTCGACGTCACCGGTCGTGGACACGGCGGTGCGGTAGCCGGCGACGCCGCCCGTGGTCGCGGCGTACGCCGCGTAGCCGCCGCCGACCACTACGACCAAGACAGCCGAGCTCACCCCGGTCCGGACCCAGCGCTTCACTGTCCACTCCCCGCGCCGGCATTGCCGCCGCCGAACCCGCTGGTGCACTCACCGTCGACCGGATCGCTGACCGAGATGCTGGTGGCGGTGACCGCTCCGGTGTCGTCGGTGTCACCCTGGGCGGTGACGCACTTGCCGACCTTCAGCGCCGAGGCCGAGGCCGAGGCGGTAGTGGTGTAGGTGGTGTCCGAGGAGACGGTCACCGAGACCGAGGAGGTCGAGGACGTCGAGGAGGAGCCGCCGCTCGGCTGGGTCGCCTCGACGGTGAAGCCCTTCTTGCTCACCGCCGTCACCGTGCCGAAGGTGCCGCCGCCGAAGCCACCGGCACCGCCGGCGCCGCCGGAGGCCGCGCCGCTGGGCATGCCGCCGGACATGCCGGACGGCATGTCCGAGGGCGCACCGCTGGGCATGCTCCCACCCGACGGCGCCGTACCGCCGCCGTTGCCGCCACCGTTGCCGCCGAAGCCACCGGTGCACTCGCCGTTGCTGGCGGTGGTGATCCGCACGCTGGACGCGGCCACGGTGCTGGAATCGGTGGAGTCCGAGGAGTCGGAGGTGACCATCACGCAACTGCCCACCTTGACCTTGGCCAGCGTGGCCGAGACCTGCGCGGTGATCTTGGTGGAGCCGCTGTAGGTCACCGCCACCTGACCGTCGGTGTCGTTCTGGACCTGCAGCGTCTTACCGCTCTTCGCGGCGATCTGGCCGGTGGTGCCACCGCCGCCGGCGGACCCGCCCGGGGCTCCGGAGGCGGCCGCACTCGGCTGTCCGCTGCTGTCGTTTCCGGTGCCGGAGCCGTCCGAGGCCGATGACGTGCTGCTGCCGCAGGCGGCAAGGCTGAGGATGCCGGCGGCGGCCAGGGCGACGAGCGGGAAGGCGCGGGCGGTGCGGGTCATGGTGTGTTCTCTCCGACTGGATTCGGGCCGACTGGTTTCGGGTGGATGCGGGACTGGGACGTGGAGACGGTGCTCATCGCGGCTCTCATTCGCTGCGCAGGGCGTCGATCGGAGTGAGCTTGGCGGCTCGACTCGCCGGGTAGACGCCGAAGGCCAGGCCGAGAGCGAGCGAGGTGCCCAGCGCGCCGAGGGTCGCGACCACCGACATCGACACCGGTTGGTCGATCAGGCTGGGCAGCAGCTGTGCGCCGCCGTACGCGATCAGGACGCCGACGACGCCGCCGGCGAGCCCGAGCAGAGCCGCCTCGATGATGAACTGGCGTCTGATCACCTTCGGGGTCGCGCCGAGCGCCTTGCGCAGGCCGATCTCCCGGATGCGCTCGGTGACCGAGACCAGCATGATGTTCATCACCCCGATGCCGCCGACCAGCAGCGAGATCGCGGCGACTCCGGTGAGCAGCACCGACAGGGTCTCGTTGGTGTCGCTCGCCGTCTCGACCAGCGACTCCTGGCTGGAGATGCTGAAGTCGGCGTCGTCGGCGGTGACGTCGTGCAGGTTGAGCAGCAGCGCGTTGATCTCCTGGTACGCCGCCGACAGCGTGTCACCGCCGGTCGACTCGACGTACACGGTGGAGACCGAGGAGCTGGTGGACCCGGTGATCGCCTTCTCGGTCGACATCGGCATGACCGCGGTGTCGTCCTCGCTGGTGCCGCTGGAGGACGCGCCGCTGTCGGCGAGCACTCCGATCACGGTGAACTGGGTGCCGCCGATCGTCACCGTCTGCCCGACCGGGTTGGACGGGCCGCTGAACAGCTCGGAGGCGGTGTCGGAGCCCAGCACCACCACGTCCGCGCCGGACTCGGCCTCGTCGGCGGTGAAGAACCTGCCCGAGGAGACCTCACGGTTGCGCACGTCGAGCCACGAGGTGGTCGCGCCGACGACGGTGGTGGTCCAGTTCGTGGAGGTGGTGTCGATCTCGGCACTGGTCGAGCTGACCGGCGCCACGCCGTCCACGTCCGGGACCACCGACTTGTCGGCGATCGAGTCGGCGTCCTCGAGGGTCAGCGTCGAGGCCGATCCGAAGCCGCCGCGAACACCGGAGGAGTCGGTGGAGCTGCCGGGCGAGACCACCAGCACGTTGCTGCCCAGCGCGTCGATCTCCTTCTGCACCTCGTCCTGCGCCCCCTGGCCGAAGCCGACGGTCAGCACCACCGACGCGATGCCGATCACGATGCCGAGCATGGTGAGGATGGAGCGGAGCCGGTGGGCATGGACGGCGTCCCACGCGGTCCGCAGCGTGTCGCTCAGGTTCACTGCGCACCCACCAGGGCGTCGGCGGTGATGAGTCCGTCCTTGATGGTCAGGTTTCGGCCGGCCCGGGCGGCGACCTCGTGCTCGTGGGTGATCAGCACGATGGTCCGTCCGCTCAGGTGCAGCTCGTCGAGCAGGCCGAGGACCGCCTCGGTGGACTCGGAGTCGAGGTTTCCGGTCGGCTCGTCGGCGAGGATGATGTCCGGCTCGGTCACCAGCGCTCTGGCGACCGCCACGCGCTGCTGCTGGCCACCGGAGAGCTCGCCGGGCCGGTTCTCCACCCGATCGCCCAGCCCGACCCTCTCCAGGGCCGCGACCGCGCGGGCGCGACGCTCGGCCTTGCTGGTGCCGGCGTAGACCAGGGGGAGCTCGACGTTGCGCCAGGCCGGAAGGCTGGCCAGCAGGTTGAACTGCTGGAAGACGAAGCCGATCCTCTTGTTGCGGACGACCGCGAGCTGAGCCTCGCTCATCGTGGAGACATCCTCGCCGCCGAGCAGATACTGCCCCTCGGTCGGCACGTCGAGGCATCCCAGGATGTTCATCAGCGTCGACTTGCCCGAGCCCGACGGCCCGATGACCGCCACGTACTCGCCCCCGCCGATCGACATGTCGATGCCGCGCAGCGCCTCGAACTCGATGCTGCCCGAGCGGTAGACCTTCCTGATGCCGTGCAGTTCGACGACGCCCGCGATCGGCGTCTCGTCGACCGCCGTCACTGGCCACCACCCGGGAAGCCGCCGGAGCCGCCGGGGAGGCTGCCGGAGGGCATGTTCCCGGAGCCGAAGCCCTCCTGCGTTCCGGTGCTCGCGGTGCCGCCGGACTCGCCGCCGCCCTGCATGGTGAACCCGGTGATCTGGACGGTGTCGCCCTCCTTGAGCCCGGACTTGATCTCGGTGGTGGTGCCGTAGACCTGGCCGACCTTCACCGTCGTCTTGACCGCCTTGCCGTTGACCATCTTCATCACGTACGCCGTGTCGCCGTCGGTCTTGATCGCCTGGCTCGCGACGGTCAGCACGTTGCTGCGCTGCTTGACGGTGATGGTGGCGGTCGCGCTGGTGCCGGCGTACAGGTCGGACTGCTTGCCGGTGACGGCGATGGTGACCGGGAAGACGGCGGCGCCGGAGCTGTTGGTCTCCGCGACGGCTCCGACCTCGGAGACGGTGCCGTAGATCGGGTCGGTGCTGCCGTTGACCGTGATCTCGGCCTGCAGACCCTTCTTCAGGTTGTCCGCGTCGTCGGCCGAGACGGTGGCATCAACGATGAACTTCTTGCTGGTGATGAGCGTGACCGCGGAGGAGGACGTGGAGTCGGAGGAGGTGTCGGTGGAGGTGTCGGTCGACCCCGTGGAGTCGGAGGAGTCCGAGGAGCCGGACGAGCCCACCACGTCACCGACCTCGAGGTCGAGCGAGGCGACGGTGCCGGTGATGGTGGCGCGCAGGACCGCGTCACGGACGTCCTCCCGAGCCGAGGCCAGGTCCGCCTTCGCCGACAGGATGGAGCTGCGGTCCGCGGCCAGTTGGGTGTCGGAGGCGTCGTCGTCCTCGTCGGTGTCGAGCTGCTCCTCGGCCGCGTCCAGCGTGGCCGCCGCAGCCTTGCGGGTGGCGACCAGGGTGGAGTCGTCGATCCTGGCGAGCGCCTGACCCTTGGTGACCTTGTCGCCCTCGGCGACGTAGACCTTGGTCACCGTCCCGGAGACCTCGAAGTCGAGGTCCTCGGTGTCGGCGGCGTCGACGGTGCCGTCGGCGGAGACGGTCTCCTTGACCGTGCCGCTCGACACGGTCGTCGTACTCGTCCCGGTGGCGGCCTGGGACGACCCGTCCCGGGTCATCAGCCACCAACCGGCTCCACCGGCCACGACCAGCGCTGCAACGACGACGGCGGCCCATCCCTTCCGTCCCCAGCGCCGCTTCCCGGCGCGGTTGGAGTCGGTCTTCTCCGGTCCGGAGCGACCGAACGGCCACAGCTTGCTCAACGTCACAACCTCTCTGATCGGCGGCGCGCCGAAGGGAGCGCTCCCGGGCAGAGACTGGCGAGCGGGACTGTGGCGAAAGTGGGGTCAACCTGTGCTGGACCTGTGGACAGCCTGGCCGACCCCGGGATCGACGGCGGCCGGGAGCCGTCCGCGGCGGCTCACAGGCCGGGGGCGCCCCACAGCGCGAGCCAGCGCGACAGGTCCTTCTCCACCGGCAATTCGCCGCCGAGCGCATCGCGCACCGAGATCTCCAGCAGGTTATCCCGTTGCTCGCTCCCGGTGGGTGCGAACGGATAGAAGGTGCCCTGCTTGTACAGATAGACCAGGCCGACGTGGCGGCCGTCGGGAGAGCCGAACGGAATCAGCGAGCAGAGCAGTCCGGAGCCGAACCCGTTGGTCTCCAAGGTGGTGTTCACCGCGTGCAGGTCGGTGCACAGTCCGGTCAGGTCCGGGTTGTCGGCGCTCACCGGGGGACGGTCGATCTGCAGCCAGGTGAAGCCGAAGGAGTCCTGGGTGGTGGTGACGTCCGGTGCGTTCTCGGCGTCGCGCAGCAGCGCGATCACGTCGTTCTGCGCACCGGCGAACCCGGCGCCGCTGGCGGCGCGGTAGCAGACCGATCCGTCCCCGGTCGGGGTCAGGCCGAGGGCGGCCTGCAACGTGATCGCCGCCGACGGTACGGCGAACAGGGCGTCGAGGTTCGCCTGCTTGGGTCGACTCCGGCCGGTGACGACGTCCCAGAAGCCCATCCGCGTTCTCCTTGCCTAGGTATCCGGAGTGTCCGGCCGCTCAGCCGGTGGGCCGGCTGAGCTCGGCCTCGATTCGGGCGAGCTGCTCCAGCCGCTGCTCCAGACTGGGGTGGGTGGAGGTCAGCGTGCGCAGCGAGACGCCGCTGATCGCCGGGGCGATGAAGAACGCGTTCATGCTCTGGGTGGCGCGCAGATCCTGCTGCGGGATCTGGTTGATCTCGCCGGTGATCTTCTGCAGGGCCGAGGCGAGCGCACGCGGCTTCATGGTCAGCTGGGCGCCGGCCCGGTCGGCGGCGAGCTCGCGGTAGCGGGAGAGCAGACGGAGCAACAGGAAGCTGACGGCGTACACCACCAGCGAGACCACCAGCACCACCAGCCAGACCGGGAGCCCGTTGTTGTTGTCGCGTCGGTCTCGCCCACCACCGAACAGCAACCCGTACTGCGAGCCTCGGGTGAGCATGCCGGCGATGATCCCGGCCGAGGACGCCACCGTCATCACCAGGACGTCGCGGTGCGCGACGTGGGAGAGCTCGTGGGCGAGCACGCCCTCGAGCTCCTCGGCGTCGAGCCGATGCAGGATGCCGGTGGTGACCACCACCACCGAGCGCCGCGGCGAGCGGCCGGTGGCGAACGCGTTGGGCAGGTCGGTGTCGGCGACGCCGACCCGCGGCTTCGGCATGTCGGCGAGCGTGCACAACCGGTCGACCATGGCGTGCAGCTCGGGTGCCTGCTCCGGGGTCACCTCCCGGGCGCGCATCGCACGCATCGCTATCGAGTCCGAGCTGTACCACTGCCACCAGGCCAGTCCGAGCCCGATCAGCCCGATGAACGGAGCCCACTGCGCCGGCAGGATCAGCATCAACGCCACGATCAGCGCGACGAAGATCGCGCCGAGCAGGAACATCACCGTCGTCATGCGGGCGGTCAGGCCGGCATCTGCGGCGAATCTGGTGCGGGACATGCTCACTTTTTCTCTCGTAGCGACGGAGTTGCCATCCACGGCGGACGACTGGGTGACAACTCAACCAGCCGACGCCGGCGATTCAACCACCCACGGCCATCGAACGGTGGCGACTCGTCGGCTCAGCCGGGGATGAGCCCGTCCTCGGCGAGCATCTCGGAGACCTCGTCGATGGTGGCATCGGGCCCCGGCAGGATGACGTCGGAGGCATCGATGGCGTCGATGGCGTGCGGCACGCCGAGCGTCCGAACGCCCTCCAGCAGCTCGCTCAGCGCGGACTCGAACGCAGCCTGGTCGGCCGCCTCGACGGCACTCTCCACACGCGCGTCCAGCTCGTTGAGTCGGTCGATCGCATCATCGGAGACGTCGTACTGACCCTCCCCCAGGATCCGGACGATCATCAGGACTGCTCCTTCTGGGTGGTCACGTCGATGACCGGGGTGCTGGCCTGATCGGTGCCGCCGATGGCCTGCGGAGCGCTCTGGCCCTTCAGCGCGGCCAGCTCGGCCTCGACGTCGGAGGAGGAGCTGAGCGCGTCGAGCTGTCGGCTGATGTCGTCGTTCGGGCTGGCGGTGAGATCCTCCAGCGCGCCGGAGGCGATCAGCTCGTCGACCGCCCCGGCCCGCGCCTGCATCTCCTGGGTCTTGTCCTCGGCCCGCTGCATCGCCATCCCGATGTCGCCCATCTCCTCGCCGATGCCGGAGACGGCCTCGTTGATGCGGGTTTGGGCCTCGGCGGCGGTGTAGGTGGCCTTGATGGTCTCCTTCCGGGTCCGGAAGGACTCGACCTTGGCCTGCAGCCGCTGCTGGGCGAGGGTGAGCTTCTCCTCCTCACCCTGCAGTTGGGCGTGCTGGGCGGAGAGGTCGTTCATCTGCGAGGTGAGCGCCGACTTGCGGGTCAGCGCCTCGCGAGCCAGGTCCTCACGATTCATGTTGATCGCCTGCTGAGCCTGGTTGGTCAGCTTGTCGGACTGCTGCTTGAGCTGGTTGATCTGAAGCTCGACGCGCTTGCGGCTGGTGGCCACGTCGGCGACACCTCGACGCACTTGCTGCAGCATCTCCAGCTGCTTCTGGTAGCTGTAGTCGAGCACCTCGCGCGGGTCCTCGGCGCGATCGAGCGCCTTGTTCGCCTTGGCCTTGAAGATCAGGCTCATGCGCTTCATCAGACTCATGGACTAACGCCTCTCTCACGCGTAGGAGCGATCGCCGCCCCCAAGTTCCGTCAACGGCCGTGGCCTCAACCCTACGGCCCGACCCACAACCCCTGCCACCCGAGCGTGCGCGACGGTGAGCGTCCCCGGCCGCGACACCGATAGTCTGTCCATGGCCGTCCCGGTTCACACCTGCTCACTCGCCCTCCCGAGGTTCTCGTTGTTCTCACGCAAGTCCCAGACCACCCAGTCCGCCTCCTCCGCGACCGCCTCGTCGACCGCGGCCAAGGAGGGCGGCAAGGGACGCCCCACCCCGACGCGCAAGGAGGCGGAGGCCGCCCGGAAGGCACGTCTCAAGCCGGCCCGCACCCGCAAGGAGCAGGCGGCCGCCGCACGGGAGCAGCGGGCCAGGGCCCAGCAGGCGATGAAGACCGGCGACGAGCGCTACCTGCCGCCCCGCGACCGCGGCCCGGTCAGACGGTTCGTCAGGGACTGGGTCGACGTCCGGTTCACGGTCGCCGAGATCATCCTGCCGCTGCTGGTGGTCGCGATGGTCCTCGGATACGTCGGCAGCACCCGGCTCGCCCTGGTCAGTCAGGGCGTGATCCTGGTGATGCTGGTGGTGGTCATCGTCAATCTGATCGTGCTTCGCTTCGGCCTGCGCCGTCAGCTGCGTCGACGCTTCCCCGACCAGAGCTACAAGGGCACCACCTACTACATGGTGATGCGCGCGGTGCAGCTGCGCGTGCTGCGGATGCCGAAGCCGCAGCTGAAGATCGGCGGTCAGCTCCCCGAGACCTACCACTGATCGAGGTGCCGTCGCCGGTCGGCTCCACCGATTCTCTGCCGGGTGGGATCTGGTCCCGACGCGACCCTTGATTTGTCCGCGCGACGCGTCACCATGGGAACAGGAGGTGCAGGGATGTTCGGTCGACTTCCGCTGTTCCACCAGTTGCTGATCGGCTCGATCAGCCTGGTCGTGGGCGTTCTCGCCGGGTTGTGCTTCACGGTGCTGACCAACGTCGAGCTGGCCGCGTCGGCGGGAGCCGTCCTCGGTGGTCTTGCCGGCGTGCTGCTGGCCTCGGCGGTGGTGCGGGAGCATCACCCGGGCCGGGTGCATCCGGCCCGGGTACGGCGCCGCTGACCGGCCGCTGACCGTCGTCTCGTGCGGCCGCGACGGCTCAACGACGGCCGATGATGCCGATCGCAGCGGGTTGTTTGCTGTCGATCACCGAGACCCGGAAGCCGGCGTCGACTAGGCCCGCGGAGGTCTTCTCCACCATCTCGGGCACCTGCTCGCGGCGAGTGGCCTCGTAGAAGATGTTGACGGTGCCGCCCGGCAGCACCCGTTCGTGCAGCAGCGCGACCTCGGCCGAGGCGTCGCGCACCCAGAACAGGTTGACGTTGAACGCGAAGACCTTGTTCAGTCGCTTGACCGGCACCCGCAGGGTGGCCAGATCGATCTGCCGCACGGTCAATCGCCCGGCCTCGATGAACTTCGCGCAGCGCCGCTTGGTGCGGTCGACCCCGGACTCCGAGCGGTCGATGGCGAACAGCTTCCCGGTCTCCAGCCGCGAGCAGATCAGTTCCGCGCCGGTGCCCGGACCACAGCCGATCTCCAGGATGTGATCGGTCGGCTGGACGTCGATGAAGTCAACTGCCCACCGGATCCGCGCGGGGATCGTCTGCACCACCATGATGCCAAGCCTGCCAGACGCACCGGCCGATGCGCGGTACAGGTCCGCCGACGGCCCGGTGCGCGGTGGGCGAGTTCGACTCGCGTAGGTTGGAGCGGTGACCAAGGTCGGCGTACTGGGAGCGAGCGGGAAGCTCGGACGTGCCATCTGCCAGGCGATCGAGGCGACCGACGACCTGGATCTGGTCGCCCGGCTCGGCTCCGCCGACAGCCTCGAGGAGTTGCTGGACTCCGGGGTGGAGGCGGTCGTCGAGGTGACCACGTCGGCGGCGGTGATGGGCAACCTGGAGTTCTGCATCGCCCACGGCATCCATGCGGTGGTCGGCACCACCGGCTTCGACCAGGCCAGGCTCGACCGGCTTCGCGGCTGGGTGGCCGCGAAGCCGGAGGTCGGCGTGCTGATCGCACCGAACTTCTCCATCGGCGCGGTCCTGATGATGCAGTTCGCCGCGCAGGCGGCGCCGTACTTCGACTCCGTCGAGATCGTCGAGCTGCATCATCCGACCAAGGCCGACGCCCCCTCCGGCACCGCGTCACGCACCGCCGCGCTGGTCGCCGAGGCCCGCCGAGCGGCCGGCCGTGGCCCGGTGCCGGACGCGACCAGCACCAGCGCGCCCGGCGCGCGCGGCACCGAGGTGGACGGCGTCCATGTGCACTCCCTACGGATCCGCGGCCTGGTCGCGCACCAGGAGGTCATCCTCGGCGAGGTCGGCGAGACCCTAACCATCCGGCACGACTCGCTGGACCGGGCCTCGTTCGGCCCCGGTGCGGTGGCCGGACTGCGGGCGGTCGCCGATCATCCGGGCCTCACCGTGGGCCTGGAGCACGTCCTCGACCTCGGCTGAGCCCCGCCCGACCTTCTGTTCCCCACTCCTTGGCGTGCCACGCCCAGGTCAGGGGCGCGCGGGTCAGGGGCCGACGATCGCGAGCAGCTCCGGACGGGAGAGCACCTCGCCGGCGACGGCGGCACACTCCGCCAGGGTGACGTCCTCGATCCGCCCGAGCACCTCGTCGATGGTGAGCAGCTCGTCATGGACCAGCTCGGCCTTGCCCAGCCGCGACATCCGCGCGCCCGAGTCCTCCAGCCCGAGCACCAGGCCACCCCTGAGCTGACCCTTGCCGAGCGCCAGCTCCTCCGCGGTGATGCCGTCGGCCGCCACTCGGCTCAACTCGCCGCGCACGGTGGCGAGTACGTCGTCGAGCTTGCTCGGCAGGCATCCCACCGCCACCCCGAAGAGCCCCGAGTCCGCGTGGCTGCCGGTGAAGGAGTAGACCGAGTAGGCGAGTCCCCGCCGCTCGCGCACCTCCTGGAAGAGCCGGCTCGAGGTGCCGCCGCCGACCGCGGCGTTCACCACGCCGAGCGCGAACCGGCGCTCGTCGTCACGGCGCAGCCCCTCGGTGCCGAGCACCAGATTGGCCTGTTCGAAGGGACGTCGCGCCCGGCGCTCACCCGGGTGCACGGGCAACCGTCCGGGCCGCCGCGGCCGGATCGGCGTACGCGTCCCGGTCAGGAAGCCGGCGCCGGCGAACGCCTTCGCCACCAGCTCGACGACCTCGTCGTGATCGAGGTTGCCGGCCACCGCCACCACCACCCGCTCCGGGCGGTAGTGGGCGCCGTAGAACTCGGCGATCTCGTCTCGGTGCAGCGCCGAGATCGACTCCTCGCTCCCGGCGATGCCGCGTCCCAGCGGGCTGTTCGCTCCCCAGGCCTGCGCGGCGAAGAGGTTGTGCACCACGTCGTCGGGGTCGTCGTCGTGCATCGCGATCTCGTCCAGGATGACGTCGCGCTCCGCCTCCACGTCGTCGGCGGTGAGGGTCGAGGAGGTGATCATGTCGCCGAGGACGTCGATGGCGATCGGGAGGTCCTCGTCCAGCACGCGGGCGTGGAAGCAGGTGTACTCCTTGGCGGTGAAGGCGTTGAACTCCCCGCCGACCTGGTCGAGCGCTATCGAGATGTCGAGTGCGCTGCGGCTCGGAGTGCCCTTGAACAGCAGATGCTCGAGGAAGTGCGAACAGCCGTGCAACCGGTCGTCCTCGTCGACCGAGCCGACGCCCACCCAGACCCCGACGGCGGCCGAGCGGACGCCGGCCATCCGTTCGGTCACGATCCGCAGGCCGCTGGGCATCGTCGTGCGCCGCACCAGTGAGGTCAGCGAACCGTCGGGAGCAGCGGTCTGCTCCAGGGTGGTGGTGCTCCCGTAAGAGGCCGACCGGCCAGCAGAACCCTGCTGACCGGTCGGGGTGATGCGTGCTGCCACGAGCCTCAGCTCACTCCTCGGTGACCGCGGCGTCGGCGGGAGCCTCGGCGCCGGCCTCGGCGCTCTCCTCAAGCACCGGAGCCAGCGAGAGCTTGCCGCGGTCGTCGATCTCGGCGATCTCGACCTGGATCTTCTGGCCGACCTCGACCACGTCGTCGACCGACTCCACCCGCTTGCCGTCGTTGAGCGCGCGCAGCTTGGTGATGTGCAGCAGGCCGTCCTTGCCCGGCAGCAGCGAGACGAAGGCGCCGAAGTTGGTGGTCTTCACCACGGTGCCCAGGTAGCGCTCGCCGACCTCGGGCATGGTCGGGTTGGCGATCGCGTTGACCGCGGCCCGGGCGGCCTCGGCGGCGGCGCCGTCGGTGGCGCCGATCAGCACCGTGCCGTCGTCCTCGATCGAGATCTGGGCGCCGGTGTCGTCCTGGATCTGGTTGATCACCTTGCCCTTGGGCCCGATGACCTCGCCGATCTTGTCGACCGGCACCTTGACGGTGATGATCCGCGGCGCGGTCGGGGCCATCTCCTCCGGACCGGTGATGGCCTCGGCCATCACGTCCAGGATCGTCAGCCGGGCGTCCTTGGCCTGGTTCAGCGCCCGGGCGAGGACCTCGGCCGGGATGCCGTCGAGCTTGGTGTCCAGCTGCAGCGCGGTGACGAAGTCCCTGGTGCCCGCGACCTTGAAGTCCATGTCGCCGTAGGCATCCTCGGCCCCGAGGATGTCGGTGAGCGCGACGTACTGGGTGGCGCCGTCGATCTCACCGGAGATCAGCCCCATCGCGATGCCGGCCACCGGCGCCTTCAGCGGCACCCCGGCCTGCAGCAACGACATCGTCGAGGCGCATACCGAGCCCATCGAGGTGGAACCGTTGGAGCCCATCGCCTCGGAGACCTGCCGGATGGCGTACGGGAACTCCTCCCGGGTCGGCAGCACCGGCACCAGCGCCCGGCCGGCGAGCGCGCCGTGACCGATCTCGCGCCGCTTCGGCGAGCCGACCCGGCCGGTCTCCCCGGTGGAGTACGGCGGGAAGTTGTAGTTGTGCAGGTAGCGTCGGTGCGTCTCCGGGGAGAGCGTGTCCAGCTGCTGCTCCATCTTGAGCATGTTCAGCGTGGTGACGCCCAAGATCTGGGTCTCGCCGCGCTCGAAGAGCGCCGAGCCGTGCACCCGCGGGATGACGCCGACCTCGGCGTGCAGCGGCCGGATGTCGGCCAGGCCGCGGCCGTCCATGCGGACCTTGTCGCGCAGCACCCGCTCGCGGACGAGCTTCTTGTTCAGCGCCCGGAACGCGGCGCCGATCTCGCCCTCGCGGCCCTCGAAGTCGGCGGCGACACGGGTCAGCAGCGAGGCCTTGATCTCGTCGAGGCGCTCCTCACGCTCCTGCTTGGCGCCGATCGCCAGGGCCTGTGCCGTCTCGTCCTTCACCGAGGACTCGACGGCCGCGTAGACGTCATCGGCGTAGTCGAGGAAGACCGGGAACTCGGCGACCGGCTTGGCGGCCTGCTTGGCGAGCTCGACCTGGGCCTCGCAGAGTTGCTTGATGAAGACCTTCGCGGCCTCCATGCCACCGGCGACGACCTCCTCGGTCGGGGCCTGCTTGCCCTGGCTGGTGACCAGCTCCCAGGTGGACTCGGTGGACTCCGCCTCGACCATCATGATGGCGACGTCGCCGGTCTCGGTGACCCGACCGGCGATGACCATGTCGAAGACCGCGTCCTCGAGCTGGCTGTGGGTCGGGAAGCCCACCCACTGACCATCGATCAACGCCACCCGGACGCCGCCGATCGGGCCGGAGAACGGCAGGCCGGAGAGCTGGGTGGACATCGAGGCCGCGTTGATGGCGAGCACGTCGTACGGCGTGTCCGGCTCGAGCGCGAGCACCGTGATGACGACCTGGACCTCGTTGCGCAGGCCCTTCTTGAACGTCGGGCGCAGCGGGCGGTCGATCAGGCGACAGGTGAGGATGGCGTCCTCGGACGGGCGGCCCTCCCGACGGAAGAAGGAGCCGGGGATGCGCCCGGCGGCGTACATCCGCTCCTCCACGTCGATGGTGAGCGGGAAGAAGTCGAAGTGCTCCTTGGGCTGCTTGGACGCGGTGGTCGCCGAGAGGAGCATGGTCTCGTCGTCGAGGTAGGCGGTGACCGATCCGGCCGCCTGGCGGGCCAGCAGGCCGGTCTCGAACTTGACCGTGCGCTGGCCGAACGTGCCGTTGTCGATGACGGTCTCGACAGCGGAGATGACGGGTTCTGTCATGAAGTGTTCTCTTGTTCTCTATGTATTCCGTGGCGAGGCGACCCGCCTCGCCGATTCAGACGCGTGGTTTTCCTGCCCAGCCTATCCGCCGGCCGGGCACGGAGTCGAAAGCCGACGACCACGCCGCGCTCGGCCCGGGACTCCTCGTCGGCGTCATCCCGGTCATCCTGGTCATCCCGGTCATCCGGGCCGGATCTGGCTCAGGAGCGGCCGACCGCCTTCATCGCGTCCTCCCCCGCCGCGGTCTCGCCGGCCGCGGCCTCCGGTCCATGGGCGGCGACGAAGTCACGGGAGCGGATCAGGCACAGGGCCGCCACCCCGCCGCCGGCGGCGACA
Organism: Nocardioides sp.; assembly: GCF_047606145.1. Lineage (GTDB taxonomy): Bacteria > Actinomycetota > Actinomycetes > Propionibacteriales > Nocardioidaceae > Nocardioides. The sequence goes on along the minus strand of NZ_JASGET010000034.1, from coordinate 14,495 downwards.
CAGCCGGCCAGGACCAGGATCACGTTCAGTCCGTGGGCGTAGTCGCCGCGGAGGCCGGTGGGGCTGGTGTCCTGCAGGATCGAGCCGAAGATCGAGCCGTACGTCGCGATCCCGACCGCGATGCCGATCTGCCGGAACGTGCTGTTGGCGCCCGATGCCATCCCGGACTTGTCGTGGTGCACCACGCCGACCGCCGTCGAGGCCAGCGGCGGGTTGACCAGGCCGGCACCGATGCCGCCCACCAGGAACCCGGGGATCAGGTGGGTCCAGTCCGAGGTGGCATCGAGCCCACTCATCGCGAACAGTCCGGCCGCGACCAGCAGCAGACCGGGCCCGATCAGCAGCCGGGCCGGGATCCGTGCGGAGAGCCGGCCCGCGATCGTCGCGGCGATCATCATCATCGAGGACATCAGCAGCAGCCGGAGACCGGTGGCCAGGGCGCTGTAGCCGAGGTCCGACTGCAGGTAGAGGGTCAGATAGAGCAGCATCGCGAAGAGCGAGCCGTTCATCGCGAACGCCGCCACCGAGCCACCCAGGAAGGTCGGGATCCGGAACAGGTGCAGGTCGAACATCGGGTCCGCGACCCGCGCCTCGACGAACCCGAAGCAGGCCAGCAGCACCACGGCGGCGACCAGGCAGCCGACCACCTGCGGGTCGGACCAGTCGTGCTCCCCGGCGCGGGTCAGACCGTAGACGAGCGACAGCAGACCGGCGGTGAGGGTGAGGAAGCCGAGCCAGTCGAGACGATGCACCCGCGGCGCGCGCGACTCCCCCACCTGCCGCCAGGTGATGACGAGTGCGACCACGCCGATCGGGAGATTGACCCAGAACACCCCGCGCCAGCTGACGCCGGTGGTGATCAGACCGCCGAGGACCGGACCGAGCGCCGTGGAGACGCCGGTGACGGCACCCCAGATGCCGAACGCGGTGCCCCGGTCGCGGCCGTGGAAGGTGGCGGCGAGCAGGGCGAGCGAGGTGGCGAAGAGGATCGCGCCGCCGACGCCCTGGGCCGCGCGGGAACAGATCAGCATCAACGGCGACTGGGCGGCGGCACACAGCACGGAGCCGGCGGTGAAGACGACCAGCCCGATCAGGAAGAGTCGCTTGCGGCCGAACCGGTCGGCGAGCACGCCGGAGGTGAGCAGCAGCGCGGCCAGGGTCAGGGCGTAGGCGTCGGTCACCCACTGGACCTCGCCGAAGCTCGCGCCGAGGCTCGTCTGGATGTCGGGCAGAGCGACCACCACGATGGTGACGTCGAGCAGCAGCATGAAGGTGGCGGCGCACACCACGCCGAGGGTCCACCACCTGTGATCGGACACCTGGTGATCGGACATCGCCGCTCCTCTCCTCGCTCACCGACACGTCGGGCCCAGTTGTAACCCGGACCGCCGACAACGACGACCCTGTGGGGCGACGATCCGTGATTGTCTGTCACAGATCAACGCTGGAACGATGGATTCCGACAGAGAGGGGTGGATCGATGCCATCCTCGGCGCAGTCGCCACACCGTGCGTGGAGCCGCGACGACCTGCGTATCATCAGGGCGCTGCAGGTCGCGCCGCGGGCGAGCTTCGCTCGGATCGGCGAGGTGCTCGGCCTGCACGAGCGCACCGTCTCGCGACGGTACGCCGCACTCCGCCGCGAGGGAGTCCTGCGGATCCACGGCGTGGTCAACCCGCTCGCCGTCGGCCATGACCTGTGGCAGGTGCGGGTGCGATGCCGCCCGGACGCGGCCGAGCCGTTGGCCACCGCGCTCGCCGGGCGCGACGACATCGCCTGGGTGGGGATCACCGCCGCCGGCTCGGAGGTCTCCTTCTCGATCCGGTCGCTCTCCCAGGAACGCCGCGACCTGCTGCTCACCCGCAGCCTGCCGCGCACCGCGCATGTGCTCGACATCGATGCCCATGTCGTGCTGCGGGTCTTCCTCGGCATGAGTGCCCACGACTGGTCCGGGCTCGCCGATCGGCTCAGTGCCGAGGAGACCGCGGCGCTGGGTGGTGTCACGGCGCTCCGCGGGACTCGGCGCGCGATGGAGCTGGCGCCGTACGACGCCGCGATCTTCGCCGCCCTCGCGGCCGACGGTCGGGCCGGCCACGCCGCCCTGGCCACCGCGGCAGGCATCAGCGACGCGCGGGCGGCACGCCGGCTGGGGGCGCTGCTGGAGCACCAGGTGGTGGTGATCGACCTGGATCTGGCGACCGCCGCCTTCGGCTACCACGTCGGAGCGCGGCTGCATCTCCAGGTCGCACCCGCCCGGCTGAACCAGGTCGGCCAGGCGCTGGCCGAGCTCCCCGAGATCGGCTTCGTCGGGGCACTCTCCGGGCGCGACAACCTGATGGCGTCGGCGACCTGCCGCGACTTGAGCCACCTCTACGAGCTCAGCAGCGGAAGCGTCGGCACGATCGAGGGCATCACCGCGATGGAGGTGGTGCCGATCATGCGGGTGGTCAAGCAGTCCGGCGCGCGCATGGTGGACGGCCGGCTGCTCGGCTGAGGCCGAACCCGGTGGATCGCACCCGGCGCCACCATCGGCTGGCGCTCGCTACTCGACAACCCGACTCTCCGTCGGTCGAGTACCCAAACGCCCGGCACCCCAGGAGTCTCCAGGCGAAGCGGGCCGGCGAGACCCGGGTCTTCCCGGTGTCGCGGTGCTCCTGCGTGTGCGGCTGCCAGTCGCCGGCGCGAAGGCGACCTGGAGGGCGAAGCGGGCCGTCGAGGCCCGGCGACGCCGCGGATCTTCCCGGCATCGCGGTGCTCCTGCGTGTGCGGCCGCAAGGCGGAGGGCCGAAGGCGGCCTCCAAGCGAAGCGGGCCGTCGAGGCCCGACAACGCCGCGGGTCTTCCCGGTGTCGCGGTGCTCCTGCGTGTGCGGCTGCCAGGCGCCGGCGCGAAGGCGACCTTGAGAGCGAAGCGGTCGTCAAGCGCCGGCGACGCCGCAGACGCTCCGCAGGAGCGCCGCGATCAGCGGCGAAGGCCGAGACGCTCGATAATGCTCCGATACCGCTCGATGTCGGTCTTCTGCAGGTAGTTCAGCAGCCGACGACGCTGACCGACCAGCAGCAGCAGACCCCGACGGCTGTGGTGGTCGTGCTTGTGCTGCTTGAGGTGCTCGGTCAGGTGCGTGATCCGGTGGCTGAGCAGTGCGATCTGGACCTCGGGCGAGCCGGTGTCACCCTCGGTCGTGGCGTACTCGGCGATGATCTTCTTCTTGGTCTCCGCGTCGGTTCCAACCGCCATGGATGAACTCCTCTCGGCCCGTGGGCCACTCGTTGCGCGGCGCGCCCGGGCCTGTTCACCGGGGCACTGGGTTCCGCGGCCGTTCGCACGGCATCGTCGCTCGCCCGACGGCGTCGAGCAGGCAACCGGACCAGACTAACGTGCGGCCGGCTCCCCGGCCCAATCACCGGGATCGCGCGCCGGCGATGCCTGACCGGTGACCTGACCGGTGACCTGAGCGGAGGCCGGGTCGGTCACCGCGACACCGGCGGGCGCCACCGGCCGACGCGGCCACCAGGCCCGCTCCCCCAGCCACACCAGGACCGCCGGCAGCATCACCAGCCGCACCACGGTGGCGTCGATCAGGATCGCGGTCGCCAGCGCGACGCCCATCATCTTCATCTCCAGGATGGACATGGTGGCGAAGATGGCGAAGACCGAGACCATCACCGCGGCGGCACTGGTCACCACGCCGGCGGTGCGTCCGACGCCCTTGGCGACCGCGATCCGGGTCGGGATGCCGGCGTCGACGTACTCCCGGATCCGGGTGATCACGAAGACGTGATAGTCCATCGAGAGCCCGACGAGCACGACCAGGACGAACAGCGGCAGCCAGTCGATCACGAAGCCGGGTGAGGTGAAGCCGAGTGGCCCAGCCAGGAAGCCGTGCTGGAAGACGAGGGTCATCACGCCGAAGGCGGCCCCGACCGACCCCAGGTTGAGCAGGGTGGAGACCACCGCCAGCACCACGCTGCGGAAGGTGGTGACCATGATCAGCATGGTCAGCGCGAGCACGAACCCGATCACCAGCAACAGCCGGCCGGACTGGTGGTCGGCGTAGTCGATCTCCTCGGCCACGCCGCCGCCGACCACGACGGTGGAGACGTGGGCGGCGTCGGCCCGCTCGGCCATGGACGGGATCACCTCGGCACGCAACTCACGGATGGCCGCCTCGGAGCGGGGGTCCGCCTCGGGGTGCGAGATGCCGAGGGTGAGGGCGGCGGTGTGCCCGTCGGCGGAGACGTCGATCGGCTGGGTGGCGGCGGTGAACACGCCGGTCGCGACCGCGGCCGCGCCGACCTGCTTCAGGTATCCGGCGGTATCGCCGGTGCCGCGCACCACCACCCGGGCGGTCGAGCCGCCGTCGCTGGGGAAGAGCCGTTCGATCTGGTGGGCGGTGCTGACCTCGGGGATCGAGGAGGGCAGGGTGTCGAGGTTGCTGGCGTGGGTACGCATCCCGAAGGCCGGGACCGCGAGCGTCCCGACCACGACGACGCCGAGCAGCAGCGCCGCCTGCGGGCGTCGTACGACGGGTCGCAGCAGTCGCTCGGTCAGCCCCGGTCGGACCTGACCACGAGCCCGGCGGTCGGCGCGGCGGCGTTCGTTGCGACGCACGATCCGCCACAGCAGCGGCAGTCGCGGCCGGTCGACCCAGCGGCCGAGCTTGACCAGCAGCGCGGGCAGCACGGTGATGGAGCCGAGTACGGCGACCGCGACCACCAGGATGGCGCCGACGGCCAGGGAGTCGAAGGTGGCGTCGGCCATCAGGAACAGGCCCGCCATCGCCGCGATGACGGCGCCGCCGGAGACCACCACGGAGTGCCCGGAGGTCTGAGCGGCGATCTCGACCGCATCCAGGGTGGAGCGACCGGCGCGACGCTCCTCGCGCTCCCGCTTGAGGTAGAACAGCGAGTAGTCGACACCGACGGCCATCCCGATCAGCACGATCATGCTCGACACCGTGCTGTCGCTGTGCACCAGATGCGAGAGCGGCGCCATCAGTCCGATGGTGGCGGCGACGCTGGTGCCGGCCAGCAGGACCGGGATGCCGGCGGCGATGAGGGCGCCGAAGGCGAGCAGCATCAGGAGCAGGGTGACCGGCAGGCTCAGTCGTTCCGCGGAGCCGAGATCCTCGCCGACCCGGTCGTCGATCGCCTCGTCCAGGGAGACGTCGCCGCTCTGCCGGACGCTGAGGTCGCGATGGGCCTGTTGGACCGAGGCGGTGAGCCGTTGCAGATCGGTGACGTCGCTGTCCTCGGAGCGCAGGTCGACCGAGACCAGCACGGCCGTCCGAGCGGCGTTGAGGATCGGCGTGCTCACCGAGGCGACGCCCTCCGCGTCCCGGGCCCGGCTGGCGAGGTCGGCGGCGACCGCACGGGCCTGCGGCACGTCGAGCTGGCCGTGGGCGGCGCGGATCAGGATGTTCTCGCTGGGCAGCGGCGTCATGCCGGCCTGGTGCAGCAGGGCCGAGGCCCGACCGGAGTCGCCGACGCGGAAGTCGGCGTCATCGGTCTCGTGCACCGACACGGTGGCGGCCAGCCCGACGGCCACCAGCACCAGCGCGATCCAGGCGAGGATCGCGCGCCAGGGATGCAACGCACTCCAGCGGGCGGCCCGCATCGGGATCGCTGTCAAGGGGTTGGACACGGGTTCTCTCCTCGAGATCGCGGACGGGCGCCGACGTCTCCGGACCTCGCGCCTCGTCTCCGGGTGGTGTCTCCACCGTTCCGCCTGCGCCGGCGCGGGTCAGTGGCGTGGACACCCGAATCGAGGTGGTGCCTGCACCACTGCGGACGGGCCGATCGGACGGCAGGATGGGACCATGAGTGCCCCTCCGCCCGCCGAGGCCCCGCCGGAGACCACTCCGGGCCTCGCTCCGGAGGCGGCACCGGCGGGTCGGCTGCGGCTGACGGCGTACGCCGCCCTGCAGGTGCTGATGTTCGTCCCGATCACGGTCCTGTTCGTGCTGTGGTTCGTCGCCGGCACGCTGGCGCTGCTGTGGATCGGGATCCCGATCCTGGTGGCGCTCGTGCCGATGACGCGCGCGGTGGCCAACCTGCACCGCCGGCTGGCCGCCCGGGTGCTCGGGGTGGCCGTCCAGCAGCCCTACCGGCCGCTGCCACCGGACGGGGGTTGGATCGCGCGGCTGCGGGCGGTGCTGGCCGACCCGATGACCTGGCGCGACCTGGCCTGGATGCTCGCCGCGATGACCCTCGGGCTGATCGCCTCACTGGTGATGGTGGTGCTGCTGGCGGTGGTGGCGACCGGCCTGATCTGGTACTTCGCCGGCCCTCCGCTGATGCAGGCCCGAGCCCGGATGGACCTGTTCTTCCTCAACTACAGCCGCACCGAACGACTCGAGCAGCGGGTGCAGGTGCTCACCGAGACCCGCGCCGAGGCGGTGGACGCCTCCGCGGCCGAGCTGCGCCGGCTGGAGCGGGACCTGCACGACGGTGCCCAGGCCCGGCTGGTGGCGCTCTCGATGCGACTCGGGATGGCCGAGCAGGCCCTCGACCAGGATCCCGAGGCGGCCAGGCGGATGGTCACCGAGGCCCGGGCGACGACCGGCGCGGCGATCGACGACCTGCGCTCGGTGGTGCGCGGCATCCACCCGCCGGTGCTCGCGGACCGCGGCCTGGAGGGCGCGATCCGGGCGGTGGCCCTCGACATGGCGGTACCGGTCGACGTCGACGCCACCCTCGGCGGTCGTCCGCCCGCGCCGGTGGAGTCGGCGGTCTACTTCGGGGTGGCGGAGTGCCTGGCAAACGTCGGCAAGCATGCCGACGCGGAGAACGCCTGGGTGCGGCTCTCCCATGCGGGGAACGTCCTGCGGGCCGTCGTCGGCGATGATGGACGCGGTGGCGCCGACCCGGCGCGCGGAACCGGCATCCTCGGGGTGAGGCGTCGGCTCGCGGCCTTCGACGGCACCCTGACCGTCGCCAGCCCGGACGGTGGTCCGACCATCGTCACCATGGAGGTTCCGTGCGACTTGTCCTCGCCGAAGACCACGCACTCCTCCGGGCCGGCCTGATCGAGCTGTTGGAGGGCAACGGGTTCACCGTCCTGCACGCCGTCGACAACCTGCCGGACCTGGAGCGCGCGCTCGGCGACCCGAGCGTCGAGGCCGCCGTACTCGACGTGCGCCTGCCGCCCTCGCAGACCGACGAGGGCCTACGGGCCGCGATCGCCGTCCGGGAACGGCGACCCGGGTTCCCGGTGGTGGTGCTCTCCCAGTACGTCGAGCAGCTCTACGCCCGCGAGCTGTTGGCCAGCGGCGCGGCGGCCGTCGGCTACCTGCTCAAGGACCGGGTCTCGGACGTGGCCGAGTTCGTCGACGGCGTACGACGCGTGGCCGCGGGTGGCACGGTGCTGGACGCCGAGGTGGTGGCCGCGGTGATGGCACGCCGCCGCGAGGAGCCGCTGGATCGGCTGACCGCGCGAGAGCGAGAGGTGCTGGCGCTGATGGCCGAGGGACGCTCCAACGGCGCGATCGCGGATCGGCTCGGCGTCACCGAGAAGGCGGTGCTCAAGCACGTCAGCAGCATCTTCGCCAAGCTCGACCTGGCCGTGGACACCGACGACCACCGCCGGGTGCGGGCGGTGCTGGCCTGGCTCCGGGTCTGAGAGATCCCGCCGCCTGGCCGTGCCCACGGCGCGCCGTCCGTCGCGCGCCGCCGCGGTGACCGAGCCGGTCGGACCTCAGCGCGGCCCCGCGACCCGGCCCAGTGCCGCGCGCAACCACCAGTAGTGCAGCACCGGCACCAGCAGCTCGACCGGGATCATCGCGACATAGAACCAGCTCGGCCGGCCCGACGCGGACCAGGCGAGCAGCCGCGAGAGCCCGCCGGCGAAGAAGACCAGCCCGAGCAGGTCGATCAGCCGGGCGTGGGCCCGGATGTCGGCCGCGGCCCAGACGAAGGCCAGGCCGTAGAGCAGGAAGAGCAGGTTGAAGAAGCGGAGGTCGGAGTCCATGGTCGCGTTGACCTCGCCACCGCCGAGGTACGTCGACTGTCCGACCAGCAGGTGCGCGGCGGCGATCGCCATGACCACCACGCCGAAGATCACCAGCCACGTACGGAATGCCTTCGCCATCGCCACTCCCGCATCCGCGATCTATTTTACACCTGTCTAATATGCAGGCTAGCGTCGCCGGCGCGGCGGCGCAAGGTGTCGCCGACCCACCGGGTCGGCGACCTACTGGGATCGCGCCACGGCACTAGGATCGATCGGTGCCCACTCGACGTCGCCTGGCTCCCGGCCGGCGTCGCGACGAGTTGCTCGACGTCGGCGAGACGGTGTTCAGCGAACGACCGTTCGAGGAGATCTCGATGGTCGACATCGCCGCCGCTGCCGGGGTCACGCGGGCACTCCTGTACCACTACTTCCCCACCAAGGCGGAGTTCTTCGGCGCCATCTGGGCACGCGCCCACGAGCGGCTGCGGGCCTCGGGCCGCGACCGCCCGGACGGAACCGTGCGCGACTACGTCGATCGCAGCCTGCGCGACTATCTGACCTTCTACGCCGCGCACCTCCCGCTGGTGGTGATCGCCAACCGCAGCTCCATCGCGCGCGACCCCGCCGTACGCCGTCCGGTCGAGCGGGTCTTCGCCCGCACCTGCGCCACCGTGCTCGATGCCGGTGGGGCGCACGGCCGGGAGCGCCGGGTGGCCGAGGTCGCCTTCGAGGGGTGGATCGCCTTCGTGCGCGAGTCCTCGCTGGCGACCTACCTCGGCCGGCGGATCTCCGTGCAGGCCAACCTCGACCTGTGCCTGGCGGCCTTCGACGCCACCGTCGGCCGGTACGTCGACCTCGGCCGATCCATGCCGGCCGCGGACTGACCCTCGACGGCGTTCGCCCTCAGGCGGTCGCGCTGCTCCCCGCACGCAGGGCGAGGTACACCGCCCGGACGCCCACCGCGCGCTCCAGCTCGGCGGTCACCGAGCCGAAGAACTGGCCCCGGTAGGTCTGGTCGGTGACCGTCGACACCGTCAGGTACAGCCCGGAGAAGGAGGCCAGGAAGACCGAGACCGACACCAGCTCACGGGTCAGCCGATCCCAGCCGAAGATGCGGTGCGCCTGGCCGGATCCGAGCCAGGAGTCGGTCACCTCCGGCGAGATCACCAGCGCTCCGAAGACCATCAGGAAGCAGAAGACGGCCACCGAGAGCAGCACGACCTGCGCCATCTGGGTGACCAGCAGGACCAGCACCAGGTTGGTCCGTTCGAATCCCCGCACCGGCGCGGCGGCGCCCAGCCGGCTCTCCTCGAGCGATCGCGCCGCCTCGGCCAGCGGGGTCTCGGCACAGACCTCGCGCACCCGGCCCGCCGCCAGCCGACCGGTGGCACGGTCGACCTCGTCCGGCAGCCGTGCCCACAGGAACCCGGCGGCCAGCAGCACGAACAGCAGCACCGCGAGCCACAGGTCGCCGACCCCGATGGTGGCGCAGACCTGCCAGACCTCGGTGTTGATGAACAGGAACGCGACGAAGAGCAGCAGCAACGGAAGCGCCCGGGTGGTCATCGGCAGCACCGCGCGCAGGCTGTCCGCCGTACGGGCCAGCGCCCACGTCACGATCCGCCGGGCGCGCACCGCGGTCAGCCCGTACCAGACCGCGACGACCAGCAGCAGCGAGATCACCAGCGCCGGCACCATCGAGATCACGTCGGCGAAGACGGCGAGCAGCACCACCGCGACGACCAGCGCCAGCACGACGCCGGCGAAGAGCGGCAGCGTACGCCGCAGTCGCAGCGCCCGGGCCGCGGCGGCACGCTCCTCGGGCACGAAGTAGGTGAGCCCGTGCCGGCCGAACCACTCCTCGGCCGCGCGCAGGGTCTGCTCGTGCCCGGGACCGGTGCTCACGAGACGAGGAGTCGTCTGGTCGCCTCGACGTCGGCGCTCATCTGGTCGATCAGCGCCTCGATCGAGGCGAAGGCGACCATCCCCCGGAGCCGGTCGACGAAGGCCACCTCGACCTCGACGCCGTACAGCTCGAGGTCGGTGCGGTCCAGGACGTAGGACTCCACTCGGCGCCCGATCACGCCGTCGAAGGTGGGGTTGGTGCCGACGCTGATGGCGGCCGGGAACCGCCGGCCGGTGTCGAGACGGGTCAGCCAGCCGGCGTAGACGCCGTCGGGCGGGACGGCGGTGAGCGAGTCGGTGGGCACGTTGGCGGTCGGGAAGCCCAGCTCGCGGCCGCGCTGATCGCCCTTGACCACCACGCCGTGCACGGCGTACGGCCGGCCGAGCGCCTGGGCGGCACCGGCGACGTCGCCCGCGGCCAGGCAGGTGCGGACGTAGGTGGAGGACCACACCTGCGGTCCGCCGTCGAGCGGGATGCCCTCCACGCGGAAGCCGTGCTCGGCGCCGTAGGCGGTGAGCGTGCCGACGTCGCCGCCGGCCTTGTGGCCGTACCGGAAGTTGGCACCGACCACCACCACCGCCGCGCCCAGCGCACCGACCACCACCCGCTCGGCGAAGGTGTCCGGCGACCAGGACGCCATCTCCATGTCGAACGGCAGGGCGAGCACGGCGTCCGCCCCGGCCTGGCACAGCAGCTCTGCCCGGGTCGGCAGGTCGGTCAGGGTGCCGGGGGCGTGCTCGGGGCGCAGGACGGCCATCGGGTGCGGGTCGAAGGTGACCGCCACCAGGGTGAGGTCGCGCTGGTCGGCCACCTCCCGGGCGCGGCGCAGCACGTGCTGGTGCCCGCGATGCACTCCGTCGAAGTTACCGATCACCACGCACGTCGGACCCAGGTCGGCCACGACGGCGGACAGGCTTCGCCACAACTGCACGTGCGACACGATAGCGTCCCGCCTCAGACGAACACCGCGACGGCCTTGGCATCGCGACCGCTCGGCTCGTAGAGGGCGAGGAAGTCCCCCTCGGGGTCGAAGAGCGCGGTGAGCCCGGCCAACGGCGCTCGCAGCCGGCGTCCGTGCCGGACGTCCTCGGCCTCGGCGGCGGTGAGGACCCGGCCCGGGAACGCGGCCCGGGCGGCCTCGGCCAGCGGCAGCACCCGGTAGCGCTCGGCGAGCTCGTCGAGGGAGACGGCCTCGGCGAGCCGGTAGGGGCCGACAGCCGTACGCCGCAGCGCGATCAGGTGCCCACCGACGCCGAGCGCGGTCCCGACGTCGCGGGCGATGGCGCGCACGTAGGTCCCGCTGGAGCAGCGCAAGGAGATGTCGACGTCGACGACCGCGAGCCCCTTCGCCGGCCCGTCCGGTCCGTCCGGTCCGGCCTGTCCGGCCTGTCCGGCGCGTCCGGCTCGGATGTCGTGCACCGTCAGCTCGTGGATCGTCACCGGCCTGGCCGGCAGCTCGACGCTCTCCCCGGCGCGGACCCGCTGGTAGGCGCGCTTGCCGTCGACCTTGATCGCCGACACCGCCGTCGGCACCTGCTCGATCTCACCCACCTGAGTGGCGAAGGCGGCTCGGATCCGGGTCTCGTCCAAGGCAGCGATCCGCGCGCCGACCGCGGGTGCGGACTCGAGCGGCTCCCCCTCGGCGTCGTCGGTGGTCGTCCCCCGACCGAGCCGGACGGTGGCGTCGTACGCCTTCTCGGTCAGCATCAGATGCCCGAGCAGCCTGGTGGCCCGCTCCACGCCCACCACCAAGACGCCGGTCGCCATCGGATCCAGGGTGCCGGCATGACCGACCTTGCGGGTACCGGCCAGCCGGCGCACCCGGGCCACCACGTCGTGCGAGGTGAGACCGGCGGGCTTGTCGAGGACGACCAACCCGGACTCAGCCATCGGCGCTCAGTCCAGCCGGTCCAGGCCGTCGAGCCCGCCCAGGCCATCGCGGTCATCGAGGCCACCGCGGTCATCGAGGTCGTCCAGCTCGCCGGGACGCGGCTTCTTGTAGGGGTCCTCCTCGCCGGCGTACGTCGTCCCGCGACTGGCCGCCACCGCCTCGTCCTGCGCCTTGGCGCGGGCCAGCACCTCGTCCAGGTGCCGGGCGGTCTCCGGGAGGGCGTCGTGCACGAACTCCAACGTCGGCGCGTGCCGCATGCCGAGCTGTTTGGCGACCTCGGAGCGGAGCAGGCCCTTGGCGGACTCCAGTGCTGCCGCCGTCGCCGCCTGGTCGGCCGCGCCGCCGTCGGTCGCCTCGCCGGCGCCGAGGACGGTGTAGAAGATGGTGGCCTGCTGGGCATCGCCGGAGACCCGCACATCGGTCACCGTCACGAACCCCAGCCGTGGATCCTTGATCCGCCGCTCCAGCATCTGCGCCACGACGACCTTGATCCGGTCGGCGATCCGGCGCACCCGCGGGTTGCTCATGTCTCTCACTCTCTCAGCAAGGGCCCGTTCGTCAAGGTATGCAGGCCGGCGGTCGCTTCCCACGTGGAGTTCCACATGGGAAGCGACCGTTCGACTGCATACCTAGCCGAGCATTCGGCCCAGTCCACCGCGATCAGCCGCGCGGGATCTCCACCATCTCGAAGGCCTCGACCACGTCGCCCTCCTTGATGTCGGCGAAGTTGCGCAGCACCAGACCGCACTCGAAGCCCTCGCGGACCTCGGTGACGTCGTCCTTCTCCCGGCGCAGCGAGGCCAGGTCGAGGTTGTCGGCCACCACCGAGCCGTCCCGGATGACCCGGACCTTGGCGTTGCGGCGGATGACGCCCTCGGTGACCATGCACCCGGCGATGTTGCCGATCTTGGAGCTGCGGAAGATCGCGCGGATCTCCGCCTGGCCGAGCGACCTCTCCTCGTACTCGGGCTTGAGCATGCCCTTGAGGGCGTTCTCGACCTCTTCGATCGCCTGGTAGATGACCGTGTAGTACTTGATCTGGACGCCCTCGCGCTCGGCCAGCTCGGTCGCCTTGCCCTGGGCCCGCACGTTGAAGCCGATGATGACGGCGTCGGAGGCGGCGGCCAGGTGCACGTTGGTCTCGGTGATGGCACCGACGCCGCGGTCGATGACCCGGATGCCGACACCGTCGCCGACCTCGATCTTGGCCAAGGAGTCCTCCAGGGCCTCGACCGAACCGGACACGTCGCCCTTGAGGATGAGGTTGAGCTCCTGGGTCTCGCCCTCCTCCATCTCCTTCATGAAGTCCTCGAGGGTACGGCGGACCCGACGCTTGGCCTGCATGGCGGCCCGCTCCCGAGCCTCCCGCTTCTCGGCGATCTGCCGCGCCATCCGGTCGTCTTCGACGACGATGAAGTTCTGGCCGGCGCCGGGGACCGCGGACAGGCCCAGCACCATGGCCGGACGCGACGGTGCCGCCTCCGCCATCTCGTTGCCGTACTCGTCGAGCAGCGCCCGGACCCTGCCGTACGCCGGACCGGCCACCAGGGAGTCGCCGACTCGAAGCGTGCCGCGCTGGACCAGGATGGTCGCCACCGGACCGCGGCCGCGGTCGAGGTGGGCCTCGACGACGAGCCCCTGGGCGTCCTGGTTCGGGTTGGCGTGCAGGTCGAGGGAGGCGTCGGCGGTCAGCACGATCGCCTCGAGCAGGCCGTCGATGTTGAGCATCGACTTGGCCGAGACATCGACGAACATGGTGTCGCCGCCGTACTCCTCGGGGACCAGGCCGTACTCGGTGAGCTGCCCGCGCACCTTGGTCGGATCCGCCTCGGGCTTGTCGACCTTGTTCACCGCGACCACGATCGGGACGCCCGCCGCCTTGGCGTGGTTGAGCGCCTCGACGGTCTGCGGCATCACGCCGTCGTCGGCCGCCACCACCAGGACCGCGATGTCCGAGGACTGCGAGCCGCGGGCACGCATGGCGGTGAACGCCTCGTGACCAGGGGTGTCGATGAAGGTGATCTTGCGCTCGTCGCCGTCCACCTCGGTGGCCACCTGGTAGGCACCGATGTGCTGGGTGATGCCACCGGCCTCGCCCGCGACCACGTTGGCGTTGCGGATCGCGTCGAGGAGCTTGGTCTTGCCGTGGTCGACGTGACCCATCACGGTCACCACCGGGGGTCGCACCACCCAGTCGGACTCGTCGCCCTCGTCCTCACCGAACTCGATGTCGAAGGACTCCAGCAGCTCGCGGTCCTCGTCCTCGGGCGAGACCACCTGGACGACGTAGTTGAGCTCCTCGCCGAGCAGCTCCAACGTCTCGTCGTTGACCGACTCGGTGGCGGTCACCATCTCGCCGAGGCTGAACAGCATCTGCACCAACTGGGCGGCGTCGACGTTGATCTTCTCGGCGAAGTCGGTCAGCGAGGCGCCGCGGGCCAGCCGGACGGTCTCGCCGTCGCCCTTGCGGACGCGCACGCCACCGATCGTCGGAGCCTCCATGGCCTCGAACTCCTGGCGACGGGCCCGCTTCGACTTCCGTCCCCGGCGCGACGGACCACCCGGACGGCCGAACGCACCCTGGGTGGAGCCACGGCCACCGGGACGACCACCGCCACCGGGACGACCGCCACCGCCGGCGAATCCACCACGACCGGGCGCGCCACCACCGCCACCGGAGCGGCCGGCCGCACCACCGCGGCCACCCTGCCCCGGGCGTCCGGGGGCGCCGGGCCGGGTCTGCCCGCCG
>NZ_JASGET010000033.1:0-13780 GCF_047606145.1 Nocardioides sp. | reverse complement strand
GTGACAGCCGGGGTTGTCTGCCCCCCGTACCGGGGGGGAAGACCACGTCTGGGCGAATGTGGATAACTCGGGTCTAGTCACCGACGTACGACGACCAGACGGCTCTGTTCGGCGTGCTGAGGGTGACCATTTGCCTCTGTTCGGCGCACCGGGCGTGACCATTTGCCTCTGCTCGGCGCACTGGGCGTGACCACTTGGCTCTGTTCGCCTCAGATGAGGGTCATGCCCTTCTCCAGCACCACGCGGATGATCTGCTCCATCTCGTCGAAGTGGGACTGGTCGCAGATGAGCGGGGGAGAGACCTGGATGACCGGGTCACCGCGGTCGTCGGCGCGGCAGTAGAGGCCCTCGGCGAACAGCGCACCGGAGAGATAGCCGCGCAGCAGCTTCTCCGACTCCTCGTCGTCGAAGGACTCCTTGGTGGCCTTGTCCTTGACCAGTTCGATGCCGTAGAAGTAGCCGTCGCCGCGGACGTCGCCCACGATGGGCAGGTCGAGCAGCTTCTCCAGGGTGGCCCGGAAGGAGCCCTCCCGCTCGCGGACGCCCTGCAGGATCTTCTCCTCCTCGAAGATCTGCAGGTTCTTCAGCGCCACCGCGGTCGAGACCGGGTGACCGCCGAAGGTGTAGCCGTGGTAGAAGGTGTTGGTCCCCTCCAGGAACGGCTCCATCAGCCGGTCCGAGGCGATCATCGCGCCCAGCGGGGCATAGCCGGCGGTGAGCCCCTTGGCGCTGGTGATGATGTCCGGCTGGTAGCCGTAGCGCTCGGCGCCGAACATGTAGCCCAGCCGGCCATAGGCACAGATCACCTCGTCGGAGACCAGCAGGACGTCGTAGGAGTCGCAGATCTCGCGCACCCGCTGGAAGTATCCCGGCGGCGGCGGGAAGCAGCCGCCGGAGTTCTGCACCGGCTCCAGGAAGACGGCGGCGACGGTGTCCGGGCCCTCGTTCTCGATGGCGACGGCGATCTGGTCGGCCGCCCAGCGGCCGAAGGCCTCCGGGTCGCTGCCGTCCAGGAACCCGCCGGTGATCTCGTCGGCGCGGTAGAGGTTCGTGTTCGGCACCCGGAAGGTGGAGGGCACCAGCGGCTCGAACTGTTCCTTCAGGCCGGGCAGTCCGGTGATGGACAGCGCGCCCTGGGTGGTGCCGTGGTAGGCGATCGACCGGCTGATCACCTTGTGCTTCATCGGCTTGCCGACCAGCTTGAAGTAGTTCTTGGCGAGCTTCCAGGCCGACTCGACCGCCTCGCCGCCGCCGGAGGTGAAGAAGATCCGGTTGAGGTCACCCGGCGCCGCCGCGGCCAGCTTGTCGGCGAGCTCGATGGCCGCCGGATGGGCATAGGACCACAGCGGCATGAAGGCGAGCTCCTTGGCCTGGGCCGCGGCGGCCTCGGCGAGGTCCGCGCGCCCGTGGCCGAGCTGGCTGACGAAGAGCCCGCCCAGTGCGTCGAGGTAGCGCTTGCCCTGGGCGTCGTAGATGTAGGCGCCCTCCCCGCGGACGATCACCGGCACGTCGTGGTCGGCGTAGACCGAGTGGCGAGTGAAGTGCATCCACAGGTGGTCCTTGGCGGCCCGTTGGAGCTGGTCATAGTCGTACGAGGTCATGGTCCCCATGATCCTCCGGGTGCCACCGGATTGCAAGTGATTTCGCATCGATACCCGGTCAAGAGTTCGGATTCCGTTGTTTCGGGCGGGTTAAAGCGACGATTGCCTCTCCAAAAGTGGCAGTCGGACCGCTAGTCTCGTGCCCATGACAGACCAGACCTTCTCCAACGTCATCGACGGTCGCCTCACCGGCGCCGCCTCCGGACAGACCTATGACGTCATCGACCCCGCCACCGGTGAGGTCTACGCGCAGGCGCCGATGTCCCGTGCCGAGGACGTCGACGCGGCGTACGCCGCCGCCGCGGCCGCCTTCGAGACCTGGGGTGAGTCCACGCCGAAGGTGCGCGCCGAGGCGTTGCTCAGGATCGCGGACGCCATCGATGCCCGGGCCGAGGAGATCTGCGCGGTCGAAGTCAGGGACACCGGCAAGCCGACGGCGGTGACGATGGCGGAGGAGATGCCGCTCAGCTCCGACCACTTCCGCTTCTTCGCCGGCGCCGCCCGGATCCTGGAGGGACGCAGCGCGGGGGAGTACCTGGCCGACCACACCTCCTGGATCCGGCGCGAGCCGATCGGCGTCGTCGGCCAGGTGACGCCGTGGAACTACCCGCTGATGATGATGATCTGGAAGATCGCACCCGCGCTGGCCGCCGGGAACACCATCGTGCTCAAGCCCAGCGACACCACGCCGGCCTCCAGTTCGCTGCTGGCCGAGATCTGCCAGGAGTTCCTGCCGCCCGGCGTGCTCAACCTAGTTACCGGAGACCGGGACACCGGCCGGGCGCTGGTGGCGCACAAGACGCCGCAGATGGTCTCGATCACCGGGTCGGTCCGGGCCGGGATGGAGGTCGCCGGCGCCGCGGCCGCGGACCTCAAGCGGGTGCACCTGGAGCTGGGTGGCAAGGCACCGGTGATCGTCTTCGACGACGCCGACGTGGCCAAGGCCGCCGAGATGATCGCCGCCGGCGGCTACTTCAACGCCGGCCAGGACTGCACGGCCGCCACCCGGGTGCTGGCCGCGCCGGGGATCCATGACGACCTGGTCGCCGCCCTGGTCGAGCAGGCCGAGGCGACCCACACCGGCCCGCCCAGCGACCCGGCGGCGGCCTACGGCGCGCTGAACAACGCCGACCAGCTCGCTCGGGTCGGCGGGATGGTGGACCGGCTGCCGGGTCACGCCAGCATCGCCACCGGGGGGAGCCGGGTCGGCGAGGCCGGCTACTTCTACGCCCCGACGGTGCTCACCGGGCTGCGCCAGGACGACGAGCAGATCCAGACCGAGATCTTCGGGCCGGTCATCACCGTGCAGCGCTTCGCCGACGAGGCCGAGGCGCTGCGGTGGGCCAACGGCGTCGACTACGGCCTGGCCTCCAGCGTGTGGACGGCCGATCACGCTCGCGCGCTGCGGATGAGCAAGCGCCTCGACTTCGGCGTGGTCTGGATCAACACCCACATCCCGTTCGTCTCCGAGATGCCGCACGGCGGGTTCAAGCACTCCGGCTACGGCAAGGATCTCTCCATGTACTCCCTGGAGGACTACACCCGGGTCAAGCACGTGATGTCCTACTACGGACAGTGAGCCGACCCTCGCCGGGTGCGAGGATGGTCCGGTGACCTCTCCGAACCGCAGCGGCTCCCGGCGCGACGTCGTCATCCTCGGCTCGACCGGTTCGATCGGCACCCAGGCCCTCGACCTGGTACGACGCAACCCGGATCGCTTCCGGGTGGTCGGGCTGACCGCGGGCGGGGGGCACCCGGACCTGTTCGAGCAGCAGGTGGCGGCCTTCGGGCCGGCGTACAGCGGTCTGGGGGAGCAGGCGAGCATCGAGGCCGCCGCGATGCCGGCCGACGTCGTCCTCAACGGGATCACCGGCGCCGTCGGACTGCGCCCGACGCTGGCGGCGCTGGCCGCCGGCAACACCCTCGCGCTGGCGAACAAGGAGTCGCTCATCATCGGCGGCCCGCTGGTCAAGCGGGCCGCCGCGCCCGGCCAGATCGTCCCGGTCGACTCCGAGCACTCGGCGATCGCGCAGAGCCTGCGCGCCGGCCGGGCCGAGGAGGTCCGGCGGCTGGTGATCACCGCCTCCGGCGGCCCCTTCCGGGGCCTCGCCCGCTGGCAGCTCGACGACGTCACGCCCGATCAGGCGCTCAAGCACCCCAACTTCGACATGGGCAGGGTGATCACCACCAACTCCGCCACGCTGGTCAACAAGGGACTGGAGGTGATCGAGGCGCACCTGCTCTTCGACGTCCCGTTCGAGGACATCGACGTCGTCGTCCACCCCCAGCAGTACATCCACTCGATGGTGGAGTTCACCGACGGCGCGGTGGTGGCCCAGCTGGGCCTGCCCACGATGATGGTGCCGATCTCGATGGGGCTCGCCTGGCCC
Organism: Nocardioides sp.; assembly: GCF_047606145.1. GTDB lineage: Bacteria > Actinomycetota > Actinomycetes > Propionibacteriales > Nocardioidaceae > Nocardioides. The sequence continues at coordinate 9,789 of NZ_JASGET010000033.1, read as the reverse complement.
GACCGGGTCGGCGGCGCGGAGACCCCGATCGACTGGACCAGAGCCTCCGACTGGCGCTTCGAGCCGGTCGACGACGAGGCGTTCCCCGCGATCACCCTCGCCCGCCGTGCCGGTGAGCTCGGCGCGACGCACCCGGCGGTCTTCAACGCCGCCAACGAGGTCTGCGTGGACGCCTTCCACGAAGGCCGCATCTCTTTCACCGCAATCGTGGACTGCGTTGGGGAGATCCTTAAGAGCCACCACGTAGGCTCTGCGGCGCACGAACTCACCGTGGAGGACGTGCTCGCTGCGGACGCCTGGGCCCGGACCGCGGCTGCGGAGAGGATCGAGACCCTGACGTGAACGTGCTGTACTACCTGCTCGGCGTGCTGCTCTTCGTCGTCGGGCTGGCGCTCTCCATCGGACTGCACGAGGCCGGGCACCTGATCCCCGGCAAGCTCTATGACGTCAAGGTCACCCAGTACTTCATCGGGTTCGGGCGAACGCTGTGGTCCAGGCGCCGCGGGGAGACCGAGTACGGCGTCAAGGCGATCCCGCTGGGCGGCTACGTCAAGCTCGCCGGGATGATCCCGCCCGAGGACGGCGCCGACCCCAACCAGGTCAAGAGCCGGCCGACCGGGATGTTCGCCCAGCTCGTCGACGACGCCCGCAGCGCGGAGTACGAGCACATCGCGCCGTACGAGCATCACCGGATGTTCTTCCGTCAGCCGGCCTGGAAGCGGCTGATCATCATGGGCTCCGGGGTGGCGATCAACCTGGTGCTGGCCTTCGTGCTGTTCGCCATCGTCTTCATGGGATACGGCGTGCAGACGCCGACCACCACCGTCTCCCGGGTCTACGCCTGCGTGAAGGTCGTCGAGTCCGGTCAGGACGCCGGCGACTGCGTGGCGGACAGCCCGATCTCGCCGGCCGCCCGCGCCGGGCTCGAACCGGGCGACGAGATCGTCTCGTTCAACGGCCACACCATCACCAGCTACGACCAGCTGCAGCGGCTGATCCGCGACAACGACGACGCCCGCGCCACGATCGTCGTCGACCGGGACGGCGTCACCAAGACGCTGCACACCACCACCGTCGTCAACGACCTGACCACCAGTGACGGCACCAAGACGGTCGAGGCCGGCTTCCTCGGCATCACGCCGGTCGAGGAGCGGCAGCGCCAGGGGGTGGGGTACGTCGTCGACACCATGGCCAGCGGCACCTGGGAGACGATCAAGACCATCGGTGCCCTGCCGAGCAAGGTCTACCACGTCGCCCGCGCCGCGCTCGGCCTGGAGAAGCGCGATCAGAACGGCATCCAGAGCGTCGTGGGCGCCGGTCGGGTGGCCGGTGAGCTCGCCTCCGACGACCAGATCTCGATCGCCGGCCGGTTCTTCTCCATCGTGCTGATCCTGGCAGGTCTCAACCTCTTCCTCGGTCTGATCAACCTGGTCCCGCTGCCGCCGTTCGACGGCGGACAGATGGCCACCACCGGCTACGAGGTGATCCGGCGCCGGATCGCCCGGCTGCGCGGCCGGCCCGATCCCGGCGCGGTCGACCCGGCCAGGCTGCTGCCGATCACCTACGCGATGAGCGCCATCATCCTGGCGGTCAGCGTGGTGCTGATCTATGCCGACCTGGTGGTGCCCATCCACGTGACCAACTGAGCTCGTCCTGAGCTAGTCCTGGGCTCATCCTGGGCTCATCGGCGACGCCCGCTCGCGACGGCGCTTCTTTTCCGGGCATGGCCTAACCTGAGAGTGTGACAACTTCGGTAGCTCTTGGCATGCCCGCCGCTCCGCCGCCGGTGCTCGCACCCCGGCGCCCCACCCGCCAGATCAAGGTCGGTTCGGTCGGGGTCGGCAGCGAGAGCCCGATCTCGGTGCAGTCGATGACGACCACGTTGACCGCCGACGTGAACGCGACCCTCCAGCAGATCGCCCAGCTGACCGCCGCCGGGTGCGACATCGTGCGGGTGGCCTGCCCCAGCCAGGACGACGCCGAGGCGCTGCCGGCGATCGCCAGCAAGTCCCAGATCCCGGTCATCGCCGACATCCACTTCCAGCCCAAGTACGTCTTCGCCGCCATCGACGCGGGCTGTGCGGCCGTGCGGGTCAACCCGGGCAACATCAAGAGATTCGACGACCAGGTCAAGCAGATCGCCCGAGCGGCGAAGGACCGCGGCACCTCGATCCGGATCGGGGTCAACGCCGGCTCGCTGGACAAGCGGCTGCTGGAGAAGTACGGCAAGGCCACGCCGGAGGCACTCGTCGAGTCGGCGATGTGGGAGGCGAGCCTCTTCGAGGAGCACGACTTCCACGACTTCAAGATCTCGGTCAAGCACAACGACCCGGTGGTGATGGTGCGCGCCTACGAGCTGCTCGCCGCCGCGGGCGACTGGCCGCTGCACCTCGGCGTCACCGAGGCCGGACCGGCCTTCCAGGGCACCATCAAGTCGGCGACCGCCTTCGGCGCGCTGCTCTCCCAGGGGATCGGCGACACCATCCGGGTCTCGCTCTCCGCCCCGCCGGTCGAGGAGGTCAAGGTCGGGCTGCAGATCCTGGAGTCGCTCAACCTGCGCCCGCGGCGCCTGGAGATCGTCTCCTGCCCGTCCTGTGGTCGCGCCCAGGTGGACGTCTACACCCTCGCCGAGCGGGTCACCGCCGGACTCGACGGCATGGAGGTGCCGCTCCGGGTCGCCGTGATGGGCTGTGTGGTCAACGGCCCCGGCGAGGCTCGCGAGGCGGATCTCGGTGTCGCCTCCGGCAACGGCAAGGGCCAGATCTTCGTCAAGGGCGAGGTGATCAAGACCGTTCCGGAGTCGGCCATCGTGGAGACCCTGATCGAGGAGGCGATGAAGATCGCCGAAGGGATGGAGCCGATCGAGGGCGCCGGCGCCGAGGTCACGGTCGGCTGAGTTCGGCCAGGGGCGCTCGATCAAGGGCGCTCGGCCGGGGCGCGGCGCCCCCGCCGCGACCGCCCCGGGCGATCGACGCGCAGGCTGCTCCGGTCTGGCCGTAGGCTCACCCCATGCTGACCATGCGCCAGGGGATCCGCCCCCTGCACGCGGGCGACCGGGACGCGTTCCTGGCCCTGACCGCGCGCGATCCGGTGGTCAACGTGTTCGCCGAGTACCGGGCCCGGACCACGAACCTCGAGCCGCGCTGGCTCGGCGGCGAGATGTGGGGCCGGTGGCGTGGCGGCGACCTGGTGGCGGCCTGCCACGTGGGTGCCAACCTGGTGCCGATCGAGGCCGACGAACAGGACGCCATCGCGTTCGGCGAGCGTGCGCTGACCCGCGGCCGCACCGCCTCGACCCTGGTCGGCCCGCAGGTCGCCGTACAGGCCCTGTGGACGACGGTCGGGCCGGCCTGGGGCCGACCCCGGGAGACCCGGTGGGAACAGCCGCACCTGGAGCAGCGGCTGCCCTCGCGAGTGCCGGCCGACCCCGGCGTACGCCGCACCCGGCGGGCGGACCTCGAGGTGCTCTACCCGGCGTGCGTGGCGATGTACACCGAGGAGGTCGGCGTCTCCCCGGAGGTCGGCGGTGGCGGCGACCTGTACCGGGCGCGGGTGATGCAGCTGGTCTCGCGTGGCTGGTCGTTCGCCCGGTTCGACGAGGACGGCCGGCTGATCTTCAAGGCCGAGGTCGCCTGCGCCACCCCGTCCGCGGCCCAGATCCAGGGCGTCTACGTGCCCCCGGACCGGCGTGGCGAGGGTCTGGCCAGCGCGGGGATGGCGGCGGTCGCCGAGATCTGTCGCCGCGACATCGCGCCGCACGTCTCGCTCTACGTCAACGACTGGAACACTCCCGCCCGGCGGGCCTACGAGCGTGCCGGGTTCGTGGAGACCGCCCGGTTCTCGACGGTGATGTTCTGATCGGGCCGATGCCGTGACGGCGTGAGCCTCTCCGTGCCCGCCCGCGCCGTCGTCGGTGCCTCCCTCGTCGGCGGCGCGCGACTCCTGAGGCGGGCCGGCCGCCGGGGAAGGATCTGGTTCGCGGCGCGGCCGTTGCGCCTCGTACCCTTCTCGCATGACTCTGCCCGATCGGATTGGCCGCATGTCGACCCTGTTCCTGCGGACCCTGCGCGAGGATCCCGCGGACGCCGAGGTCGCGAGCCACAAGCAGCTCGTCCGCGCCGGCTACATCCGCCGTGCCGCTCCGGGGATCTACACCTGGCTGCCGCTCGGGTTGCGGGTGCTCGGCAAGGTCGAGGGGATCATCCGCGAGGAGATGGCCTCGATCGGCTCCCAGGAGGTGCACTTCCCGGCCCTGCTGCCGCGTGAGCCCTACGAGGCGTCCGGCCGCTGGACCGAGTACGGCGATGCGATCTTCACCCTCCAGGACCGCAAGGGCGACGACTACCTTCTCGCGCCCACGCACGAGGAGATGTTCACCCTCCTCGTGAAGGACCTCTACGGCTCCTACAAGGACCTGCCGCTCTCGCTCTACCAGGTCCAGACGAAGTACCGCGACGAGGCCCGGCCGCGTGCCGGGCTGCTGCGCGGCCGCGAGTTCATCATGAAGGACGCCTACTCCTTCGACGTCGACGACGCGGGGCTCGACGCCAGCTACGCGATGTTCCGCGAGGCGTACATCCGGATCTTCGACCGGCTCGGCTTCGACTACGTCATCGTCTTCGCCCACTCCGGCGCGATGGGCGGCTCCAAGTCGGAGGAGTTCCTGGCGAAGTCCGAGATCGGCGAGGACACCTACGTCGAGTGCAGGGCCTGCGGCTATGCCGCCAACGTCGAGGCCGTGCACGTGCCGGTCCCCGAGAAGCAGGCGTACGACGACGTGCCGGCCGCTCACGTGGAGGACACCCCCGACACGCCCACGATCGCGGCGCTCGTCGACCACCTCAACCAGGCGTTCCCCCGGGAGGATCGACCCTGGGCCGCCGCCGACACGCTGAAGAACGTCATCGGGAACGTGGTCTACCCCGACGGCACCGTCGAGCCGCTCGCCATCGGCATCCCGGGTGACCGCGAGGTCGACGGGAAGCGCCTGGAGGCGACGCTCTACCCGGGCGAGTTCGTGCCGTTCGGCGAGGAGGACTTCGCGCGCTACCCGATGCTCGCGAAGGGCTACATCGGCCCGGGTGCGCTGGGGGAGTCGAGCGAGTCGAAGATCCGCTACGTCGTCGACCCGCGGATCGTCGAGGGCACCCGCTGGGTCACCGGCGCCGACAGCACCGGCCACCACGTGATCGACCTGGTCGCCGGCCGCGACTTCGTCGCCGACGGGATCCTGGAGGCCGCCGAGGTCTGGCCCGGCGACCCCTGCCCCAACGGGGACGGCGTCCTGACCACCGCGCGCGGCATGGAGATGGGCCACATCTTCCAGATCGGCACCAAGTTCGCCGAGGCGCTCGGCCTCAAGGTGCTCGACCAGTTCGGCAAGCTGGTCACCGTCACGATGGGCTCCTACGGCGTCGGCGTCACCCGCGCGGTGGCGGCGATCGCCGAGAACACCCTCGACGACATCGGCCTGTGCTGGCCGCGCAACGTCGCGCCGTACGACGTGCACGTGGTGGCCACCGGCAAGGACGAGGCGGTCTTCACCACCGCCGATCGGCTCGTCGCCGAGCTCGCCGACGCGGGCGTCGAGGTCCTCTACGACGACCGGGCGAAGGTCAGCCCCGGGGTGAAGTTCAAGGACGCCGAGCTGATCGGCGTGCCGACGATCCTCACCGTCGGACGCGGCCTGGTCGAGGGCACCGTCGAGGTGCGGGATCGGCGCACCGGCGAGCGGACCGAGGTGCCGGTGACCGAGGTCGTCGCGCTGCTCGCGTCGTCGATCCGCGGCTGATTCCGGCGGCGGCTCCGGCGAGCGGTGCTGGGGGCCGGCCCCGGGCAGTTGCAAGTTTGTGCACTGCAAAAGGCTGACCCATCGGGGTTATGGCTCGGCTGCGCCGCTTCGTTGCAGACTTATGCACGGAAGCGCGGCCCGTTGGTCCCCACAAACTTGGCGGGGCGCGTGACCTTCGGCCTCGTGTCCAGGCCAATCGGTCCGCGGACCGACCCGGTCTCGGGGAACGTCTCGGGAGTTCCCCGCACCGGGTGGTCCGCGGATCGTTCTGTTCTCCTCGCTCCCGGTGGGCTCAGCTCCCGGGGAAGGCGTTCGGTGTGCCGCCGAAGTCGAGCTCGCGGACGGCGCAGTCGCCGAGCAGTTCGACGAGCAGTCCCCGGTGCGCGCCGGTGACCCTCGCGACGTTCGCCAGATACGCGGCGGCGCAGCGCTGCTCGATCCGTAGCGCCGCGCGGCGTACGCCGGCGACCGAGCCGATGCCGCTCGGCAGTCGGTAGCCCGCGGCCGTGCCGACCGGTGTCGCTCCCGCCTCGCTGATCGCCTCCTGCAGCCGGTTGCGCGCCGCCTCGTGGTCCTCCCAGGCGGTCGCCAACAGGTCGTAGAGCGCGTCCTCGCGCGAGGTCAGGCCGGCCAGGGCGGCGTCGAGATAGACCGCGGCATGCTCGGCGGCGAGGGCACGCTGCAGCCCGCGGAGGCTCATCCCTGACCCCGGGCACGCAGCAGCTGGCGCTGGCCGGCGGCGGCCGAGGCGAACAGCCGGACCAGCTCCGCGGAGGACGCCTCGAGCGCCGCCGAACGCAGCACCCGCGGCAGCCGCCGCTGACCGCGCATCCCGGCGACGGTGGTCGAGTGCGGCAGGTCGCTGCTCGGACCGAGCCGGGCGAGCTGGCGCCGGTGCAGCCGGGCGTACGCCCGTGGTGCGGACGCGTCCGCGGCCTTCATCGCCGCCGCCACCCGGTCGATGAGCACCTGGTCGGGGTTGGCGGTCGGGCTCGGCGTCGCCGGGGTGGGCGCGCGCAGCGAGTCGAGCGTGTCCGAGGCGGAGCAGCCCGACAGTCCGGACAGCGCGACGCCGGTCAGGACACCCGCGCCGCCGAGACCGGCGACGCCGAACGTGCCTCGCCGGGTCAGGTGCGGGCCGGTCGCGGGGTCGTCCGGCACGGAGCTCTTCGGGGGCGGCACGCGAGAACCTTACGGGTCGTCGCCAGGGCTGCGAGGCATCTGGTCCGGTCGTGATCGTGTCGGATAGGTGTGAACGACCGGGACCGGGCCGGCGGCTGGGCTGGTGATGGGGCTGGACGGGGCTGGACGGGGCTGGACGGGGCTGGACGGGGCCGGTGATGGGGCTGGCGGCGAAGCCGGCGGCTGGGCTGTGCGAGGATCGGGCCGGCCGGGTTCGGGGCTAGGCTGTGAACCCTCGGCGCAGAGCCACAACCTCATCGAACAACAGAAGCCGGGAGGCAGCGTGAACGCGCAGGTGACGAGCCGTATCGAGGCCGAGCTCGTGCCGGCACTGGCGGCGATGGGGATGGATCTCGAAGCCGTCGAGATCACCCTGGCAGGCAAGCGCCGGGTGCTTCGGGTGGCCGTCGACCGCGACGGTGGGGTCACCCTCGACGATGTCGCCGAGGCCACCCGGGAGGTCGGCCGGGTCCTCGACGAGACCGACACGATGGGGGAGCAGCCCTACACCCTTGAGGTCACCTCTCGCGGGGTGGACCGTCCCCTCACCCTGCCCCGGCACTGGCGTCGCAACACCGGGCGACTGGTCAGGATCACCCTCGCCGACGGCGGGTCGCTGAGCGGCCGCATCGCCGGCCACGACGAGGATGCCGCCGGCGGCGTACGGATCAGCGAGTCCGGCGACGAGCGGAGCGTGCCGTATGCCGCGATCGCCAAGGCACTGGTCCAGATCGAGTTCCGCCGAGGCGAGGACGAGTGAGACGAGTCAGACATGACGCCGGTGACGCCGACCGGCGTCCCCACCACCGCAAGCCGACGACCACGACGAGAGCAAGGAGCCATTGATGGACATCGACCTGAGCATCCTGCGGATGCTCGAGCGTGAGCGCGAGATCTCCTTCGACGTTCTGGTCGAGGCGATCGAGACCGGTCTGCTGACGGCGTACCACAAGACCGCCGGCGCGCAGGAGCAGGCGCGGGTGGTGCTGGACCGCAAGACCGGCCATGTCAGCGTGCTGGCCGCCGAGGTCGACGGTGAGGGCAATGTCATCGGTGAGTACGACGACACCCCCGAGGGCTTCGGCCGGATCGCCGCCACCACCGCCAAGCAGATCGTGCTGCAGCGGCTGCGGGACGCCGAGGACGAGGTCAAGTTCGGCGAGTTCGCCGGCTCCGAGGGAGACATCGTCTCCGGTGTCATCCAGCAGGGGCGCAATCCCGAGGACGTACTGGTCGACCTGGGCAAGCTCGAGGCGGTGTTGCCGGTCAGCGAGCGGGTGGCGGGGGAGAGCTATGACCACGGCACCCGGATCCGGGCGCTCGTGCTCAGCGTGCGCAAGGGGATGCGCGGGCCACAGGTCACGCTCTCCCGCTCGCACCCGAACCTGGTCAAGAAGCTGTTCGCCTTCGAGGTGCCGGAGATCGCCGACGGCACCGTCGAGATCGCCGCGATCGCCCGCGAGGCCGGTCACCGGACCAAGATCGCGGTCCGCTCGACGGCCCCGGGGGTCAACGCCAAGGGTGCCTGCATCGGCCCGATGGGCCAACGGGTCCGTCAGGTGATGGCCGAGCTGCAGGGCGAGAAGATCGACATCGTGGACTGGTCCGACGACCCGGCGGCGCTGGTCGCCTCGGCACTGTCCCCGGCTCGGGTGAGCTCGGTCGAGATCGTCGACCTCGCCGCTCGCGCCGCCCGGGTCGTGGTGCCGGACTACCAGCTCTCGCTGGCGATCGGCAAGGAGGGGCAGAACGCCCGCCTGGCGGCCCGGCTGACCGGCTGGCGCATCGACATCCGATCGGACGAGGAAGGCGAAGGCGAGGCTTTGACGAGCAGAAGTGACGAGCAGAAGTGACGAGCAGAGGCAAATGGCCGGCGGAGGGTGACCACTTGCCTCTGCTCGCCGGTTGCTCAGTGACTGCTTGCCTCTGCTCGCCGGATGCCTGATGACCATTTGCCTCTGCTCGCCGGATGCTCCGGGGGCACGTGCGGCCACCTGCGGCGAGCTGACGCAGCCCGGTTCGTGATCCGCTGGCCGGAGGCGGTAGGCTTCTTTCTCGGTGGTACGCCAAGACATCCCCCTGCCCGACGGACCCGTCCGGACGTGCATCGGGTGCCGACGACGGGCCGCCAAACGCGAGTTGCTGCGGGTCACGGTCGGCCCGGATCGCGACGGTCGGCAGACCGTCGTACCGGACCCGGCGTCGTCCGCACCCGGCCGTGGGGCGCACCTGCATCCCACCCGGGAGTGCTATGACCTCGCGGTACGCCGGAAGGCGTTCACCCGGGCCCTGCGGCTCACGGGTGGGCCGTCCAGCGCGCCGGTGGGCGACTACCTCGACTCGCGACACGACGATGACCGGCCGCACCTCGCGACCGACTGACCAGGAATTGGAGCACCAGCTCATGAGCACTCGATGAGTACTTCGCGATGAGCACCTCCTGCTGTTCACGCAGCATCACCCACTAGCGGTCACAGGTAGTCCCCGGTCCTCGGGTCTGTGGCCAGAAGGAGAAACGTGGCTAAGACCCGAGTACACGAACTCGCCAAGGAGTTCGGCGTCGAGAGCAAGTTCGTTCTCGAGAAGTTCAAGGAGATGGGCGAGTTCGTGAAGTCGGCGAGCTCGACCATCGAGCTGCCCGCCGAGATGCGGTTCCGCAAGGAGATCGGCCCGACGCTGGCCACCTCCGCACCGGCCGAGGCGGCGCCCGCCGCCCAGCCGGCCCCCGCCGAGAAGCCCGCCCAGCGGGCCACCGAGTCGCCCAGCGCGGACTCGACCGCGCCGGCGACGCCGGCCGCCAAGCCCGCGCCGCGCCC
>NZ_JASGET010000032.1:0-17771 GCF_047606145.1 Nocardioides sp. | reverse complement strand
TGCCGGCCCGGCGTCGCGGGGTGGTGATCGGCGCCGCGGCCGCGGTCCTCGTCCTGGTCGGCGGCGGGACCGCGCTCGGCGTGACCCGCCCGTGGGAGGACGACTCCGAGGCGGCCGACGCCAGCGCGACAGCGCAGCGGGCGATCGTCGGAGACACCGACGGCGACGGCTACGGCGACATCGTCACCTTCCCCGAGACCACCGACAGCTTCGAGAACACCACCACCGTCCAGGTGACCACCTGGCTCTCCGACGGCTCCGGCGTCACCCCGAGCGCACCGGTCGAGGACAAGGGCACCTCCCGGCTGCTGCTGGAGAAGGTCACCGGCGACTTCGACGGCGACGGCCACGGCGAACTGCTCACCGTGCGACGGGATCGGGACAAGAAGGGAGACGAGGACTACCAGGTCAGCTCCACCGCCGGGGAGATCTCGGGGCGGCTGACCCCACCCCGGGCCGAGGAGGACAACCCGAAGTCGAAGCAGGTCTACGTCTCCACGGCGGCCGCCGACTTCGACGGCGACGGCAAGACCGATGTGGTGTGGTTCTTCACCGAGGTCGACCCCGAGAACACCAACCGGTACGTCGGCCGCACCCGGGTGTGGGGCTTCGCCAGCACCGGCACCGGGTTCGACGCCCCGGTCAGGCTCGGCAGCTTCCCGTCCCGTCCGATGGAGCGGTTCGCGATCGGCGACGTGAACGGCGACGGCAAGGCCGACGTGGTGGTGATGAACCGGGCCCGGCACGCCTACCGCGACTACACCTACACCACCGGTCTCTCCACCGTCGACACCTACCTGGCCACCGGCCCGCGCGATGACGTCAAGCTGGGCAGGCCCACCAGCGACGAGATGCGCCACGACACCGTCGACTCCTTCCTGCTCCTCGACGTGAACGGCGACGGCGACGACGAGCTCGTGGTCACCATCACCGACACCACCAACCAGGTGATCCGGGTCGGTGACTGGACCGACGGCCACCTCGCCAACCCGATCCCGACGTCGTCGTTCGCCGAGCCGCCCGACTGGAACGTGTTCCATCCGATCGGCGCCAGCGACCTCAACGGCGACGGCCGGACCGACCTGTTCACCTTCACCAAGCGCAAGAGCTCGGCGGACTACACCCTGGAGGTGGCGCTCAGCACCGGGACCGGCTTCGCCGCCGAGTCCCGCTGGGCGACCTGGCCCGACGGGCCCGAGGAGCTGCACCGCTACAACGTGACCGGGAGTGACCTGAAGTGAGCGAGTCAACCCAGCTCGGCCTGGGCGGCGTCCCGGGCACACCGCCACCGGGCCTCGGCGCCAGCATCGGCCCGTACCGGCTCGACCGGTTGCTGGCCACCGGCGCGATGGGCAGCGTGTACGCCGGCGTGGACACCCGGCTCAACCGGCCGGTGGCGGTCAAGCTGCTGCTGGCCGGACTCGCCCACTCGCCGGGCTTCGCCGCGCGGTTCGAGCGGGAGGCGGCGGTCATGGCCCGGTTGGAGTCGCCGCACGTGATCGCGCTCTACGACCACGGCCGGATCGACGGCTGGCCCTACCTGGTCTCGCAGTACGCCGCCGGCGGCGATCTGGGCCACCTGATCGCCCGGCACCGGCAGCTCCCGGGACCGCTGGCGGCGCAGATCTGCGCCCAGGTCGCGGATGCGCTGGCGGCGGCGCACTCGGTCGGGGTGATCCATCGCGACGTCAAGCCGTCCAACGTGCTGCTCCGCGACGAGCGGCTGGACCGGCCACACGCCTACCTCGGCGACTTCGGGGTGGCGCACACCGACGCCTCCGGGCTCACCCAACCCGGCTCGATCGCCGGCACCTGGAACTACCTGGCCCCGGAACGGGCCGCGGGCGATCCGGGGTCGCTGGCCAGCGACCTCTATGCCCTGGGCTGCCTGCTCTACGAGTCGCTGACCGGCCGGCCGCCGTACGCCGGCAGCGACGTGGAGGTCGCGCTCGCCCACGTGAGCGGGCCGATCCCGCAGCTGGCCGGCAACGACGACTTCACCCGCCGGGCCAACGCGATCCTGGCCCGGCTGCTGGCCAAGGATCCGGCGGCGCGGCCACACCGGGCCGCGGAGGTCCGCGACCAGCTGCAGCTGCTGTCGGGCCGGGTGGAGCACTTCGCCCCGGCTCGGGTCGTCCCGCAGCGGCGGGCGCGTCGGCCCCGGCGTAGAGCGGTGCTGGCCGGGGTCAGCGCCGGTGTCCTGGTCGCCGCGCTGGCGGCCGGCGGCGTGTGGTGGACGACCTCGGGCGGCGACTCCCCCTCCGCCGACGAGCCGACGAAGGGGCCGGCCATCACCGGCGACCTCGACCGGGACGGGCGCGGGGACGTGGTCTGGGGTTCCGGCGTCGGCAGCATCGGCCTGGTCAACAACTCGGCCGACAGCAGCGAGAACGACCTGCTCCTCACCTCCGCCACGGACGCCTTCCGAGCACCCCGGAGGATCACCCCGGGCAAGGGCCAGCTCATCGGGGACGTGAACGGCGACGGGTACGCCGACCTGGTCCAGGTCTCCGGCACGAGCACCACCTACCAGGTCACCACCAACATCGACGGCCAGCTCGGCGGCAACATCCGGGCGCCGAAGCACGACGAGGTGCTCGGCGCGTTCGCCGCCGACCTGAACGGCGACGGTCGGGACGAGGTCGGGCTGGTCACCATCGGCGACGGCACCGAGCTGGACTTCAGCGATCTCCCGAAGGACGTCAAGCTCCGGGTGATCGCCATCGGACTCACCGACCAGGGCACCTGGACACCGCGCCAACGCTGGCTGCAGGTGCCCTTCGACGGCGACAAGTACGGCACGGCCGTGGAGGCCGGCGACTTCGACGGCGACGGCCACGACGATCTCCTGGTCGGCAACTCCTACGGCGACATCGCCGAGCACCTCTATCTCTCCGACGGGTCGCGCCTGAAGGCCAGCACCGCCGCTCCGCCCACGCTCGACACGAGCTTCGACGTCACGCCGACCGCCGCCGACCTCGACGGCGACGGCACCAGCGAGCTGGTGGTCACCGCCGTCTCCTCACTCCAGGTCTTCGGCTACGGCGACGACGGCTGGCACGAGGAGCGGAGCTACCGGGAGAGCCTCAAGACCACCGGGGTGGACGTCTACACCGACGGCACCCCGGCGCTCAGCGACGTCAACGGCGACGGACGCGACGACCTGGTCTTCCCCAACATCGACATCGGCGGCGACCACACCAGCTACACCAACACCCTCACGGTGGCGATCGCCGGCAAGGACTCCTTCACCCGGGAGAGCTGGAAGGCGCCGAAGGCCTCGACGGTGGACAGCCTGTTCCACCCGATCCGGGCGACCGCCTGGATCTCGTGAGGCATCCTGCTCGGGCCGGATCCGCCGCCACGGGCTCAGTGGCGCACGAGATCGTGCACGATCACCGACTGCTCCCGCTCCGGACCGACGCCGATCACCGAGATCCGGGCGCCGGACATCTCCTCCAGCGCCGCGACGTACGCCCGGGCGTCGGCCGGAAGCTCATCCCACGTGCGGCAACCGGAGATGTCCTCGGTCCAGCCCGGGAAGTACTCATAGACCGGGACGGCGTGGTGGAAGTCGGTCTGGTTGACCGGCATCTCCTGATGGCGTACGCCGTCCACGTCGTAGGCCACGCAGACCGGGATCCGCGCCAGCCCGGTGAGCACGTCCAGCTTGGTGAGCACGAAGTCGGTGACCCCGTTGACCCGGGCGGCGTACCGGGCGATCACCGCGTCGTACCATCCGCAACGGCGCGGCCGGCCGGTGGTCACGCCGAACTCGCCGCCGGCCTCACGCAGGAACGCCCCGTAGCCCTCCGGGTCGCCGTCCAGCTCGGTCGGGAACGGTCCCTCGCCCACCCGGGTGGTGTAGGCCTTGACGATGCCGATGACCTGGGTGAGCCGGGTCGGCGGGATGCCGGAGCCGGTGCAGGCCCCACCCGAGGTCGCCGAGGACGAGGTGACGAACGGGTAGGTGCCGTGGTCGACGTCGAGCAGGGTCGCCTGGCCGGCCTCCAGCAGCACCGTCTCGCCGCGGTCGAGCGCCTCGTGCAGCAACAGCCCGGTGTCGCAGACCATCGGCGCCACCCGGTCGGCGTAGGAGAGCAGGTCGGCGACGACGGCGTCGACGGTGAACCCGCGACGGTTGTAGATCTTGGTCAGCGTCTGGTTCTTGAGCTCCAGGGCGCCTTCGACCTTGGCTCGCAGGATGGTCTCGTCGAAGAGGTCCTGGATGCGGATGCCGATCCGGTTGATCTTGTCGGCATACGTCGGCCCGATGCCACGGCCGGTGGTGCCGATCCGGCGCGAGCCGAGGAACCGCTCGGTCACCTTGTCCAGCTGCTTGTTGTACTCCGCGATCACGTGCGCGCTGGCACTGATCCGGAGGCGGCTGGTGTCCACCCTGCGCGCGTTGAGCGCGTCGATCTCCTCGAACAGCACCGCCAGGTCGACCACCACGCCGTTGCCGATCACCGGGGTGCAGCCGGCGGTGAGGATGCCGCTGGGCAGCAGGTGGAGGGCGTACTTCTCCACCGAGCCGTCCGCCTGCTTGATCACGACGGTGTGGCCGGCGTTGTTGCCGCCGTTGAACTTGACGACGTAGTCGACGCTGCTGCCGAGCAGGTCGGTCGCCTTGCCCTTGCCCTCGTCACCCCACTGGGCTCCGATGATCGCGGTTGCTGGCATGTGCTTGCTCCTGGCATGCGGGGCGGACTCCGCCCCTCGGGCGGCGGCTCGACGCGCGGTATTCGGGGTGTCCGGCACTTCGGTTGACGTGGTGATGCGAAATGCGAGAAGCCCCGGCGCAAGACTCGGATGCCGGGGCTCTTGCAACAGCACGCTAGCAGAACGGCCGAGAGGCAACCGGATCGAGAGCGCCGGTTCGCTCGGGCTGGCTCGGGCTGGCTCGGGGGCTGGCTCGGGGGCTGGCTCGGGCTCAGTCGAGCACGGCGGGACCGGCGACGTCGTCGTCGAGCCAATCCGAACCGTCGTCCCACCGGTCCGCTGCGGTCCGACACCGGCGCCGCGATCCTCGGCCGCGCCCCCTCGCGCCGGCTCCACCGGCGCCGGCGCGTGCCCCTCCTGATCGGGTGCCACCGGATCGGGTCCCACCGGCCGCCGCGCCGGCACCGCCGAGCACGCTGCCTGCCAGCGGTCGCGGAGTGCCGCCGAGCGGACCGGGACGGCCGGTCGGCAGGGTCATCGGCACCCCGGCGGTCACGAGCGTGCCGAGACCGAGCGGCGCCACCGTGGGGACACCCGGCCCGGCCGGCAGCGTCGGCACGGGCGGGAGCGTCGGCAGGCCCGGTGTCCCGGGGGCTCCCGGTCCTCCGGGAGCACTCGTCGGCAGGCCGGCCGCACCATCGAGACCACCGCGGCCCGGGTCGCTCCCCCCGGGCGCGCCGGACGGGCCGGTCATCGTGCCGGGCACGCCCGGGTGTCCCGCCGGGACATGCGGCGCGGACACCGCCGACGGTCCGGTCGGGTCACCGGTCGGGACATTCGACAGGGTGGGGAGGGTCGCGCCGCTCGGATCGGGCGCGCTCGGATCGTCCGGATCGTCGATCGCCGTCGTGACCGGCTGCGCCTGGTGCGGCGTGCTGGCGGGTGGCCGCGGCACCCGGACCAGCAGGCCGGAGCCGGTCGAGTCGTCGGCCGACGTACCCACGCCGCGGGCGCCGCTCGGCGTCTCACCATGCACCTCGCGCATGACCTGGGTGGCACGCGCGAAGGCGGTGTCCATCTCGGTGACGCAGGTCAGCGAGACCGTCTCGG
This sequence comes from Nocardioides sp., assembly GCF_047606145.1. Lineage (GTDB taxonomy): Bacteria > Actinomycetota > Actinomycetes > Propionibacteriales > Nocardioidaceae > Nocardioides. The sequence goes on along the minus strand of NZ_JASGET010000032.1, from coordinate 11,999 downwards.
CGTCGTCGACCGCGCTGGTGTAGGCGTTGTGCTTGGCCTGCCAGTCCCGGGTGGCCGCCCGGTAGGCCTGCTGCGGGTTCTTGACGCCCAGCCTCTTGAAGCGCGCCAGGGTCGGTGCCGCACCCGGATCGCGGTGGTCGGCCGCCAGCCGGTCGAGCTGGTCCCGGGCAGTGACCGCGGCGCCGATCGCGTGGAACACGCCCAGCAGCGCCGCCCGCACCCGGTGCAGCTCGCCGGCCTTGGTCTCCAGGCTCCGGGTGGCACGCGAGAAGGAATGCTGGGCGCTGGCGTAGCTCGCGCTCGCCTCGCCGAGGGCGCGGCTCAGGTGACGCCGGCGCTGGTCCTCCACACCGGCGGCGACCGAGAGCAGCACGCTGTGGGCGTTCTCGTACTCCTCCGCGGCCCCACCGATGGCGCTCAGCGTGGCGCCGGTGACGCCGTCCAGGTAGACGTCGAGGCGGTGGCGCTGTGGCCCCTTGGTCATCGTCGGTCTCGTCTCGGCTGGTTCCGGTGCGGTCGGTTCGTGTGTCGGGTTCGTCTGTCTGCTCGTGGTCGGCGCGGCTCAGCGACCCGGACGTGCCGACGCCCGGTGGCGCGGGTCGCCGAAGGTGCTGCGGATGGTGGCCAGCCAGCCCTGCAGCGAGTTCAGGTCGGTGGCGACCGTCTCGTCGCCCTTGGCCATGTCCGTGGCGAGGGTCTCGATGGTGCGGCCGAAGCCGTCGATGCCGCGGGAGACGTCGGTGAGAGTGGCCGCGACGTGTTGGTTGGCGAGCTCGACGTCTGCGCCGAACGCGGCGCCGGTGCTGCTGCCACCGAAGTCCGCCGGGCCCAGCCGCGGCACCGCGACGCCGTCGACGTCGGCGGCGAGGTCCTCCAGCACCGTGCGCACCCTCTTCGCCTCGCCGAGATCGACCTCGGCCGATCGCGCCATCCCCCGAGTCATCGCTGGCCCTCTCCGGTCCCTGCGCCGGGCGACTCCCGGCGCTGGAGGTTGTGCCCTGGTGGTCCGGCGGTCAAACCGGCCGGATCGGCGCGGACCTCCACGATGGCGGCTGCGCGCGGCCGGCTGTGAGCGGCCGGCCGCTCACAGCCAGCCGCGCCGTACCGCCTCCACCCCGGCCTGGAACCGCGACTCGACACCCAGCTCGACCATCAGGTCGGCCACCCGGCGCCGTACCGTGCGCAGGCTGACCCCCAGCCGGCGGGCGATCTGCTCATCGGCCGCACCGGTCGCCAGCTGCTCCACCAGCAGCGCGCGGGTGGTCTCGGCGCGATCGTTGTCCAGTTCCTCGAGCCGGGTCCCACCGGCCCACAGCAGGTCGAAGAGGAGCGCCAGCGCCTCCACGATGCCGCGCTGACGCACCACCAGCCGGGGTGTGCCGGCGTGGCCCAGCGGCTCCGGCAGCACCCCACAGCTCTCCCCGATGACCAGCAGCCGGGAGGGTACGTCGGGCAGCAGCCTGATCTCCTCCCCCGCCTCCACCCGGGCGGCGAGGACCTTGGGCGCCTCGGACATCGCGACGATCGGGTACATCGCGCGGCACCGACGACCCTGGGCGACCGCGTCGGTGACCAGGGTGATCATCTTGTCCTCCCACGGCAGCGCCCACTGGTCCGGGCGGAGCCAGCGCAGCTCGCCGACGTTGCGGCGCACCAGGGTCTCCAGCGACTCGGCGATGTTCGGCGAGGCATAGACCTCGCCGTCGATCGGCTGGGTGTCGCCGACCCGGGCCAGCGGCACCCGCGTGGTGGTGCCGGTCAGATAGGGCACCGACCGGGCGATGTCGGCCAACAGGACATGGCAACGGGCCGCGTCGGCGGCCATCGTGGTCAGCATCCTGGCCACCGCCTCCGGCGGCAGCAGGACGCTGACCCGCTCCTCGGTCACCTCCGCGATCCCGGCCCGGGACAGCTCCGCCAACCCGGCGCGCACCTCGTCCGGGGTGCACAGCAGCGTGTCGGCCACCTCGGCGAGGCTGCGCCCCGCCAGCGGCAGCACCCGGTCGTAGAACCTGCTCGACTCCCGGGCGAAGCCGAGCACCGTCAGCAGCGTCTCGGCATCCCGGGTGGTCATCCCACCACGCTACTGCGCGGTGCCGGCCTCGGGCTTGAGAAGCGGGAAGAGGATCGTCTCCCGGATGCCGGCGCCGGTGAACAGCATCACCAGCCGGTCCATGCCGAAGCCGAGCCCGCCCATCGGCGGGGCGCCGTACTCCAGCGCCCGGAGGAAGTCCTCGTCGAGCTGCATCGCCTCCGGGTCACCGCCGGCCGCCAGCAGCGACTGCTGGGTGAGCACCTCGCGCTGGACCACCGGGTCGACCAGCTCGGTGAACCCGGTGCCGCGCTCGACGCCGCCGATGATCAGGTCCCAGGCCAGCACCTGACGCGGCTCGTCCGGGTTGGGCCGGGCCAGCGGCTGGGCCAGCGCCGGGAAGTCGCACAGGAAGGTGGGCTGGAGGAGGGTAGGCTCGACGAGCTCGCCGCACAGCTCCATGACGAGCTTCTGCTCGGTCCAGGCCGGGTCGTAGTCCAGCTCGTGGGCATCGAAGTAGCCGCGCAGGGTGGCCAGGTCAGTGTCCGGGGTGACCTGGGCGCCGACCGCCTCGCTCACGCCGACGTAGACCGGCAGCCAGCGCCACTCGCCGTCCAGATCGATGACGGCCGGCTCACCGTGCCAGTCGGGTACGGCGACCTGCCGGCTGCCGACCGTGTCGGCGGCGGCCAGGAACATCCTCCTCAACAGCTCGGCGATGGAGAACTGGTCGCCGTAGGCCTGGTAGGCCTCGACCATGGTGAACTCCGGGCTGTGGGTGGAGTCGATGCCCTCGTTGCGGAAGATCCGGCCGATCTCGAAGACCTTCTCGACCCCGCCGACGACCGCCTTCTTCAGGTTGAGCTCCAGCGCGATCCGGAGCGTCATCTCCTGGTCGAAGGCGTTGAGGTGGGTCCGGAACGGCCGGGCGTGTGCGCCGCCGTGGACCAGCTGCAGCACCGGGGTCTCGATCTCGACGTACCCCTCGGCCTCGAACCTGTGCCGGACCGCGGAGGTGATCGCCGAGCGCAACCGCACCATGTCGCGCGCCTCCTGACGCACGATCAGGTCGGCGTAGCGCTGCCGGACCCGGGTCTCCTCGGCGAGCTCCTTGTGCAGCACCGGCAACGGCCGCAGCGCCTTGGAGGCCATCACCCAACGGGTGGCCATCACCGACAGCTCGCCGCGCCGAGAGCTGATCACCCGGCCCTCGACGAAGACGTGATCGCCCAGGTCGACGTACTCCTTCCAGGCGGCCAGCGCCTCCTCGCCGACCTCGGCGAGACTCAGCATCACCTGGAGCCGGGTGCCGATCCCCTCCTGCAGGGTGGCGAAGCAGAGCTTGCCGGTGTTGCGCACGAACACCACCCGGCCGGCGACGCCGACCACGTCCTGGGTCTCCTGGCCGGCCTCGAGGTGCGCGTAGGCCTCCCGGATCTCGCCGAGCGTGTGGGTGCGCTCGACCTTGGTCGGGTACGCCTCCACGCCCGCGGCCAGCAGCCGCTCCCGCTTGCCGCGCCGGACCAGTCTCTGCTCGTCCAGGTCGGCGTCGGGCGCGGTCGCATCGGCGGAGGTTTCAGGCACGGCCCACAGGCTAGAGGATCCACCGCCCCCGGGCCGCACCGGCGACTCCGGCGAACCGGCGCCGCCACCCGTGCCGTCGGGCGGGCCATCGGGCGGGCCATCGGGCGGGCCGTCGACCGTGCCTCGGGCGGGTAACACGTCGTCCGACGTAGTACCAGCCTGCTGCAACAGGCTGGTACTACCGGTAACAACGTGTTACCCCGCGCCAAGACAACCGCCGCGACGACCACCGCGACAGCCCAGGATCAGCCCGGGATCAGCCCGGGATCGGGACGATCAGCCCAGCAACGCCTCGTACGCCGCCGGGCTGGACTCACCCAGGAACGAGCGGCACCGCTCCCACTCCTCCGTCTCGCCGATCGCCTGGGCGGACCGGGCCAGCAGTGCCAGGCAGGTCAGGAAGCCTCGGTTCGGCTCGTGCTCCCACGGCACCGGACCGTGGCCCTTCCAGCCGTTGCGGCGCAGCAGGTCGAGACTGCGGTGGTAGCCGACCCGGGCGTAGGCGTAGACCGTGACGTCATCGGCACCGTCGTCGCGGGCCCGGGTGGCGAGGGCGGCCCAGGCCGCGGGCGAGGCCGGGTGATGCCGTACGACGTCGGCCGGCTCCGTGCCGGCGGCGAGCTCGGTCGAGGCGGGGTCGGTGGGCAGCAGGGTCGGCGGCGGGCCGGCGAGCAGGTCGTGAGGGGTCATGGGAAACATTGTCGGTGCTGCGGTGTTGACTCCTCACGTGACCCAGGATCCGATGTCCGCCGATCCCGCCGCGACCGATCTGCCGCCGGGGACCAGACCGTGGCCGGCGCTCGTCGCGCTGTGCCTGGGGTTCTTCATGATCCTCGTGGACATGACGATCGTGACCGTCGCGACGCCCGACATCATGAGCGAGCTGGACGCCAGCACCAACGACGTGCTGTGGGTGACCAGCGCCTACCTGCTGGCCTACGCCGCGCCGGTGTTGATCACCGGACGCCTGGGCGACCGGATCGGTCCGAAGTGGATGTACCTGGCCGGTCTCACGGTCTTCACCCTCGCCTCGCTGTGGTGCGGCCTGTCCGGCTCCATCCAGATGCTGATCGCGGCCCGGGTGGTCCAGGGCCTGGGGGCCGCGATGATCACGCCGCAGACGATGGCGGTGATCACCCGGATCTTCCCGGCCGAGCGGCGCGGCCAGGCGATGGCGCTGTGGGGTGCCACCGCCGGGATCGCGACCCTGGTCGGTCCGATCCTCGGTGGCGCCCTGGTCGGCATCGGCTGGGAGTGGATCTTCTTCATCAACGTCCCCGTCGGCGTGATCGCGTTCGCGCTGAACTGGCGGCTGGTGCCGGTGCTGCCGACCCACGAGCACACCTTCGACTGGGTCGGCGTGGTGGTCAGCGCGCTCGGCATGGTCGCGCTGGTCTTCGGTCTGCAGGACGGTCAACAGCGCGGCTGGGACGGCGTGATCTGGGCGCTGATCCTCGGCGGCCTGATCCTGCTGGCGCTCTTCGTGTGGTGGGAGTCGCGCACCACCAAGGAGCCGCTGGTGCCCCTGGGCATCTTCCGCGACCGGAACTTCTCGGTCGCCAATCTCGGCATCTCCTGCATGGGCCTCGCCGCCACCTCGATGGGCTTTCCGCTGATGCTCTACGCCCAGCTGGTGCGCGGCTACTCGGCGTTCGAGGCCTCGCTGCTGATGGTCCCGATGGCGGTGGTCTCGTTCCTGATGGCACCGTTGATCGGGCGGCTCACCGACCGGGTGCATCCACGCCTGCTGGTCGGCGCCGCGTTCGCGATCTGCACGGTGGCGGTCTACCTGGTGCTGCGTCCGGTCACGCCCGACTCGCAGGTGTGGGAGATCCTGGTGCCGATGGGCCTGCTCGGGCTCGGCATGTCGGGGGTGTGGGCGCCGCTGGCCGCCACCGCCACCCGCAACCTGCCGCTGAGCATGGCCGGTGCGGGCGCAGGCGTCTACAACGCCACCCGGCTGGTCGGCTCGGTGATCGGGTCCGCCGGGATCGCGGTGCTGATGGACAGCCGGCTGGCCGCCGCCGGCCTGACCTCCGGCGGGACCGAGGCCACCGGTCAGTCGCTGCCGGCCGCACTCGCGAAGCCGTTCAGCACCGCGATGTCACAGTCGCTGCTGCTGCCGGCGGCGCTGCTGGCGGTCGGATTCGTCGCGTCGCTGCTGTTCACCACGCCCGCTCATCTGACCGTCGCGGCGCCGCCGCGGGAGGAGTCGGCCGTTCCCCGGTGAGGCGGCCGGGCAGCGCGGGCGAGTGGAGGGCCGGCCGGCCGTCGGTGGATCGTCAGCGGGTCGTCAGTGGATCGACTGGCCCGCCGAGCCCAGGTTCTGGGCGGCCTCGACGACCCGGGCGGCCATGCCCGCCTCGGCCACCTTGCCCCAGGCACGCGGATCGTAGGCCTTCTTGCTGCCCACCTCGCCGTCGACCTTGAGCACGCCGTCGTAGTTGCCGAACATGTGCCCGGCCACCGCCCGGGTGTAGGCGTACTGGGTGTCGGTGTCGACGTTCATCTTCACCACGCCGTAGGAGACGGCCTCCGCGATCTCCTCGGCCGACGAGCCGGAGCCACCGTGGAAGACCAGGTCGAACGGCCGGCTCTGGGCCGGCAGGCCGAGCTCGGCGACGACCGCGTCCTGGGCCTCCTTGAGGATCGAGGGGCGCAGCTTGACGTTGCCGGGCTTGTAGACGCCGTGCACGTTGCCGAACGTCAGCGCGGTCAGGTAGGTGCCGTTCTCCCCCGTGCCGAGCGCGGCCACCGTGGCCAGCGCGTCCGCCGGGGTCGAGTAGAGCTTCTCGTCGATGGCACCGACGATGCCGTCCTCCTCGCCGCCGACGACACCGACCTCGATCTCGAGGATGATCTTGGCGGCTCGCGCCTTGGCCAACAGCTCGGCGGCGATCTCGAGGTTCTCGGTGAGCGGCACCGCGGAGCCGTCCCACATGTGCGAGCCGAACAACGGCGCCTCGCCGCGGGCGACCCGCTCGGCCGAGATCTCCAGCAGTGGCCGGACGAAGCCGTCGAGCTTGTCCTTGGGGCAGTGATCGGTGTGCAGCGCGACGTTCACGTCGTACGACTTGGCCACCTCGGCCGCGTACGCCGCGAAGGCGACCGACCCGGTGACCATGTTCTTCACCGTCGGCCCGGAGAAGTACTCCGCGCCGCCGGTCGAGACCTGGACGATGCCGTCCGAGCCCGCCTCCGCGAAGCCGGCGAGGGCGGCGTTCAGGGTCTGCGAGGAGGAGACGTTGATGGCCGGGAACGCGAAGCCGCGCTCCTTCGCGGTCGCGAGCATCTCGGCGTACTTCTCGGGGGTGGCGATGGGCATGGAGACTCCTGGCGAGCGGCGGCGGTGCGTGTCACCGCCACAGTAGTGGGCACAGTAATGGGCGCCGTCGAGGCGACGAACTTTGATCGTTCCACCCGGCAGCATCACCGGCCCCGGGCATGGCCTACCCCCGCCACACCTCGTCGTGGCTCAGGTCGGCGTGCTGCCGGACCCAGGAGTGCAGGGCGATCGCGGCGGCCGCCGAGGCGTTGATCGAGCGGGTCGAGCCGAACTGGGCGATGGAGAAGGTGCCGTCGCAGACCTGTCGGGCCTGCGCGGAGAGACCGGGCCCCTCCTGGCCGAAGAGGAAGCACACCCGCGCCGGGATCGCCATCGTCTCCAGGTGGGCCGAGCCCGGCAGGTTGTCGATGCCGAGCAGGGGCACCGGGCCGGCGGGCAGCGCGCGCAGGTACGCCGCGAGCGCCGGCACGTCATCGTGGTGCCGGAGGTGCTGATAGCGATCGGTCACCATCGCCCCGCGACGGTTCCATCGCCGGTTGCCGACGATGTGCACCTCGGCGGCCAGGAAGGCGTTGGCGGTGCGCACGATGGTGCCGATGTTGAAGTCGTGCTGCCAGTTCTCGATGGCGACGTGGAAGTCATGCCGCCGGGTGTCCAGGTCGGCGACGATCGCCTCGAGGCGCCAGTAGCGGTACCGGTCGACGACGTTGCGCCGGTCGCCGTTCGCCAGCAGCTCCGGGTCCCACCACTCCCCCGGTGGCCACGGCCCCGGCCACGGCCCGACGCCGACCTCCGGGGCGCCGTACGGCATCGGGTCGTACGGCGCCCGCTCGTCCTCACTCACCGTCTGCTCCTCACTCTCCGACCCTCACAGACCCCGCACAGCCGGTCGTCACCCTGTCGTCAGGCAGCGTTGACTAGGGTCTACCTGTGGATCTCCTCCTGACCCAGTTGCCGGCGCTGTCGCTCAGCCTGCACGATCTCACCCAGTGGCTGAGCCCCGACTACCTGCTGGGCCGCTTCGGGGAGGCGCTCTTCTGGCTCGGGATCATCGTCCTCTTCATCGAGTGCGGGCTCTTCTTCCCGTTCCTGCCGGGCGACACGCTGCTGTTCGCGATGGGGCTGTTCATCGCCGAGGAGAAGATCGACATCATCCCCGGCGGCCACCTCGCGGACCTGGTCCTGGCACTGGTCGTCTACACCCTGGCCGCGTTCGCCGGCAACGTGGTCGGCTATCTGATCGGGGCGCGAATAGGCCCCCGGATCTACCACCGCGACGGCAAGGTCATCAAGCGCAAGTACCTCGACCAGACCTCGGAGTTCTTCGACAGGCACGGCCACACCGCCCTGGTGATCGGCCGGTTCGTGCCGTTCGTGCGCACCTACATCACCCTGGTCGCCGGCGTCACCGGGATGAAGCGGCACACCTTCTTCGCCTGGAGCGCGGTCGGCGCGCTGCTGTGGGTCATCTCGATCACCCTGATCGGCTACGTGCTCGGCCAGACCTTCCCCTCGCTGGGGAGCTACATCGACCTGGTCACCTACGGGCTGCTCGGACTCACCGTGGTCGGCATCGGCATCGAGTGGCTGCGCAAGCGCGCGCGCAAGGACCCGGGCCCGCCGGCGGCGTACCGCGACGAGGAGACGACCACCAACCCCTGAGCCGGCCGAGCGGACCGGGCGGACCGGGCCGGTGCCGACCCGGCCTCAGCCGCGTACGGCGTCCAGGTCGGTCTTGGTGAGCACCGAGCGCAGCTCCAGCTCGACGTCGGCCAGCGGGTTGTCGGCGCCCGGGCTGCGGTCGATCGCGCACACCACCGCGGTCACGATCGCGCCGTACTCGCGCAGCGCCCGGGTGGCGTCGCGCACCGCGCCGCCGGTGGTGATCACGTCCTCGATCAGGGTGATCCGGCGACCGGCGACCTCGGGGCCCTCGGCCAGCTTCTTGGTGCCGTACTCCTTGGCCCGCTTGCGCACGAACAGACTGGGCAGGCCGGTCTTGGCCGAGACCATGGTGGCGATCGGGATGCCGCCCATCTCCAGCCCGCCGAGCAGCTCGGTGCCGGCCGGGAGCAGGTCGACCATCCGGGTCGCGACCCGATCCAGCAGGGCGGGCTGTGCCTCGAAGAGGTACTTGTCGAAGTACTCGGTGGAGACCTGCCCGGAGCGGAGCACGAACTCCCCGGTGAGACGGCAGGTCGCGTCGATATCGGCGGCGAGGGTGGGATCGTCGATCACGCCCGCCACCCTAGACGACCCGTGCCGGGCCCGGGTCCGTACCATCGACGGGTGAGCGTCGGACGTGAGACCGTGGGGACCCGCATCCGGGCCCACCTCGACCGGAGCAGCCGCGCACGCAAGATCGCCACCTACCTGGGCGGCTCCGTGGTCGCCACGGTGTGCAGCGAGCTGACCCTCGTCGTGCTCTACGGCCTCCTCGACGTGCCGCCCTCACCGGCCGCACTGGTGGCCTGGCTGGCCGGCGCCGTGCCGAACTACTGGCTGAACCGGCGCTGGACCTGGCGGCGACGGGGCCGTCCCAGCGTGCGCCGGGAGCTGGTGCCCTACGCCGCCATCATCGGCATCACCCTGCTGCTGGCGACGCTGGCGACCAAGGGAGCCGACCTCTGGCTGCGGCACCTGGGTCTGGCCACGGCGACGCGTACGGCGCTGGTGGCGGCGACCTTCCTGGGGGTCTACGTCGTCATGTTCGGGCTGCGCTTCGTGCTGCTCGACCGGCTCTTCGGACGGTTGGCCAGGGCCACGGACCCGGTGGCTCCGCCCCGCAGCCGCACCCAGCCGCAGGCGGCGGCCACCGGCACCAGCAGCACGCACGGAAGCTGATAGCGCCACACGAACTCGACGGTGAGGATCGGCACCAGCGCCAGCCCCACCGCCAGGGCGAGGGTGAGGAAGCCCAGCGGCGCGGTGCTCCGCCCGCGTCCGCGGCACAGCATCCCGACCAGCGCGAGCACCAGCAGGAGGCCCATCAGCGGCCCCCACAGATAGACCACGTCGCCGTAGGAGGCCATCACCGCGGCGGCCACCGAGGAGGTGTGATAGGTGCTGGCGCCGTAACGGGCGTAGTAGCCGGCCGTCTTCTCCGACGGCACGTAGTCGCGCCAGGAGGAGAACTGCCACTTGTGGTAGGTGTCGTACTCGTACCGATCGCCGCGCAGGCCCAGCGGGATCAGCGCGTCCCGCAGCACCGTCCGCAGGTAGTCCCACGGCTGGGCCTTGATCGCCCGCCGGGCGAAGTCGCCGAAGACCTCGTCCACCGTCATCCCGGCCGGCGGGACGATCCCGGCGGTGCTGTCGGGGTTGTGCCAGCCGTAGTCGGTCGGATCCCGCCGCTGGCCGACCGGCTCGCTCGGGCACAGCACCCGCTCGTAGGAGGGGACCTGGAACCTGCTGCAGTCCACGAAGCTGGTGGTGCGCATGTAGAGCGAGCGGCCACCGGCCGAGGTGAGTGCGAACTCGCCGTTCTGGGCGTGATACCAGGTGGCGTATCCGACCAGCGGCAGCAGGAAGGCGGCCACCACCACCAGCGCGGTGGCCGCTCGCCGTCGCCAGGACGTCGCGGCCAGCAGGCAGAAGCCGACCGCGGCCAGCACGGTGGGCTCCCCGACCACCCGGACGAGCACGGACAGTCCGAGCAGCAGCCCACCGAGCGCGGCGGTCCACACCGTCGGCGTACGTCGCCAGGCGAGTGCCGTGATCGCGGCGAAGAGCAGCAGCGTGTAGCAGGTGTCGCTGAGGATCGCGTGCTCCAGCATGAGCTCGAGCGCATCGAAGAGCACCGGCAGCATCGCGAGCGTCGCGACCGGTCCCGACGCCCCCCAACGCCGCAGCAGGACGTATCCGAGGACGGCGGTGAGCAGGCCGAGGAGTTGCTGGACCGCGGCGACGACGGCCAGGTTCGAGGTCAGCGCGACCAGCGGCGCCAGGAACGCCGAGTACCCCACCACCCGGGCCTCGTCGGTCCGCAGGTGATGGGCCAGCTCGAGGTAGGTGTGCGCGTCGCTGACCAGGAACGCCGGCCGGAAGGCGAGCGCCACCAGCAGCCGGACGACGGCGCCGGCCAGCAGCGCGATCAGGAACCAGCGGTGCTCCCGGAGCAGACGGCGGCCCCGGCCGGCAGGCCGCGGGTCGGGCTCAGCGATCGACACGTTCCCGGCTGACCTCGTGGGCGACCCGGACCGGACGCGGCCGGCCGCGCACCGCCGGGCACGCGGTCGCCGGGGACGGGCAGCCCTCGCGCCACCAGGTGCCGAGCACCACGCCGGCGTACCGGCACCCGTAGGCCCAGTTGTTGCCCTTCTTGGTGGTGCCGGCGCCGCGGGCATGCATGGTGCCGGGCACCTCGAGGACGCGATAGCCGTGCGAGATCATGCCGATCAACAGCTCCGAGGACTGGTACTGCGCCTGCCGGAGGGTCACCCGAGCGGTGCTCTCCGCACGCATCGCACGCAGCCCGAACGACGTGTCGGTCAGGTAGCGGCCGGTCAGGCAGGTCACCACCCAGGCGAAGACATACACCCCGAGACGGCGCATCGGGTCCTGCTCGGGTCGCCGGCCCCGCCGCCGCGATCCGGTGACGAAGTCGGCCCGTCCCTCCAGGATCGGGCCCAGCACCGCCGGCAGGTCGGCGACGTCGTACTGACCGTCGGCGTCGGTGGTGATCAGGTACGCCGCCCCGCGCTCGCGTGCCACCCGATAGCCCAGGCGCAGCGCGGCGCCCTGACCGCGGTTGGTCCGGCACCGGACGACGTAGCAGCGCTCTGAGCGCTCGGCGAGGGCCGCGGTGGCGTCGGTGCTGCCGTCGTCGACGACGAGCACGTCGCACGGCAGGCCACAGAGCTCGGTCGGCAGGCCGGCCAGGACCCCGGGCAGGCCGTGCTCCTCGTCGTGGGCGGCGATGACGACGGTCACCGGGGCGAGCCGCGGGGTGTCGTAGCGGCTGTCGAAGTCGACGATCGCCGCCTCGTCGACCGGGTCCACGGGCTCACCGGGAGCGCCAGGCTCGCCGAGCACGGCGCCCCCGCCCGGCGACCGGTTCGCGGCCCGGCCACGGCCGCCGCGCAGCAGCGCCGTCAC
>NZ_JASGET010000031.1:0-67371 GCF_047606145.1 Nocardioides sp. | reverse complement strand
GGACCGGCGGCCGGGGCCGGGTCAGCGCGATGGTCCGGGTCGGCGCGGTGGCGGAGCGGTCGCTGGCCGGCGTACGCCGGGCGGCAGGCCGTGGCCGGCGTCTTCTCTCGACTCTCTTCGCACATCTCGGAGGTGCCCGATGACCATCGCCGCCCACCACGCCGACAACGCGACCGGTTCGGAGCCGGTGGTGTTGGATCGCCTGCTCTTCGGCGACAACCAGTTCTTCGGCGTGAATCACATGTCCGAGGAGAAGGCCCGCGCCCAGGCGATGCGCTTCCAGACCACCGACGCGATCATGGAAGTGCTCGACATCGCCTACGACGCGGGAGTGCGCACATTCATGTGCACGACCCACGAGCGCATCGCCGAGGTCGTCGCCAGGGTGCGGGCCGAGCCCGAGCGCTACGCCGGCTTCCAGTTCTTCCCGTGTATGCCCTACGCGCACAAGTACGCCAACGCGGTCACCGACTACGGGATGATCGGCGCGCTGCGACGTTTCCTGCCCGATGAGGGGCTGATCGCCACCGCGTTCAAGGGAGGGCGCGCGGTCGCCCGCAAGGATGTCGAGGCGATGGTCGCGATGCTGGTCGACGCCGAGATGAGCATGTTCTCCGGCGTCTCGACGCCGGTCGTCTTCCTGCAGAACGTGGTGGTCGACCTGCTCCTTGGCCTCGGGTTCCATGAGGCCTTCGCCGTCTTCGCTCGCCACGTGAAGGAGAAGTACGGCGCCGAGCCGGGCTTCATCACGATGAACCTGGTCCGCCTGCTCGACGCCCTTGACGAGGTCGGCATCGAGAACCCGATCGTGTGCAGCAACATGAACAAGCTGGAGTTCCGGATGTGCGGTGGCGCCGACGACTATCGCGCGGCGCTGGCCGAGCGGCGGTTCCGTGCCATCGCGATGTCGGTCTTCGCATCGGGCGCCCTCTCGCCACGCGAAGCGCTCGAATGGGTCGCGGAGTCGCCGGCGATCGAGTCGGTCGTCTTCGGTGCCTCGAGCGCCGCACACATCCGCGGAACATGTGAGATCGCGGAGGACGTCTGGCCGACGTGGCCGGCAACCTCGGAAGCCAAGGAGGCGAACTAGCAGTGACGGCAAGGCGCATGGGGGCGCTTCGGATCGGACCGGTGCTGGTGGCACTGGCGCTCATGGTGGGGGTAGTGGCCGGACTCTCGGCCCCGGCGGAGGCACGCACGGCCAGCGTGGCGAAGCTCAGGGTCGGCTGGGGAGTCAATGGTCCGGTCTACGCCGTGGCGGTCAAAGGGAACACGCTCTACGTGGGCGGTTCCTTCAGCGCGGCGATCGGCCGCAACGGGACGAAGCTCGCCCGCCACAATCTGGCGGCCTTCTCGCTCTCGACCGGTCGGCCGCTGCGGGGCTGGGTGGCCAACACCGACGGGGCCGTGCACGCGCTCGTCGTCGCTCGCGGCGCCGTCTGGGTCGGCGGGAAGTTCGAGTCCGTCAACGGGACCGCCCGGGAACGGGTCGCGAAGCTCTCCACTCGGAGCGGTGCCGTACGGACCGGGTTCCAGTTGGACGTCAACAACACCGTGCGGGCGCTGGCGGTGACCAAGACCGGGGTCTACGCCGGCGGTGACTTCACCGCGGCCGGGTCGATCACCTCGTCACACCTGGTCGCGGCCCGCGTCGACACGGGCGCCGTACTGACCAGATTCACCGCCCGGGCGAACCGGACCGTGTGGGCGCTCGCCGCCCGACCCAACGGTCGCACGCTCTACGTCGGAGGAGCCTTCACCAAGCTGGACGGCAAGCGCCGAGTCGCCCTCGGCGCGCTCAACGCGGCCACCGGCGCCGTACGGGGTGTGGTCTTCCGCCAGTCCTCGGGTCCGGTGCTCTCCATCGATCTCAGCGGCAACGGCCGCCGGGTGGCGGCTGCGGTCGGCGGGCGTCCGCGGGCCGCGGCCGGGAACAGCATCGCGGCCTGGAACACCGCCACCGGCGTTCGTGCCTGGCGAGTCCGGCTCAGTGGGGACGGCCAGGCCGTCGACATCTTCGGCAACACCGTCTACGGCGGCTTCCACGGCGGTTTTCACGCCAACCACAAGCTGAAGCTGATCGCGATCAACCTGCGCACCGGCACCGTGCGTCGCGCGTTCCAGCCCCGGTTCAACGACTTCTGGGGAGTGCGGGCGATCGCGGTCAACAGGCGCGGGGTCGCCGTCGGCGGAGAGTTCACCAAGGTCGACAAGGTGAAAGCCAGACGAGTGGCCGTCTTCCGTGGACGTTGGTGACGCGCTCAGCGTCTGCGATCCACCAGCACGACACCATGTCCACCACGAGTTCGAAGGGAGCAGGGAGCGGCGCGGCCGTTCCCGCACACCATGCCGCAGCTGGGAGCGCTCAAGGAGAGGACGCCGCGGACCGCGCTGGACCTTGCCAACTGGACCACCCGCCGGTGGGGACTGGCGACCGCCGCACAGCGGGGTCTGCCGGATTTCCTGGTGATCGGCACGAAGCGGGGTGGCACCACCTCGCTGTTCAACTATCTGCTCATGCACCCCGGCGTGCTCGGGCTCTTCCCGCAGGTGCGCGGCCGCAAGAGCACCGACTACTTCTTCAAGAACCTTCATCTGGGCGAGGCCTGGTATCGCTCGCACTTCCACACCGACGGTCATCGCGCCCGGGTTGCGGACCGGCTGGGATACGCGCCGGTGAGCGGCGAGGCGTCGCCGTACTACATGTGGGACAGACGAGTCGCGGAGCGGGTGGCCTCCGTCGTGCCCCAGGTCAAGGCGATCGCCCTGGTCCGTGACCCGGTGGAGCGTGCCTGGTCGCACTACCAGGAGCGCATTCAGAACGGGGTCGAGCCGCTGAGCTTCGTCGATGCGCTGGCCTCCGAGCACCGGCGCACGGCGGCGGCCGAGGCCAGGATGCGCCAGGAACCGACCTTCCACAGTGACGCCTTCGACTGGTACCCCTACCGTGAGCGAGGTGTCTACCTGCCGCAGCTGCTGAACTGGACGCGGAGCTTCCCGCGGGAGCAGCTCCTCGTGATCCGTAGCGAGGACATGTACGCCGACGTGCAGTCGGTCTTCGACACGGCGTGCGACTTCCTGGGCCTGCCCCGGATCGATCTGCCGACGAAGAAGACCTTCAACGCCAGCGCACGGGCCCCGATGCCGGACTCCGTGCGTGCGGAGCTCAGCGAGTTCTACCGGCAACCGAACGCCGAGTTGGAGTCCTATCTCGGTCGACCTCTCATCTGGTCGTGATCGGGATGGAGCCGTGGTCGTGAGGCCATCCGAGCAACGCCTCCACCTGATCGAGCAGGCGCGCGAGACCGGCCGGCGAGATGAGCGACTCGGCCCAGGTCCCCGCGTGGCAGGCGAGCGTGCATGCTCGCTCGACGGTCACCACGCCGTAATGCGCGGCGACCATCGCCTGATCGGTGGGGTCCAGTCCGCATGCGGTCAGATACATGGCGGCGCGGGCCAGCGCCTCGGTGAGGGAGAGCCGTTCGAGGTCGGTCGCCGTCAGCCGCAGCGAAGAGAAGGTCCAGTGCAGCGCGTCGAGTCCGGCGACTGCGTCACGCTCGGCGTTCTCCCAATCCCACACCCACAGCTGGCCGGAACCATCCCGGGCCGTGTTCCAGGGGGCCAGGTCGCCATGCCACCACGAGGTGATCGGCACGGAACGGGGATACTCGCTCACCCGAAGGGCAAGCGTGAGTGCTCGTTCGCCGAGCTCGGCGACATGGTCCACGCCGGCCGCGATCCGCAGCCGGTCCATCGTCGCCGCGAGCTGGGCGCTGTGTGCGATCGGGGCGTGTCGGACGACCGGGAGGAGCCCGAAGAGCTCCTGTGCCGTGGGCTCGTCCGAAGAGCCCCTGACGTCGAACGGCAACGGGGCGGTGACGGTGATCGGATGGCCGTGATAGTCGATGCGCGCGAGCAGTGCTGGCGCACGCATCGGTCCGGTCCGACCACCGAGCTCGGCGAGCGCCTCGCCCTCGGTCGCCACCAGCTCGTCGCTGGGGGGATTCCAGCCGACCTTGGCATATCCCGCCGGCGTACCGGAGCGGTCGACGAGATGGAGCATCGTCTTGCGGTTGTCACTGGTCCGCACGCCTGTCGAGGCGACGACGTCGAACCCGAGCTGGGTGCTGAGCAGCGAGATCGGCAACTGCATGACGACATCGGCGGGCGCCGCGGCTCGTGCCTGAACCGCGACTCGGGAGCGCGAGAGCGGGAGCCCTGCGGTCGCCGCGGCGCCGAGCGCTGCCCGAGCGAGATTGGTACGTCGGGTCCGCAGTCGGCGATAGTTCGTGAGCGCGCGGCGGGTGGCGGCGCGTGGCTCGGTCGGGACGAGCAGGCGCGCCGACTCGGCCCGCGGGATCAGCCAGTAGGACTCGACCGTTCGCCATGCGGGGTCGGGCGCCGGGTCGATCACTACCCGCAGGTCGCTGGATGCGGTGAGCGCCGGCTGCCACAGCTGCTCGATGACGTGATCGACGGCGTGCAACGCGTCAGTCCCCTTCATGTCGGACGGCCCTTCCTGGGCCCTGCCGACGGCCGGGCCCACGCCATTGTCTGCGATATGGAGCGACGAGATGACCGATAGGGGTAGAAAGATGGAATCGGAGGTGGCCGGCAGCGTGATGGACGAGACCCGCGACGGGACGACCCGGCATGAGCCGTCCGCGGCGGGACCCATGCCCTCGTTCGTGGTGATCGGCGCCCAGAAGTCGGCCTCGACCTTCCTGCAGGATCAGCTCAGTCAACACCCCGATGTCGAGATTCCCGAAGGCGAGGTGCGCGCGTTCGAGGAGCCGTTCTACGGCGACGGTGCCGTCGAGGCGCTGCCGAGTCTCTATGTGCGTCCGGTTGGCGAGGCGGTGCGCGGGATCAAGCGTCCCGACTACCTTGGCCGGCCCGAGATCCCAGCCCGGCTCCGGGCGCATCTGCCCGACGCCAAGCTCCTGGTGGTGCTTCGTGAGCCGGTGGCCCGGGCGGTCTCGAGCTACTACCACTTCGTCCGCCACGGCTTCGTGCCGTTGGCGCCGATCGACGAGGCCATGGCGCACCTGCTGGCGGGGGAGTGGGACCGGCGCTACCCGAGGGCCCCGGAGGTGTTGGCGTACGGGCGCTACGGCGAGCACCTGGAGCGCTACCTCGGCCACTTCTCGCGCGACCGCCTCCTCGTCTTCGACCAGCAGGAGCTGATCAAGCATCCGCAGGACTCGCTGCGCCGCGCCTTCGCGTTCGTCGGGGTCGATCCCGACTTCGAGCTGCCGCCGCGGTCGGTCCGGGCCTCGAACACCGGTGTCTACTCGCCGTTCCGGCTTCGGATGCTTCGCACGAAGAACCGAACTCGGTTCACCTACACGGAGTCGTTGGACCGGCGCTACCCGCGTCGGATGACACCATGGGGATGGCTCTACAACGCCTCGCTCGTCGGCCTGGACCGGTTGGTGCTGAGCCACTTCGACGAGGGGCGGCCGCCGGCGCTGTCGGCACCGACCAGGCAGGCGCTGACCGACTACTATGCCGAGGACCGCGATCGTCTTGGGGCGGTCCTGAAGCATTGGGATCTCAGCCCGGACTGGCTCCGTACATCTGACTGACCGGTGACGACCGCCGTCAGGCCTTGGTGTAGATCCGCATCGCCGAGACGTTGATGCTCGAGCTCTTCCACGAGTCCGGCACGGTGCCCCAGAGCTTGGCGCTGGTGCCGTTGTTCACCTGCAGAGTCACCCGGGGGTACCAGTGGGTGCCGGCAGTGAACTGTGACCATGAGCCCGAGCTGTTCTGCTTCTCGAACTGTGCCTTCGTGATCGAGCCGGCAAGGCTGCCATCGACCCACAGGGAGACCGACGACGAGGTGAACTCGTAGCGATAGCGCCGGATACCGTCGTAGCTGCCGTTCGACCTCGGCGCGATGCCGAATGCCTTCGAGCCTTGGTTGTAGGGCGAGCTGCCGGTGCGGATCAGCGTCGACTTGGCCTCGTACGTCCCGGCGCCGCCGGAGATCCCCTTGCCGGCGTTGGACCCGACGTACTCCAGCAGGTCCATCTCGCCCGAGGACCCGGTCAAGGGGCGGAACCACACGGCGTGACCGAGGCCGGCACCGGTGCCCTGCATGTCGATGTCCATCTCGATGGCGGCGACCGACGGGATGTTCACCCCGCGGAGCATCACGTCGGCGGAGTAGATGGTGCCGCCGCTCCGCTCGGCCGTGACCGTGAGCCCGTCGGAGCCCCAGGTCGCCTGTGCCTTGCGGTTGTACGACTGGTCGGTGTTCGTGCGTACCCCGGTCGTGTACGTGGTGCCGGAGGGCTGCTCGGTCAGGTCGACGGTCTTGCTCAATGCCCAGCCGGAGGTTCCGCCATACGCGCCGTCGGACGCCGTTCCGGTCTGTGAACTCGTGGTCGACAGGTCGATGTTGTTGGCGCCGTGACTGGCGCGCCGGTACTTGATGCCGGCGGTGGCACCGGTCGCGGGGCTGGTGGATTCGGAGGCGATCAGCCCGGTTGCAGCAGCAGCGAAGAGAGCTGCAGCGGAAGTGATGGCGGTCCTGCGCCGGATGGGACGGTGCGAACGTTGCCGGTGGATCGGACGTGCATCGAACGCGTTCGTGCGGTCAGTCATGGAGCTCCCTGGTTGGCATGTTCCGACCGGTCTGATCGGAACTGGTCCAGGCCTCATCGACTGGAACGGCAAATGACGCTAACGACGGCTTCGGGGCGACCGGAAACTCAAGTTCGGCGGTGCTTGTGACGGCTGTGACAGGTGTTCATCGAGGGAAAAGGCCTGTGGCGTGAGTCACGCCACCAGTGGGATGGGTGTGGCTACACAGATCGGCAGCGATCTCTTGAGACAGGAGAGGTATGTGATCCACCACATAGGGTAAAAACTACTGGTTTTCACCTTCTGGCGAGGATTTATGGCAAAATCTCCTCTTTTTACTTTTGGTGACCGAGGGGGAGGCCAGCGCGAAGCGCGCTCTGAGGGCCTGGGTCGGTGAGCCACGAGGGTGCGGGTCCGTGCTCACTCCTGGCCTGGTCCGAGCGTCCCTCAGATTGGGGAAGCCGAGGCAGATGCCGGCTCCGGGATGGTCCGGCGTCATTAGCGTCGTGTCGGGCTCGGGCC
This sequence comes from Nocardioides sp., assembly GCF_047606145.1. Lineage (GTDB taxonomy): Bacteria > Actinomycetota > Actinomycetes > Propionibacteriales > Nocardioidaceae > Nocardioides. The sequence goes on along the minus strand of NZ_JASGET010000031.1, from coordinate 60,258 downwards.
TGGTCGATCAAGTCCGCATGATTCAGCAAGATTCAGAAGGTCGGGGGAGTCCTCGTGAAGCTCGTCGCGCGCGCCGTTGCCGGTGTGATGATCGCTGCCGCACTCACCACCGTTCCTGCGATGACAGGAACGGTGTCGAGCGCCCAGGCGGCAACGACCGATGCGATCGGTAGCACCGCGGCGACCGCCGCGGGCTCGTGTTGGGAGATCAAGCAGAAGATCCCGTCGTCGACCGACGGCGCGTACTGGCTACTGACCCCCCAGATGTCGGAGCCGGAGCAGTTCTACTGCGACATGACCACCGACGGTGGTGGCTGGGTGCTCATCGGCCAAGGACGTGAGGGGTGGGTGACCAACTACGACGGCAAGAACAGCGCCTCGTCGTTGCTGACCCCCGACACCATCCCGGTGAACTCGACGGTGCAACTGCCGAGCACGACGGTCCAGGAGTTGCTCGGCTCGGCGCGCGTGGACAGCCTTGACGATGGGGTGCGTCTGCGTCGAGCGACGAGTGCGGACGGCAGCTCCTGGCAGGAGGCTCGGATCAAGTTCAGCAAGTTCGGACAGTGGAACTGGGCTCTGGGTGCTACCTACCCGATCAGCAGCTGGTCCTTCGGGTCGGACACCGGGACAGGCGGCACCATGGCCTCGTTCGGGACCGGGACTCAGTACGACATCGACAACAACACGCCGGCGAAGAGCAACGGCTATCACCGCGGGTTCGCGTTCGGGTCGGGGGTCACCGGGACTGACAGTGACACCACCTATCTGTGGTCCTCGACGAACAGCGGAGGCGCACTGCCCGTGACGCAGGTCTTCGTGCGCCCGAAGGTGCTCTCCGGTGACGCTGGATTCACCTCCATCCCCGACTCTGGTCTCTCCGGCTACAGCCAGACGAGCCTGCCCAACTCGACCGCACTGGACTCGCCGTGGGGCGTCTCCGGGCGCGCGGGCGACACCAGCACCGAGGGCAACGTCGAGGTTCAGGCCTTCACCCAGTCCGGTTCGACGATGTACGTCGGCGGCAACTTCGAATATGTCCAGAAGGACGCCGACGGCACCGACCAGGTCGAACAGCCGTTCCTCGCCGCCTTCGACGTGGACACCGGGGAGTACCTCCCGGACTTCCATCCGGTGCTCAACGAGCAGGTACATGACCTGGCGACGTTGCCGAACGGTGACGTGGTGGCCGCGGGTCAATTCACCGAGGCCAACGGTGCGGCCGCCACCGGGATCGTTGCGCTCGACCCGACGACGGGGGCGACCGACAGCTCGTGGAACGTCACAGTGCAGGACCGACTCTCCGCCGACACCTTCCGGATCAACACCCTGACGGTGGCGGATGGGTACCTCTACATCGGTGGGGCGGTGACCCACTTCGCCGGGGGCACTCGACCCAACGCCTTCATCTATTCCCGCGGGCTGGCCCGGGTGTCGGTGACCGATGGCACCCCGGACAGCGGCTGGAAGCCCAATTTCAACGGCACCGTCAACGATGTCGCCATCTCCCCGGACGGCACCCGGGCCTATGCGGCCGGCTACTTCACCACCGTCCAGGGCGTCGCTGCCCGACGTGCGGCAGCGGTCTCCACCGACGCCGGTGCGACGCCGATCTCGTGGACGCCGTCGTGGAGCAGCAGCAACGACTACCAGCGCTCGATCGACGCGGTGGGTGACAAGGTGTGGGTTGGTGGGTCGGAGCACTCGCTGTTCCAGTTCGACTCCTCGACCTTGAGCCGCACCATGGGCGACATCGCCAACCCGCATGGTGATGTCCAGGCGATCGCGCACACGTCGACTGCGGTCTTCGCCGGGTGTCACTGTGACGACTACGCCTACCACGACGCCTACGCGTGGCCGAGCTATGGAACGAGTTGGACTTCCGTCGACGCGTTGCACTGGCTGGGTGCCTGGGACCCGGACACCGGCGCGCGTCTTCCACAGTTCACCCCGGATCTCGAAATGCGGCAGGGGACCGGCATCTGGGCGATCACGACCGACAGCAACGGAGTCCTGTGGGCCGGCGGCGATGTGGTCTCGGCGAAGACCTCCACGAAGGCGGCGGCGTTCGCCGGTGGGTTCGTGAGGTTCGCCGCAAACGACTCGACCGCGCCCACCGCGCCCACCGATCTGACCGTGGACAGCTCGAGCTCGTCGACGGTGACGCTGTCGTGGACCGGCTCCACCGACGCGGGCGGTGGTGTGCGTTACGAGATCCTGCGTGACGACCGGCCGATCGCCTCGACCGCCGGCAACACCACCTCGATCACGGTGCCGACGGGTGGGTCCGACCGCTTCTTCGTCCGCGCCGTCGACAAGGCCGGCAACTACTCCGCGACGACCTCGGTGCTCTCGGTGGACGGTGCCAGCACCCCGCCGACGGCGTCGTTCACGAGCACGACCTCCTATTCCGAGGCGAGCCTCGACGCCAGCGCGTCGAGTGCCGCTGACGGCACGATCAGCGGCTATCTGTGGGACTTCGGCGACGGGACCGGCGCGCGTGGCGTCACCGCGGATCACAGCTACACCGCCGCGGGGAGCTACATCGTCTCGCTCACCGTGACGGACTCATCGGGAGCCACCAGGACGACCTCTCAGGTCGTGACCGTGACCGATCCGGCGAATCCGTCCCCCACGGATGCGTACGGTAAGGCCGCCTATGGGCTGTCGCCGAACTACTACTACCGCCTCGGCGAGTCCTCGGGGACCGTTGCCGCAGACGCGGGTCCGGCGGGTCGCGACGGTACCTACGTCGGCACCGTCACCCAGGGCGTCACGGGTGCACTCGCCAATTCCACCGACTCGGCGATCAGCCTGTCCGGAACGACCGGGTTCGTCACTTCGCCGAAGCTGAGCGCGGCACCGACGACGTTCTCACTGGCGATCTGGTTCAAGACGACCTCGACCCAGGGCGGGCGGCTGTTGGGATACAGCAGTTCGGCTACTGGATCGTCCAGCTCCTATGACCGGCACCTCTATCTCCGCAACGACGGGACGCTCGTGTTCGGCGCCTACACCGGCGTGGAGAACACCGTGACCAGCACTGCGGCGTACAACGACGGCGCCTGGCACCAGGCGGTGGCCACCCTCTCTCCGAGCGACGGCATGAAGCTCTACGTTGACGGGAGCCTCGTGGGGACCAACTCCAACGGCAGCGCGCAGAGCTTCATCGGCTACTGGCGAGTTGGCGGAGACAACGTCTGGTCAGGAGCCTCCACCGGCAACCTGACCGGCTCGCTCGACGAAGCGGCTGTCTTCGGCACGGCGCTCACTGCCGACCAGGTCTCGGCCCTCTACGCGGCAGCCTCGGTCTCGAACGACGACAATGCTGCACCGGTGGCCAGTTTCACCAGCACGACCAATGACCTTGTCGCACAGTTCGACGCGTCGGAATCCAGTGACGATGACGGCACCGTCGCCAGCTACGCCTGGGACTTCGGCGACGGCGCCACCGGTCGAGGTCAGTTGACCAGTCACACCTACGACGCGGCGGGCACCTATACGGTCACCCTGACCGTCACCGATGACGACGGCGCCACCGCGTCGACCACCGATGATGTCACCGTGGCGGCACCGCCGGTCACCACGACAGCTGTCGCGGCGGGTAGCGATTGGGCCTGGCGGTATGTCTCGGGTGCCCCGCCGACCGGGTGGACGACGAACGGTTTCGATGACTCCTCGTGGAGCACCGGTGCTGCGCCGCTCGGCTTCGGGACGACCAGCCTTGGCACCGATATCGACACCTTCAGCTCCACCAGTGACCGGCCGCTGGCGGCGTACTTCCGCAAGAGCTTCACCATCGACGACGCCAGCAAGGTGACCGAGCTGGAGCTCACGACTCGAGGTGACGACGGCGTCGTGGTCTACGTCAACGGCACCGAGGTCGGCCGGTCGAACATGCCGAGTGGCACCGTCACCGAGAAGACCTACGCCTCGAGCGCACGCCGGGCGGCGGTCGCGATCGCCTCCCCGCTCGTCGTCGACGTGCCGACCAGCCTGCTGGTCGACGGCACGAACGTCATCACGGCGGAGACTCACCTGAACTACCGGGCGACGGCTGACGCCAGTTTCGATCTCAGCGCTGAGGTCACCGAGACCCAGTAAGAGGTGCTCTGATGCGATGGCCCGTCCCTGGGACGGGCCATCGCGCGTCATCGGAACTGGTTTCCCAGCTCAGTCGGCTCAGTCGGCTCAGTCGGCTCAGTCGGTGTCCTCGCGCCCGATGCGCAAGAACGGCGATGCGACGTCACCGTTGAACTGGTCGGTGGACGACCTGTAGATCGTGTCGTTGGACGTGATCTTGCCGCCGATGGTGAGTGGCACGTCGGCATGGGCGGGAGTGACGTCGCCGGTCGGTCCGTAGTCGGACCGACTCGACTTCAGGGCTGGCTGGTCGAGCGGCCAGGAGGTGACGGTCAGTTCGTAGCCATCGCGGTGGCACTCCATGTGGTACCAGGTGCCGGGCTCCACGGCATCACCGCGAATGGTGACCAGTCCCTCGTCGCCGTGCACCACGCAGGCAGGGCGATCGAGGTCCAGCTCGGCCTTGTATTCCGAGGACTGGCTGTAAAGACCTCGCTGGATGAGGTTGTCGCCATTGTCCTCGGTGCGGCCAGCGGACTTCGCCGCGACCTTGAAGTCAGCACCCCACGTGAACGCGCGCTCTCCCGGATTCAGCGCGTCGTCGTCGCCGGCGTTGCGGACCATGATCACCGCGCGCGGATAGGCGCCGGTGCCCATGTACTGGGGGAACGTGAAGCCTGCCGTGCCGTCGGGTGTCTTGGCGCGTTCCAGACCGCCACCATCGAGGGTAAGGACGGAGACCTTCACGTCGCCATCGCCGAGTTGCACCGGCGCACCGTCGCGCACACCGATGAGCACAGCCTGGCCTTTGCTCGGCTCTGCCGTGGGCGAGGGGGTGACCGGCTCGGTCGCGGTAGGCGGCTCCTCGGTCTTCCCCAGACCACAGCCCGCCAGCATCAATCCTGCGAGCGCTGCCGTCGAGAGCTTCAGGCCACGGCGGGTGCGGCTGGCCAAGACCCGTCCCCCTCGCATGGGGCTGAGCCTACGTGTTGCGACCCTTATGAGGGGGTGAAGCCTTTGCTTGAAACCCCCAAACAGGGGAACTCAACCCGGGGTGCGATGCGCGGTGGCGTCACCGGTGGGAACTTCGTTCTATACGCCGCACCAACGCAGGCCGATCCGGACGGACCCTGTCGCGGCAGGAGGAGTCGCGACAATGACTGCAGCAGTTCGACGTCGTACCGCACTTGGCGCGGTCGCCGCCATGCTCATCGCTCTCTTGGCCGCGGTGACTTGGAGCCCTGCTCCCGCGAACGCGGCCACCAATGATCAGAGCATCAGTGGTGTCGCGTCATCGATGTGGCAGACCAACAACCCGGTCGACGCGCTCGCGGTCGCCAACGGGGTGCTCTACGCCGGTGGCCAGTTCACCGCCGTGCGGCCGCCGGGGACCTCGTCCTCCTCGTCCAGCGCTGTGTCGCGGACCTATCTGGCTGCGTTCGATGCCTCCACTGGAGCGCTGATCACTTCGTTCGCCCCGACCCTCAACGGGCGCGTCTACGACATCAAGGTCTCGCCCGATGGCGGCACCGTCTACGTGGCCGGCTCCTTCTCCACCGTCAACGGCAGTTCGCGGGGACATGTCGCGGCGTTCTCGACCTCCACAGGGGCGCTGCTCAGCTTCGACCCCAAGGCCAACAAGATGGTCTCGGCGTTGGCGGTCACCTCCTCCCGGGTCTATCTCTCCGGTGAGTTCACGAAGGTCGGCAGCACCACCAGCAACTACATCGCCTCGGTCGGCGCGGTGGGTTCGTCGACGGCCGGCAGCGTCGACACCGCCTTCAGCGCCACGTTGGTGGCGCCGGCGGCCTCGCAGTTCACCGCCAACCCGAGTGCGCGAGCGCTGTCGATGGTGGTCACGCCGGACAACCAGCGGCTGCTGGTTGGCGGCGGCTTCGAGGAGGTCAACGGCGTGACGACCGGTGGGATGGCCTCGCTGGACCCGGCGACCGGTGCCGTCCAGAGCTGGCCGGCGAACGACGACCAGTCCATCAACCTGAATTGCTCTGGACGAGTGCGTGCGATCGTGCTCGACGGCGACAGCGCCTATGTGACCGCCGAGGGCGACCCGCCGGGCTGCTACGAGGGCACCTATCGGGCGAACTTCACCACCGGTGAGATGGTGTGGAACTCGTCCTGCCTGGGCGCCGGACAGGGCCTTGCCGTGGTCAACGGGATTCTCTACAAGGGCTCCCACATGCATGACTGCGCGTTCAACCTCGGTGACGCCCGGGGTGGCTTCGTCGGCGGCACCGCCAGGGAGAACTTCATGCACCACTACCTCGCGGGACAGAACGTCGCCGACGGCTCGTTCGTGCACTGGACGCCGCAGACCAATGCGGCCGGTACCGGTGGGGTCGGGCCTCACGTGCTGGCCACCGATGGCTCGCAGATCTTCGTGGGCGGCGACTTCACGAAGGTCAACGGCGACGCACAGCAGGGGTTGGCCCGATTCTCGTCGGACGGCAATCAAGCGACTCCGAAGACACCGGGAGTCTCCTACAACTCCGACCCCTTCTCCGGAGCCACCTCGATCATCGGTGCGAATCTGGCGATCACCGTTCAGCCGACTGCTGCCAACACGTTGACGGTGGAGGTTCCGACGGTGGAGGACGCCGACAGCGGCACGTTGACGTACCGCATCTACCGGGATGGCGGCAGCACCGCGATCGCGACGCTGACCGCGGAGTCCTACCCATGGAGCAGACCCGTCCTTCGCTATGACGACACCGGCCTGGCTGCGGGCTCCAGCCACTCCTATCGGGTGACGGCGAGCGACGGTGTGCACACGAGTTCACGCTCGACGGCGGTGTCCGGCACGGTGGCAAGCTCCGCGCCCCCGACGTACAGCTCGACGATGTCGGGCACCTCGCCATCGCTGTGGTGGCGGCTCGACGACTCCGGCGCCACGCTGGCGGACAGCTCGGGCAACGGACAGACGGGCACCGAGCAGGGTGGAGTCACCGCTGACAGCTCCGGGCCGATGAACGGCGACCAGGCGGCCAAGTTGAACGGCTCCACCGGTTACCTGGCCTCGTCGAGTGCGCTGTCGGCGCCGGGAGCGTTCTCCGAGGGCGTCTGGTTCAAGACCACCTCGATCTACGGCGGCGTCCTCCTCGCTCAGACCGATTCGGCTACCGGCGACGGCAACACCGACCGAACCATCGCCATGGACAACAACGGCGGCCTGGTCTTCCTGGTCAAGGGGACCTCCAGAGGAGGGCCGTTCGGCCCGTCGGTGATCAAGTTCCGGAACCAGGGACCGATATGGAACGACGGCACGTGGCATTACGCCGTCGGCACCTACGACGGCGCCGGCAGCCTGAGCCTCTATGTCGATGGCCAGCTCCAGGGGACCACCTCCACCACGACCAGCGTGGCCGGGATGAGCAGCAGTTATCTGCGTAGCGGGTACGCCGACGTGTCCGCCATCCAGATGGTCTTCGGGGTCAACTACTACAACCACCAGTGGCCGGCCAGCGAGTACTTCAACGGCAGCGTGGATGAGCCCGCGATGTGGAACTATCAGCTCAGTGCGGCGCAAGTGGCGGCGCTCTTCGCTGCGGGCGTCGGGGAGAAGAGCGTCCCGGTCAATCAGGCGCCGACCGCGTCGTTCACCACCTCAGTCTCGGGAGGGAACGTCCAGGTCGATGCCTCGGCATCGAGCGACGCTGACGGCACGATCGCGTCCTACTCGTGGGACTGGGGCGACGGTTCGACGGCGAGCTCGGGGAGCACGTCGTCGCACACCTACAGCACGGCCGGCTCCAAGACGATCACGCTCACCGTGACGGACGACGACGGCGCGACCGACACCACCACCAGGACCGTCTCGGTGACACCAGCGACGGAGACGACCACCACCCTCGTCCCGTACGGCTCACAGTGGCGGTGGAAGTACGACGCGGACGGCGCTCCGTCGGACTGGAACACCCTCGGCGCCGATGTCTCCAGCTGGAACCAGGGCGCAGCGATCCTCGGGTTCAACGCGAGCGACGTGACGACCGACATCGACACCTTCTCCAGTACCTCGGACAGGCCGTTGGCGGCGTACTTCGTCAAGAACGTCACGATCCCCCAGGCGTCCTCGGTGGTGAAGCTGACTCTCACCGGCCTGGCCAACGACGGCGTCGTGGTCTACGTCAACGGCACCGAGGTGACCCGATCGAACATGCGTGACGGCACCATCACGGCAAAGAGCTACGCGGCCTCGGCGCGCAACGAGACGACCGCCCAGGCGAATCCGTTCACGGTCGACGTCCCGGTGGGGCTGCTGGTGAACGGGACGAACGTCATCGCGGCTGAGACGCATCTGAACTACCGAGCCACTCGGGACGCGGCGTTCGACCTGCAGGCAGAGGTCACCACCACCGGCTGACCTCGCCAGCGCTCCCCCGGCGATCCGGGCGGCGGTCGATCAGTCGGCAGCCGCCCGGAACGCCGCCAACGTCGAGGGCTGACGTCCGTCGGTGATCATGAAGTCGTTGGTCAGGTCGTTGCCGTCCACCCGGTTGAAGTACACCGCGAAGGCGGCGCCGCGAGCTCGGAAGAACTGCATCGCCTGCGTCACGAAGATCGTGTTCGACGTGTCTCCGAAAGACGCGTCGGTGCCCCACTCGGTGACGCCCCACGGCTTGAGGTCTCCATGCGAGTCGCGCATCCAAGGCTGCGCCTCCAAGCGGTCGACAGTTCCGGACCAGAGGTCCTCAGGCGTGTCGGAGGAGGCGTCATGGCGCCACCGATAGGGGTCGATGGTGGCCATCTGGATCAGGGACGGATCGAGCAGTGAGCTGAATGAGTCCTCATTGGCCCCGGTCCCTCCGAACCAGTAGACCCGGACAACCTGGGGTGCGGCCTTCGCGACGTACCCCATCACTCGATTCCAGGCGGCCGCCGACTCCTCGGTCGTTGGCACCGCGGCCGCGCCGTATCCCGCGAAGACGTACTTGTGTTGGTTGATCTTGATCTGCGCCTCGTGCTCGTCGGCGAAGTAGACCCGGGTGCCGTTGTGGCGCGCGGCGGCGTACTTGCTGAGCGTTCGCAGGCCAGAGACAAAGGTCTTGAAGTACCGCCGCACTGGAGTGTCCCACTCGGCGATCTCGGCGCGGGTGAACGGGCCATTCTTGTAGGCGAGGGTGATGACGGGGCTGATCCCGTGATCGATCTCGGCCTCATGTTGGGCGACGTCCGGAGTGGTGACCTCGTCAGCGTTCAGATAGGTGGTCTCTACGCCGGGGTAGGCACCGGTGGCGTTTCGATACACCTCATAGCCGAAAGGGCCGCTGTACATCCCCACTTGCATCGTCGACACGGTCCCCGACGGGTGGGCCGAACCGGTGGACGGTGACGTCGCAGTCGCCGGAGCGGAGGAGTCCGAGGGATTCCCGGCGCTCGCAGAGGCGTCCGCGCTGGCGGTACCGCGTTCGGGATGACCGCCGCCACCAACGGCGATCACCGCGCCGACGAGCAGAGCCACCACCGGTATGGCAATCAGGGCTGCCACCAGTGGAGTCGATGTCACCCCATTGCTTTTCGCCAAACTGGGATCTCCGGCCGTCTCCGCAATTCGAAGTCACCGTTGCGGGTGGATTGGTAGTAGGTCACGAAGACTGCGTGGTGTCGACGTGAGTACTTGGCAACCTTACGCAACCAGGCGGCACGTCCGGTTCCGGAGGTATCGCTGGGCACGCGGACGCTGCCGGTCTCCGCGATCGCCCAGGGCCGATTCATCTTCTTGCTGGCCTTGACGACCGGCCGGAAGATCTTCGCCGGCCGTTCATAGTGGGTCGCGTCGCCGAGCGCACCGTTGTAGGGATCCCAGGCATAGACCGACACGAAGCGTCGACCCGGGTTGAGAGCGGTCCACGTCGGCGTCGCCCGCGAGTCGGCGGTCCACCCCATCAGCACGAGCGTGGGGTAGAGATTGCTGCGGCAGAACGACGCGGCAATCCGGGCGACGTGCCGCCAGGCCTTGCGGTACTGCTTGGCGGTGAACTTCCCGGCGCGGATCTCGTCCTCGGGTTCGTGGAAGTAGTTCCAGAAGACCGGCGTCTTACGGGGCGCGGTCCGGAAGTAGGTGCGCAGTCTCTTGTCGTACTTGCCGCTGAGCACGGTGCGCGGGGCGATCCTGATCGTGTTGACCACCCAGCGCTTGCCGTACCACTTCTTCTTCACCGACCATGAGGTGCGCATGGGCAGCGTGTTGTCCCAGGTCCGCACGACCGGGATTCGAGTGCCGAACCGCTTCTGCTCGGCCTTCAGATCTTGGCCCATGGAACTGCCGCCATTGCTGCCGAGGCTGATACCGAAGCGGGTCTTGCGCTGCTTCCACGCCGGCGCGGCAGCGCAGCCGGTCTTTGCTTTGACCGCTGTCTGCAGGACAGTCGTTGCGGGCACTCGGCCGGAAAGCGTGAGTTGCGCAGCGTCTGCCTGAAGGGTCGGTCCGGCGGGAAGTGAGAGACTGGCGCAACCGGTGAGGGCTGCCGTGATGAGGAGTCGACGCATGGGTGAACTTGGTCCTCCGGGGGATCGCTGAGACTTCCAGCGCAGATGAACGGGACGTATTCGGGGGTGGGCCGGATGGTAGCGATCGATATGTGTCGAAGGCGAGCCGTTGGATCACGGATCGGGCTGATTTGAAGGATAGAGAGAGAAAGATACCCACTTTTGGGGACAGATTTTACCTAATTTGGGGATGCTGTCGAGTGTCGGACGCGCTCCGACGGCATCCGTGCCCGCGGCTCTTGGAGTCGCGGGCGCTCGTTCACAGGATCTGTCGGGTGCAGGACGTTCTATCCCGCCAGCGCGGTTGTCCGGAAGACGCCGGTCAGGACAGCGAGCCAAGCGTGTCGTCGTTCGACGCTGGGCCGTCGGACCGGATTCATTAGGCAAGGCAAACATTCCCAAGTTAGGCTTGCCTTCGTGCCTAGACCTCAACGCCCCACCACCACCCTCGTCGTCGAGTCCACCGAGCAGCTCACCCCCGGCATGGTCCGGGTGCGCTTCACCTCGCCGGACCTCAGCGCCTTCGCCGAGAGCACCGACACCGATCGCTACGTCAAGCTGGTCTTCGATCGGGCCGACGGCCAGGTGGTTCGGACCTATACCGCGCTCGAGCCGGACGTGGCCGCCGGCACCGTGATCATCGACTTCGTGGTGCACGGCACCGAGGGCGTCGCCGGTCCGTGGGCCGCGCAGGCGAAGCCGGGCGACACCCTGTCCGCGCGGGGTCCCGGCGGCGGCTACGCCCCGGACCCGACGGCCGACTGGCACCTGTTGGCCGGCGACCAGGCCGGCCTGCCGGCCATCCGGGCGGCCCTCGCCGCGCTGCCGGCCGAGGCGGTCGGCTACGCCGTCATCGACGTGCCCTCCGCCGAGTTCCATCAGGATCTGGTCAAGCCCGACGGCATCGAGCTCAGCTGGCTCGACGGTGCGGACCTGGTCGAGACCGTCAGGGCGCTGCCCTGGCGGGAGGGCCGGGTCCACGCGTTCGTGCACGGCGAGGCGGAGTCGGTCATGCACGGCATCCGTCCGTACCTGCTCAAGGAGCGCGAGCTGCCGCGCGCCGACGTGTCGATCTCGGGATACTGGCGTGTCGGCCGCACCGAGGAGACCTTCCGGGAGTGGAAGCGGGAGCTGGCCGAGTCCGAGGGCGCCGGGCGCCGCTGACCGAGGGTCACGAGGTACGTCGGTCGGCGACTCCGGCTTGGCGGTCTCGCGACCAGCCCTGGTGGCGTTGGCCGACCATCCGCCTCACGGACTCGCAGGTCCGCCGGCGCACGGCCTGGTCCACGCTCAGCGGCCGTTGGCGCTGAAGTGCTGGTAGTCCTTCAGCGAGTCCCAGTCCCCGCCCCAGCCCCAGCCGATGCTGGCGAACGCCCGGGTGACCACGTCGCCGGGGTGGATCATGCCCGGTGCGTGGCGGCTGCGGTCGAGATACCACGAGGCCAGCTCGGGCAGCACCCGGTCGCCCTTCAGGTAGGGGTTCTGGAAGGTGTCGACGTCCACCGCCAGGCCGTAGGCGTGCTCGGAGAAGCCGCTGCTCTGACCGGTGGCCGGCCGGCAGACGAAGGAGCCGGTCTCGTTGCCGTCGCCGGTCGGCTCGGCGTTCAGGTCGGCGCGGGTGGCGATTCTCATCTGCTCGATCGGGAAGCGGGCCCGGTACAGCTTCCGGAAGACGCTGACGACGTCGGCCGCCACGCGGCGATTGATCAGCAACTCACCGGTGTGCCGGGCGTCGTCGAAGCCCCAGAAGGTCAGCCGGACCCAGGCCAGGTCGTCGCGCCCGACGGGGCAGCTCGACCGCCAGGTGGAGCGCCGGATCACCGACGTCGGGGCCACCTCGACCCGGCTGGCGAAGCCGCTGCCGGGCAGCATCGGCAGGGTGTCCGGCAGGGTGAACCGGCGCGGCCGGAAGACCGCCGGGGTCGGGCGTACGACGCCGTACCCGTCGGCGGCCCGCGGTAGTGGGCGCGTGCCGAGCCAGGACGGCGGCACGGTGCCCCGCGGCGGGGAGGAGGAGGTCGTGGTGGCGCTCGGCTCGGCCGTTCGCGACGAGGTGGGCGACGAGGTGGGCGACGAGGTGGGATCGGCCGCGCCGGACGTGCCGGCCGACGGCGTACGACCGGGTGAGGCCGTCGGCGAGCCGGCACAGCCGGCCAGGAGCGCCAGCGCGAGCACCAGCGTCGCGGCCCGAGTGGTGGGTCTCATTCCGAGCGCGTCCCCGCATCGACGTCGAGTACGCCGACCAGGTCGGTCAGCGCGCCGGCCAGATCGGTCACCGAGCCTCGCCCCTGAACCTGCAGCCACAGCTCGATCACGTCGGTGGACCCCTCGGCGTGCGTGGTGGTCAGATGGCTGACCACGAAGCCGCGGGCGGTGCACTCGGCGAGCAGGTCGCGCAGCACGCCGCGGCCATCGTGGTAGGCGACCCGGATGTCGGAGGGTGAGAGCCGGGAGCCCGGCAGGCGTCGTACCAGCCAGGTGTAGCCGGGGACCGCGACGAAGTAGAGCACCGTGGTGCCCACCGCCAGCACCGGCAGGCCGGCCCCGGCGGCGGAGCCCACCGCCGCGGTCAGCCAGATCGCCGCGGCGGTCGTCAGCCCCGAGACCACGTCGCGCCGCACGAAGATCAGGCCGGCGCCGATGAAGCCGATGCCACTGACGATCTGGGCGGCGACTCGCGAAGGATCGAGCACGACGTCGCTGCCCAGCACGTCGGTGAACCCGTACTTGGAGATCAGCATGAACAGCGCACCGCCCAGCCCGACCAGAGTGTGGGTGCGTAGTCCGGCCGCCTTCTGCTGCAGCTCGCGCTCGGCCCCGATCAGGCTCGAGAGCACGAAGGCGAGCGCGAGCTCGCCCACCTGCGTCCAGCCCTGACCCGCCGGTTCGCCGATCGCTAACAGATCCACCCGATCCAGCCTACGGCCGGGTGGAGCCCCGGGTTGAGCCACATCGGCCCGGGGAACCCGGCGACGCCGCTGTCGACCGAGCCGGGATGCCTGTCGGCGCCACGCCGTAGGCTGTGGTTCGCACCCCCGGTTCACCGATCCGGGGGCTCATCGTGTTGTGCCCAAGGAGTCACCCCGTGCAGCTCACCCCCATCGCCGACCTGGTGCTGTCCGACCCGACGCTGGCCGAGGTGGTCGCCGACGCTGACGGCGGCCGGGTGCTCGCCCTGGACGTCACCGGCCCCGAGGCGCTGCGACCCTTCCTGGTCGCCGGTCTGGTACGCCGGCAGCGGACCGTGCTCGCGGTGACCGCCACCAGTCGCGAGGCCGAGGATCTGGTGGCCGACCTGACCGACCTGCTCGACCCGGACGCGGTGGCCTACTACCCGTCCTGGGAGACCCTGCCGCACGAGCGGCTCAGCCCGCGCAGCGACACCGTCGGCCGTCGGCTCGCGGTGCTGCGGCGCCTGTGCCACCCCGGCCGGCCGGGCACCCCGCACGGCCCGTTGCGGGTGGTGGTGGCCCCGGTGCGCAGCGTGCTCCAGCCGCAGGTCAAGGGCCTCGGCGACCTCGAGCCGGTCGAGCTGGTGCCCGGCCAGGAGATCGAGCTCGACGACGTGGTGGGCCGCCTGGCCGATGCCGCCTACGCCCGGGTCGACCTGGTGGAGAAGCGCGGCGAGTTCGCCGTCCGTGGTGGCATCGTCGACATCTTCCCCCCGACCGAGGAGCACCCCCTGCGGGTGGAGTTCTTCGGCGACGAGGTCGACGAGATCCGGCGCTTCTCGGTCGCCGACCAGCGCGCGCTCGCCGAGCCCGCGGCAGCCGCCGGCGCCGAGGACGCCACGGTGGACCGGTTGTGGGCGCCGCCGTGCCGCGAGCTGCTGCTCACCGCCGAGGTCCGCGCCCGGGCCAAGCAGTTGGGCGAGGAGCACCCGACGCTGATCGAGCTCACCGACAAGATCGCCGCCGGCATCGCGGTCGAGGGGATGGAGTCGCTCGCCCCGGTGCTGGTCGACGAGATGGAGCTGCTGGTCGACCTGATGCCGGCCGACACCCATGTGCTGCTGGCCGACCCCGAGCGGATCCGGCGCCGGGCGCACGATCTGGTGGCCACCAGCGAGGAGTTCCTCGGCGCCAGCTGGGCGGCCGCGGCCAGCGGGGGAGAGGCCCCGATCGACCTCGGTGCGGCGTCGTACCGCGAGCTCGGCGACGTGCGTTCGCACGCCATCGCGTCGGGCCGGCCGTGGTGGTCGATCAGCCCCTTCGGGATGGCCGAGGATGGTCTCGATACGCCCTCGCCTCACGGCTCGGGCTACTCGACCAACGGCCGTGGCCGGGGTCGGGATCACTCGACCGACGACCGTCGCCGGGGTCAGGATCACTCGACCGAGGACAGGGTCGTTGGTCGAGTAGCGAGCCTCAGCGAGCGTATCGAGACCACCGGCGTGCTGACCCGCGCGGTGGCCATGCAGCAGGCGGCCGCCTACCGCGGCGATGTGCCGGCCGCGGTGGCCGACCTGGCCCGCTGGCGAGCCGAGGGCTACCGCGCCTTCGTCATCCAGCCCGGACACGGTCCGGCGCAGCGCAGCGTCGAGGTGCTCGGCGAGCACGACGTCCCCGCCCGGCTCGGCACCGGTCCGGTCGACGGCGTGGTCACGGTGGTCCAGGCGAGCCTGCGGCACGGCTTCGTCGACGAGAGCGCCAAGCTCGCCGTACTCACCGGCGAGGACATCTCGGGCCAGAAGTCCTCCACCCGCGACATGCAGCGGATGCCGGTGCGTCGCAAGCGTCAGATCGATCCGCTCGAGCTCAAGCCGGGCGACTTCGTGGTGCACGAGCAGCACGGTGTCGGGCGGTTCGTGGAGATGAAGCGACGCGAGGTCGGTGGCGCGGTGCGCGAATACCTGGTGCTGGAGTACGGCGCCGCACGGCGCTCATCTGGAGGGGCGAGCGGTCCGCCCGACCGGCTCTATGTGCCCGCCGATGCGCTCGACCAGGTCACCAGGTACGTCGGCGGCGAGGCGCCGAGCCTGGACCGGCTCGGTGGCGGCGACTGGCAGAAGCGGAAGTCCCGTGCCCGGCGTGCGGTCCGCGAGATCGCCGCCGAGCTGATCAAGCTGTACGCCGCCCGGCAGGCGACCAAGGGCTACGCCTTCGGCCCGGACACGCCATGGCAGCGCGAGCTCGAGGACGCCTTCGACTTCACCGAGACCGCCGACCAGCTCGCGGTGGTGGACGAGGTCAAGGCCGACATGCGGCGTTCGATGCCGATGGACCGGCTGGTCTGTGGCGATGTCGGCTACGGCAAGACCGAGATCGCGGTCCGTGCCGCGTTCAAGGCGGTGCAGGACGGCAAGCAGGTGGCGGTGCTGGTGCCGACCACGCTGCTGGTCACCCAGCACCTGTCCACCTTCACCGAGCGGATGTCCGGCTTCCCGGTCACGCTGCGGGCGCTCTCCCGGTTCCAGACCGACGCCGAGGCGCGCGAGATCATGGCCGGCCTCGCCGACGGCTCGGTCGACATCGTGGTCGGCACCCACCGGCTGCTCAACCGCGACATCCGGTTCAAGGACCTCGGACTGATCGTCGTCGACGAGGAGCAGCGCTTCGGGGTGGAGCACAAGGAGGCGATGAAGCGGCTGCGCACCTCGGTCGACGTGCTCGCCATGTCGGCCACGCCGATCCCGCGGACGCTGGAGATGGCCATCACCGGGATCCGGGAGATGTCGACCATCACCACGCCGCCCGAGGAGCGGCACCCGGTCCTCACCTACGTCGGCTCCTACGAGGACCGGCAGGTGATCGCCGCGATCCGCCGCGAGCTGCTGCGCGAGGGCCAGGTCTTCTACATCCACAACCGGGTGCAGTCGATCGAGAAGGCCGCGGCCCGGATCCGTGAGCTGGTGCCGGAGGCCCGGGTCGCGGTGGCGCACGGCCAGATGAACGAGAAGCAGCTCGAGCAGGTGATGCTCGACTTCTGGGAGAAGCGCTTCGACGTACTCGTCTGCACGACGCTCGTCGAGTCCGGCCTGGACGTCTCCAACGCCAACACCATGATCATCGAGCGCTCCGACACCCTCGGCCTCTCCCAGCTGCACCAGCTGCGCGGCCGGGTCGGCCGATCCCGGGAGCGCGCGTACGCCTACTTCCTCTACCCGCCCGAGAAGCCGCTCACCGAGACCGCCCACGAGCGGCTCGCCACCCTGGCCCAGCACTCCGACCTCGGCGGCGGGATGGCGATCGCGATGAAGGACCTGGAGATCCGCGGCGCCGGCAACCTGCTCGGCGGCGAGCAGTCCGGGCACATCGCGGACGTCGGCTTCGACCTCTACGTCCGGCTGGTCGGGGAGGCGGTCAACGAGTTCAAGGCCGGTCCCGAGGGCGCCGCCGACGAGCTCGGCGAGGTCAGGATCGAGCTGCCGGTCGACGCGCACCTGCCGCACCACTACATCGGCTCCGAACGGCTGCGGCTGGAGGTGTACAAGCGGCTCGCCGAGGTGCGCAGCGACGACGACGTGGACGCGATCAACGCCGAGCTCGTGGACCGGTACGGCGAGCCGCCGGTCGAGGTGGTCTCGCTGCTGCTGGTCGCCCGCTTCCGGGCGCGCGCCCGGCAGGCCAGGGTCAGCGAGGTGACGATCGCCGGCAAGAACGTGCGGTTCCATCCGGTCTCGCTGCCCGACTCCCGTGTCGTACGGCTGCAGCGGCTCTATCCCAAGTCGCTGGTCAAGCCGCAGCTCGACACCATCCTGGTGCCGCGACCGGTCTCGGACGGCTTCCCGGTCAAGCCGCTGGACGGGATCGCGCTGTTGGAGTGGGGCCGGCAGGTGATCGACGCGGTGATCGACCCGCGCGAGGGCGGCTGAGCGATGCCGTGCATTCCGGTTCCGACGGCGGCTGCTGGCAGGATCGCCCCATGACGATGGAGGCGTTCGGCGAGCAGTCCTTCGGTGACGAGTCCGGATCCGGGGCCTCGGAGAATCTCGAGCCGGGCTGGCTCAGCGAGGAGGAGCTCGCCGAGACCCGCGGCCGGGTGCCGCTGCTCTACGTCGAGGCCGTGCCCGTGCGGATGGATCCGGACGGCCAGATCACCTCGGTCGGCCTGTTGCTGCGCGCCTCCCGGTCCGGTGCGATCACCCGGACCCTGGTCTCGGGGCGGGTGATGTTCGGGGAGCGGGTCCGGGACGCGCTGATGCGGCATCTGGAGAAGGACCTCGGTCCGGTCGCGTTCCCGGTGCTGCCGCTCTCCGTCGTGCCACATGCGGTGGCCGAGTACTTCCCGTGGCCGGGCGGCCGGCTGCACGATCCGCGGCAGCACGCGGTCTCGCTGGTCTACGCGGTGCCGGTCTCCGGGGAGTGCCAGCCGCGCCAGGACGCCCTCGAGCTCACCTGGATGACGCCCGCCGAGGCGGCCGCCGACGACGTCGTCGCGGAGATGGAGGGCGGCCGCGGCGCACTGCTCCGCCAGGTCCTCCAGCAGCTCGGCGCGCTCTGATCCACGGCGGGGTTCACGGCTGGGCCGACCCTTCGGGGTGGTGGCGGATCCCCGACGATGGGGGTATCGCCGCAGGTCAGAGACGGGTTCAGAAAAGTTCTGGTGGCGTTTCTCGGAGCCTATTCGCTTAAGTCGAGTGATTAAGTACGGTTAGCGCCGTGACCGAGACACTCAGCCCGGCGGATCCCCGCGACGTCGCCGCTCCGGTACGACGACGCGCCGACCGCGCCCGCCAGGTCGCCGACGTGCTGCGGCTGCAGATCATCCACGACCTGGTGCCGGATGGGGCGCTGCCCTGCGAGAGCGAGCTGGCCGCTGACTTCGGGGTCTCCCGCAACACCGTGCGGGTCGCGCTGGACCTGCTGCGCGGCGAAGGGCTCGTCGACCGCACCCCGGGCGTCGGCACCCTGGTGGCCGCCAGCAAGTATCCGCACGGCCTCGATCGGCTGCAGGGTCTGGCCGAGACCCTCCAGGGCCGCGGCGCGGTGCACAACGAGGTACGCACCGCCGCCCTGGTGCCGGCCGCGGCGGCGGTCGCCGTACGGCTCGACGTACCGGTCGGATCACCGGTGGCCTATCTCGAACGACGCCGGTTCGCCGACGGCCTGCCGCTCTCCCTCGACCTCACCTACCTGGTGCCCGACCTCGGCGGGCCGCTGCTCGAGCTCGATCTCGCCGGCCGCGACGTGTTCGCGCTCCTCGAGGAGACGGCCGGCCAGCCGTTGGGCGAGGCCGACGTCACCCTCGAGGCGATCGCCGCCGACCGGCACTCGGCGGCCCTGCTCGAGCTGCCCTCGCGCGCGCCGCTGCTGTTGCTGGAGCGCCTCACCAGACTCGCCGACGGCCGTCCCGTCGATCTGGAGTACGTCCGCTTCCGCGGCGACCGGATCTCGATGCGCGGCTCGCTGCCCCGGCACCAGTGACATCCCGACCACCACAGACATCAGGCCGGGGACACCTCGCCCTCGCCCCGAACCGATCAGGAGCTTCGATGACCCAGAACGCCACCCGCAAGGCCGTCTGCCACGACGGCTCACCGCCGCCGGTGCCGCCGATGGTGACCACCCGCGTCGAGGTACCGGTCGCGATCGACCAGTCGCTGTGCATCGACGGCTGCAACCTCTGCGTCGAGGTCTGCCCGCTGGACGCCCTGGCCATCGACCCGGAGACGAACAAGGCCTACATGCAGGTCGACGAGTGCTGGTACTGCGGCCCCTGCGCCGACCGTTGCCCGACCGGCGCCGTCACCGTCAACATCCCCTACCTGCTGAGATGAGCGGGGCTGAGGTGACAACCAGTACTCAGACGAGGATCGGTCCGCTGACCCGCCGTACGGCCGTGATGCTCGCCGCCTCGGTGGCCGCCGGTCCGCTGCTCAGCGCCTGCTCCATCGTCGGCGCCGGCGACGGTGGCGGCAGCGACGACGTGGTCGTGGTCGGCTACCAGTCCAAGACGATCAACACCGTCACCGCCGGCACCCTGCTGCGCGAACGCGGCTACCTGGAGAAGGAGCTGGCCGCGCTCGGCAAGAGGACCGGCAAGACCTACCGGGTCTCCTGGGAGGACTACGCCACCGGTGCGCCGATCACCGCGCAGATGATCGCCGGGAAGATCGACATCGGCTCGATGGGCGACTACCCGCTGCTGATCAACGGCTCCCGGGCAGGCACCGGCTCGGACGGCACCGAGATGATCGCGGTCACCGGCTACAACAGCGACGGCGCGCTCAACGGCGTGGTGGTCGCCCGGGACTCCTCCGCCAAGACGCTGACCGACCTGGCCGGCGGCTCGATCTCGGCGAGCGTCGGCTCGGCCGGACACGGCACCCTGGTCCAAGCCCTGGAGAAGGCCGGGATCGACCCGACCAACGGCGTACGGGTGGAGAACCAGGACCCGAGCGTCGGCGCCTCGGCGCTCAAGGCCGGCTCGGTGGATGCCGTCGCCCAGTTCGTCGCCTGGCCCGGGCTGCTCGCCTACCAGGACGATGCCCGACTGGTCTACGACGGCGGCGAGCTGGACACCCCCACGCTGCACGGCACCGTGGTCCGCAAGGAGTACGCCGCCGACAACCCCGGCGTCGTCAAGGCCTTCCTGCGTGCCCAGATCGAGGCCACCGACTTCCTGCACCGGCACCCGCTGCAGGCGGCCACGATCGTCGCGAAGCAGACCGGGCTCCCGGCGGAGGTCGTCTACCTGTACAACGGCGCCGGCGGGATCTCCACCTTCGACCCCACCATCAAGCCCTCGCAGGTCACGGCGCTGCGCCACGACGTGCCGTTCCTCTCCTCGATCGGCGTGCTCTCGGACAAGCTCGACGTGGGTGCCTTCGTGGACGACTCGCTGCTGCGCTCGGTCTACGGCTCCGGGTACGACGCCCAGCGCAGGTCGCTGGCCAACCCGGCCGCGATCACCGGCCGCGACCGGGCGTGTGGCCGCCGGGTCACCGACGCCGCGACTGCGGGGGAGGTGTGGGTCAAGGGCGAGGACGCCACCCGGCCGACCGCGGACGCCGGCTGCCTGCTGCGCAACGTGCTCGCCGCCGAGGACGACGGCAAGACCGTCCGGGCGGCCTACCTGCCCGATGCGGTCACCGGCACCCGCTGGTTCGCCGACAAGATGATCTGGTTCCGCACCGGGACCGGCTACGCCGCCGTCGCGACCGAGCAGGCAGCCGCCAGCTACGCGGACGCGCACCCGGCCGCCACCCGGCTCAGCTGGCGGCAGGCCCTGGACAGCGTCGGCGGTGCGGCGTGAGCGCGACGCTGGGCACCGCCACGACCAGAGACGCCGGTCGCGCCGCCGTCTCCGGTCGCCGCCCGCGCCGCCGGTCCGGGCGAGGTGGGCGGGGCCTGAGCTGGGCCCTGCGACTCGGTTCGCTGCTGGTGGCCGTCTTCGTCTGGCAGCTGCTGACCGTCAACGGGGTGCGGCTCTGGCTCCGGTTCGACCAGCTGCCCAGCCCGCTCGACGTCTACCAGGCGTTCCGGCAGCAGCTCGGCACGGCGCAGTACTACCGCGACCTGACCCAGAGCCTGCTGCGCATCCTGACCGGGTTCGCGATCGCCGGGGTGCTCGGCACCGGCGCCGGCGTGCTGCTGGCCCGCTCCCGTCTGGCCGCGAACCTGCTCGGTCCGCTGCTCGAGGTCGCCCGGCCGATCCCGGCGATCGCGCTGGTGCCGATCGCGATCCTGGTCTTCCCGACCAACGAGCAGGGCATCGTCTTCATCACCACGACGGCCGCGTTCTTCCCGGTGGTGGTGAGCACGCGGCACGCCGTACGCAGCCTGCCCACCACGTGGGAGGAGGCGCTGCTGACCATGGGTGCCAGCCGGGGCTACGTGCTGCGCACGGTGACCCTGCCTGGCATCCTGCCGGGTGTCTTCAGCGGCCTGTCGGTCGGCATGGGCGTCGCCTGGATCTGCGTGATCTCCGCCGAGATGATCTCCGGGAGCCTCGGCCTGGGATATCGCACCTGGCAGGCCTACACCATCGTCGACTACCCGGCCGTGGTGGTCGGGATGCTCTCCATCGGCGCGCTGGGCTGGTTCACCTCCGCCGCCGTCGAGCTCGCCGGCCGCCGGCTCACCCGGTGGCTCCCCTCCGAACAGAGGAAGGCACGATGACCCAGTCCACCAAGGATCCGGCGTCCCCGCGTCCGGCGGCCCTCCGGCTGCACGATCTCCGCGTGCGCTACGACGGCCGACCGGTGCTCGACGGGGTCGACCTCGAGATCCCCGCCGGGGAGATCCTGGTCGTCCTCGGCGCCTCGGGCGGCGGCAAGTCCACCCTCTTGCGGGTGGTGGCCGGTCTCCTCGCCGCGGACGAGGGTGAGGTCATGCTCGACGGGGTGGCGGTGCGCCGGCCCGGGGCCGACCGGGCGCTGGTCTTCCAGGACGACGCGCTGTTGCCGTGGCGTTCGGCGCAGCGCAACGTGGAGGTTCCGCTGGCGGTGCGTGGCCTACCTCGGGGCGAACGCGTCCGGGTGGCCCGGGAGTGGCTCGAGCGCGTCGGACTCGGCGGGCACGCGCGCCGCCTGCCCGGACAGCTCTCCGGCGGTCAGCGTCAGCGGGTGCAGCTCGCCCGCGCGCTGGCCGGCGAGCCGGCACTGCTGTGCATGGACGAACCCTTCGCCGCGCTCGACGCCCAGACCCGGCGCGCGATGCAGGAGCTGCTGATCGAGGTCTGGCAGGCGTCGGGTTGCACGGTGCTGTTCGTGACCCACGACGTCGACGAGGCTCTCGCCCTCGCCGACCACCTCGTCGTCCTCGACGGTGGCCGGGTCGCCGAGGAGATCCACCTCGACCACCCCCGCTCCGCCCAGCGGAGCGCGGCGCTGCGGCCGCGGCTGCTCGCCGCGCTCGGCGTCCATCCCGATCCTCAGGAGGCCCTCGCATGACCACCACCGACCAGCACCTCCGCACGCCCGCGATCGAGGACGCGGAGCGGCTCTGCTGCGACGTACTCGTCATCGGCGGCGGCACGGCCGGCACGATGGCGGCCATCACCGCGGCCGAGGCCGGTGCCGACGTACTCCTGCTGGAGAAGGCGCATGTGCGCCACTCCGGGGCGCTCGCGATGGGGATGGACGGCGTCAACAACGCGGTCATCCCCGGCAAGGCGGAGCCGGACGACTACGTCGCCGAGATCACCCGTGCCAACGACGGGATCGTCAACCAGGCGACCGTCCGGCAGACCGCGACCCGCGGCTTCGCGATGGTCCAGCGGCTGGAGCGGTACGGGGTCAAGTTCGAGAAGGACGAGTACGGCGACTACCACGTCCGCCGCGTGCACCGCTCCGGCAGCTACGTGCTGCCGATGCCGGAGGGCAAGGACGTCAAGAAGGTCCTCTACCGGGTGATGCGTCGTCGCGAGATCCGGGAGCGGCTACGCATCCTGAACCGGGTGATGCCGGTGCGGGTGCTCACCGAGGGCGGCCGGGCGGTGGGCGCCGCCGGCTTCGACACCCGCACCGGAGGATTCGTCACGGTGCGCGCCGGTGCGGTGATCCTGGCCACCGGCGCCTGCGGCCGGCTCGGCCTGCCCGCCAGCGGCTACCTCTACGGCACCTATGAGAACCCCACCAACGCCGGCGACGGCCACGCGATGGCCTACCACGCCGGAGCCGAGCTCAGCGGGATCGAGTGCTTCCAGATCAATCCGCTGATCAAGGACTACAACGGTCCGGCCTGCGCCTACGTGGCCAACCCGTTCGGCGGCTACCAGGTCAACGCCGAGGGCGACCGGTTCGTGGACTGCGACTACTGGTCGGGTCAGATGATGGCGGAGGTGAAGAACGAGATCGAGTCGGCCCGGGGCCCGATCTATCTCAAGCTCACCCATCTGCCGGACGAGACGATCTCCGAGATCGAAGGGATCCTGCACCACACCGAACGACCCACCCGCGGCACCTTCCACTCCGGTCGCGGTCACGACTACCGCACCCACGACATCGAGATGCACATCTCCGAGATCGGGTTGTGCGGCGGGCACTCCTCCTCCGGGGTCTGGGTCGACGAGAACGCCCAGACGACGGTGCCGGGCCTCTACGCCGCCGGCGACCTGGCCTGTGTGCCGCACAACTACATGATCGGCGCGTTCGTCTTCGGCGACCTCGCCGGCAGTCACGCCAGCGCCCATCTCACCGAGCCGCCGGCCGATCTTCCCGACGACCAGCTCCGGGCGGCGCACGAGCTGATCTATCGACCGCTGGGCAACCCGGACGGCCCGACCCAGCCGCAGGTGGAATACAAGCTGCGTCGGTTCGTCAACGACTACGTCGCTCCACCCAAGACCGCGCGCAAGCTCGGCCTGGCGGTGGAGACCTTCACCCGGATGACCGCCGAGCTCGACCGGTTGAGCGCGCGTACGCCGCACGAGCTGATGCGGTGCGTCGAGGTGAGCTTCATCCGGGACTGCGCCGAGCTCGCCGCGCGCAGCTCGTTGGTGCGCGAGGAGAGCCGCTGGGGCCTCTACCACGCGCGCGCCGACCTGCCTGCGCGCAACGACGACCAGTGGTTCTTCCACCTCAACGTGCGCCGTCGTGAGGACGGCCGGACCGAGTTCCTGCGCCGCCCGGTCGCGCCGTACCTCGTGCCCGTCGACGACATGCGGATCCCGGAGGGCGCTCCGAGTGACGTTGCGGTGTTGACGGTGGTCGACACCGCGACAGAGCGGTCCTGGCCCGGCGCCGTCGGCGCCTCGACGGGGGAGCGGAGCGCCGATGCGTCGCCGCGGGTGCTCGAACTGCTCGCGCTCGCCGAGGCGATCCCGAGCCTGGCCGAGCTGCGGCCCTATCTGGACGACACCGACCCGCAGGTCCGTCGCGCCGCCGTGGCCACCCTCACCGAGGTCGTCCCGAGCGGCGTCGGGCCTGCCCTGGTCGCGCTGCTCGCCGACGAGGACCGCGAGGTTCGCGGTGCCGCGGCCGAGGCGCTGCGCGAGGTGGTGGAGGTGCTCGTTGCCGACGACGACCTGCGCACGGCGTTGCGAGCCGCGATCGGGGCCACCGACGTGCGTGCGCGAACGGCGGTGCTCGAGGTGCTGCGTCATCTCCGGCTCGGGTCGGGGACCGACTATCGGCGGGCGGGCACCGACGCCGAGGCCGCCGTACGACGCCAGGCCGTGGCCGGGCTGGTGTCGCTGGACGACGTCGACGGGGTGGCAGCGTTCGCGGACGACGCCGCGCGTGAGGTCCGGGTTGCGGCGGCCCACGGGCTGGGCACCATCGGCGAGGCCGCCGCCGTGCCCACCCTGGTGCGGCTGGCCGGCGATTCCGAGCCGCTGGTCGTCGCCGCCGCGCTCGAGGCGACGGCGGGGCTCGCCTGCCCGTCCGAGCTCGCCCGACTCTGCCTCGCCGGTCTCACCTCGCCGGCCTGGCAGGTGCGGCTCGGCGCGGCGCGCGGGCTCGCCGCCGAACCCGGCGGTGCCTCGACCCAGGGCCTGGTCGAGGCGATCGACGACGCTCATGCCGATGTGCGCAAGGCGGTCGTGATCGCGCTCGCCGGACGCGGTGGTGCGGACGTTCGGGATGCGCTGGAACGGGCGACCAAGGACAGCGACGCCGACGTCCGCGGCTATGCGCGTCGGGCGCTGCGGGCGGCCGGTCTGCTCGGCGCCACCCCGTAGGCATGCCCGTTCGCCGCACGATCCCGGGGCGCGGCCGGTCTCGACACGAGACGTCTAGGCTGGCGCGGTGAGTGCGAGTGGTGACGGACTCGTCGAGTTCGTGGCGATGATGCGACTGATGCGCGAGCGATGCGCGTGGAAGGCGGGCCAGACCCATCGCAGCCTGGTGCGCTACCTGCTCGAGGAGACCTACGAGACCCTCGAGGCGATCGAGGACGGCGATCCCGAGCACCTGTGCGAGGAGCTCGGCGATCTGCTGCTCCAGGTCTACTTCCACGCCGCCATCGCCGAGGAGAACGGCGAGTTCAGCATCGACGACGTGATCGACGGACTCACCGACAAGATGGTGCGCCGCAACCCGCACGTCTTCGGCGAGACCGCCGGTCGGCGACTCACCATCGAGGAGATCGAGGACGGCTGGCAGGCGGCGAAGGCCGGCGAGAAGTCCGAGCGCACCTCGGTGTGGGACGGGATCCCGACCGCGCTTCCCGCGCTCTCGTACGCCGACAAGGTGCTCTCCCGGGTCGGCCACGACATCGCCGACGAGCCTGACCCGGCGGATCGTCCGCTGGGCGAGCGGCTGCTGGCCCTGGTCGCCGAGGCCCGTCGCGACGGACTGGATGCCGAGCAGGAGCTGCGGATCGCCGTACGTGCGCTCAGGGACGGCGTGACCGCCCCGCCGGTCGAGTAGTGGGCGCCGGGCTGGCCCCTTGCGCTGGTCGAGTAGCGAGCGTCAGCGAGCGTATCGAGACCCCGGCACGGATGCCCACCCACACGCATGACACACGGCGACCTCCGATTCCACCGACGAACGTGACCGCCCGCCGCCGGGCTCAGCTGGCCTTGCCGTTGGCGGCCGCGCTCAGCATCGGCAGATACTTCTTGAGCATCCAGGGCAGGCTGAGCACCGTCACCGCGCTGGTGGCGTAGACCATCGCCGGATTGGTGATGGGAACGTATCCGTTGCGCTTGACCGCCTTCATCTTCTGGAACAGTCCGTTGGACTCGATCGCCTTCTGGACGTCGTCACTGAGATACCACGAGACCAGGACGTCGGAGTCGATCGTGTCGAGCTTCTCCAGGCTGAGCTGGACCGCGAACGAGCTCGCCTTCTTCGGCAGGCTCGAGGAGATCGTGAAGCCGAACTCGTGCAGCAGCTGCACCCGGGAGTCGGTCGCCACATAGAGGTTGTAGCTGTCGGTGGTGGTCCCGGATCCGAACGCGATCGTCTTGCCGGCGAACTCCGGGTGGTCATCCTTGGCCTGCGAGATCAGGTCGTCGGTCTGCTGCTCCAGTTCGGTGGCCTTCGCCGACTCGCCGAGCGCCTTGCCGACGATCTCGATCTGGTCCTGCCAGGAGGTGAGCCAGGCCTCGCCGGGGTAGCCGACGGTCGGAGCGATCCCGTTGAGGGTCTTGAACTCCTTGGCGGTCAGCCCGGAGTTGACCGCCAGGATCACATCGGGGTCGAGGGCGGCGATCTTCTCGTAGGGCACGTCGTCGGTGGTGTAGCTGATCAGCGTCGGGTCGTCGCCGCCGAGCTTCTTGATGACCGTCTCGTCCCACGGCAGGATCCCGGTGTCGTCACCGGTGTTGCCGGTCATGTCCTGCATCCCGACCGGGACCACGCCGAGCGCGAGCGCCGCATCCTGGCTGCCCCAGCCGATGGTCACCACGCGCTCGGGCTTCTCCTTGATGGTGGTCTTGCCGAGGGTGGAGTCGATGGTCACCGGGAAGGCGTCGGCCGAGGTGCTCGACGAGCCCGAGGCCGTCGAGGAGTCCGAGGCATCTGAGGAGCTGGTCTCGGAGTCGGAGCCGCAGGCGACCAGGGTGAGGCCGAGGGGAACGGTGAGCAGGACAGCCAGAGTGGCACGCAATCGCATGAGGTGAGGCTACCCTAAACAGGCCCCATCGCGACCCGTGGGTCAGTGGAAGAAGTACGGGTCGAGCACGCGGACCTCGGTGATGGACTCCGCCGGCAGGCCGTTGGTCTGCGCCGCCGCCTCGATCGCCGCCGGCGACGGGGCGTCGTAGACGCAGAACGTCTTGGTCTTGTCGAGGCTGACGTAGGAATGGATCCACGTCACGTCATGGCCGAGATTGCCGGCCCCCACCAGATCGCAGGTGGCGGCACCCTCGGCCGTCGCCGGGATGGCGAGTCCGTCGGGGAAGGTGCGTTGGACGACGTATCGGGGCATGGCTGTCTCCTTCGTGGGTTGCCTGCCACGGTAGGAGCCTCGGCCGGTCTCCGCGCCCTCCGAAACGGCGATGGCTGCCCTCTCCGATCGGAGAGGGCAGCCATCGAGCGATGCTCGGGCCCAGGGTCGGGCCCAGGGTCAGGCCCAGGCGACGGCGGTCTCGGCGTCGACCCGCGGAAGGCGGTCGAACCACGGGTTCTCGCCCGGGTGGCCGATGTTGACCACCATCAGCGTGGTCCAGTTGCTGTCGGAGAAGAACTCCTTGTCGATGGTCTCCTTGTCGTAGCCGCCCATCGGGCCGGCCGCCAGGCCGGCGGCGCGGATCGCCAGGATGAATGCCCCCGCCTGCAGGCCGGCGGAGAAGCTCCCGGCGCCGTGCCGGGCGTCCTCGTCGGCCTCGAAGTAGTCGCGCATCTCCGGGCGGATCGGGAAGACGGTGGGGATCTGCTCGTGCCACGACTTGTCGTAGGCCACGATCGCGGTCACCGGTGCGGACTCGGTCTTGGCGACGTTGCCCTCCGCCATCCCGCGCAGCAGCCGCTCCTTGCCCTCCGGCGTCCGCACGAAGACGACGCGCAGCGGCTGGGTGTTGGCCATCGTCGGGGTCCAGCGGGTGAGCTCCCAGATGTCGCGCAACTCCTCGTCGCTGACGGGGGTGGGGGCGAACGTGTTGGAGGTGCGGGCGCCGGTGAAGACCAGGTTCCGGCCGCGCTCGTCGAGCTTCTCGAGGGTGATCGTGTCAGTCATGATCGCTTGTGACTCCTAGGCGACTCTGGATATTCCGGTAACTTCGGAAACCAGAGTAGCACCGGTTTGCGATGCGCAAGGAGTAGTCTTGGTCTCATGTCCTCGCCGAGCCCCACGCCGACCGTCACCGAGCAGCCGATGTGCAACGCTGCCCTGGTGCGTGCCTTCGGCTTCCTCGGCAAGCGCTGGAACGGGGTGATCCTCGCGGTGCTCGGCGCCGGCCCGGCCGGATTCGCCGAGCTCAAGCGCTCGGTCGCCGGGATCAGCGACTCGATGCTCTCCGAGCGCCTGACCGAGCTGACCCACACCGGCCTGGTGAAGCGCGACGTCGAGCCCGGGCCGCCGGTCGCCGTACGGTATGCGCTCTCGGAGGCCGGTACGGCGTTGGTGCCGGCGCTGGACGCGATCGCGACCTGGTCCGCGGAGAACCTGAGTGCCTCGGGCTGCGCCGGGAAGGACGGACCGGTCGCGGATTGACCCGCTCGCCGGGCCGCCCGGCGGGCGAGACCGACCCCGCCCACCGGACCCACGGGGCTCCCCAGCGGTGGTGGACGGGGCCGGCGATGCGAATGCCGGTCAGATGGTGACCGTGATCGTCGCCCTTCCGGTCCTGGCGGCGGCGTAGGTCGCCGTGCCGGCGTAGGTGGCGCTCACCGTGTGCCTGCCCCGGCCGAGCCGGACCGACAGCGTGGCGACGCCGTTCCCGACCGCCACGGTGCCGAGCCTCCCCGCGCCGTCGAAGAAGGTGACCTTGCCGGTCGCGGCCTTCGGCGAGAGCACCGCCCTGAGCGTGATCCTCTTCGTCGTGGTCGCCCGCGTGGGTGCCTTCAGGGTCGCCTTGGTGGCAGCCTTGGTCACCGTCAGCCTCGCCACCGCGCTGGTGCTCGCCGCGAGCGTGTCGCTTCCGGCGTACGTCGCCGTCAGGCTGTGCCTGCCGACCTTGGCGGCGGTGTAGGCGATGGTGGCCTTGCCGGCGGCGTCGAGGGTCCCGGCGCCGACGGCCCTGCCACCGTCGAGCAGCGTGACCGTCTCGCCGGCGGCCGCGGGAGAGACCGAGACGCCGACCCTGACGGTCGAGCCCGCGCGGACCCTGGTCGTGGGCAGCGCCAGCTTCGTGGTGGTCGCGGTGGCATCTGCGAACACCGTCGAGAGCGAGCCGAGCCGCATGAACACGGTCTCGCCGGTGGCGTCGACCAGGCCGTCGTTGTCGGTCACCGCATAGACCTGGTGGTCAGCGCCGATGGTCAGGCCCTCGAGCTTCTCCTGGGTCCAGCCGTGCGTGGCCTGGAGATCGGGCAGGACGTCGTGCGCGAGCGTCGTGGTCAGCGGGGCGGTGATCGCCTCGTCGCCGCTCACCCCGGTGGCCGGGATGTCGACGGTGTAGACCCGCTTGATCGCCGCGGTCGTGCCGTTCTGCTTGTCCCGCTCCACCACGGCGAGGGTGTCGGCGTCGACGGCCGCGATCTCCGAGACGCCGATCCAGTCGCCGGAGACGGAGGTGGTGTCGAGCGGGAACCCGAACCACTCCCATGTCCCGGTCGCCGGGGTGTAACGCCCGATCCGGGTGACGTTGCCGTCCATGCCCTGGGTCGTGGCCGTCGAGTCGGTCCACAGCGGTCGCTGCACCGCGACGTAGACCTGCTCCGACTCGCCGCTGCCGACGGCGGTCACGCCTTCCAGGCCCCACTTGCCGATCTTCGAGGAGATCTCGGTCGGCAGGCTGACGGTCTCCTGGATCCGGCCCGCGTCGTCGAGTCGCAGCAACGAGTTGGCGTCCCCGGTCGCGCCCTCGTTGGCGGCCCAGAAGCCGCCCTCGGGGCGGGCGTAGAGCCCCTCGATGTCGATCGAGTCGTCGTCGATCAGGGTGCCGTCGGCCTCGCGCACCTCACGCACGCCGACGATCTGAGCCGGGCTGACGCCGGTGTCGATCTTGTAGATCCGGCCGGTGGCGTAGGCGTTGTCGCTGGCGGCATAGAGCACGTGGTCGTTGCCCGGGACGGCGCTCAGCGCGCCGAGCGCGCCCCAACCGATCGGGGCACCGTCGGAGCCGATGTCGGATTCGATGCTCGGGAAGGTCGCCGGGTCGTCGCCGAGCCGGTACAGGCTGACCGAGGCGCGTACCAGCACCGAGGCGTCGTCGGTCTCCGAGGAGATCGCGATCAGGTTGCGGGACGGGATCGGCAGCAGACCCTCCGGTCCGTTGGTCGCCGGCAGGACCTGGGTGAACGTCGGCTTCGTCGGGTCGGTCATGTCATAGACCGCGACGAAGTTGCTGCGCTCGGAGCCGACGAAGGCGTACGGCGTCCCGTCGATCTCGTCGAAGGCCATCCCCTCCGGCTCGGTGCCCTTCTTCGCGGCGCGGTCGTCGTTGAACAGGCCGTATCTGGTCGCCAGCCGCTCGAAGCCGTTGCCGGCGTCCCAGACGACCTCGCCGGTGGCGGCGTCGAACACCGTCCAGCCACGGGTGCCGCCCTTCCAGTCGCCCTCGTTCGCCGTGGCGACCAGGTCGTTCCCGTCGGCATCGGTGCCGACCCACTGGATCGCGTCCGGCTCGCGTGGCTTGTCGACGGTGTCGACCGGGTCGAAGATCCCGTCCGAGGTGGCGTCGATGCCGCTGACCCGGTCGTTGCCGGCGCTCCACACGCTGGTGACCGCGGCCGAGGCGTTGTCCGGGTCGTCGATCACGCTCGGCAGATCGACGATCACCACCCCGTTGTTCTCCTGCAGCGTCATCGCGAGCTGGTCGTCGGCGTTGATGTCGACGTACTCGGGCTCGGCGTCCTCGGGCGTGTCCAGCCCGGCGTCGGTCATCGCGTCCACGGGGAGCTCGACCGGGGTCGTGGTCCAGGTGGTCGGGTCATCGTCGGTGAGGTCGATCACCTGGAGGAAACCGGCCGGCGCCTGGGGCAGGTCGCCCTCCTCGCCACCGTCGGGGGTGTAGGCCTCGTTGCGCTGGTTCTCCATCGCGATCGCGGCGTACCTGCCGTCGGGGCTGATCGCGATCGAGTCCGGCTGGCCGGCCAGGTCGATGGTGTGCAGGATCTGGTGATCGCCGTCCACCGTGACCACGTCGAGGTGCCCAGCTCGGGTGCCGATGGCCGGATCCTCGTCCTCCCACGCGGTGTCCTCCAGGCCGGGATAGGTGCTGTCGTCGACCACGACGAGCGCCACGTCCCCGGCCGAGGAGGCGGTGATCGCCACCGAGGTCGGGGAGCCGCCGGTGCCGCCGGAGACGTCATGACTGCCCAGGCCGACCGGATCGCTCGGGTCGGTGATGTCCAGGAAGCCGATCCGACCACCGGCCGCGTCGGTGTAGGCGAGGGTGTTGCCGTCCGGCGAGACCGAGGAGATCTCGGCGACCGTCGGGTCGGTCGGGTCGACGTCGTCGGGGACGTTCTCGAAGACCGGGTAGGTGGAGAGTCGGCTGAACTGTTCGGTCGAGTGCTGGCCGGGGGAGTGGCCGGTCGAGACGTGGGCAGCCGCGGCCGGGTCCAGGCCCAGCGTGCCGGCGAAGAGCGCGCCGACGGCGGCCAGCGCGAGCCCGGCTCGCGTGGTGGGGGCGTGTCGCATGCGGAGTGTGTCCTCTCGGGTGTACGGCTCCGAGGAACACTGCTGACCGCGCGCGACCCCGAGGTGACGCCAACCTGAGAGGAAGATGAACGATCCCGTGTGGTCGGGCCGGATCTCGGCCAGCCGTCGGTGCGGCGGCCCGAGGTGTCGGCCGCGGCGCGGCGGGAGGGGCCGGATGCGGGCGACGGACGTCGGGGTACGCCGACACGGCGGCACCGATAGGCTGCGCGATGTACGTGCGACCCACCGGCCGCCGTACTCCCAGCCAGCTCACTCGTACCCCAGGAGCACCCCCGTGGCAGCAATCGAAGCCGTCGGCGCCCGCGAGATCCTCGACTCGCGCGGCAACCCCACCGTCGAGGTCGAGGTCGTCCTGGAGGACGGCACCTTCGCCCGCGCGGCCGTCCCCAGCGGCGCCTCCACCGGCGCCTTCGAGGCGGTCGAGCTGCGTGACGGCGGCGAGCGCTACGGCGGGAAGGGCGTGCGTACGGCGGTGGACGCCGTGGTCGAGACCCTCGGGCCGGCCGTCGAGGGTCTCGACGCCGACGACCAGCGCCTGGTCGATCAGGCCATGCTCGAGGCCGACGGCACCCCGAACAAGGCGCAGCTCGGCGCCAATGCCATCCTCGGCCTCTCCCTGGCCGTCGCGCGGGCGGCGGCCGACAGCGCCGGCCTCCCGCTCTACCGCTACGTCGGCGGCCCGAACGCCCACCTGCTGCCGGTGCCGATGATGAACATCCTCAACGGCGGCGCACACGCCGACACCAACGTCGACATCCAGGAGTTCATGATCGCCCCGATCGGCGCGCCGAGCTTCGCCGAGGCGGTGCGCGCGGGGGCCGAGGTCTACCACGCGCTGAAGTCGGTGCTGAAGGCCCGCGGCCTGGCCACCGGTGTCGGCGACGAGGGCGGCTTCGCGCCCGACCTGGAGCACAACCGTGCCGCGCTGGACCTGATCGCCGAGGCGATCGAGAAGGCCGGCTACACGGTCGGCACCGACGTCGCGCTCGCCCTGGACGTGGCGGCCAGCGAGTTCTACGCGGACGGCGCCTACACCTTCGAGGGCGCTGCCAAGTCGGCGGCCGAGATGAGCGCCTACTACGCCGACCTGGCCGCCGCGTACCCGATCGTCTCGATCGAGGACCCGCTGCACGAGGACGACTGGGACGGCTGGAAGACCATCACCGACGAGCTCGGCTCGAAGGTGCAGCTGGTCGGTGACGACCTGTTCGTCACCAATGTGGAGCGTCTCGCCCGCGGCATCGCCGGTGGCCAGGCGAACGCGCTGCTGGTCAAGGTCAACCAGATCGGCACCCTGACCGAGACCCTCGACTCGGTCGAGCTGGCCCACCGCAACGGGTACCGCTGCATGATGAGCCACCGCTCCGGCGAGACCGAGGACACCACCATCGCCGACCTGGCGGTCGCGACCAACTGCGGCCAGATCAAGACCGGCGCGCCGGCCCGTTCGGAGCGGGTCGCGAAGTACAACCAGCTGCTGCGGATCGAGGACGAGCTCGCCGAGGCGGCCCGCTACGCGGGTGCCGCGGCGTTCCCGCGGTTCACCGTCTGAGTCGACCGGGCCAGGCGAGTCGGGCCAGACGAGTCGGACCAGGCGAGCCGGACCGGCAGGCGCGGACGCCGTCGGTTCCTGACCGAGACCCGACGGACCGGGCGGGCGCGCGTTTCACTCACCGATTTCGGCCTCGTCGTCCACGACAATGGACGGCGTGTCGGAGCAGGGACGGATACGCCGGATCTCGGATCGACTGGGTGCGCTGAGCCGGCGGCCTCGGGGCCGCACGTCCGGTCCGTCGCGCCGGAATCGAGCCCTGATCGGCTCCGGCGGCGACACCACCGTCCGGCCGGGCTCGGCGTCGCGTGAGTCCGGTCGCGGCGCGACCAAGGGCCGCCAGGGACGTCCGTTCCGTCCCCGGATGACCGGCCGGGGCGTCGTGCTGGTGCTGGTGCTGGCGGTGTTGGTGATCTCCTACGCCTCCTCGCTCAAGGCCTATCTGCAGCAGCGGCACGACATCACCGCGCTGCGCACCGAGATCGCCCAGCGGCAGGAGTCGATCGAGGAGCTGAAGACCGAGAAGCAGCGCTGGCGAGATCCGGCCTACGTCAAGCAACAGGCGCGCGAGCGGTTCGGCTATGTGATGCCCGGCGACACCTCCTACGTCGCTCTCGACGCCAACGGCAAGCGGATCCAGGCGTCCTCGGAGCTCGGCGGCAAGGTCGGGGTCAGCAAGAGCCCGACCGCCTGGTGGAGCACGGTCTGGGGATCGGTCGAGCTGGCCGGCGACCCGCCGAGCAAGGACACCACCGGTCCCGCCGCGACCATCGGCGGCGACAGCACGAGCGATGACGGCACCAGCGGCGACGAGTAGACCGAGTAGACCGGAACGTAGACTGAGCGGGTGATCGACCCGGCCGACGAGACAGCCATCGCCGCCCAGCTCGGCCGGGCACCTCGTGGGATCGCCGGTGTCGGGCACCGCTGTGGCTGCGGGTTGCCGGACGTGGTGGCCACCGAGCCACGGCTGCCGGACGGGACGCCGTTCCCGACGACCTTCTACCTCACCTGCCCACGGGCGGCCTCCCGGATCGGCACCCTGGAAGGGTCCGGGCTGATGAAGCAGATGCAGGATCGACTGGCCGAGGACCCCGAGCTGGCCGCCGGCTACCGCCGCGCCCATCAGGCCTACCTCGCCGCCCGCACGCAGATCGGTCAGCGAGCGGGCCTGGAGGTGCCCGAGATCGACGGGATCTCCGCCGGGGGTATGCCGGACCGGGTCAAGTGCCTGCACGTGCTCGCCGGTCAGTCGTTGGCGCAGGGTCCCGGGGTCAACCCGCTGGGTGACGAGGTCGTCGCCGAGCTCGGCGAGTGGTGGTCGGCCGGGCCATGTGTCGCGGCGGCGGTCGAGCCGGCCGACCGGGCCGAGCCGGACGCGTCCGGACCCGCCGACCGGGGGACGAGCGGGGCGTGAGCGAACCCGGACGCCGTACCGTCGCGGCGATCGACTGCGGCACCAACACCATCAAGCTGCTGATCGGCTCGGCCGTGCCGGGCGGGCCCTTCGAGGCGGTGGTCCGCGAGATGCGGATGGTGCGGCTCGGCCAGGGTGTCGACGGCACCGGCGAGCTCGCCCCGGCGGCGCTGGCGCGGACGTTCGCCGCCATCGACGAGTACGCCGACCTGATCGCCGCCCACCCGGTCGACCGGATCCGGTTCGTGGCCACCTCGGCCACCCGCGACGCGCGCAACTCGGCGGTCTTCGTCGACGGGGTCCGCGCCCGGCTCGGCACCGAACCGGAGGTGGTCAGCGGCGCCGAGGAGGCCCGACTGGCCTTCCGCGGCGCGGTCGGCAACCTGCGCGACGCGCATCCGGAGCCGGTGCTGGTCTTCGACGTCGGCGGTGGGTCGACCGAGCTCATCCTCGGTCCCTCGGGACGGGCCGGCGTGGGTGGGACGAGCTCGATCCGGACGAGCTCGGTCCGGACGGGCGAGGCCCCGGCGGACGTCGAGCCGGTCGCCGCCTGCTCGATGGACATCGGCTCGGTGCGGCTGCACGAGCGGCACCTGCACTCCGACCCACCGACGACCGCCGAGATCGACGCCTGCCTGGCCGACATCCGATCCCAGCTCGAGGATCCTCGGCTCGGGGCCCGGCTCGATCCCACTCGGGCGGCCACCGTCGTCGGCGTGGCCGGCACCGTGACCCAGCTGGCCGCCGGCATGCTCGACCTGCCGGCCTACGACCGCACCGCCATCGACCAGGCGGTCTTCACCCCCGACCAGGTCCACACGCTGGTCCGGCGGCTCGCGGCGATGAGCGTGGCGCAGCGGCTCGCGCTGGGCTGGATGCACCCGGGCCGGGCCGACGTGATCGTCGCCGGTGGCTTGATCGTCTCCGAGGTGCTGCGGCGGACCGGGGTCGGCCGACTCGTCGTCTCGGAGGCGGACATCCTCGACGGCATCGCCTGGAGCGCCCTGCGCGAGTGAGTCATGAGTGAGCGGGGACGGTGACCCGGAGTCGGGCGCACGCGCATCACTCGCAACCCGGTACCGTCGGGGCGCGGCCCCGGTGTCCCAATCGGCAGAGGAAGGCGCCTTAAAAGCGCTTCAGTGTGGGTTCGAGTCCCACCCGGGGCACAGAAATTCGTGGTGCGCGCAATCCGCGAATCGTGAAAGTCCGCAGGGCAGGCAGTGTTTTCCGGTGGCGCGCCATGGTGGACGCTCACGATTGCTGGTGCGCGGCGGTGCGCTCCGGTTGCACTGGGTTGCATCGGTTCGTGCATGGGCAAAGTGCAAGCTAGTGGCGCGGACTAGATGTAGTTGGACGGTTGGCCTTGGTGAGGATCTGCTCGGCGGTCTTGGTCCAGACGAAGGGGTGGGCTCGGTCGTGCCAGCCGTCGATGAAGCCGCGGATCTTGGCGTTGAGGTCCTTGACCGACTTGAACACCCCGCGGCGGATGGCCTGGCGCTCGACGATGCCGACCCAGACCTCGACGAGGTTCATCCAGGAGGCGTGGGTCGGGGTGAAGTGGACGACGAAGCGCGGGTTGTCGGCGAGCCAAGCGCGGAGGTTCTTGTGCTTGTGGGCGGCGTAGTTGTCCATCACCAGGTGCAGCGCGACGGGCCGGCCGTCCTCGTCGAGGACGTGGCGGTAGGTCCGCTCGATCTGGTTGAGGAACGCCGGGAACTCCTGGTGGCGATGCTTGGGCCTCAATGC
This sequence comes from Nocardioides sp., assembly GCF_047606145.1. Classification (GTDB taxonomy): domain Bacteria; phylum Actinomycetota; class Actinomycetes; order Propionibacteriales; family Nocardioidaceae; genus Nocardioides. The sequence goes on along the minus strand of NZ_JASGET010000031.1, from coordinate 23,858 downwards.
CGCGGTGACCTGCCCGGTCGCGATGTCGAGCGCGGCGAACAGGGTCGTGGTGCCGTGCCGGTGGTAGTCGTGCGACCTCCGTTCGATCCGGCCTTCCGTGAGCGTCGCTCAGACCCAAGGTCGGATCGGTCAGCCACCCGTCCGAGAGACCCATGTGGCGCTCGCGGCCTTAGTCCGCTGCCGAAGGTCCCGGCGATTGCGAGAGCGACGACCAGCGTCATCGTGAACGCGCTGGAGACCCACGACAGTTCTCGCTCGGTGACGCGGAGTTGTGTGCCGAGGGTGCCTTTCACCGCGGAGAACGGGAGATGGCAGACCAGCATCGCTCCGGCGGCGAATCCCGCAGAGCTGCCGCAGGTCCGTAGCGCCCGTGGGCACCTGAGCGGGTGGTTCATTGTCATGGTGGTATCTCTCGTGGGACTGCAGAAAAGGAGGGCGTGGGGAGCTCAGCAAACCGGCCGGGTCCCCCACGCCCGGTGAATCGTCAGTTGAAGTCGGCGCGGTGCTGTTCTGCCCACTGGCGGAATGTGCGAGGTGCGACGCCGGTGAGGTTCTGTACGTCCTCGGTGAGGACTCCGGAGCGGCCGGCGCGGAAGAGCTCCTGCAGGTCTTGCAGGCTACGCGCCTGCGGCTCCGGGGTGCCGCGGGAGATGTTGACCTCGGCGAACTGCTCCGGGGTCACCGAGACGAACTCGATCTCGCGTCCGAGAACGTCGGCGAGGATCTCGACCTGCTCCCGGGCCGAGAGCGCCTCCGGCCCGTTGAGGATGTAGCTGTGCCCCTCGTGTCCGGGCTCGGTCAGCACGGTCGCAGCGACGCGGGCGATGTCGTAGGTGTCGATCGGCGCCGTCAGACCGGGGTCGGTGGGGTCGTAGACCTTCCCCTCAGTGGCGATGCCGTTCTTCCACCACAACGCGTTGGAGGCGAGGGTGTTCGCCTTCAGACAAGTGACGTCCAGACCCGAGGCGTGCAGCACCTCATCCCGCGCGTTGATCGCAGCGCCGATGATCGGCATCGGATGCAGCACGGTCCCGATCGAGGACAGCACCACGATCCGGCGCACACCGGCCGCGTTCGCCGCGTCGACGAGATTTTGCGCCTGAGCAGGAATGGGGGCCGCCTGCATGAAGAAGATGCCGTCTACCCCCTCGGCCGCCTCGCCCAGCGCCGCGGTGTCATCGAGATCGCCGACAGCGAGCTCTGCGGCCTCGGGAAGCTGCTGGCGGGCCTTGTCGGGGTTGCGGACATAGGCGCGGACCTGGTGGCCGGCGTCGATCAGTTGGGTTACGAGTTCGCCGCCAACGTTTCCGGTGGCTCCGGTGATGAGGAAGGTCATGATTCTCCTTGACCGAGTGAGGGTGTGTCGTGAGATGGATGATTCGGTGACGGGAGTCACCAGGCCACGTCGCCGTCGCGGTCGCGGTAGTGGCCGGTGAGGTCGCGGTCCTCGCCGATGGCGAAGCGGATGATGGCGTCTGTGCCGTCGGTGACCGAGTGGCCCATGCCCCCGGTGAAGGCGGTGGCTGTCAGTCCTGGATCAGCGGCGTTGATGCGGATGCCCGGCAGCAGTCGGGCATAGCGAACGGTCAGCATGTTGATGGCTGCCTTCGATGCCGCGTAGAACGGGCTGCCAGCCCGCGACTCGATCGTCGACAGGTCATGGAACCGCGCCTGCGACCCCAGCCCGCTCGTGACGTTGACGATGCGCGGCGCGGAGGCGCGCTCCAGCAGCGGCAGAAACGCATGGATGACACGCACATACCCGACGACGTTCGTCGCCAGCACCTGCTCCATCCCTGCGCCCGTCAGATCGTGAACGTCGTCCTGCGGTCCGGTGATGCCGGCGTTGTTGACGAGGATGTCCAGGTGTCCGGTCTCCGCACCGATCTGGGCGGCGGCCGCCGCCACAGACACGTCGGAGGTGACCTCCAGCAGAACGAACCGCGCCCCGATCTCTGCGGCTGCTGCAGTACCGCGCTCGGCGTTTCGCGCACCGACGTACACGAGGCAGCCGGCCTCGACCAGGCGGCGGGCAGTCTCCAGTCCGATACCCTGATTCGCTCCGGTGACGAGCACCACCGGAGCCTGTTCGGGGGCGATGTCATATGAGGCTCCTTTCGGTCCGGTACTGATTCCCGGGCCGAGAACAACTCTGCTGCTGGCGGCGAGCGACAGCCTGGCCCACCCTGTGCCACCCTGATCTCGGTGCCGAGGAACACACTGGAGAGCATGGAAGCCTCCCTCGAACTCGGCCCTCTGCTGCGCACCTGGCGCGGGCGGCTGCAACCGGCCGACGTCGGCTCGCCCTTCGGGTTCACCTCCACCCGAACCCCCGGACTACGGCGAGAAGAGGTCGCCTGGCTTGCCGGCGTGTCCCCGGACTACGTCAAACGACTCGAACAAGGGCGAGCCCACCCCACTGCCAGCGTCGTGTATGCACTAGCCAGAGCTCTGCGGCTCTCCGACGCGGAAACTGCGACCGCCCTTCGCCTGGCCGGGCACGCAAGCGACCTACGAGCGCTGATGCCTCGTCGGATCACGCCGAGCGTGCGGCGACTGCTCGACCGGCTCGCCGACACGCCGGTCGCCGTGTTTGACCCCGCCTGGACCCGCCTGGACCAGAACCCGCTATGGGGCGCTCTCACCGGCGACTCGCGAGGCCGCGGTGAACGCGAGGACAACCTCGTCTGGCGCATCTTCCACGGCGACCCCGGGCGGGTTCGGCACCCTCGACCCAATGAGTACCGGGCCTCGATCGTCGCCGACCTTCACCGTGTCCACACCCGCTATCCGAACGACTCCGACCTGGCTTCCCTCGTGAGCACGTTGCGGCAGAGCAGCGACGAGTTCGCCCAACTCTGGAGCACTTCCGCTCTCGGCGAGCACGGCAACGAACGCAAGACCATCGACCACCCCGAGTTGGGCCCCATCGAACTCGACTGCGACATCGTCACCGTGCAAGGAGCCGAACTACGACTCATCATCTTCACCGCCGAGCCCGGGACCACCGCAGCCGAACAGCTCCGGCTGCTCGACGTCGTCGGTACCGAGCGCGTCAGCACGCCCTGAACAGCACCTACGGCGTCTGAGCTGCTGCTCACGCGCGGCAGGATCGCCGCAACACCCATGGACGGCTGGGCCCCTCCGGCAACCCAGATCGGCAAGGCAGCGTCGTACCGGGACTCATGATGACGAATCGGCTCGCTGTGCCGCCTCGCGCGTGCGACACGTCCGCGAACCGTGGACAGCCAGGCTCCATGATCGAACGTGGGCCGGAGGTAGGCGGCCTCGAGGCGAGCCAGGGCGTCGGCCCCGCCGACCACGTAGCTGACATGGCTGCGTCGAGCGACCTCGATCCGTTCGATGCCATCGTGGAGGAGAGTCCGGGGTGCTAGTAGCTTCGCAGCGAGAGTGCCGAGAAGCCACGGTTCTCAGGACCCGGGGAAAGTTCTCAAACTCTCTACTCAGGTGACCCGACGCACCAGGCTCGGACCGTGGGAGGGGTCCGGCTGCCTTCGAGCCTTGCCAGCATGGGAGATCGTCGGTCCCTGGCCGGGTGCGGACCTAGGATCAGGAGCCGACTGGCGCGAGGGTGTGCGCGAGGGTGTGTCAGTCGGCGGGGGTGTAGGTGTGGAGCTTGTACTCGGTGGCCTCCAGTGCGAGGGTGAGCTCGCGGATCTGACGCCGGATGCGATCGCGCTGGTCGAGCATGATCTGGCGGCGCTGCGGGATGGTGGCCTCACCCCGTTCGACCAGGGCTAGGTAGTGCCTGAGGTCGCTCATCGTCATCCCCGACACGCGCATCCGGGTGAGGAACACGAGTCGTCGCAGGTCGACGGCCGAGTACTCCCGGTACCCGTTGGTCGTGCGCCCGGGGTGCACGAGGCCCTGGTCTTCGTAATACCGCAGCGTGTGCGGCGACAGACCGAGCAACGCGGCAGCCTCGGCGACCCCCAGCGGGGGCGCGGAGTCCTCGACGGTCGAGTCGTCCAGCAGGTCGTGCAGCACGTCGACGACCGCAGCGTCCGGAGTGGACTCGATGTGCTGCATGAGCCGTTCGATGAGTGCCTCGGTGGCCATGACGAGGAGCCTAGTCAGATCGGGCGCGCGGATGCGGGCGCATCCTGGAAGTCGGCCGAGGCGGACAGGTCGGCCCACTGCTGGACCGCGGCCAGGTTGTCGCGGTAGACGCGCGTCAGGTTCCGCACCGCCTCGGCTCCCAGGGGCAGGCGCAGGGGTGGGTTCGGCGAGTCGAGCACCTCCCGGATCACCGTCGCGGCCCGATCCGGATCGCCCTCCTGCCGACCGTCGGCTCCGGTCATGTCGGCTCGGATGGCGCCGACCACGCCGTCGTAGTCGGTGCTCTCCGGGGCCTTGAGGAGGACGTCGGCCCGGTTGAACCCGGTGCGGAAGCGGCTGGGCTCGACGATGAGCACGCGAATGCCGAAGGCATGGACCTCTCCGGCGAGCGCCTCCGACCATCCTTCCAGGGCGAACTTCCCCGCCGAGTAGCTGCCCACCGCGGGGAACGACATGCGTCCGCCCTGGCTGCTCATCTGCACGATCGCGCCCGACCCGGCGCGCCGCATGTGCGGGAGGGCGGCGCGCACGAGCGCGGCCGGGCCGAGCAGATGCTGAGCGAGCATGTCCCGCAGCTGCGCGTCGGTGACCTCCTCGGCGGTGCCGACCTGCCCGACGCCGGCGTTGTTGACGAGTACGTCGACGCGACCGAACGTGTCGACCGCTCGCGCGATCACGTCCGCGGCCGCCTCCGTGTCGCGTACGTCGCTCGCGACGGCGACGAGGCGTTCGCCGTACTCGGCCCGGAGCGCGGCGAACCGGGCGAGGTCGCGTGCGGTGCCGACGACCCGTTCTCCCGCGGCCAGCGCTGCCCGGGCGAGCCCGAGGCCGAGCCCCGAGGACGCCCCGGTGATCACCCAGACTCTCCTGTTTCCTGCGGATTCTTCGATGTCCATGTCGGCGACGGTAGACATTCGAGCGCACTCGAAGGCAAGCGCACGATGCGACCCCGGGTACGGGTGGTCCTCACCCGTCGACCCCGTCGCCGGTCGAGGAGCCGGGGACGGGGGTGGCCGACGGGCTCGATGCGGTGGCGAGCGGGTGGTGTCCGATGGCGGCTGCGGTGGCGAGGGCCACCAGCGCGACGGCGGCGGAGACGAGGAAGGCGAGGACGTATCCGCCCCTGGTCGGCACCTGGTCGGCGCCGGCGGAGCCGACCAGGATGACGGCCGCGAGCTGCGCTCCCAGCGCGCCGCCCAGGGTGCGCAGGATCGTGTTGATCCCGGTGGCGGCGCCGGTCTGCTCGTGGCTGACCGCACCGACGACGAGTCCGCCGAGAGACGCGAACGCCAGTCCGTAGGCGATCCCGAGCACGGCACCGCCCAGGTAGAACTCCCAGGCGTGCGCGTTTGCCAGGGCGAAGACGACGAGTGCGAGGCACGCCAGCAATGCGCCGATCTGGAAGGTGGTGCGGCTGGAGGTGGCCCGCGAGAGTCGGGTGGCCGCAGGTGCCGCGACGACCATCAGCGCCGCGGTCGGGACCAGCATCAGCCCGGTCTGCGTGGGCGTGTAGCCGAACCCGTAGCCGGAGGTCGCCTGCGCGAACCGCGGGATCAGCGTGACCGCGGCGAACATGCCGATGCTGATGACGACGGTGGCGAGGTTCGTCCCGGCCAGCGCGGGTCGGACCAACAGCCCCAGATCGATCATCGGGGCCGTCGCCCTGGCCTCGGCCAGTACGAAGATCACCCCGAGCACCACCGCCGTGGCGAACGCCGTCACCGTCGCCGGCGAGACCCAGCCCCAGGTCCGGCCCTGGCTGATGCCCAGCAGCAGAGCGACCAGCGTCGTGGCCAGCAGCACCGCGCCGCCGACGTCGAGCCGATCGTGCTCGCCGCTCGATCGCCGGTGGGAGTCCTCGGTCAGCAGGGGAGTGCCGGCCAGGCAGGCACCGGCCATGAGGAGGCTGATCCAGAAGAGCCATGAGGTCCCGACCAGGTCGACCAACGGCCCGGCCACCACCATGCCCAGCGCTCCGCCGATGCCGAACGTCGCGCTCAGCGCGGCCACGACGCCGTGTAGCCGCCGCGGTGACAGCGACCCGCGGGCCAGGCCGAAGACGGCGGGGAAGACGCCGCCCGAGCAGCCCTGCAGCACCCGACCGAGCAGCAGTCCGGGGAACCAGCCGGTCAGGTCGCCGATCGCGGCCACGACGCTGCCGGTACCCAGCAGGAGGAGGCCCGCGACCATCACCCGCCGGTGTCCGTGCAGGTCCCCGAGTCGGCCGGCGATCGGGGTCATCACCGCCGAGGCGAGCATGAAGATCGTCAGCAGCCAGGTCGCCGTCGTCGCGCTCACCCCGTCCGTCCGGCTGAACACCGGCAGCGCCGCCACCACGATGGTCTGCGACACGGCGACGGACAGCGCGGCGAGGAGGAGGACGGGAACGCCGGCCACGGGCGGGATGGACGGTGCAGATGGCTTCGACATGGACGCGCCTTCCTGACGACGGCCGGCCGGACCGCGAGCGACCGGAGTAAGGCGACCCTAACACATATAGTTACCAACGGTCTCTAAGTGCTCGCACGCACGGTAGGCTGCCCGGGTGAGCCAAGGGACACAGGGTCGGGCCAGACTCGGACGCCCGCCGCGGCTGAACCGCGACCTGATCGTGGCGGCCGCGCTCGACTCGGATCTGAACACCCTCACCATGCGCGATCTCGCCGCGAGGCTGGACGTCTCCCACTCCGCCCTCTACCGCTGGGTCGCCGACCGCGAAGGGCTGTTCCACCTCATCAGCGACGTGATGGTCGAGCGCATCCTGCCGACCACGACGCCGACCGGTGAGAACTGGCGGGAATGGCTCACCGCGCTGGCCTGGTCGATGCACGAGGAGTTCCTCGCCGTACCGGGGTACGCCGAGCACGTCGCCCGCCCGCACCGGCACAACCCGCACTCCTTCGCCCGCCTGCATGAGCGGGTGGTCGAGGCGTTCCGGGTCGCCGGCGCCGGTGAGGAGATGGCCGAACAGAGCTGGTACATCTTCGGCATGGGTGTCGTGCAATGGCTCGGCGCCCACCAGTCCGGCCACCACATCGGCGATCTGGAGCCACGCTTCGAGCTCTTCCTCGACGTCCTGTTGCGCGGCCTGCCCGCCCGCGAGCGCGCCGAGGCCTGACGCGCGGTCGCCTCACTTCCTCCGGGAGAGCTCCAGGCCGCCGCGGCCGGGGATCGTCACCGAGGTGAAGGGCCCGTCGGGATCGCGGACGTAGCCGAGGTAGTCGGCGTACTGGCGGCGGCCGGCGACGACGTTGTCGCACAGCACCAGTGCGCCCGGCCGGAGCTTCGGCGCGACGGCCTGGAGCGCCGGGAGGGCCATCGGGATCCAGATGTCGACGAGCATGAAGTCGATCGGACCGTCGATGTCGGGAAGGGTCCGGCGAAGGTCGCCCTCGAGGATCACGACGTGGTCCAGCAGGCCGGCATCGGCCAGGTTGGCGCGGGCCGCGGCCGCCTTGGCGGGCTCGTGCTCGGTGCCGATGACCGCCGGCTCGCCGGCGGTCTCCGCGGTGCCGTCCGCGGCGAGGTTGTCCCGGACGGCCGCGCTCAGGTAGATCGTCGAGACGCCGTACGACGTGCCGGCCTCGACCACCCGACGCGCGTCGATCGCACGACACAGCTGGTAGCACAGCGCCGCCTTGCTGGGATCGAGGGCGACGAGCTTATCGGCCAGCCACTGCTTCCCGCTCGCGGACTGGGTCAGGTCCCAGGTGCCGAGGCGAACGCGACTGGCGACGGCGCGGGTGAGCATCGGCACGACGGCCGACCTGGTCTGGCGCCGGCTACGGTCGTGCAGCCGGTCCACCACCGCGCGTGCCCGCGGGTCGAGGGGTGACGGGGCGTGCGCGGCGGGTTGTCCGGAACTGTCGGTCACGGGGACACCTCATTCATCGGATTCATCGGACGTGTCGAGTTCGTCGGTCGCCGTCCCCGCTGTCGTCGGTTGCGACGCGTCGATCGATGCGGTGATTGAGGCAACCCTAACCACGTGGGGGTCGAGGTCGCTCGGCGTCCGGCCGGGCGCTTTCGACCAGATGTTTGCATCGGTTGTCGATGCTGTTCGCCGTGAGCGTGAACGAGCCCGGGAACGTCCGACCGGCCGCCGTCGTTGAACAGATGACGCGGCGCCTAGGATGAGTGTCGTAGGAGAGTCGTCACCGTGACGGTCCTCAGGCCTCCAAGGAGGAGACCATGCAGAGCAACAACCCGGTGTTTCGCAACAACGACGGCTTCAGCAAGACGTCTTACAACGCCTACGGCAACGCGACGTATGCCGGCAACGGTGCTGCGCACTCGGGATACGGTCAGACCGACCCGAGCCAGTGGTCGGTAGGCACTCCGGGCACCGCTGCGCCGACCCAGGCCGGCGCACCGATGACGATCGACTCGGTCGTGCAGAAGGGTGCGATGAGCATCGGCCTGGTGATCCTCGCCGCGGCGGTCACCTGGCTGGTCACCCCGGACGTCACCGAGAACGTCGACCTCGGACCGCTGTCCGCGGCGATCGTCGTCGGCGGTGGCGCGGCCTTCCTGTTGTCGCTGGTCAACTCCTTCAAGCGGGTGGTCAGCCCGGCGCTGGTGCTGCTGTTCGCGATCGCCGAGGGCGTCGCGCTCGGTGGCTTCTCCAAGCTGATCGACGGCTACTACGGCGGCGGCCTGGTCGTCCAGGCGGTGATCGGCACCTTCGCCGCGTTCGCGGGCACGCTGGCGGCGTACCGGTTCTTCAACATCCGGGTGGGCAACAAGTTCCGCACCTTCGTCGTCGCCGCGATGTTCGGCATGGTCGGGCTGAGCCTGATGGAGCTGGTGCTCGGCCTGTTCGGCTCCAGCTTCGGCCTGTTCGGCTTCGGTGGCCTCGGCATCGTCACCGCCGTCGCCGGCCTCGCGCTCGGCGTCTTCATGCTGATCCTGGACTTCGACATGGTCGAGAACGGCATCGCCAACCGGCTGCCCGAGGCCGAGTCGTGGCGGGCGGCGTTCGCCATCACCGTCAGCCTGGTGTGGATCTACACCAACCTGCTGCGGCTGCTGGCCATCTTGCAGAACAACTGAGGTCGGGGACACCTCTCAGCGGCGCATCCGCACCCACAGCCGCCGCAGCCGCAGCCGCGGCCGTGGGGCGGGGTCGAGTTCGGTGCCCGGACGGCTGACGGCGTGCAGCGCGGCGGACGCGATCGGCACCACCTGGCGGCCGCGGTAGGTGAGCGTCCGGCCGGTGTCGGCCACCCCGAGCAGCGCGAGCGTGGGCTGGGTGAGCACGTGGGCGAGCGCCGCGTAGCCGGCCGCGGAGGGGTGGAACCGGTCGGCGCCGAAGAAAAACGCCGGCCGGGTGCGGAACTCCTCGCCCAGGATGTCGGCGAGCGATACGGTGTGCCCGCCGGCGCGGACCACGTGATAGGTCTGGCCGGCCGCGATCCGGCGCGACCAGCCGCGCACCACCTGCCGTAGCGGCGGCAGCACCGGCTTGACGGTGCCGAGGTCCGGGCAGGTGCCGACCAGCACCTTCACGCCCGCGACCTGAAGCCGCTTGACCGCCTCGACCAGGTGCGAGACCGAGACACTGGGCCGCACCCGGTTGATCACGTCGTTGGCGCCGACCAGGATCACGGCAGCGTCGACGCCGCCGGCGATCGCCTGCTCGACCTGCGGATGGAGGTCGGCCGAGCGCGCGCCGACCACGGAGAGGTCGAGCAGGTGGACCGGCCGTGCGGCCGCCTCGCCGACCCCCTCGGCCAGCACCGCGCCCGGGGTCTCGGCGGCGGACTCCATGCCGTAGCCGGCGGCGCTCGAGTCGCCGAGCAGGGCGAGCCGGATCGGCTCGCCGGTCCGGCCCTCGCCGTACCATCCGGTGGGGTTGGGGGCGTGCTCGAGCTGGACCTGGTGCACCGCTCGGTCCGCCAGCAGCCCCTCGGCCACCAGGACGCCGAGCGCGCTGGCGCCGATCGCGACGATCCCCCCGCCGGCGTACGCCCCGCCTCGGGCGACGGCTGACTTCCTCACGGCGCCCACTGTACGGAGGCGGCCTCCGGCCCCGAGCCGCGGATGCGCCGACGGGTCCCGGCAGGTCATAGATTGACCGGGTGGAGTACGTGAACTCGCTCATCGACCTGATCGGCAACACCCCGCTGCTGCGCCTGGGACGCACCCTCGATCTCCCGGGTGACGCCGACGGCCCCGACGGGACCGGCGGCACCGACGGGACAGAGACCGGGCCGCTGGTCCTGGCCAAGGTCGAGTACCTCAATCCCGGCGGCTCGGTGAAGGACCGGATCGCCACCCGGATGATCGAGGCCGCCGAGGCCGAGGGCCTGCTGGTGCCGGGCGGCACGATCGTGGAGCCCACCTCCGGCAACACCGGCGTGGGCCTGGCCATGGTGGCCCAGCGCAAGGGCTACCGGTGCGTCTTCGTCTGCCCGGACAAGGTCAGCGAGGACAAGCGCAACGTGCTCAAGGCCTACGGCGCCGAGGTGGTCGTCTGCCCGACGGCGGTGCCGCCGGAGCACCCCGACTCCTACTACAACGTCTCCGACCGGCTCTCCTCCCAGCCGGGTGCGTGGAAGCCGGACCAGTACTCCAACCCGCACAACCCGCGCTCGCACTACGAGACCACCGGGCCCGAGATCTGGCGGCAGACCGAGGGGCGGATCACCCACTTCGTCGCCGGCGTCGGCACCGGTGGCACCATCTCCGGGATCGGCCGCTACCTCAAGGAGCAGAACGGGAGCGTCCAGATCATCGGCGCCGACCCCGCGGGCTCGGTCTACTCCGGCGGCACCGGCCGGCCGTACCTGGTCGAGGGCGTCGGCGAGGACTTCTGGCCGCAGACCTACGACCGCGAGATCGCCGACCGGATCATCGAGGTCGCGGACAAGGACTCCTTCGCCTTCACCCGCCGGCTCGCCCGCGAGGAGGCGCTGCTGGTCGGCGGCTCGTCGGGGATGGCGGCGTACGCCGCCAAGCAGCTCGCCCACGAACTGGCCGAGCAGGGACGCCGCGACGCGGTGATCGTCGTGCTCCTGCCCGACTCCGGTCGCGGCTATCTGACCAAGGTGTTCAACGACGACTGGCTGGCCCAGTACGGCTTCGCCACCGGCGCGAAGGCCACCCGGACGGTCGGCGACGTGCTGCGCGGCAAGGACGGCGGGCTGCCCGACCTGGTGCACACCCACCCCGGCGAGACGATCGCGGAGGCGATCCACATCCTGCGCGAGTACGGCGTCTCGCAGATGCCGGTGGTCCGCGCCGAGCCGCCGGTGGTGGCCGCCGAGGTGGCGGGCTCGGTCTCCGAGCGGACCCTGATGGACGCGTTGTTCACCGGTACGGCGAAGCTCACCGACTCGGTCGAGCAACACATGTCGCCGCCGCTGCCCACCATCGGGGCCGGCGAGGACCCGAGTGCCGCCGTCGCCCTGCTGGAGGGCTCGGACGCGGTGCTGGTGCACGAGGACGGGAAGCCGGTCGGCGTGCTGACCCGGCAGGACCTGCTCGCCTTCCTGACCGCGGCCTAGGATCGCCGGTCCTTCGCCGACCGGGTGGTGGGCAGGGACGACCGATGGATGCGGAACGGTCTGACAGCGGACTGCCAGGATTCGGCAATAATTTCCACAGGTCGCGGGTTTCCGTTCGCACGCACCGGGCAGGTTGGCGCTCATGACGAACTCACCTCGCTCACTTCGACGATTCGCCGCCGTTCTCGTCGTGCCAGCGGCCCTCACCTTCGCGCTGACCGCCTGCGGTAGCGACAACGGCAGCGGCCGGCCCTCGGCCGCCGACATCGCCAAGTCGCTGACCGACGGCAAGGCGGCGAGCGTGTTCGGCACCTCCGCCAGCAGCATCTCCGACTCGGTCGCCGACTGCATCGGCACCGCCATCCACGACTCCGACCTCTCCGACGGTGCCGTCCGGGCGATCGTCGACGGCGACGAGGACTACGACGCCTCCGCCGACGACAGCGAGGCGATCGACGGTCTGACCAGCGACCTAACCAGCTGTGTCAGCGACGCCGCCTCCGATGCCGCCTCCGATGCGGCCTCGGACCTCGCCAGCGACCTGCCCACCGACATGAGCGACCTCCCCACCGACCTGACCAGCCAGTGAGCCGGTCGGCCACCTGACCGGCACCGGCCGGCACCGGCCAGCACGAACGACCCGCCGAGCCCTCGGCGGGTCGTCGTACGTGTGACGCCCGGCGCGCGTCGGGGTGTGCTGGGCCGTCGTGTCGAGACATGATGGAGATCACATCGGCCGATCCCGTGGAGGCAGCCATGACACTCCCCGAGCAGCACGACCAGACGCCCGCCGAGCCGTCCGGAGGAGTCGGCGGCGCCGACGGTCCGAGCGACACCGTGAGCGACACCGTGATGGTGGCCGTCGACGGGTCCGAGCCGAGCGACGTCGCGGCACGCTACGCCGTCGACATCTGCCGGCGCAGCGGCAGCGAGCTGGCGATCGCGCACGTGGTGACCGGCTACTCCGGTCTGGTGCCGACGGTGGTGCCGGGCCTGGAGGAGGCGGGGCAGGCCGTCCTCGACGAGGCGGTCACCCTCGCCCGGGCCTCTCTGCCGGCCGATCGGGTGCACGGCTACCTGCTGCACGGCCAGCGCCAGGCGGCCCTGCTCGAGCTCTCCCACCAGGCCCGGCTGGTGGTGCTCGGCTTCCAGCAGAAGTCCAGCGTGGAACGCCTGGTCACCGGCTCCACCATCACCGCCATCTCGTCGGCCGCCGCCTGTCCGGTGGCGACCATCCCGAAGGCCTGGGCCGGCAACGACCGGGGCGTGGTGGGGGTGGGGATCAAGACGATCGACTCCGCCGAGCCGCTGCTGCGCGAGGCGTTGCGCATCGCCCGGCTGCGCGAGTCGCGGCTGGAGATCGTGCACTCCTGGCAGCTGCCCACCGCGGCGTACGAGGGCCTGTTGCTCTCCGAGATCGAGACCCAGGACTGGGAGCAGGACATGCGCGCGGCGCTGGAGGAGGTCGCCGCCCCGGTGTTCGCCGACTATCCCGACGTCACCACCCGGATCCAGGTGGTGGAGTCTCATCCGGCGCTGGCGCTGCGCGACCTCGGCGAGAACGCCGACCTGCTGATCCTGGCACGCCGGCGGCGGGCCTTCCCGCGCGGCCACCTCGGCGGTACGGCGCGTGCGATGCTGCGCGAGGCACCGTGCCCGGTCGTGGTGGTGCCCACCGACGGGCAGTGCCCCGGATACCCCGACGGGGTGCTGTGATCCAGCGAACAGCCTCGAGGCCTCGTCCGGGTGCCGCGCGACAGCGGCCCGGGCGGAGGGCCATAGTGGAGCCGTGGACAGCGTCCTCGACCTAGCCCGGTGGCAGTTCGGCTTCACCACCGTCTACCACTTCATGTTCGTCCCGCTCACGGTGGGGCTCACCATGGTCGTCGCCGTGATGGAGACGATCTGGCTCCGGACGAAGAACCCGGACTGGCTGCGGCTGACGAAGTTCACCTCCAAGCTGCTGCTGATCAACTTCGCGATCGGCGTCGCGACCGGGATCATCCAGGAGTTCCAGTTCGGGATGAACTGGTCGGCGTACTCCCGATTCGTCGGCGACATCTTCGGCGCGCCGCTCGCGGTGGAGGCGCTGATGGCGTTCTTCCTCGAGTCGACCTTCCTCGGCCTGTGGATCTTCGGCTGGGACAAGCTCCCGCGCGGGCTGCACAACGCCTGCATGTGGATCGTGCACCTGGGCACGCTCGCCTCGTCCTGGTTCATCCTGGCCGCGAACTCCTGGATGCAGCATCCGGTCGGCTACCACTTCGACTCCACGACCGGTCGCGCCGAGCTCGACGACTTCTGGGCCGTGATGGCCAACAAGGTCCAGCTCGGCACCTTCCCGCACGTCATCCTGGCCGCCTACATGACCGCCGGTGCGTTCATGCTCGGCGTCTTCGGCTGGCTGTGGGTCAAGCGGCACCGCGACCAGGACGGCAGCAGCCGACGCCCGATGTATCGCTCCGGGATGCGGATGGCCGCCGTGATCCTGTTCGTCTCCGGGGTCGGCGTCGCGGTCAGCGGCGACTTCCAGGGCAAGATCATGACCGACGTCCAGCCGATGAAGATGGCCGCCGCGGAGGCGCTGTGGGACACCTCCGACTCCTGTGCGCCGTTCTCGATCCTGACCATCGGCACCAGGGACGGCAAGCACAAGAAGTGGGCGCTGGAGGTGCCGTGCGTCCTCTCGTTCCTCGGGACCGGGAGCTTCGACGGGAAGGTGCAGGGCATCTACGACCTGCAGAAGGAGTACCGGGCGAAGTACGGCCAGGACCCGAGCGCCGCCTACTACTCCGCGGGCGACTACACCCCCATCATCCCGGTCACCTACTGGAGCTTCCGCTGGATGATGGGGCTCGGTGTGGTCGGGGCCTTCTGCGGAGCGGTGGTGCTCTGGCTGACCCGGCGCGGACGGGCGCCGACCGGCGGTCTGGTCGGCCGATTCTTCCCCGCGTTGGCGATCTCGGTGCCGGTGATGGTGCTGTTGGGCAACTCGATGGGCTGGATCTTCACCGAGATGGGCCGACAACCCTGGGCGGTCTTCGGCCTGCTCACCACCGACCAGGCGGTCTCGCCGACCGGCAACATGGTCGAGCTCGCGATCGCGCTGATCGGCTTCATCCTGCTCTACGCCGTCCTCGCCGTGATCGAGGTCGGGCTGTTGGTCCGGGTGGTGCGCCAGGGACCCGAGCCGTTCGTCGAGCCCCCCGACCCGTCGCTGCGCGGTGGATCCGGGTCGGAGGCCGACGCCGACGAACCCCTCAACTTCGCCTACTAGGAATCCACCATGGAACTGACCACCTTCTGGTTCTGCCTGATCGGCGTGTTGTGGGTCGGCTACTTCACCCTGGAGGGCTTCGACTTCGGTGTCGGCATGCTGCTGCCGGTACTGGCCCGCGACGATCGTGAGCGCCGGGTGCTGATCAACACCATCGGCCCGGTCTGGGACGGCAACGAGGTCTGGCTGCTCACCGCCGGCGGCTCGATGTTCGCCGCCTTCCCGGAGTGGTACGCCACCTTGTTCTCCGGCTTCTATCTGCCGCTGCTCTTCATCGTGTTCTCCCTGATCGTGCGCGCGGTCGCCTTCGAGTACCGGCACCAGCGTCCCGGCGCGACCTGGGCCGGCTGGTGGGACCGGGCGGTGACCGTGACCTCGTTCCTGGTCTCGGTGTTGTGGGGGATCGCCTTCGCGAACATCGTGCGCGGCGTCCCGATCGATGCCGACAAGGAGTTCACCGGCAATCTGGGTACCCTGCTCCACCCCTACGCCCTGCTCGGCGGGTTGACCACGCTGCTGCTCTTCCTCACCCATGGGGCACTCTTCGTGGCCCTCAAGACCGACGGCGACATCAGGCACCGCGCCCGACGGCTGGCGATCCGCGTGGGCCTGATCACCGCGGTGGTCGCGGTGGTCTTCCTGGTCTGGTCACAGGCGCTGCGTGGCAACGCCGGCTCGGCGGTGATGTTCGCGCTGGCCGCGGTCGCGCTGCTGGCCGGTCTCGCCGCGGCGTACCTGGGCAGGGAGGGCTGGGCCTTCCTCGGGAACTTCCTGGCCATCGGGCTGGCCGTGGGCGGTCTGTTCGTCGCGCTCTTCCCCGATGTGATGCCCTCGACCACCGCCGCGGCGTACTCGCTGACCACCACCAACGCGGCGGCGACGTCGTACACGTTGAAGGTGATGACGATCGTGGCGGCGATCTTCACCCCGCTGGTGCTCGCCTACCAGGCCTGGACCTACTGGATCTTCCGCAAGCGGATCAGCGTGCATCACATCCCCACCGAGGAGCTGGCGCACTGAGTCGGCGTACCGGGAAGGTGGGTGAGCCGTGGCCGAGGCCTCGGGGGCGACGATGAGACCCGGTGACCCGCGGCTGCGCCGGCAGCTCGCACCGGCCCGCGGACCGCTGGTCGTGGTCATCGCCACCGGCGCGCTCGGCAGCGCCCTGCTGGTCGCCCAGGCGTGGGCCGTCACCCATCTGCTGCTGGCCGTCTTCGACTCCGGGACGGTGTGGGGATGGGCGCTCGGTGTGGTCGCGGTCTTCCTCGCTCGCGGCCTGATCGGCTGGATCGGCGACCTGGCCGCGGCCCGCGCGGCCGGTCTGGTCGGCCGTGACCTGCGCCGGCGGGTGCTGGGCGCGATCCTGGCCCGTCCCGGTGCCACCAGCGGATCGCTGGCGGCACTGGCCACCCGGGGTGTCACCGCGGCCGAGCCCTACCTCACCCGGTACTTCCCGGCGATGGTGATCGCCGGCATCGGCCCGGTGCTGGTGCTCGCCGCGATCGCCGTGCTCGACCCGACCAGTGGACTGGTCGTGCTGGTCACGCTGCCGCTGATCCCGGTCTTCGGCATCCTGGTCGGGCTCGCCACCCGGGATCGGGCGGCGTCGCAGTGGCGGGCGATGTCGACGCTGTCGGGCCACTTCCTCGACGTCGTGCGCGGACTGCCGACGCTGGTCGCCTACGGCAGGGCGCGGGCACAGTCGAGCACCATCCGCGCCGTCACCGACACCTATCGGCGGCGCAGCCTGGCCACGCTGCGGATCGCGTTCGCCTCCGGGACCATCCTGGAGCTGGTGGCGACGATCTCGGTGGCGCTGGTCGCGGTCACCGTGGGCGTGCGGCTGGCGGCCGGGCACCTGTCCCTGGAGACCGCGCTGATCGTGCTGCTGCTGGCGCCGGAGGCGTACTGGCCGCTGCGCCGGGTGGGCACCGAGTTCCACGCCGCGGCCGAGGGGGTGGCCACCTTCGAGGCCGCCGCCGAGCTGACCGGGGCCGACCCGGCGGAGGCGCCCGAGGCGCCAGGTCCGGGGGAGGCCGGGCCGGATCCGGCACCGGGGCTGCGGTCGGGCGAGCCGATCCGGCTCCAGGCCGCCAGCGTGACCTACCCGGGCCGGAGCTGGCCGGCGCTGGTCGGCGTGGACGAGCTCATCGCGACGCCGGGTGTCACCGCGGTGACCGGGCCCAGCGGTGCGGGCAAGTCGACCCTGCTGGCGCTGCTCGCCGGTCTGATCGACCCGACCTCGGGATGGGTACGACGCCCCGCGGCCGAGCAGATCGCCTGGCTGCCACAGCGGCCGGTCTTCCTCGCCGGCAGCGTCGCCGACAACCTGCGGCTCGCCGCGCCGCAGGCGAGTGACGCCGAGCTGTGGCAGGCACTGGCCGAGGTGGCGCTGGCGGACCGGGTCCGGGCACTGCCCGGCGGCCTGGACAGCGAGCTGGGCGAGGACGGGATGACGTTGTCGGCCGGCGAGCGGGCACGGCTCGCGCTGGCCCGGGTGCTGGTCTCGGATCGGGAGTGGGTCTTCCTCGACGAGCCCACCGCTCACCTGGACCCGGAGACCGAGCAGGTCATCGCCGACGTGGTCGCCCGGCTCGGGCGGTCGCGGGGCGTCGTGCTCGTGGCGCATCGGGACTCCCTGGTCGACCTCGCCGACCGGGTGATCGAGCTCGCCCTCCCGGTTATCGAGCCGCCTGGGCCGGTCGAGCCGGTCGAGCCGCCTGCGTCGGCCGAGACCACCCCGCCCGTCGAGTCCCCTGCGTCGGTTCAGCCCCCGGCGTCGATCCAGCCCGCTGCGTTGGTCGAGCCGGTCGAGACCAGCCCGCCTGGGCGTCGCGGCCGGCTGTGGGCGGCCGCCGCCCTCGGCGGGCTGGCGAGCACGAGCGGGGTGGCGCTGACCGCCCTGGCCGGCTGGCTGATCGTCAAGGCGTCGTACCAGCCCGGGATCCTCACCCTGGTGGTGGCGATGGTCGGGGTGCGCACGTTCGGGTTGGCCCGGCCGGTGCTGCACTACGTCGAGCGGTTGTGGTCCCACGACGAGGCGCTCCGGCTGCTGGCCGTCGAGCGGGTCCGGGTCTACGACGCGATGGTCCCGCTGGTGCCCGGCGCGCTCCCGCGGCGGCGCGGCGATCTGCTGGCCGGCATCGTGGACGACGTGGACGCGGTGCTCGACGACGAGCTGCGAGTCCGGCTGCCGGTGCGCGCCTTCGCGGTCACCGCGGTGATCGCGAGCCTCGGCGCCGCCCTGATCTCCCCGCCGGCCGCCGCGGTGATCGCCGCCGGTGCGCTGGTCGGCGGAGCCGGAGCCTTCACGCTGGCCCGGTGTGGCGTCGCGGCCGCCGAACGACGACTGGTGAGCAGCCGGGCCACCCTCTCCGAGGCGATCGTGGAGGCCGCCCAGACGGCCGCCGAGCTGCGCATGTGGCAGGCCGAGCGGCCGACACTGGCCCGGGTCGACGACCTCGGTCGACAGATCGGTCGGGCGGGCCGCGAGGGGGCCTGCTGGCTCGGCATGGCGCGGGCGCTCATCCTGACCCTGGCCGGCTGCGGCGTCGCCGCCGTGGCCTGGCTCGCCCCGGTCGACTCCGGGCCGGTGCTGACCCTGCTGGCCCTCATCCCGCTGGCGTTGGCCGAACCGGCCGGGACGATGGCCGACGCCGGCGCGGCCCGCGCCCGTACCCACGCCGCCCGGCGACGACTCGACGAGCTGACCCGGCTCGAGCCGGCGGTGCGTGAGCCCGCCGAGCCGCTGACGCCCGCGGACCCGGCCGGCGCCCTCGAGCTGGCCGGGGTGGGCGTGCGTCGGGGCGGCCATGAGGCGCTGGCAGATCTTGATCTGGCGGTTCCCGCCGGTGGGCGCGTCGCCGTGGTCGGACCGTCGGGTTCTGGCAAGAGCACGCTGGCCGGCGTACTGCTGCGGTTCTGGGACCCGGCGACCGGGGAGGTCCGGCTCGACGGACAACGGCTCGACGCCCTGGAGCTGGCCGCGGTGCGCGGCCGGGTCGGCCTGGTCGACGACGACCCGCACATCTTCGCCTCCTCGCTGGCCGAGAACGTCCGGCTGGCCCGGCCGGGCTCCGGTGACGACGCCCTCGAGACCGCTCTTCGGCAAGCGCACCTCGGTGATTGGCTGGACCGACTCCCGGGCGGCCTGGCAACCCGGATCGGTGACGGTGGCGCCGACGTCTCCGGCGGCGAGCGGGCCCGGATCGCCATCGCGCGCTCGATCCTCGCCGACCAGCCGGTGCTGGTGCTGGACGAGCCGGTGGCGCATCTGGACACCCCGACGGCGCAGGCGCTCGCCGCGGAGGTGCTGGACCGGGCCGCAGACGAGCACAGCGGGCACCCCGGGGGCCCGGGGCGCCCGGGGCGCACGGGGCGCACGGGGCGCACCGGGCACAGCGGGCACACCGGGGACGGGGAGCGACCCGGACGCACGGTCGTCTGGATCACCCATGCCGAGGCCGGCCTGGACCGGGTCGACCAGGTGATCCGACTCGAGCCGTCCGGCTCGTCACCGCGCCGACACCCACCGGGTTGGCGCCCGGCGTAGCGTGAGAAGCGTGTCTGCCCCCGCGATCTCCACCCTCGGCGAGCTGCGCGCCGCCGGCCATCAGCACAAGAGCCTCCGCGCCGAACTGCGCGACAACCTGCTCGCCAAGCTCCGCGCCGGCGAGAACCCCTGGCCGGGCCTGCACGGCCTGGAGCACACCGTGATCCCGCAGACCGAGCGGGCCATCATCGCCGGCCACGACGTCGTCCTGCTGGGCGAGCGCGGCCAGGGCAAGACCCGGCTGCTGCGCACCCTGGTCGGGTTGCTGGACGAGTGGACGCCGGTCATCGCCGACTCCGAGCTGGCCGAGCACCCCGAGGAGCCGGTCACCGTCGCCTCGATCCGGCGCGCCGCCGAGCTCGGCGACGACCTGCCGGTGGCCTGGCGCCATCGCAGCGAGCGGTACGCCGAGAAGCTGGCCACCCCCGACACGAGCGTGGCCGACCTGATCGGTGACGTCGACCCGATGAAGGTCGCGGAGGGTCGCTCCCTGGGCGACCCGGAGACGATCCACTTCGGCCTCATCCCGCGCAGCCACCGCGGCATCGTCGCCATCAACGAGCTGCCCGATCTGGCCGAGCGGATCCAGGTCGCGATGCTGAACGTGATGGAGGAGCGCGACATCCAGATCCGGGGGTATGTCCTCCGGCTGCCCCTCGACGTCCTCGTCGTGGCCAGCGCGAACCCGGAGGACTACACCAACCGGGGCCGGATCATCACTCCGCTCAAGGACCGCTTCGGTGCGGAGATCCGGACCCACTATCCGCGCGAGCTCGCCGCGGAGATCGCCGTCATCCGGCAGGAGGCGGAGCTCGACCAGATCGGTGGCGACGTGCCCGACTATCTCCTTGAGATCTTGGCTCGGTTCACCCGCAACCTGCGCGCGTCCAGCTCGGTCGACCAGCGCTCCGGCGTCTCGGCCCGGTTCGCCATCGCCGGAGCGGAGACGGTCGCGGCCGCGGCGCTGCACCGCGCCACCGTCCAGGGCGAGGACACCCCGGTCGCCCGGGTGGTCGACCTGGAGACCGCGGTGGAGGTGCTCGGCGGGAAGATCGAGTTCGAGTCCGGCGAGGAGGGACGCGAGGCCGAGATCCTCACCCATCTGCTGCGCACCGCGATCGCGGAGACCGTCCGCGGCCGGTTCCGCGGGCTCGACTTCGCCCTGCTGGTCGACGCCGTCGAGGGGGGCCGGATGATCACCACCGGTGCCCAGGTCTCCGCCCGCGACTTCCTCTCCGGTCTGCCGGTGCTCGGCGAGTCGGAGCTGTACGACGAGGTGGTGGAGCGCCTGCATCCCGGTGACGGTGCGCGCCATCCGAACGACGGGCAGCGGGCCGGCGCGATCGAGCTCGCCCTGGAGGGGCTCTACCTGGCTCGCAAGATCGGCAAGGACTCCGCCGACGGAGAGACCGTCTATGGCTGAGCGCTACCGCCGCTACGAGGGCGGCGACCCGTTGGCTCCACCGGTCGACCTCGCCGAGGCCCTCGACGCGATCGGCGAGGAGGTGATGGCGGGATACAGCCCGGAGCGGGCGATGCGGGAGTTCCTGCGCCGTGGCGGGCGCGATCAGACCGGCCTCGACGAGCTGGCTCGCCGGGTCGCCGAGCGGCGGCGCGAGCTGCTGTCGCGGCACGACCTCGACGGCACCCTGGAACAGGTTCGCGAGCTGCTCGACAAGGCGGTGCTCGAGGAGCGCAAGCAGCTCGCCCGGGACGTCGAGATGGACGACGGCGACCGCGCGTTCCGCGAGATGCAGCTGGACAGCCTCCCGCCCAGTCCGGCCGCGGCGGTGACCGAGCTGTCGTCGTACGAGTGGAGCTCCCGCGAGGCCCGGGAGACCTTCGAGCAGATCAAGGATCTGCTGGGCCGGGAGATGCTCGACCAGCGGTTCGCCGGGATGAAGGAGGCCCTGGAGAACGCCACCGAGGCCGATCGCGAGGGCGTGCGACAGATGCTGGCCGACCTCAACGAGCTGCTGGAGAAGCATCGACTCGGTGAGGACACTCCGGCGGATTTCGCCGACTTCATGGCCAAGCACGGCGACTACTTTCCGGAGAACCCGCAGAGCATCGAGGAGCTGCTCGACGCGATGGCGCAGCGGGCGGCCGCCGCCCAGCGGATGCTCAACTCGATGAGCCCGGAGCAGCGCGCGGAGCTGATGGAGCTCTCGGCCCAGGCGTTCGGCTCTGCGGAGCTGATGGATCAGCTGGCCCAGCTCGACTCGCACCTGCAGGCCCTCCGCCCCGGCGAGGACTGGGGCGGCTCGGAGTCGTTCGAGGGCTCCGACGGCCTCGGCCTGGGTGACGGCACCGGCGTGCTGCAGGATCTCGCCGAGCTGGACCGGCTCGGCGAACAGCTCTCCGGCTCGTACGCCGGCAGTCGGCTCGACGACATCGACCTCGAGGCGCTCACCCGTCAACTGGGCGACCAGGCCGCCGTCGACGCACGGGCGCTGCAGCGACTGGAGCAGGCGCTGCGCGACACCGGCGCGCTGGAGCGCGGCTCGAACGGCGACCTGCGGCTCACCCCGCGGGCGATGCGACAGCTCGGCAGGTCGTTGCTCCGCGATGTCGCCGATCGGCTCTCGGGGCGGGCCGGTCAACGCGAGCTGCGGCGGGCCGGGGCCGCCGGCGACCTGTCCGGGGCGACCCGGCCATGGGCGTTCGGCGACACCGAGCCCTGGGACGTGCCGCGAACCATCACCAACGCGGTGATCCGCACCGCAGGGGAGCGACCGGGGCCGTTGCGCCTCACCGTCGACGACATCGAGGTGCAGGAGACCGAGGCACGCACCCAGGCGGCCGTGGCGCTGCTGGTGGACACCTCGTTCTCGATGGCGATGGACGGCCGCTGGGTGCCGATGAAGCGAACCGCGCTGGCCCTGCACACCCTGATCCGGACCCGGTTCCGCGGCGATGCGCTGCAGCTGATCGGCTTCGGCCGCTACGCCGAGGTGATGGAGATCGAGCGGCTGACCGCGCTGGATGCGATGTGGGACAAGGGCACCAACCTGCACCACGCGCTGCTGCTGGCCAACCGCTTCTTCCGGAAGCATCCGAACGCCCAGCCGGTGCTGCTCATCGTGACCGACGGCGAGCCGACCGCCCACCTGGAGGCCGACGGCGACGTCTGGTTCTCCTACCCGCCGCACCCGCTCACCATCGCGCGATCGGTCGCCGAGCTGGACAACAGCCGTCGCCTCGGCGCCCAGACCACGTTCTTCCGGCTCGGCGAGGACCCAGGGCTCGCCCGGTTCATCGACTCGATGGCCGACCGGGTCGAGGGCCGGGTGGTCGCGCCCGAGCTGGACGACCTCGGCGCCGCGGTGGTCGGTTCCTATCTGGGCGACCGGTCCTCGGCGCGCGGCCGCGGGGCGTCGTACGGCGATTCCTTCGGCCGCGGCTGGTGGGCGGGGTAGCACCGTGGTGTGATGTGTTCGTGTGAGGTGTCCTGACGGGCATTCCGTCACAGCACTCCACACATCGACGCAACGACCACGCACCCCGGGCCACAGGGCGTGGGGTGCCCCGCCACCCGCGTCGGCACAGAATCCGGGCGAGCCTGCCCGCCGTGCGACATGGCGTCCCGAACACCTGGTGCCAGCGGAGGCGGGCGGTGACCGTGTCGGTGTTCGCCAGGTCGTCCAGCTCCCGGTCGGCGTCGTTGCCCTGACTCCCCAGGAATCGTGGCCGAGACGTCCGTCGAGTTCGATGACGATCCCGAAGTCGCCGTACTCCAGATCGCGGAACTGCCGTCCGTCCGAGGTACGACGGGGTGCTTGTCGAACGGGTCGCGGGAGCCCGTGGGCGCGCTCGACCCGCACCAGGTACTCGTGCTCGAGCACGGAGGACGCGCCCGTGGCCAGATCCTCGATCACGTCTCGCAGCAAGCCGCGCCGAGGCAGCTTCGGGAAGCGTGCGATCGCGGCGGCGAGCGACGCGGCGGTCACTCCGCGGCGCCCGACCACCGCGGCAACGGCGGCGACCGCGTCGATGCGGTCGGCGTACAGCACCGCGGTTCGGGCACGTTGCTGCCACGTCAATGGACCCGTGTGGTCGACATAGACGCGGGGAAAGACACGGACCAGTTCGCGACGGCGCACCAGCCTGCCGATCTCCTTGGCCGGGAATCCGAGGTCGTCCAGTTGGGCACGACCGATGACCCCGTGCTGGGCCTCGGCGGTGCGCTCGAGCCAGAGCGCGCGGAATCGAGCCCGGTGCGCGGCCTCCTCGGCCCCGTCCTCGGTTGCCTTACCGGAGTCGTTCGACATGCCGCCCAGGCTGCCCGGGGTTGCGGGCGCGCGAACCAGCGGGCACCGGAGCTGTGGACAAGGCGATGTGTGGAGTGGGGGGGGCGGTTAACGGGGCGCGGCCGGCACCCCAGGACGGGCGGCGAAGTAGGCGGGGGTGTTGGGGGGCGGGGTCTGGGTGGCCGGCGGGG
>NZ_JASGET010000030.1:0-21590 GCF_047606145.1 Nocardioides sp. | reverse complement strand
GTGCCTGCGCGCGGCCGAGGTCGTCGGTCGGGCCTGCCTGGTCGCCGCGTCGGACGCCGAGGTGCGGGTGCTGCTGCCGCTGCCGGTGCGCGGCTCGGCCACTCGGGCCGGCGACGCCTTCGCCGATGCGGTCACCACCCGGGTGCCGGCGGTCGTCACGGCCGGCACGCCCGCGCTCACCTTCGCCACCGCCGACCGCACGCTGCGCGAGGCGATGCACCTGATGGCCACCGTCCCGGCCGGCCAGACGCCGCCCGGCGTACGGCGGCTGGCGGACGCGCACATCCGTGGCCTGCTGGCGCTGCTGGCCGACGACGACCGGTTGCGGGCGTTCACCGATCGCGAGCTGAGCCTTCTGCGGGACCATGACGACGCCCACGGCCATGCCGCCGATCAGGGGCTGTGTCATCTCACCCGGACGGTGATCGAGCACTGGGGCAGCAAGTCGGCGGCGGCCGCCGCGCTCAATCTCTCCCGGCCGGTGCTGTACGACCGGATCACTCAGGTCGAGCGGCTCCTCCGCGTCAGCCTCGCCGACGCCGAGGTGCGCACCTCGCTGCACGTCGCCTTCCTCGCCGGCGCCGCCCGGACCGACGGCACCCGGACCCGCCGGTCGCCGCCCGCCCGATAACCCGCCGATCGCCCGCCCGGCACCAGCTGGGGGATGCGGCTGTGCGACCGTGAGGAGTTGTTGACGCCGACGGCACCTCGGGCATCCGCCGGTGCAATCGGCGTCGCCCACCATGGCCGGGTGGATCGCCCGACGCCCGACCCGACGACCGTGCGGACCTCGTGCTCCTACTGCGGGGTGGGCTGCGGGATGCTGCTGCAGGTCGAGACGGATCCGGCCACCGGACGCCGACGCGTGATCAAGGCCTCCGGCGACAAGGAGCACCCCACCAATCTGGGCCGGTTGTGCACCAAGGGTGCCACCAGCGCGGAGCTGCTGACCGCCGGCGGACGCATGGAGACGGCCCAGATCCGGGCCGAGCGCGGCGCCCCGCCGACGCCGGTGGCGATGTCCCGGGCGATCGCCGAGACCGCCGCCCGGCTCCGCTCGATCCTCGACGAGCACGGCCCGCAGGCGATCTCGCTCTACGTCTCGGGCCAGATGTCGCTGGAGGCCCAGTATCTGGCCAACAAGCTCACCAAGGGCTTCATCGGCACCCCGCACATCGAGTCCAACTCGCGGTTGTGCATGGCGAGCGCCGGCACCGGCTACAAGCAGTCGCTCGGCTCCGACGGACCGCCCGGCTCCTACCAGGACTTCGACCACGCGGACGTCTTCTTCGTCATCGGCGCCAACATGGCCGACTGCCACCCCATCCTGTTCCTGCGGATGATGGACCGGGTCAAGGCCGGCGCCAAGCTGATCGTGGTCGACCCGCGCCGCACCGCCACCGCCGACAAGGCCGACCTGTTCCTCCAGGTCGAGCCGGGCACCGACCTCGCGCTGCTCAACGGGCTGCTGCACCTGCTGCACGCCGAGGGTCATCTCGACACCGCCTTCATCGCCGAGCACACCGAGGGCTGGGAGCAGATGCCGGAGTTCCTCGCCGACTACCCGCCCGAGGTGGTCGCCGAGCTGACCGGGATCAGCGTCGCGGACCTGACCACCGCCGCGCGCTGGATCCGGGAGGCCGGCGCCTGGATGTCCTGCTGGACGATGGGGCTCAACCAGTCCACCCACGGCACCTGGAACACCAACGCCCTGATCAACCTGCACCTGGCCACCGGGGCGATCTGCGCACCGGGCGCCGGACCGTTCTCGCTGACCGGCCAGCCCAACGCGATGGGCGGCCGCGAGATGGGCTACATGGGTCCCGGTCTGCCCGGGCAGCGCAGCGTGCTCGACCCCGAGGACCGCGCCTTCGTCGAGCGGGTCTGGGGTCTTCCGGCCGACACGCTGAGCGCCGAGGTCGGCACCGGCACCATCGACATGTACCAGCAGATGATCGACGGCGCGATCAAGGCCTGCTGGATCATCTGCACCAACCCGGTCGCATCGGTCGCCAACCGCGGGACCGTGGTCGAGGCGCTCGAGGCCTGCGAGCTCGTCATCGCCCAGGACGTCTTCGCCGAGACCGAGACGAACGGGTACGCCGACATCCTGCTGCCCGGCGCGCTGTGGGCGGAGTCGACGTACGTCACCGTGAACTCCGAGCGCAACCTGACCCTGTTGCAGCAGGCGGTCGACCCGGTCGGCGAGGCGATGCCGGACTGGCAGATCATCGCCGAGGTCGCCCGCGCGATGGGATACGCCGACTCGTTCGACTACGCGAGCGCGGAGGAGGTCTTCGAGGAGATCAAGCGGTTCGCCAATCCCCGGACCGGCTACGACCTGCGCGGGATCAGCTACCAGCGCCTGGCCCGTACGCCGGTGCAGTGGCCCAGCCCGCCCGGCGATGCCGAGCGGCCCGAGGACGACGGCCGCAACCCGATCCGCTACCTCAACGACGGGGTGAGCCAGACCCTGCTCACCCACCCGGACGGGACCCGGCCCCGGCTGGCGTTCGCCACCGCGTCCGGTCGTGCGGTGTTCTTCCCCCGCCCCCACATGCCCGCCCGCGAGATGCCCGACGACGACTACCCGTTCATCCTCAACACCGGCCGCCTGCAACACCAGTGGCACACCATGACCAAGACCGGGAAGGTCGCCAAGCTGACCAAGCTCAACCCCGGGCCGTTCGTGGAGATCAACCCGCGCGACGCCGGCGCCCTCGGCATCGCCGACGGCGACCGTGTCGAGGTCGCCTCACGCCGTGGCCGGGCGGTGCTCCCGGCCGTGCTCACCGACCGGGTCCAGGTCGGGAACCTGTTCGCGCCGTTCCACTGGAACGACCAGTTCGGCGAGTACCTCGCCATCAACGCGGTCACCAACGACGCCGTCGACCCGGACTCGTTCCAACCCGAGTTCAAGATCAGCGCGGTCACCGTCACCAAGGTGGCAGCGCCCGCGGGCAGCGGCGAGGACGGCGTGGCTCGCGAGACCACCGTCCTCGCCGCCGTCCCAGGTGTCCCAGGTGTCCCAGGTGCCACTGATGTCCCGGTCGGCCCGGCCGCGCACGCCGAGACGGTCCTGGCCGCCCTCGGCCTCCCGGCGACGCCACCCGACCTCCACGCCCGGCAGGGCCGGTATCTGAGCGGCCTGCTCTGGGCGCGCGAGCGCGCCGGCGTCGCCGGAGTGCCGGTGCTCCCGGCGACGGCACCCTTCGGCGACGACGCCCGGGCGTGGGTCGACGGGCTGCTGGCCGGCCTCTACTCGACCACCGGGACGTCGGAGCCCGGGGCGATCGAGGCGACCGGGGCGATGGAGGCGCGACAGCGCGATGACCGAGACCGGGTGCTGGTGCTGTGGGCCTCGCAGACCGGCAACGCCGAGGAACACGCGGTCGAGTACACCGAGCGGCTGCGGCGCACCCACGAGGTGGACCTGGTCGACATGGACACCTTCGACGTCGCCGGGCTCGCCACCACGCCGACGGTGCTGCTGGTCAGCTCCACCTTCGGCGACGGCGATGCCCCCGACAACGGCGAGGCGTTCTGGAGCGCCCTGGCCGCCGAGGACGCACCGCGGCTGGCGCAGACCCGGTATGCGGTGCTGGCCTTCGGCGACTCCAGCTACGACGACTTCTGCGGTCACGGCCGGCGGCTGGACGAGCGGATGGCCGCGCTCGGCGCCAGCCGACTCACCGAGCGGGTCGACTGCGAGCCCGGCGACAGCGAGCCGGCCGAGGCCTGGTTCGAGGCGGTCTCGGCCGGCCTCACGACGGCGACCACCCGTCCGACCGACTCGGCAGCGCTCGCACCGCCGGCCACCACGACCCCTCGGGTGGCGCCGACGCCGGCGGGGGCGTCGTACGGGCGCAAGAACCCGCTGGTCACCCGGCTGGCACGCAACGTCCGGCTCAGCGCCGGCGGCTCCAGCAAGGACGTTCGGCAGTTCGGGTTCACCCTCGACTCCGCGTTCTGCTACCAGGCGGGCGACGCGCTCGGCGTGCGCCCGACCAACAGCCCTGCCGCGGTCGACGCCTGGCTCGCCGCCACCGGGCTGAGTGCTGCGGAGACGGTCAGCGTCGCCGGCCGGGAGATGCCGCTGCACGAGGCGGCCCGCACCGAGCTGGAGATCCTCAAGGTCACCCCCGACCTGCTGCGGTTCGTCAGGGCACGGACCGGCGACCGCGAGCTCGGCAACCTGTTGCGCGAGGGCAACAAGGTCAACCTGCAGCGCTGGTCCTGGGGCCGCCAGTCCATCGACGTCCTCGCCGAGTACCCGGTGATCGCCGCCGCCGAGGAGTGGCTGGAGGTCCTCAGGCCGCTGCAGCCCCGGCTCTACTCCATCTCCTCCAGCCCGCTGGCGGATCCCACGGAGGTGCAGCTCACCGTCTCCGCGGTCCGCTACACCTACGACGGCCAGACCCGCCTCGGCGTCTGCTCGACGTTCCTCGCCGACCGTGGCGAGGCCGCCGAGGTGCCCATCTTCGTCCAGCCCACCAGTCACTTCCGGCCACCGAGCGACCCGGGCACGCCGATGATCATGGTCGGACCCGGCACCGGGGTCGCGCCGTTCCGCGGCTTCCTGGCCGAACGTCGGGCGCTGGGCCACCCCGGGCGCAACTGGCTGTTCTTCGGCGAGCGCAACTCCACCACCGACTTCTACTATCGCGACGAGCTCGAGGCGCTCGCCGAGGACGGCTTCCTCACCCGCCTCTCGGTCGCCTTCTCCCGTGACCAGCGCACCAAGGTCTACGTCCAGGACCGGATGCGCGAGCAGGCCGCCCAGCTCTGGGACTGGCTGCAGGACGGCGCCCACTTCTACGTCTGCGGCGACGCCAGCCGGATGGCCAAGGACGTCGACGCCGCCCTGATCGACGTGGCCCGCCAGGCCGGCGGGCTCTCCCCCGAGGGCGCCGTCGAGTACGTCAAGGAGCTGGCCAGCGCGCAGCGGTACGTGCGCGACGTCTACTGACCCGAGACCGACCGACCCGGAGCAGGCTCAGCCCCGGCCGACCAGCAGCCGGTCCTCGAGCCTCGCGATGGTGGCGTGGCTCAGCCCGAGCCCCTCGACGAAGTAGTTCCTCATCGAGCCGTACTCCTCCTCGACGCGGTCGAGACCGGCGTCGAGATAGGAGGCCCGGACCTGCATGAACGGCGTATAGATCTCGCGCTGCGCCTCGGGAAGGGCGGCGAGCATCTCCTGGACCGCCGCGGACTCGTAGTAGTAGGTGTTGGAGAGCAGGTAGTCCTTCATCACGGTCCGGTCGGGGACGCCGAGCAGCGTGAGCAGTGCCGCGGTGGCCCAGCCGGTGCGGTCCTTGCCGGCGGTGCAGTGGTAGAGGCTGGCGCCGCGCTCACGGGCGAGGGAGGTGAACAGCTCCCGGTAGGCCGCCTTCGCGGTGTCGGAGTCGACCATCGCGATCTCGGCCTGCTCCATGTAGGCCACCGCCTCCTCGGCACTGGTGGCCGAGATCGAGGTCGAGGTGTCGTCACCGAGCACGTTCAGCTGCCGGTAGGTGGCGCCGGTGGGGACCACGTCCGGCGAGCTGTCCACCTCGGCGGTGGTGCGCAGATCGTAGTCGCCGGCGATACCGAGGGTGTTCACCACGGCGAGGTCGGCCGAGGTCAGCGAGAGCGCCTGCGAGCGGTAGACGACGCCCTCGCGCACCCACTGCCCGTCGGCGGCGCGGTAGCCACCGATGTCACGCAGGTTGGGGTCGCTGGCCAGGCCCAGATCACGCGAGGCGATCACGAGCGGAGCACCCGTCGAGCCGACCAGCTCGACCCAGGGCCGGGCCGCCGTGGTGGCGACGGTGAGGCTGCCGGAGTGCCGGTGGCTGAGGACCGGCCGGCGCGCGAAGCTGGTCGCGCTGGTCCCGACGTACACCTTCACCGTGCGAACGGACGCGGGAGCCTTCCAGGTGACGATCCAGCTCCCGTCCTGGTCGCCCTCGGTGAGGCTGGCGGCGGTGAACGGGATCGGCCCCCGCTGGCTCGGATGACCCGAATGACCCGAATGACCCGAATGACTCGGATCGCCCGGATTGCCCGTCGAGACCTGGTGCGCGATCGGCTGGACGGGAGCTGCGGTGGCCGGCTGGGCGACGCAGACGCCGGCCAGGCCCAGGGCACTCAGGACGGCGGCGGTCGTGGCGGGACGGAAGATGGTCAGCACGCCTCAGGATCTCGTCGGCACCTGACCCGGCTCGAACCGCTCGGTGAACGGCCCGCGTCACGTGACGAAACGTTTCCGACCTCGCCTCCCCGGGCCGGCGGTGGTCCGGCAGCCAGTCAGCCGTGGACCTCGGAGGCGTCGAGCAGCAACTGCTCGAAGAAGCCGCCGAACCCGCGCTCGCGGTCGGTGAGATGAACCTCGAGGATCCAGTGGCACGGGTTGCCGGCGGCGTCGAGGCGGCGCATCGGCCGGTCGTTCCCGGCGGTGATGTAGCAGTCGATGTCGTCGCCGTTGATGCGCTCGTGGGGGAACTCGCCGACGAGATGGCCCGCGTGCGCGGCGCCGTGGCCCCAGCCCGCCGTACCGATCAGGCCGAGGACGTGGGTGAAGAGCTCGGCGCCGGTGATGTCGGGCGTGGCACGGAAGTGCTCGCGCCCCCGCTCCCAGATCCGGGGCAGATCGGCCGCGAGCCGGTGCTTGTCGGGGTCGTCGCCGAGCACGTACGTGCGGCCGAAGTCTGCCTCCCATTCCTCGAAGATCGGACCGAAGTCGAAGAAGAGGATGTCGTCGGCCTGCAACGCACGATCCGGCGGGTTGGAGCGGTAGGGCTCCAGGGTGTTGACGCCCGCGCGGACGATCCGCTTGTGCCAGAAGCGCCTGATGCCGAACAGCTCGTTCGCAAGCGCGCGGACCTCGTCGGAGAGCTCGCGCTCGGTCTTGCCCGGCACGATCAGTCCGCGCCGGACCGCCACGTCGAACAGCTCGGCCGCCTTCGCCTCCGCGTCCTGGAGCGCGGCGATCCGATCGAGGTCGGCTTCTCGCGCGGACATGGGACCGAGACTACCGACCGTCCCCGGCGTCCGACAGCGGTTTGTCACACCGCCGACATCGTGCGCCACACCGACGACACATCGGTCACGCAGACTGGCGGCTCCGCAGGCGAAGGAGGGGACCATGACCGCTGTCGCGTTGTCGGCTCGTGACCTCCGCGCGGCCTGCCATCGGACCGCCTGGAGTCGCGGTCT
Source organism: Nocardioides sp. (assembly GCF_047606145.1). GTDB lineage: Bacteria > Actinomycetota > Actinomycetes > Propionibacteriales > Nocardioidaceae > Nocardioides. The sequence goes on along the minus strand of NZ_JASGET010000030.1, from coordinate 14,393 downwards.
GATCGCTCACGGCCGCTGACCGACGAGCCCTTCGTTCTCGTCCCATCCTCCCGGTATCCGGAGGCCGTTGCCTCCTCCGATGCCGGACGCCGACCCTTCTCACCCGGCATCACGCCCTGCCGCCTCTGGTCTCGACTCGTCCGTCCGAGTCCAGCCGATCCGAGTCCAGCCGATCTGCGAGGAACACCATGACCGTCGACTCCCCCGCACACACCCTGCCGTACGCCGACCGTGCCCTGCCGCTGCCGCGGGGCTGCACCTTCGACCCCGACGACTGGCAAATCATCGCCCGCTACTGGTACCCGGTCGCGCTGGCCGGCGAGGTGAGCGAGCAGCCGCTGGGCGCCACGCTGCTCGACCAGCCCCTGGTGATCTACCGCATCGAGGGACAGGTCGTGGTGGCCGACAACCTCTGTCCCCATCGGGGCATGCAGCTCTCGCTGGGCAAGGCCCTCGACGACGGACTGGGCATCCGGTGTCCCTACCACGGGCTCCGGTTCGGCGCGGGCGGCAGGTGCACCGCCATCCCCGCCCACCCGGCCAACAAGATCCCCGCCCGAATGAACCTGCACGCCTACCACGCGGTGGAGCGCTACGGCCTGATCTGGACCTGCCTGGCCAGCCTGCCCGGCGACGCCGAGGACACCGTCTCGATCCCGCCCGTGCCGCACTGGGACGACCCCGGCTTCCAACAGATCAACTGCCCACCCGCCGACGTCGCCGCGTTCGCCGGCCGACAGGTCGAGGGCTTCCTCGACGTGGCCCACTTCGCCTTCGCCCACGAGGCCTCCTTCGCCGACCCGGAGAACACCGAGGTCCCCGACTACACCGTCGAGCCGACCCCGGACGGCTTCGAGGCCAGGTACTACTCGACCGTCGGCAACTACCCGCACAGCACCGGGCTCAGGGCCGACCCCGACTACCAGTGGCTGCGCCACTTCCGGCTGCACGTGCCGTTCACCGCCACCCTGGTGATCGACTTCCCCGACGGCAGCAAGCTGTCGATCATGAACGCCGCCAGCCCGATCTCGGCGAGACGGACCCGGCAGTTCGACGCACGGGTGCGCGACTTCGACACCGACCAGCCGGTCGGTGACGTCTACGAATTCAACGCCCAGATCTTCGCCGAGGACAAGGTCATGACCGAGGCTCAGCGACCGGAGCAGCTCCCACTCGACCCGAAGCTCGAGGTCCACATCCCCGCCGACCGATCCTCCATCGCCTACCGCCGCGCCCTGCGTGGGCTGGGCCTGAGCCAGTTCTTCACCGCATGAGGGCCAGCGTCGCCACGGACCTGATCGGGGTCGTGGTCCATGCCCAGATCCTCGCTTCGGACCGAGCACTGCTACTGGAGCTGCGGCGGCCCGACGCGACGCCGCTGCCGGCCGCCGAGCCCGGCGCACACATCGACGTGCACCTGTCCACCGCGGCCGGGAAGATGGTGCGGCCCTACTCCCTGCTCGACGTCACCGACCCCGGCCGCTACCTGATCTGCGTCCAGCTCGAGACCGACGGTCGCGGTGGATCGCGGCACGTCCACGAACGCCTCCGGGTGGGCCAACGGCTCACGGTCTCCGCACCCCGATCCACCTTCACGCTCGGCGACGGCCGCCGGCACGCGGTGCTGCTGGCCGGCGGCATCGGCATCACGCCGCTGCTGGCCATGGCCGGGGCGCTCGAGGCGCGCGGGGCGTCGTACGAGCTGCACTGCTACAGCCGCGGCCCGCTCCCCCTCGCCGAGTACGTCGCCGCGCAGCCGTACGCCGGACGCGTCGAGCACCATCGCAGCGACCTCGGCCAGTCCCTGCGCGACTCGGCGCCGGAGTGGTCGGTCACCGACGACATCGTCGTCTACGCCTGCGGACCGCGGGGGTTCCTCGACAAGGTCGGCGAGCATGCCGCCGCCGTCGGGGTGCCGGCCGACCGGGTGCGCACCGAACGATTCGTGACCGAGGAGCCGGTCGACGCCACCGGTGACTCCTTCGTCGTGGTCGCCGCTTCCAGCGGCGAGCGGATGACGGTGGCCGACGAGACCATCGCCGAGGTGCTGGAGCGCCACGGGTACGAGGTGGTCCTCTCCTGTGAGCAGGGCATCTGTGGCTCGTGCCTGACCGGCGTCATCGACGGCATCCCCGACCACCGCGACGAGGTTCAGACTCCGGCGGAGCATGCCGCCAACGGCCAGATCAACGTCTGTGTCTCACGCTCCCGGTCGGCGGTCCTCACCCTGGACGTCTGAGCGTCTCCGGGCTCGGCCCCCAGCGGCGTACGCCGGACCTCGAGTCTGCTCACCGGGCTCGGCACGGGCTCTGGTGACGAGTAGCCTGATGCCCGTGAGGCCGTGGCGGCGGAGTCGATCGGCCCGAGCGGTGCCCACCGGCACGACGTCACCGGCACCTGAGAAGGAACATGACCTGAGGATCGGGACCCGATGATGCGACGGATCGACGGCGACAGGCTCGGACGGTGGAGCCTCCGATTGGATGCCGCGTACTGCGCGGTGCTGGGCGCTGCGGTGGCGTTGGGCGCTGGACAGGTCACCGACGTGGTCGCGCTTCCCTCGCTCCTGGTCGCCGTCGTCGGCGTCTCGGTGGTGCTGTGGGCGGCAGGCGTGTGGTGGATGCTCTCCCGGCTGCCCATCCATCAGGCGCTTCGTCTCGTCATGGCGGCCAACGTGCTCGCCGCGATCACCGTGGGGTTCGCCTCGGCCACCGCGGCGACGGCGTTGATCGTCATCGCGGTCCTGAGCGTGGCGATCGACATCGCGCTCTTCGCCCTCAGCCAGGCGATCGCGCTGCGCGCACTCCCCACACCCGGCTGAGCGCCGCTGACGCCTCGGGCGACACCGTCAAACGACCCCCGGCTGTCGCCCCGAACCGGCGTCGAGTCATCCCCTGCCGAGCAACGAGGAGGAGTGCCCCATGACACGACCGTTGACCGTGTTGTTCATGCCCGAGTCGGCCTACGGCCCGACGAATCAGTGCATCGGCGTGGGCAAGGTGCTCACCGATCGAGGACATTCGGTCGTCTTCGCCGCCGAGCGGTCCTGGGCCGGGAAGCTCGAGCCGCTCGGCTTCACCGAGGATCTCGTCGACCTCGCCGAACCCGCGCCCGATGCCGGCGCGGAGGAGGCGGGACAGTTCTGGATCGACTTCATCAACGAGACGGCCCCCGAGTTCCGCAAGCCGACCGTGGACCAGCTCGGCACGTTCATCCAGCCCACCTATCAGGCGCTCATCGACGGCGCGAAGTACTGCGAGCCACAGCTGCGAGAGATCATCGCGAGACATCGCCCCGACGTCATCGTCGAGGACAACGTCGTCGCGTTCCCCGCCTTGACCACGAGCGGTGCGCCGTTCGTCCGGATCGTCTCGTGCAATCCGCTGGAGATCCGCGGCGCCGACGTCCCGCCGCCGTTCTCCGGCTACGGGATCGGGGACCGAGACCGTTGGGCCGGCTACCTGGCGGCCTACGAAGGGACCCACACGGCGATGTGGGAGGACTTCAACAGGTGGGTGGTGCACCAAGGTGCCGACCCGCTCCCGAGCGGCGAATGGGTCCACACCTCCCCGGCCGCGAACCTCTACGTCTTTCCGACGGAGTTGGACTACGAACGAGTGCTGGACGCGCGCTGGCATCGCATCGACTCCAGCGTCCGAGAGACCGACGAGGAGTTCACACTGCCTGCGGCACTCGCCGACCGCGACCCGGGGGCGGGCCTGATCTACCTGTCCCTCGGGTCGCTCGGCAGCGCCGACGTCACCCTGATGCAGCGCCTGATCGACCTCCTCGCCAAGACCCGGCACCAGATCATCGTCAGCCTGGGCCCGCGCGCCGACGAGCTGCGCCTCGCGGACAACATGTACGGCGCCGCCATGCTCCCGCAGACGCGGGTGATCCCCCAGGTGGACCTGGTCATCACGCACGGCGGCAACAACACCACCACCGAGGCGATGCACTTCGGCAAGCCGATGATCGTGCTGCCGCTCTTCTGGGACCAGTACGACAACGCGCAACGAGTCGACGAGCTCGGGTTCGGCGTACGGCTCTCCACCTACGGGTTCTCCGACGACGAGCTCTCCCGGGCGATCGAGCGCCTGCTCGGTGATCACGCGCTGCGCGAGAGGATGTCGACCATCGGCGCCTCGATCCGGGAACGCAACGGACTGCGCAAGGCCGCCGACGTCATCGAGCGAGTCGGGCAGCAGCACGTCGAGTCCCACGGTTGACGATCCGGCGCGGCCCTGCGTACGCCGACCCGCGCCGTCGAGTCGGCACGCTCGCCCTTCTTCGTGCTGCTCACCAGCCCCACCGAACGGCCGGATTCGTGTCGCCCCGCGGCGATGTCCCAGCCATCTGGGTCCCGACCGAGCCGATGACCAGCCTGTGCGACCCGTCGCGCGCTTGGCTCGCGAGCAAGCCTCGGGGCCCGTTCCTACCGGCTCTGATCCCAGGGGTTGAGGCAGAGGACGCCGAGGGGCTCGAAGTGCCGGCTGTTGCGCGTGACGACGGTCATCGCGGCGGCCTGGGCGATGGCGGCAATGAGCGCGTCGTCGAACGGAGCGTGCTCAGGTGTTCGGTAGGTGGCCAGGATCCGCGCGGCAGGCAGATCGAATGGCAGCACCCGACCGGCGAAGGCCGGCAGGACACGGTCGTCGAACCACCGGCGCAGAACGTCGCCTTGGGCAGGGTCGGATCGTTCCTTGGCGATGACTCCGCGTTCGATCTCGGCGATCGTCGTCGCCGTCACGAATTGGTCGGCGACGGGAACCGACGACGCCCAAGCCTCCACCGATGGATTGCGGCCTCGGACTCGGAGAGCCGAGACCACATTCGTGTCCACGACGTACTGCATCTACCGGATCACAGATCAGGGGTGCGAGGGGTCAGTCCGAGGCGCTCGGGCTCGAACTCGATGTCGGCGCCTTCGTCCGTGCCGAGCAGATCGACGAGGGTGACCGGCTCGCGTTCAAGAGCCTCGGCGAGGATCTCGCGCGCCTCGGCCTCGACGGACCGGCGGTGCTGTTCGGCACGCGCCTTGAGCGCGGCCTTGGTCCCCGCAGGAAGATGACGAATCAGGATCTGCTCCACGGTGATCACCTCCGATATCGAAGCAACGATATCAGTCAGCTCCAGGCCATGGGCTCCGAGACCGCTACCGGGACCCTCGACGGCAGTGGCGTTGGCTCCTTTCAGGCACGAAGAGCCGTCCGGGTCCCCCGGCGACGCAGGCCACGGCGAGACTCAGGCGTGCTCGGCCTGAAGGATCTCGGCGACGGGTCGACGGGCGCCGACTCGTGCCGGCACCATCGTCAGAGCAGCCACGACCAGAACGGTTCCGGGCAATACCGCGATCAGCCGCCACAGCGGCGACAGCGGTGCGGCGTCCGGTGAGACTGCCCTGAACAGCCCGATGCCGGTCGGGATGCCGATGATCGCGCCGGCGAGCGCGAGGAGGGACTATGTCGCACAGAGACCGGCGCTCACGTCGCGAGGCGTCCACCAGGGCGATCGGGCCGGCCAGTCCAGCAGACGCCGCGGCGACCAGCTCGAGGTGGAACTCGGCGAGATCCGGCTTGGGCCTGTGGTGAGCACAAGGCTTCGCAACCGGGCCGGACTCGCGAGGCGTCAGCGCGCCGGAGCGAGCAGCTCGGCGAGGCGGCGTACGTCCTCGGCGACCGTCTCCAGGAGCGCGGTGGGCTCGGCGAGCCTGGCCGCGGGCAGGGCCAGGCCGACCCCGGCCAGCAGCCGCCCGGTCTCGTCGCGCACGGCAGCCACGAAGCAGCCGAATCCCGGGACCAGGACGCCGACCTGGACCGCGTACGGCACCGGCCCGGCACCGGCGCGCAGATCGCGCTCGGCGAGGATGAGCCGGCCGAACGCCGAGTCCTCGAGCGCGTCGGCGATGCGCGCGGCGTCGCTGAGCGGAAAGTCCGCGTCGACGTCGAGGAACTCGACCCGGCCCGCGCTCAGATCCGCGAGATGCACGCCGCCGCGGATCCGGCTCCGCATCTGCGCGAGGATCACCCCGATCTCGCGGTCACTGTCCTGCTGGGCGGCCATGCCGGACAGCAGCGCGACCTTGCGACCGAGCGCGAAGCCGGCGAGATCGGGCAGCCGGACCAGGTACTCGTCCTGGACGAGCAGGTTCAGCAGTCGGTACGACGTCGCACGCGAGAGCCCCAGGTTCGTGGCGATCTCCTGGGCGGTGATCCCGGGCCCGGCCCGCGCGACCTCCTCCAGGACCGCCAGCGCGGAGAGCACCGCCTGCGGCTGACGACCGGTGAAGTCGCCCGGCCGGCTCGGTGCCCGCGGGCTCAAGGTCGACCCGGAGCGTCCAGCGGCTCGGCGCCGAGAAGGTCGGCCGCGGTGGTCTGGTCGAACAGTCCCATGCCCGCCAACGCGGCTGCCCGGCTCCTGCGCGCGACGACGTAGGCGGCCAGTGCGGCGACGGCGACGGCGACGCAGAGCCACAGCGACACCGGCCGGTCGCCACCGATCACCACGAGGTAGATCACCACGACCACGCCGAGGACGCCGGCGACGACTCCCGAGGTGATCGCGGTCAGCGGGGTGAGCTCGCCGATCCGGCGCAGGAACGCGGGCGCCGCGGCCGCGGTGAGGGCGTACGCGGTCAGGTACCCGACGGCCGAGACGGCGAGGAGCACCGACATCACCTGCCAGGGGTCCGAGCCGTCCGCGACCATCACCACCGGCACCAGCACGGTGACCGGGACGACGACGGCGAGAGCCCCCAGCGGCGTACCGCGCAACGGGTCGGCGAACCCGACCGCCGCCGGCAGCAGCCCCTCCCGCCCCAGCGTGAACACCACCCGGCTCAGCGCGGTCAGCGACGCGATCGCGCAGGCGACCAGCGAGGTCGCCTGCCCCACCTCGAGGAGCCGGCCGAGCCAGGGCACGTCGCTGCGGACGGCCAACTGCGACATGGCGAGGTCGTTGTCGGCCAGCCGTACGCCCAGACTGCCGGCGCCGACCTGCTCGGTGTACATCGCGAAGACGTAGGCCAGGCCGACCGCCACCAGCGTCCAGCGCATCGCGCGCGGGATCACGAAGAAGGGCCGGCGCGCCTCCCGGCCGAGCGCTGCCGCGCTCTCGAAGCCGACGAACGCCGTCATCGCGACCGCGGTGCCGGCGGCCAGCGCGCCCGGCCCGGGCAGCCGCGCGGTGAACGGGTCGAGGAGCGTGCCGGGATCGGCGCGGGCCAGCACGATCGCGAGCAGCGCCAGGGTCACCAGCACCGCGACCGCCTCCACCACGAGGGTCACCCGCGCCGAGAGCCGGATCCCGCAGCGCAGCACGACCAGGCAGACCGCGCCGAGCACCACGATCCCGCCGGCCATGCCCCACCGCCCGGGGTCGATCCCGAACACGTCCTCGACGAGGTCCCGCAAGTAGAGCGCCGCACCGGTCAGGCCGAACATCGCCACGAAGCCGTACCCGGCGATCAGCGCGCACGCGGCGGCGAACCCGGCGTGCGGCCCCAATCCGTTGGTGGTGAAGGTGTACAGCGACCCGGGGGCGCGCATCCGCCGGGTGAACTGACCCACGGCGTACGCCACCCCGGCGACGAGCAGCCACGCGACCAGCATGCAGAACAGCAGCGAGCCGCCGGCCTGACCGGCGACGAGAGCCGGTGTCGCGGCGGCTGCCGCGGTGGGCGCGACCGCCCCGACGGACTGGGCCAGTACGTCGACGAAGCCGATCACCCGTCGCTCGAGGCCGGCCATCGCCGACGACGCCGGGACCGCGGCGACCGCCGGCGGCGTCCGGATCGCCCGGATCAGGTCCCGCATCGCCACCTCCTCAGCGACTCATGGACGGCCCCGGGCCAGCCGGGGTTGCAGGGAGAGTAGGGCAACCGGTGTTGCGCACCTGTTAAGCGCACGTTGCGGCTGATCGCTTTCGCAGTGGGACCGCGAACGCGCCCAGTCCCATTCGGGAACCCTCCAATCGTTGCGGCACCGAAGCAAGGACGGAACGCCTGCGCACGAGAGTGGCCATGCCCCTCGATCCAACCAGCCTCAGGAGTACATCCCATGGCCACGGCCGAATCAGTGAGCACCGCAGGCGCTCACGCCCCCACCCGCCGGCTCACCGGCCGGCTCGGCGTCGGCGCGATCGTCTTCATGGTCGTCGCCGCCGCCGCTCCCCTCACCGTCATCGGCGGCGGCTTCCCGCTCGCCGCCCTGATGGGCAACGGCGCCGGCGCGCCCACGATGTTCGCCGTCGGCGGCGTCATCCTGCTCTTCTTCGCCGTCGGGCTCTCCACGATGAGCCGCTACGTCGCCAAGCCCGGTGCCTTCTTCACCTACGTCGGCTACGGTCTGGGCCGCCCGGGCGGTCTCGCCGCCGCCTGGCTGGCGATCCTCACCTACACGACCGTGCAGATCGCCGTCTACGGCTTCCTCGGCCTCACCCTCGGTGACTGGATGCAGTCCAAGACCGGCCTCGACCTGCCCTGGTGGGTCTGGGCGCTCGCACTGATCGCCGTCGTCGGCCTCCTCGGCTACCGGCACGTCGAGCTCTCGGCGAAGGTCCTCGGCGTCCTCCTCGTCGCCGAGGTCGGCATCGTGATCGTGCTCTCCCTGGTCATCCTGGCCCAGGGTGGCGCCGACGGCGTCAGCGCCGACTCGTTCACCCCGTCGGTCGTCACCTCGGGCACTCCGGCGCTCGCGCTGATGTTCTGCATGGCCGGCTTCATCGGCTTCGAGTCCACCGCCATCTTCCGCGACGAGGCCAAGGACCCCGAGCGCACCATCCCGCTGGCGACGTACGCCGCCGTCACGACGATCGCGGTCTTCTACACCTTCACCTCCTGGGCGCTCGTCCAGGGCTGGGGCAAGGGCTTCGACCAGGAGGTCGCCGACGACTACGCTGGCTTCATCATCACCACCGCCCACACGTACCTCGGCGGCGCCGGCGCGGAGGTCATCAACGTCCTGCTGATGACCAGCCTCTTCGCCTGTGTGCTCTCCTTCCACAACGTCATCACCCGCTACCAGCACTCGATGTCGAACGCCGGCCTCCTGCCCCGGCACCTCGGCCGGGTCCACGAGGAGCACGAGTCGCCGCACGTCTCCTCGCTCATCCAGACCGCGACCGCGCTGGCGCTGATCGCCGTCTTCGCGATCGTCAAGCTCGACCCGTATCTGGAGGTGTTCACCTGGTTCAGCGGCATCGCCACGGTCGCGATCGTGGTCCTGATGGCGCTGACCTGCCTCGCGGTGATCGTCTACTTCACCCGCAACCACGTCCGCGCCGGGGCCTGGCGCACCTGGATCGCCCCGGGCATCGGGCTCCTCGGCCTGCTGGGCGTCACCTACGTGCTGTTCGCGAACTTCCCGATGCTGCTCGGCGACGTCGACGCCGCGGGCAACCCGCGCGTCGGCACCCTGACCATCGCGATGCTCGCGCTGATGGCCGCCTTCCCCGTCTTCGGTCTCGTCCAGGCGGCCGTTCTCAGACGTCACCGCCCGGCGGCATATGCCACCGTCATCGACACCATCTCCGAGTGAGGAACCGCGAATGACCATCGACATCACCCGTACCGGGTCCATGCCCACCTCCAGTCTCACCGGCGAGGAGATCACCCGCACCAGCAGCCTCCTGCACGACGCCGGGCTGGTCACCGACTCCACTCGGTTCGCCTATGTCGGGCTGATCGAGCCCCACAAGGCCGAGGTGCTCCGCACCCTGGCCGGCGACGGTCCGGTGCCGCACCGGCTCGCCCGCGCGCTGCTGCTCGACACCGCGACCGGGGCCGCGTTCGACGCCACCGTCGACCTGACCGCCGGCACCGTGGCGGGCACCGAGATCGACGGCTCGCGTGGCCAGGTCCCGATCCTCATCGAGGAGTTCGCCTCGATCGACCCGATCGTCCAGGCCGACGAGGCCTGGATCTCCGCGCTCGCGAAGCGCGGGCTGACCGCGGACGAGGTCGTCACCGCACCGCTCTCCCCCGGCTCCTACGACAACCCCGGCGAGGAGGGGAAGCGGATCATCCGCGTGTTCGCCTTCCAGTACGCCGACCCGACCGACCACCCGTGGGCCCATCCCGTCGACGGGCTCTGTGCCTACGTCGACGTGATCGCCAAGGAGGTCATCGAGGTCGTCGACACCGAGGTACTGCCGGTGCCGGCCGAGCCCAGCCAGTTCCACCTGCCGCAGGGTCGCCCGGCGCCGCTCGAGGGTCTCAAGCCGATCGAGATCACCCAGCCCGAGGGTCCCTCGTTCACCGTCGACGGCGACCAGGTGTCCTGGGCCAACTGGACCTTCTCGCTCGGCTTCGACGCCCGCGAGGGACTCGTCCTGCACCACATCGGCTACGCCGACCCGGACCACGACGGCGAGGTCCGGCCGATCGTCTACCGCGCCTCGATCGCCGAGATGGTCGTCCCCTACGCCGATCCGGCACCGACCCGGTATTGGCAGAACTACTTCGACACCGGAGAGTACGTCTTCGGCCGGTTCGCCAACTCCCTCACGCTCGGTTGCGACTGCCTCGGCGAGATCAGGTACTTCGACGCCACGCTGGCCGACGAGTTCGGCAACCCGCAGACGATCACCAACGCGATCTGCATGCACGAGGAGGACTTCGGCACCCTGTGGAAGCACACCGACCTGTGGGTCGAGGGGGTCTCCGAGGTGCGCCGCCAGCGCCGCCTGGTCATCTCGTTCTTCACCACCGTCGGCAACTACGACTACGGCTTCTACTGGTACCTCTACCTCGACGGCCGGATCGAGTGCGAGGCCAAGCTCACCGGCATCCTGTTCCCGTCGGCGTACAAGGGCATCGAGACCTGGCCGTACGCCACCGAGGTCGCCCCCGGGCTGGGCGCGCCGTTCCACCAGCACCTGTTCAGCGCGCGCCTCGACATGAGCGTCGACGGGCTCGGCAACGCCGTCGACGAGGTCGAGGCCGTGCCGGTGCCGATGGGCGAGGGCAACCCGTGGGGCAACGCCTTCACCTTCAAGAAGACCCGGATCGCCTCCGAGGCGACGGCCGCCCGGGACGCGGACGCCTCGGTGGGTCGCACCTGGCACATCTCGAGCACCGAGCGCACCAACCGGCTGGGACAGCCGACGGCGTACGTCCTGCACGCCGAGCAGAACCCGACCCTGCTCGCCGACCCGGCCTCGGTGATCGCCAGCCGGGGTGCGTTCACCACCAAGCAGGTGTGGGTCACCGCGTACTCCCCCGACGAGCGCTACCCCGCCGGCGATCTGGTCAACCAGAACCCCGGCGGCGACGGCCTGCCGGCGTACATGGCCGGCGACCGTCCGCTGGACGGCGAGGACATCGTGCTGTGGCACACCTTCGGGCTCACCCACTTCCCGCGGCCCGAGGACTGGCCGGTCATGCCGGTGGACTACGCCCGGTTCACCCTGGCCCCGTACGGCTTCTTCGACCGCAACCCCACCCTCAACGTGCCGGAGTCGACCGCCGCCGACGGCGGGCACTGCCACCACCACGGGGAGGCCTGAGCGATGGAGCAGGCGCTGACCCTCGGGTCTCTCCTCCCGGCCGCCGTCGGAGCAGGCTGCTGTGCCGCCGGCCCCCGGGCGCGGGACCTGGGGGCTCTCGCCGCGATGGCCCTCATGCTGGCCGGCATGCTCGACATCATGGTGTTCGGCAGCGTGCTGCTGCCCAGCGGCGCGTGGGCGGTCGTCTTCGCCGGCCTGGCTCTGGCCATGCTCGCGCTGGAGTGGCGCACTCGGCTCGGCCTGGCGCGAGCGTTGCACCTCGGCGTCATGGCGCTGCTGACCGCCGCGATGGCGGGTGACTCGATGCCCGACATGTCGGGCGGGACGGGCATGTCCGGCATGTCGGCGACCGCCGACCGGCCGGGCCTGTTCACCGCGGCGGTCGTGCTGGTGGCCGTCGGCTATGCGGCGTACGCCGCCTGGCGGGCCTTCGTCGGCCGCGGCGGTGCTCGGGTCGAGCTGCTCGCCGGTGGCCTCTCGGTCCTGGCCATGGCGGGGATGGTCGTCCGTTGACCCGACCGGCGCCGTCGAGCGCGGGCCGCGACCAGGCGACCCGGACGATCCTGCCTGCCGACGTCGGGGGCGCTCTCGGCATGCGCTCGCGCCGTCGTGCACGGCCACGAGGCCATTCGTCTCGACAGCCTGGAATGCGGACGAGCGTCAAGGGCGTCCCGCTCATGTGAGGCGCCGGTATCGAGCTACGCGGAGGTTCTTCGTGAGCCGATGCACTCTCTTCCCATCCAGATGGGCCTTCGCTAGCGTTGGTGAATGCCTACCTCACCTCGGAGGCAGAGAAATGGGACGACCCGCAATGGTCGAAGTGGTCGGCACCGACAAGGTCCGAGCTCGGGACGTCCACACCACGCTGCGCGACGACACGATCCTCCTTCTCGAGCCCGGTCCCCGTGACGCCGACGAGAGTGCCCGCGCCGCCGACGACCCAGCGGTGCGGACCGAGGTGCCGGTGGCCGAGTTCCACACCGGAGGCGGTTTCCCCGGAGACACCCTTCCGCCCGCGAGGCGGTAGGCAGGTCGCCCCTCGGTGCGGGAGGAGCCTGGCCATGCGAACGAGGCGGCAACCTGCGGTTCCGCGCGACGACGTCGTCGTCAGCCGCGACCTCGCACCGACGCCTTGGCTGGCGATCACCCTGGCCGCGCTGGCGTACAGCGGCCTGCTCTACGCCACGTTGTGGCGCTACGGCTACCACCGCGACGAGCTCTACTTCAGGATGCTGCCCGTCCGATGGGGGTACGTCGACCAGCCGTTGTTGACGCCGCTGCTTGCCAAGCTCTCCGTCGCCCTCTTCGGCGACACCGTCTACGGACTGCGGGCGCTGGCGCCACTGTTCCTCGCCGCCGGCCTTGTCCTGGCCGCTCTGACCATCAGGGAGCTGGGTGGAACCCGGCGCATGCAGGCACTGTCGGCGTGGGGCTACGGTTCGGCCAGCCTGCCGCTGCTCAGCGGCCATCTGCTCGTGACCGGCACCGTGGACCTCACCCTGTGGTCGGCCGCCCTGCTCACCATCACCCGCGCGCTCCTTCGCGACCCGCGGTGGTGGGTTGCCGCCGGAGCCGTGCTCGGCGTCGCCGCGGACAACAAGCTCCTGGTGGCGCTCTTGGTGGTGTCCGTGGTGGCCGGTCTGCTGGTCTGCGGACCGCGGTCGGCGCCACGGGAGCTCTGGCTGGGCGTCCTGGCCGCGATCGTGCTCGCCGCTCCGAGCATCGGCTACCAGGTCAGCCACGGCCTTCCGCAACTCACCATGGCGCGCGCCCTGAATGCCGACAACGCCGACGATGTCCGGTCCCAGTTGATTCCCTACCAGATCCTCCTGATCGGTCCGCCGCTGTTCTGCGTGGCGGTCGCCGGCTTCGTCGGGCTGCTACGGCGAGCCGAATGGCGCCGGGTCCGGGGCCTGGCGGTCGCCTACGTCGTCGCGCTGGCGATCAACTTCGCCGCCGGCGGACAGATCTACTACGCGTTCGGGCTGCTCGCCTACCTGCTCGCCGCCGGATGGGTGACGGTCCGGGCGCCCGGGTGGCTGCTCGCGGCCGGCATCGGCGTGAACGCGATCGTCAGCGCGCTCATCGCCGTCCCACTGCTGCCGGTCTCCGACTCAGGAATCCAGGCGTCACTCAACAGCACCATCGGCGACCAGGTCGGCTGGCCGACCTACGTCCGGACGGTCGAGCGCGTCTGGGACACGCTCCCCGACGCCGAGCACGAGCGTGCGGTCATCGTGACCGGGAACTACGGCGAGGCCGGGGCGATCGATCGCTACGCCCCCTCGCTGCCGGTCTACAGCGCACAGAACGAGCTCTACTACCTCCACCAACCACCCGCGGACAAGGACGTCGTCCTGGTGTGGACCGAGGACGTCAACGCGACCGAACACCGCTTCGAGGACTGCCGTCAAGCCGCCGTACTCGACAACGGCGTCGGGGTGGACAACGAGGAGCAGGGCAGCGTCCTCGTGGTCTGCCGGCTACCCGCGTCCGGCTGGCCGACCTTGTGGCCGACTCTCCAACACTTCGACTGATCTCGCATTGAAGACCGGGGAGGCAGTGACCGCGGCGCGATCCCTACGGGGTGGGCGAAGTCGCGGCTGATCAAGATGCGGCGCCCGCGGGGAACGTCGCCGCGAAGGGCTCGTCAGGCGGCGAGCGCGGCAACGGGGTTGTGGCGGCGTGTTGGCGGTAGACGATGGCGACGACCTCACCGTGAGCTTCTTGGTTCATCTTGAAGCGTCGGATGTGGAGCAGGAGTCCGGCGAGCCCCTCGGCGAACTCGTCCTTGACCCATCCAAGCGCTACCAGCCGAACCCATCCCAAAGAACACCCAAGGCCGGAAGACAACGGAGGGCCGAACCCACAGAAGTGGGTTCGGCCCT
>NZ_JASGET010000029.1:0-4782 GCF_047606145.1 Nocardioides sp. | reverse complement strand
GTCGGGCCGAGCCGACCCGCGAGGCTCGGGGGCGCCGGCGGCGGGCTTGCCCGGTGCCGGGCCGGCCGCGGGCTCAGTCATGCCGCCGCCCCGTCGAGGAAAGGCGACGATACGGACGCGGCGACCTGAGGCCACCGTTCGCTCGCTGACGCTCGCTCATGCCGCCGCCCCCGTGGAGGAAGGGCGACGATACGGACGCGGCGGCCTGAGGCCACCGTTCGCTCGCTGACGCTCGCTCATGCCACCGACTCCTTCTCGTCGTAGACACCGGCCATCAGCAGCCCGATCTTCTCCCGGGAGATGTCGGGGGTGACGATGGCGACGATGCGTCCGTCGTACATCACCGCGATCCGGTCGGCCAGGGCGAAGATCTCGTCGAGCTCGGTGGAGACCAGGAGTACGGCGGCCCCCTCGTCACGCTCGGCGACGATCCGTTGATGGATGAACTCGATCGAGCCGACGTCCACGCCACGGGTGGGCTGGGAGGCGATGAGCACCTTCAGCGAGCGGGAGAGCTCGCGGGCCACCACCACCTTCTGCTGGTTGCCGCCGGAGAGGGCCGAGACGGGGCTCTGCGGGCCCTGGGTGCGGATGTCGAACTGCTCGATGCGGTGGCGCGCGTTCTGCTCGATCGCCCCGATCTTGAGCGCCGGCCCGTGCGAGAACCGATCGTCGCGCACCAGGTCGAGCACCAGGTTCTCCGCGACCGAGAACGAGCCGACGTACCCGTCGTGACCCCGGTCCTCCGGGATGTAGCCGATGCCCGCCTCCAGGCTGGCCCGGGGGCCTGCCCTGGTGATGTCGCGGCCCTCCAGCAGGATCGCACCGGCGTCGGGCGAGACCAGGCCGAGCAGGGACTTGATCAGCTCCGTCTGACCGTTGCCCTGGACCCCGGCGATGCCCAGGATCTCCCCGGCGCGCACCTCGAAGCCGACGCCCTTGACCACCTGGTGGCCGCGCGGGTCGTGGACGACGATGTCGCGGGCCTCGAGGACGGCCTCGCCGGGCTTGGCCGGGTCCTTGTCCACCACCAGCTGGACGGCGCGGCCGACCATCATCTCGGCCAGCTCGGTCTCCGGCGTGGACGGCGCGGCGGTGCCGACCACCTTGCCCCGACGGATCACCGAGATCCGGTCGCCGACGGCCTTGACCTCGCGCAGCTTGTGGGTGATGAAGATGATCGAGGTGCCCTGCGCCCGCAGGCCGCGCATGATCTCCATCAGCTCCTCGATCTCCTGCGGGGTCAGGACGGCGGTGGGCTCGTCCAGGATCAGCACCTCGGCGTCGTTGGCCAGCGCCTTGATGATCTCCACCCGCTGCTGCACCCCGACCGGGAGATCGCCGACCAGTGCATCCGGATCGACGGCCAGCCCGTAGCGGTCGGAGAGCTCGCGCACCCTGGCGGCCGCGGCCCGGCGGTCGAGCACACCGAGCCCGCGCACCGACTCCCGACCGAGCATCACGTTCTCGGCCACGGTGAAGACCGGCACCAGCATGAAGTGCTGGTGCACCATCCCGATGCCGGCCGCGATGGCGTCGGCCGGCCCGTCCAGCCGCAGCGGCCTGCCGTCGACCAGGACGTCGCCCTCGGTCGGCGAGATCAGCCCGTAGAGCATGTTCATCAGGGTCGACTTGCCGGCCCCGTTCTCGCCGAGCAGGCAGTGGATCTCACCGGGCTCGATGGTCAGATCGATGTGGTCGTTGGCGGTGAAGTCGCCGAACCTCTTGGTCAGCCCCTGGATCTCCAGGCGCATGGGGAACCTCCCTTGATCGCTCGCCCTCGCCGGTCCTTCCGCGCCACGTCATGGTGACCGTAGCGGCCAGGAAGGACCGGCCGGGCGGCGTACTCCTTGCGCAAGACTGGCACTTCCTGCGCGTTGCAACACGCAGGAAGTGCCAGTTTCACCGGTGAACCGGTGAAACTGCCCGCGACTCGCGCGGGCGCCCGGTCCTATGCTGCGCGGATCAACTGACGGTGAAGGACCCGTCGATGATCTGCTTCTGGTAGTCCTCGATCTTGCTCTTGAGTTCGTCCGGCACGGAGGAGTCGAAGTCGTGGTACGGCGCCAGGCTGACGCCCTCGTTCTTCAGCGTGCCCACGTACGGCTTGTTGTTCCACTTGCCGCTGGCGGCGTCGACGATACCGGCGATGGTCGCCGAGTCGACCCGCTTGACCACCGAGCTGAGCAGGATCGAGCGGTAGTCCGACTCGGACTCGTAGCCGTCGGTGTCGACCCAGATCGCCAGGTCGTTGGCCGACTTGGCCGCCTGGAGGGCGCCCTCACCACAGCCGCCCGCGACCGGGAACAGGATGTCCGCACCCTGCTGGATCTGGGTCTGGGCGATCGACTTGCACTTGGAGACGTCGGAGAAGTCGTTGGAGAACGAGCCCTTCTTGCCGTTCCAGCCGAGGACCTTGATCTCCTTGCTGTTGTCGGTGTTGTACTGGTCGACGCCCTTGATGAAGCCGTCCATGTAGATGGTGACCGACGGGATCTGCACCCCGCCCAGGGTGCCGACGGTGCCGGACTTGGTCATCCCCGCCGCCAGGTAGCCGGCCAGGAACGCGGCCTGGTCGGTGGCGAAGGTGAGCTCCTTGAGGTTGGCCGGGATCTTCCCCTCGTAGTCGTTGTCGATGATCGCGAACTTGGTGTTCGGGTTCGCCTTCGCCGCGGCCAGAGTGGCGTCGGCGAGCAGATAGCCGACCGAGGTGATCTCGTCGCACTTCTGCTTGACCAGCGTCTTGAGGTTGTTGGCGTAGTCGGAGTCGGCGTTGGACTGCAGCTTCGTGGTCTGCACGCCGTAGGTCTTGCCCGCCTCGAGCAGGCCGGCCAGCGAGGTCTCGTTGAAGGAGTGGTCGTTGAAGCCACCGGTGTCGGAGACCATGCACGCCTTGAAGTCCGGGTACTGCGCGGCCGCCGACGAGGCGGCCGAGGACGAGCTCTCGGTCGAGCTCGAGGTGGTGGAGGTGTCGGTGCCCGTCGAGTCGTCGTCTCCACTGCTCCCGCATGCTGCCAGGGACATGGCGGCCGCGACCGCGACCACCGCCAAACGTGCCGTCTTGGTCACGGCGCCTCCTGTCGAAGAATTTCGTGCGAATCCGCGTTCTCGCGGGTCGTGTACCGGGTCACCCTAATGGCGGCACCACAGATTCGTTGAGGAGAACCGAAGATTTCTCGCTGTTGTTACCGGACGGTGACCAGCGCCGCATGCGCCGCCGTCGCCAGCACCCGGGCGCCGACCCCGAGTGCACGCTCGTCGACCCGGAGATCCCCCTGGTGCAGGTCGTAGGTCGGACCACCCGGCGTACGCACGCCCAGACGGATCATCGCGCCGGGAACCTGCTCCAGATACCAGCCGAAGTCCTCCCCGCCCAGGCTCTGAGCGGCGGCGGCGATGCCGCGCTCCCCCAGCACCGCGGTCACCGCCTCGACCAGGACGGCGTAGGAGTCCTCGTCGTTGACCACCGGTGGGACGCCGCGCTGGTAGTTGACCCTCGCCACCACGCCGTACGGCGCGACCAGCTCGGCGACCACCTCGCGCACCACCTGCTCGCACTCGTTCCAGGCGTCGCTGTCGAGGATGCGGACCGTGCCCGCGACGCTGCCCGAGCGCGGGATGACGTTGGGTGCCTGCCCGGCCGCGACGCGGCCCCAGACCACGCTGATCCCGGCGCGGGGGTCCATCCGGCGGGAGAGCACCGCCGGCAGCTCGGTGGTCACCTTGGCCAGCGCGAAGACCAGGTCTCCGGTCAGGTGCGGGCGCGAGGTGTGGCCGCCGGTGCCGGTCAGCTGCACCTCGAGCAGGTCGGCGGCGCTGGTCAGCGCACCCGAGCGCAGCCCCACCCGGCCCACGTCGACCCCCGGGTCGCAGTGCAGGCCGAGGATCCGGTCGACCCCGTCGAGCGCACCGAGGCTCATCAGGTGCAGGGCGCCGCCGGGCATGACCTCCTCGGCGGGCTGGAAGATCAACCGCACCGCGCCGGGCAGCCCGGTCGTCTGCTGCAGCTCGGCCAGCGCCAGCCCGGCGCCGAGCACCGCGGTGGTGTGCACGTCGTGACCGCAGGCGTGCGCGACGCCGGGGACCGTGCTGCGCCAGGAGTCGGGGACGTCGTCCTCGACCGGCAACGCGTCCAGGTCCGCGCGCAGCGCCACCCGGCGCGGCCCCTCCCCCAGGTCGGCGAGCAGGCCGGTGCCGGCCAACCGGGCGACCCGCCAGCCGGCCTTCTCCAGCCGCTCGGCGACGAGCTCGGTGGTGCGGTGCTCGGACCAGGAGAGCTCCGGGTGCGCGTGCAGATCGCGACGTACGTCGATCAGCTCGGCCTCGTGCGCGTCGAGGGCGGCGGCGATGATCGCCTCGCTCGTCCTGGGCGCAGGGACAGACTCCGACATGGTGACCTCAGGTTATCCCCCGTGCCAGGTCACTCGGCAGGTCACTCGGCGTCGTAGGCGGCCAGGATCTCCTCGGCGGCGACGGTGGCCGGCAGCTCCCCCGCGAGGACCCGGGCACCGATCTCCTCCCGGATCGCGCTGACCCCGGGCGAGCGGCGCAGCCGCTGGTCGAGCTCGTCGCGCACCAGCGCCCAGGTGAAGTCCAGCTGCTGGCCGGCGCGCTTGGCGCGCAGCCCGTCGGTGCCGAGATGCCGGCGGTGGGAGATCACCTGGTCCCAGACCCCGTCGACGCCGGCGTCGGCCAGCGCGGAGCAGGTCACCACCGGCGGCGCCCACTCCGCTCGGCCGCGCACCATCCGCAGCGCGCCGGCGAGCTCGCGGGCGGCCGCGC
>NZ_JASGET010000028.1:0-5932 GCF_047606145.1 Nocardioides sp. | reverse complement strand
CCGGGGGGGGGGGGGGGGGCCCGCGCCCCCCCTACCCACCGACGGGCTCAGTCGAACGTGATGGAGGCGCTGGCGTAGTTCACCGAGCTGCCCGAGTGAGTGACCGGGTAGACCACGATCCCGCACTGCGACCCGGTGTCGCCCAGGCAGGTGATCGAGGTGGCCGATGCGCCCGGGTAGTGCCGGCCGTCGAACTCCTGCGCCACCGGGATGGAGGCGGTGAGGTCGCCGCTGCTGTCACTGGTGGCGGTCGTGTAGTAACCGGCGTCCCAGTCGCACAGCACCGTTCCGTCGGCGAACTCGTCCAGGTCGCAGTTGAACACGTAGTAGCTGGTGCTGGCGTCCAGGCCGGTGGCGGTCACCGCGACGGTGTCGTCGGTGCTCAGCCCGGTGGACGGCGAGACGCTGGCACTGCCCGCCGCGGAGGCGCTGGTCGCGGTGATCCCGACCAGGGCCATGGCGGCGAGCGGGGCGGCCAGCAGGGCGAGCGGGCGGAATCTTCTGGTGGTGCTGGAACTCATAGCTCCTACCTTTCGGCCAGACGGCGTGACGCCGTCCGTGAGGTTCGGCCGGCGCGGTCGCGCCGGCCGTTGTCGCGACGGACCGTCCGGGGTGAGTTCTTGTCAGGGAGCCACCCCGGCTCGTGCGACCTCGAGCCCCAGGGCTCGCCGCGCACCGCCGCCTCGGCCGACCAGGGAATATCTAAGGTTAGGCTTCCCTTAGTAGCCGAGACAAACCTAGGGCACGGCTGAGCGGAGCGTCAAGATCTCGGGTTGAGACACCGGGCACGGACCACGGCGTACAACAAGCGCCGACTCGCGACCCCGACTCGCGACCCCGACCTGACTCGGCGACCCAGCGGCCAGGCCTCTGATCCCGGGGCCGGCCCCGGGATCAGAGGTCGCGCTGCAGCACCACGGCCGTCGTACCGTCGGCGTAGTAGCGGGGCCGCCGGTCGATCTCAGTGAAGCCGCCCGCGGCGTACAGCGCCGTGGCGGGGGTGTTGCCCTCACGCACCTCCAGCAGCAGGCGCTCGGCGCCCTCGGCGGTCGCGGTCGCGAGCACGGCGGCGAGCAGTACGCCGCCCACCCCGCGCCGGCGATACCGGGCCGCGGTCGCGATCCGCTGCAGCTCGGCGACCTCGTAGACCACGCTCAGGATCGCGTGTCCGACCACGGTGCCGGCCGGCGTGACGGCCACCAGCAACCGCACCGTGGGAAGCCGGCCCGCGACCGCCTCGTCGAGATAGTCGACCCGCCAGGCGTCCTCGGGGAACGCCTCCAGCTCGAGCGCCGCCACCGACGCCACGTCCGCCGGCTCCGCCGGCCTGACGGCGAGCGGTGCGTGCGGGGTGCCGAACCGCCCGCCCGGCTCTCGATCGGCCACCTGACACCGCCCTCCCTGACACCGCGACGTTGAAGCGTTGACGAAGCCCCGCCGGTCAGCGCGGCACCCGCTCGACCGCATCCGGACGACGCAGGTAGAGCGGCTCCGGATCGAGCAGGTCGACCCGGCCGGCACAGACCAGCCGGCCCAGCCAGGCCGCGGAGGGTCGGTTCGGCCCGACCGGGTGGCTGAAGGTCTCCGGATAGAGGACGGCGCCGACGCCCGCGGTCGGCGCGGCGGCGGTCTCGGCCGCGATGTCGGCCGGCCGCCGTACCTCCGGTCCGCCCAGCCGGCGGCCGTCCGCGTCGTACGTCGCCAGGTAGACCTCCTTGCGGCGCGCATCGGTGGCCACGGTGAACGAGAGGCCGAGCAACTGCGCGGCCTCGCCGGCGATGACGTCGAGGGTGCAGACCGCGTGCACCTCGATCCCGAGCACGTGACCGAGCGTGCGGGCGGTGACGAGCCCGACGCGAAGCCCGGTGAAGGGACCGGGTCCGGCCCCGACGGCGATCCCGGTCAGGTCGCCTCGATCCACCCCGGCGGCGGCGAGTGCCTCCCGGATCAGCGGAGCGAGGCGTTCGCCGTGTTTCATCGGCCGGTCGTCGGCCAGCTCGCTGAGCACCCGACCGGTGCCCGGATCCAGTACGGCGACGCCGATCTGGGCGGTGGCGGTATCGAAGGCGAGCAGCATCAGGCCTCCTCCAGGTCGGGCACGAGCGGGAGCCAGCGCGGTCCCACCGGGGTGATCTCGACCAGCCGCGGGTCGGCCCGATCCTCGACGACCTGCGCACCCACCGCGGCCTCCGCCTCGCCGTGCAGGGCCGGCTCGGCACCCTCGGCGCGCACGATCCGCACCTCCAGCCGCGACTCGGCGAGTCCCTCGGCCAGGCCCTCACCCCACTCGATCACCGTGACGGCCCGGTCGATGTCGGTGTCCAGGTCGAGGTCGTCGAGCTCGGCGACGCCGCCCAGCCGGTAGGCGTCCACGTGCACCAGCGCCGGTCCGGCCGAGGCCAGGCTGGGATGCACCCGGGCGATCACGAAGGTGGGCGAGGTGACCGGCCCACGCACCCCGAGACCTTCGCCCAGGCCCTGGGCGAAGGTGGTCTTGCCGGCACCGAGCTCACCGGTGAGCACCACCACGTCGCCGGCCCGCAGCTGGGTGGCGAGCCGGCGACCCAGCTCACGCATCGCGCCCGCCTCCGCGACGTTGACCACGATGGTGCGCAGCGGCCGGTGCAGTCGCACCACCGGGGGCCGGTGGTCGATCTCCCAGAAGCCCTGACGCCGCCAGAACCGGACCGTGCGGGGCAGCTCCTCGCGGGCGATGACCGCCAGGTCGGTGAGACCCTCGGCCTCGGCGAGCTCGACCGCGGCGGCCACCAGCCGGTGGGCGATGCCGTGGTTCTGCGCCTCGGGCAGGACCGCGAAGCGGCGCAGCCACAGGGTGTCCTCGATCGGGTCGAGGACCACCCCGCCGACCGGGCGGCCGTCGATCCTCGCCACCAGGCCGCCGTAGGCGAGAAGGGCGGCCAGGCTCTGCTCGGTCTCGGCCAACGCGTCCGCGGGGGGGTCCAGCGGCGGCCGCGCGGCGAACGCGGCCCGGACGATGCCGAGCAGGTCGGCGGTCGCCTCGACGCCCACCCGCTCGATGCTCGGCTCACCCATCGCCACCGCCCGGGTCGGCGTCGGTGACGGCGGCGAGGAGATGGTCGAGAGCGGCGTTGACCTGGGCGTGGCACTCCATGATCACCATGTGCCCGGCGTCGGGGCACTCCACCAGTCGCGACCCCGGGACGCTGGCGGCGAGCTTGCGGGCGTGCCCGATGCTCGTCAGCCGGTCGGCGGTGCCGCAGATGATGGTGGTCGGCACCCGGGCGAGCGCGCCGATCCGGTCGAACTTGTCCAGGGCGCCGAAGGTGGGGAAGAAATCGGCGACCACCTGGAACGGCGTGGCCGAGAGCATGCCGTCGACGAACTCGACATACTCCGCCGGCACCTGTTTGCCGAACGCGTAGGCGTCGGTGGCGACGGTGGCGATGGAGTGGCCGAAGCGGCGTACGCCGTCCACGGCACGATGCCCGCGTCCGAGGGTGCGCACCGCGCCGGTGGCGATCGTGCCGCCGAGGTGGGCGGGCGCGAGCGGGAGCAGGATCCGGCCGACGTCGAGCCCGCCGGCGGTGGTCGAGATCAGCGCCGCACCGACGATCCGGCCGCCGTCGGCGAGCGGCGCGAACAGCTCGGGATGTCGCTCCGCCAGCGCGATGATCGTCATCCCGCCCATCGAGTGCCCCACCAGCACCACCGGCCCGTCCGGCACCACCGCGTCGAGCACACTGAGCAGGTCCTCGCCGAGCTGGTCGATGGTGGAGTGCGCGGCGTCGGAGCGACCGGAGCGTCCGTGGCTGCGCTGGTCGTAGTAGACCGAGCGCACCAGGCCCCGGTAGGCGGCGCGTTGGAAGTGCCAGCAGTCGAGGGTCAGGGCGTAGCCGTGGGCGAAGACCAGCGTGACCGGCACCTCGGCCGCCGTCCCGAGGATCGCCGCGGTGCCACCGCCGCCGTCGACACCGCGGGCCGGGCCGACCTCAGCGACGTCATCCACCTCATCGACCTCGACGTGCAGCGGCACCCCGTCGGTGGTGAAGATCGTGCGGGTCGGCGCGCGCAGCGAGCCGAGCGGCGTCCCCGCCGCCGCGACGTCGGCCCGGTCCTCGGAGACCTCCGGCTCGCGATGCTCGATCTCCCGGCGCCGTCGGTTCACCGTCGCCGTGGCCACCGCGGCGCCGCCGAGCGCCGCCGCGGCGACGGCACCGACGGCGATCCCGGTGATCCGCCCGGCCACGCTCATCCCGCCGCCCCCGTCGAGGAGAAGCAACGATACGGACGCGGCGACCTGAGATCATCGGTCGCTCGCTGACGCTCGCTCATGCCGCGTCCGGTTCGGCGTCGCTGTCGACGTACCGCCGCGTCATCCGGCCACCCACCCGGGTGACCACCTCGTAGGAGATGGTGCCGGCGGCCCGCGCCCAGTCCTCGGCGGTCGGCCGTCCGTCGAGGCCGCTCCCCCACAGCACCACCTCGGCGCCGGGCCCGGGCAGGTCTCCCCCGAGGTCCACCACCAGCTGGTCCATGCAGACGGCGCCGCGCACCGGCCGCCGTGCCCCCGCGACCCAGGCCTCGGCACGGTTGCCCGCGGCGCGCAGGATGCCGTCGGCGTACCCCACCGGCACCAGGCCGAGGGTGGTCGGTCGATCGGCGGTCCAGGTGTGGCCGTAGGAGACCGACTCCTCGGCCGCGATCTCCTTGACCAGCGCCAGCTCAGCGCGCACCGTCATCGCCGGTCGCAGGCCGAGGCTCGGCCAGGGGGACTCGGCCAGGCCGGGCATCGGGTCCAGCCCGTACGCCGCCAGGCCGACCCGGACCAGGTCGAACCTGCTGCTCGGCCGTAGCAGCGACCCGGCCGAGTTGGCCAGGTGCCGCACCTCGGGATGCAGCCCGGCCTCGGCCGCGACCGCGCAGGCCTCCGCGAAGGCACGCTCCTGCGCCTCGTTCGCCGGGTCCTCGGGCACCTCGCTGGTGCTCAGATGCGACCAGATCCCGGTCACCTTGACCAGGCCGGCACGCTCCAGCCGGCGCGCCTCGGCGACCAGCCCCGGCCACTGGGCGGCGGTCGCACCACCGCGGGAGAGACCGGTGTCGATCTTGAGCTGCACCCGCGGCCGCAGCCCGGTGCTCGTGGCGGCGTCGGCCAGGCGGGCGAGATCGGCCGCGGTGTAGGCGGTCGTCTCGATGCCGGCGCGGACGGCCGGGACCACGTCGTCGGAGGGCACCAGCAGCCAGCACAGCACCCGGCCGGTGTCGCCGCCCTCGCGCAGCGCGAGGGCCTCGGCGAGCGAGGCGACACCCAGCCACTCCGCACCGCCGGCCCGGGCGGCGCGCGCGCTCGGCAGCAGGCCGTGCCCGTACCCGTCGGCCTTGACCACCGTCATCATCGGCACCCCGAGCAGCGTCCGCAGCCGACGGACGTTGTTCCGGATCGCCGCGAGGTCGACGACGATCTCGGCGCGGGTCATGCCTCCATTCTCCCATCCGCGTCGGGCAGGGACCGCACCGCCGCCGGGATCGCCGCGGCGACCTGGTGTGCCACCAACGGCCCCCCGCGGGGGTCGACGGCGGCCAGAGTGGCGGCCGCGCCATGCAGCCAGGCCCCGACCGAGGCGGCGTCGTACGGCGCCAGCCCGGCCGCGAGCAGCGCGCCGATGAGTCCGGCGAGCACGTCGCCGGCTCCGGCGGTGGCCAGCCACGGGGTACCGGTCGGGTTGACCCGGATGCGCCCGTCCGCGGTCGCGATCACGGTACGTCGTCCCTTGAGCAGTACGACGCATCCGTACTCGTCCGCCGCCCGCACCGCGAACCGCCGCGGCTGCGCCTCGACCTCGGCCCGGTCCGCCCCGAGCATCGCGGCGAGCTCGCCGGCGTGCGGGGTCAGCACCGCGTCCCCGGGCGGCGGCGAGGCCGACAGCCGGCCCAGCGCGTCGGCGTCGAT
>NZ_JASGET010000027.1:0-15453 GCF_047606145.1 Nocardioides sp. | reverse complement strand
GCGCGACCGCGGCCGACACCGCCGCACGGGTCGGCGCGGCCGACCCCGCCGACCCCACCGACCCCACCGATATCGCCGAGGCTGCCGACGCCGCCGGCGGCGCACCCCGGCCCTCCCCGCACCCGGCGAGCACCGGGACAGCCAGGGTCAAGGCCACCAGGGCCACCCAGGCTGCCGGGGTCGTCGGAGTCGTCCGTGGGACGCCGAGCCGTCGCATGAGGTCCTTCCTACCCCGGATCGCCCCACCCCGACCCGTTATCCACAGGCCGGCGTTCGCATTCCCCGGTCCTCTTCCCCGGTCCTCTTCCCCGGGCCTCTTGCCCGGGCCTCTTGCTCGCCCGGCTTCACCGGGCGAACGGGTGCCGGGTAGCCTCGGGAGGGTGAGTGACGCCGCGCGATCCGACGTGCGATTCGACCAGTTGGGCAGGCTCGACTACCTGGAGGCCTGGGAGCTGCAGAGGCAGATCCACCAGCGGGTCTGGACCGGCGAGGACCCCGGCCGGGTGCTGCTGCTCGAGCATCCTCCGGTCTTCACCGCCGGTCGGCGTACGCCTGACGAGGACCGGCCCGTCGATGCCGGCGGCGCACCGGTCATCGACGTCGACCGCGGCGGCACGATCACCTTCCACGGCCCCGGTCAGCTCGTCGGCTACCCGATCGTGCCGCTCCCCGACCACGTCAAGATCGTCGACTACGTCCGCCGGGTCGAGGAGGCGCTGATCCTCGCCTGCGCTGACTTCGGCGTGACGACCGGACGGTTCCCCGGCCGTACGGGGGTCTGGCTGCCCGCCGACGACCGCGGGCCGGAGCGGAAGATCGCCGCGCTCGGGATCCGGGTGCGGCGCGGCATCCCGATGCACGGCTTCGCGCTCAACTGCGACGTCGACCTGAGCTGGTTCGACCGGATCGTGCCGTGCAGCATCGCCGACGCCGGCGTCACCTCGCTGACCACCGAGCTGGACCGCGACGTCCCCGTCGCCGAGGCCCTCCCGGTCGTACGCCGCCGGCTGGCCGAGCTGCTGCGCTGGCAGCCGTACGAGAGGACCGCCGACTACGAGCCGCGTCCCGACCCCGCACGCACGCCCCGGATCCCGCTGCTGACCCCGTCGGCGGGCTGACATCGATGTCGGCCGCGCCCGGCCCGCGGCGTAGGCTGAACGGGTGACGATCGCTCCCGAAGGCCGCAAGCTGCTCCGTCTCGAGGTCCGCAACAGTCAGACGCCGATCGAGAAGAAGCCGGAGTGGATCAAGACCCGGGCCAAGCTGGGGCCGCAGTACCAGGCACTGCACGCCCTGGTGAAGGACGAGGGCCTGCACACCGTGTGCCAGGAGGCCGGCTGCCCGAACATCTTCGAGTGCTGGGAGGACCGCGAGGCCACCTTCCTCATCGGCGGCGACCAGTGCACCAGGCGGTGCGACTTCTGTCAGATCGACACCGGCAGGCCCGACCCGCTGGACCGCGACGAGCCCCGCCGGGTGGCCGAGTCGGTGCAGACCATGGGCCTGCGCTACGCCACCATCACCGGAGTGGCGCGCGACGACCTGCCGGATGGCGGTGCCTGGCTGTACGCCGAGACCGTGCGCGCCATCCACCGGCTCACCGCGGACAACGAGCAGGGCGCCACCGGGGTGGAGAACCTGATCCCCGACTTCAACGGCAACGCCGAGCAGCTGGCCGAGGTCTTCGAGTCGCGGCCGGAGGTGCTGGCGCACAACGTCGAGACGGTGCCGCGCATCTTCAAGCGGATCCGGCCCGGGTTCCGCTACGAGCGTTCCCTGGGCGTGCTCACCGCGGCTCGTGAGTTCGGGCTGGTGACCAAGTCGAACCTGATCCTGGGCATGGGCGAGACCCGCGCCGAGGTCTCCCAGGCACTGCGGGACCTCTACGACGCCGGTTGCGAGCTGGTCACCATCACCCAGTACCTGCGGCCCAGTGTGCGGCACCACCCGGTCGAGCGCTGGGTCAAGCCGGAGGAGTTCGTGGAGCTCAAGGCCGAGGCCGACCAGATCGGCTTCGCCGGAGTCATGTCCGGACCGCTCGTCCGTTCGTCGTACCGGGCCGGTCGGCTGTACCGTCAGGCGATGGACGCTCGCGCCGGGGTGACCCCGGCCGCCGCGGGCGCCTGACGGCCCGGGGCCGACATCCCCGCGGCGATTCCCTGAGGCGACGAAGAAGAGGACCACAACCCCGATGTCCCAGCCCGACCCGAGCTCGATGAGCCGACGCGCGCAGTTCCGGGAGACCTACCGGATCACCAAGGAGCAGGACCCGAGCATCGGGTTGAAGCTGCTGGGGACCTTCCTCGCCGGCGCCGTGGTCGGCTTCGTGGTGTTCTGGCTGCTGCCCGGGAACGGTGTGGTCGGCACCGTCATCGCGATCGTCGGCGCGCTGCTGGTGGGCATCGTGGCGACCCTCGTCGTCTTCTCCCGGCGGGCGCAGAAGTCGGCCTACGCCCGGATCGAGGGCCAGCCCGGGGCGGCGTACGCCGCGCTCAACATGCTGCGCCGCGGCTGGACCACCAGCCAGGCGGTGGCGGTCGAGCCGCGCAGCCAGACGATGGTGCACCGGGTGGTCGGCCCGCCGGGAGTGATCCTGGTCGGCGAGGGCAGCAGCCCGAACCGGGTGCGCAGCCTGCTGGCCAGCACCCGCACCAAGCACGCCCGGGTGCTGCCGGAGACCCCGATCCACGAGATCGTGGTGGGCAACGGCGAGGGCGAGGTGCCGCTGCCGAAGCTCAGCCGACGGGTGATGAAGCTCCGCCGGGCCGTCCAGCCGGCCGAGATCACCGACGTGCTCAACCGGCTCAAGGCGCTCGACAACACCCGCGGCAACCTGCCGATCCCCAAGGGCCCGATCCCGACCAGCATGAAGGGCCTGCGCGGCAACCTGCGCGGCCGCTGAGCACGACGCAGGCCCCTCCCCGCCTCAGCTTGGTCGGCCTCAGCTGGTCGGATAGGCGGTGACCTCGCTGGCCGGCGGGGCCTCGATCGAGACCGGCTCGCCGAGCTTGGTCATGCTGACCTCGACGGTGCCGAGCGAGCCCATGTCGACCTCGGCCTTGGTGAGCTGACCGTCGCCGTTGATCCACAGATCCTCGGTCATGGAGTCGGGCAGGTCGAGCCCGGAGGTGTCGGTGCCCGAGCCGAGCGCCGACATCACGTCGTCGGTGGAGACGGTCAGCTGGTAGTGGCTGGCCTCAGAGCCGTCGACCGACTCGGTGCCCTGGTAGGTGGCGTTGTCGATCGCACCCGAGATCTTCTCGATCGAGGCCAGCGGGTCGGTGATGGAGCTGGTGTCCATGCCGAGGGAGGACATCTGGTCCTGGGTGATCTTGGCCCAGGTGTCCCCGCTGCCGGTGACGCTGGAGAGCATGTCCGACTTGATGTACATGACGCCGTCCACCAGCTTGATCTGCATCGAGCCGAGCGATCCCATGTCCACGCTGATGTCCTCGGCCAGCGGCTTCATCTGCATGTCACCCTCCATGGACATGGAGACCGACTGGCCGGCGGCCGACATGTCCATGCTCATGGTCATGTGCGCGGTGCTCATGCTGGTGGTCGCCTGCTTGAGGATGTCGGTCATCTGGTCGGTGTCGATCGAGTCCCCGGACTTCAGGTCCGTGGAGACCGCACCGGTGCTGGACTCCGAAGCCGAGGCGTCACCGGAGCTCGCGGCCGAGGAGCTGCCCAGGTTGCTCAACGGGTTGGCGTCCGAGTCGTCGTTGCCGCCGCCGCAGGCGGCCAGGCCGGACAGCGAGAGTACGGCGATGCCGGCCACCGCGCGCCGACGCCAGATGGAGCGGGTGCGAACGTGGGACATGGTGGTGCCTTTCGTCGTCATGGGAGCGGATCCGTCGAGGACGAGGAGTTCCGCGCTCCCCGGCACGTACGGCGGATCGGCTGTGGCGTGGTGCCGCCACCCCCACGGTGCCCCGATCGGGTCGGGGCAAACCGCGAATCTCGCGGCCGTGCTGCTGCCTGGCTGGCCGCTCGGCGGCCGTCCCGCCGCTGTCCAGACGCCGCTCGGCTACCGCTTGCCGAGGAAACGGCTGCGGTAGGTCGCCAGCGTCACGGTCGCCGTACCGGCTGCCAGGTCGTGCAGGCCCCGACCGTCCGGACGGAACACCAGCGGCGGGATCACCACCGCGATCAGCAGCTGGCGCGCCAGCGCGCGCAACGGGTCCAGTGGGCGCGGGTCGTAGCCGCCGATCGGTACCGCGCGCACCGTGCGCAGCCTGGTGGCGAGCTTGCCGAAGGAGCCGCCGACGAAGGCGGTCAGCAGGGCGGACTCGACCACGTAGGCGCCCAACACCCACCACTGGGCCGAGCTGCCGGTCCTGGTCACCGTGTGCCAGCCGAGGAGGAAGGCGACCACCAGCCAGCAGACCAGCCAGTCCACCAGCAGCGCGAGCACCCGCCGTGCCCAGCTGGCGGTCTCGAACGGAAGCTGCTGACCCCCGATCGCGTCCCGGCCGGCGGGGTGGTGGGAGGAGGTCACGGTCGGCAAGACTACGGCCCGGGGCGGCACGCCGCCGCATCGCCTTGCCACCCGGTCGGGTGAACCTGTTACATCGCTGAAACAATGTCGACATGGCTGCGCAACTGTGTCGGCCTACGTTTCAGGAAACCTCGGACCAACACGGGCCCGAGCGGTCAGCACGCTAGAGGTGGGCCCCGGCAGGGTGCCAAGGAGGACGAATGTTCAGCAGTCCCGACGAGTTGTTCGGCTTCATCAAGGACGAGGGTGTCGAGATGATCGACATCCGGTTCATGGATCTGCCGGGCATCCAGCAGCACTTCACGGTCCCGGTCTCCTCCTTCGGGCCCGAGGTCTTCGAGAACGGGTTGGCCTTCGACGGCTCCTCGATCCGTGGGTTCCAGGCGATCAACGAGTCCGACATGGCGTTGTTCCCCGATGTGACCACCGCGTTCGTGGACCCCTTCCGGGAGGCCAAGACGCTGGCGCTGAACTTCTTCGTGCACGACCCGATCACCGGTGAGGCCTACTCCCGCGACCCGCGCAACATCGCCCGGAAGGCACTCGCCTACCTGGCCACCACCGGGATCGGCGACACCGCCTTCTTCGCGCCCGAGGCCGAGTTCTACATCTTCGACAACGTCCGGTTCGAGACCAAGCAGAACACCGGCTACTACGAGATCGACTCCGAGGCCGGGGCCTGGAACTCCGGCGCGGGCTTCGAGCGCGAGAACCGGGGCTACAAGGTCAAGTACAAGGGCGGCTACTTCCCGGTCGCGCCCACCGACCACTTCACCGACCTGCGCGACAAGATGGTCAAGAACCTCGAGGCCTCCGGCCTGTTGGTCGAGCGGGCCCACCACGAGGTCGGCACCGCCGGCCAGGCCGAGATCAACTACCGGTTCAACACCCTGCTGGCCGCCGCGGACGACGTGATGAAGTTCAAGTACATCATCCGCAACACCGCCTGGGCCGAGGGCAAGACCGTCACCTTCATGCCGAAGCCGATCTTCGGGGACAACGGCTCCGGGATGCACGTCCACCAGTCCGTCTGGGCGGACGGCTCCCCGCTGTTCTACGACGAGACCGGGTACGGCGGCCTGTCCGACCTCGCCCGCTGGTACATCGGCGGCATCCTCAAGCACGCCCCGGCCGTGCTGGCCTTCACCAACCCCACGGTGAACTCCTTCCACCGCCTGGTCCCGGGCTTCGAGGCCCCGATCTCGCTGGTCTACTCCTCCCGCAACCGGTCGGCCGCGGTCCGGATCCCGATCACCGGCACCAACCCCAAGGCCAAGCGCATCGAGTGCCGCTTCCCCGACCCCTCCAGCAACCCCTACCTGGCCTTCTCCGCGCTGCTCCTGGCCGGCATCGACGGCATCCAGAACAAGATCGAGCCGCCCGCTCCGATCGACAAGGACATCTACGAGCTCCCGCCGGACGAGATGGCCGAGATCGCCCAGGTGCCCACCTCGCTCAACGACGTCCTGTCCGCCCTGGAAGCCGACCACGACTTCCTCACCGCCGGTGACGTCTTCACCCCCGACCTCATCGAGACCTGGATCGACTACAAGCGCACCAACGAGATCCTGCCGGTCCAGCTGCGGCCGCACCCCCACGAGTTCGAGCTCTACTACGACATTTAGGCCACAGCGCCTAACAAACTGGCCCCTGACCTGCGGAAACGCAGATTCAGGGGCCGGTTTGTTTCGTCCTAGTCCGCAAAAAGTCCGCAAGACGTTCGTTGCGGACCGACGGCGACCATCGGTTCCCGCGCGCCGCCACCACTCCCAGGGCGTGTACACTTAGAGCACTTAGAAGTTCGAGGCTGCCGGGAGGCGACATGAGCACCGCACTGACCGAGGACGTCCAGGTCCTGCGCTCGGGCTTGGCCAGTGACCAGCCCGAGATCGAGGTGACCCTCCGACTTCCCCGCGAGAGCGCCAAGAAGGTGCTGGCCCTGCTGGACGCCGAGCAGACCACGGGCGCGGTCGTCGTCCCGGCCAAGCAGGAGTTCACCACCACCGAGGCCGCGAAGATTCTCGGCATGTCGCGACCGACGCTGATGCGGATGATCGAGCGTGGGCGGGTCGACTTCCGCATGGTCGGCAAGCACCACCGCATCCCGGCCTCATCGGTTCAGAAACTGCGCGAGTTCCTCGACGAGGACCACATGGCTGTCGTGGCCGAGTTGGCGAACAAGTACGGGAATGTCGACTGACGATCTCGGTCACGCTCGCTGACGCGAACATCCTGATCTCTCGGACTCTCCGCGACTACTTCGTGTACGCCGCGAAGTTGGGCGCGCTCGACATCCACTGGAGCGAGACGATCCTCAACGAGACCACTCGCAACCTCATCAAGCAGTTCGACTTCACCACCGAGGACGCTGAAGTCCTGGTCGAACGGTTGGAGGCGTTCCTTCCGTCAGCCCTGGTCGAGGTCAAGAAGCGAGACGCGACGCGGGTCGCCAAGGTGGAGATGGACGACAAGGACCGTCACGTCCTCGCGGCTGCGCTCTCCGCCAATGCCGACTTGCTGTTGACGCAGAACGTCCGCCACTTCCCGCGAGACTGGATGGCGAAGCGCGGCATCGAGCTGATCGACGCGGGCACGCTGCTCACCCGCCTCGCCGACGACTATCCCGACATCCTGCGTGAGGCACATTGGCGGGGTGTGAACTCGCGACCGCAGACCTCCGAGCAGGTGCTCGCGATCTTGGAGCGAGACACCAACAAGGACGTCTCGGCCCTCGTCCGCGCCGCTGTCGAGCCGGAGGCTCAAAGCGAGTCGGCCGACTGAACCGCCTCGGCTCTCGCCCGCATTACGGCGTCGATGGCTGTGCGGGTGGACTCGTCGGAGTCGGGCCACAGGTGGGCGTAGGTGTCGAGCGTGGTCTTGGCCGAGGCGTGCCTCAGCCGGGCCTGGACGACCTTCACATCAGCACCGCTGGCGATGAGCATGCTGGCGAGGTAGTGCCGCAGATCGTGGAACCGGAAGTCACGCGGCAACCCCGGCACCTTCTCTCGTGCCGTGCGGATCGCGCGTTGCAGCGTCCACGGGGCGAGCTGGTCGCCCCACTCGTTGACGAGCACGAATCCCTCGGCCGACCACTGCGCGACGTGAGCCGACAACGCCAGCGCGAGGCTCTGCGGGATCGGCAACGCGGCCCGTGATGCGTCGGTCTTCAGGGGTTGCTCGGGGTATTGCACGGCCGGGTTGATGACGCCACGCATGAAGTCGACGTCACTGACCCTCAGCCCACACACCTCGGCATCACGCAACCCCGCGAACGCCCCGAGCAACGCCGCTGCACGCAGCCGCTCGGGCAGAGCGTCGTGCAACGCCCACATCTGCTCGGTGGTGCAGACGTAGGGCCGCTGCTTGCCCGCCGCCGGCGACGTCCGACGCGCGAGCACGGCGACTTCGCCACCAGCCCGTCATGGACGGCGTCGGAGAAGACCTGCGCGAGCCGGGAGTGCAGGGCGTAGACATAGGAGTCCTCCAACCCCTCGGCTGCGAGCTGCGCGGTCCAGGTCCACACATGCGACGGGCGCACCGACCCGAGCGGCATCGTGCCGAAGGCGGCCTTGATCCGCTTGATGTGCGTTTCCGCCTGCCGGACGGTGGAGTCGCGATTGCGTCGATAGCCGTCGAGCCAGGTGTCGCACCACCGACCCGCCGTGAGCTTCGCGTGCTTGGGTGCAACGTGCGTGCCCGTGAGCAGCCGGGAGGTCTGCTCGTCTAGCCAGAACTGGGCGTCGACCTTGCGGTCGAAGTGACGGGCGTGCTCCTTGCCGGACTCGTCGCGGTAGCGGGCGCGCCACTTCCCGTCAGGTCGCTTGGCGATGTTGCCTGCCATCGGCGTCTCCTTTCGGGCTCTGCCTCCATCTTGCCCCCGACCTCCGACACTCTGCCGTTCCAAGCGGGGTCCCCGGCCCTGGATGTGTAGTGCCGGATGACCGCTGCCTCGATCCGCTCGACCGGCACCTGTACCTGACGGCCACGCGGCCCCACCCGCGTCGTCGCATGCTGAGCGACGAATACCACGATCTGCTCGGCCGCGCGATCCTGCGCTGCGTCCAACGCCGCCGACACCTCCGGGTGCAGGGCGGCGGCCAGCGACCAGGTCTTCGGCCCCGTTGACGGTGACCTCGACGTACCGCAGCGCGTTCGGGTCCTGCCGAAGCCGGCCCTTCGGCTTGCCGTTCTCCAGGTCGACCCCGGCGACCCACGACTCGAACGCCTCCCCATCCATGTCCGCCACGCGGGTCACGTTGTCAGGGGTGGCGACGAGCCGCTCGGCGAGGCCGCTGCCCTCGGCGAGGTAATAGTCGTCAGCGCGCGAGTGATCGGCCTCGACGTAGGCACGCGCAGCCTTCGCCGCGCCCCGGTAGAACTTGACCCCACCGTGCATCCCGATCACCGGCTCAACAACGTCCGTCGACAACCAACGGACCCCCAGAAATGCACTTCGGCCCGCCCAGGAGGGGCGGACCGATCTACGTCCTTCGCAGCATGTGTACCGACGGCTTGAAGGCGCGCGAATCGCGCTCAGGATGGCCTTACTGAGCCAGATTCTCGATGCTTGATGTCACCAACGATGGTCAACGGTGTCCGATGTCTCGGTCGGGATGAGCGCACTTGGACGGAGAAAGCGGCGACATAGCGTAGAGGCGCAGGGGATCGTCAAG
Organism: Nocardioides sp.; assembly: GCF_047606145.1. Taxonomy (GTDB): domain Bacteria; phylum Actinomycetota; class Actinomycetes; order Propionibacteriales; family Nocardioidaceae; genus Nocardioides. The sequence continues at coordinate 6,279 of NZ_JASGET010000027.1, read as the reverse complement.
CCTCACTCCGCGGCTACCGCTCGGGCCTGCACCCAGGTCGCCCGCCAGGCGGCGCCGAAGACGGCGATAGCGGCGGTTGCCGCACGCACAAGGACGATCGTGATCCCGGACAGCCACGGGAAGTCGATGGGCAAGTCGTCAACGATTCGCACCAGAGCGAGCCGTTGGAGCACCTGACTCGCCACGGCCCCGGTGATGCCCACCAACGCACCCACCGTCACCGTGAGGAGCGCCTCCCCGAGTAGCACCCAGATGACCTGACGGCGAGTGGCGCCGGCGAACCCCAGGGCCTCCAGCTCGCGTGAACGGGCAGAGACGTTCATCATCAACGTGTTCGCGATCGCGACCAGCGTGTACACCAGTGCGATCCCCAGGATGACGACGTTGGCCAGTCGTGTGCTTTCGGCTTCGCTCTGGACCATTTCAGCCAGGTGAGTCAAGGACGGCATCAACTCCACGGTGGCGGCACGTGCGGTGTCCTCCATCGCCAGCATCCCCGTGCACATGCCGACCGCCAAGACGACCGAAGCGACGAGTGCGGCAACGCGGCGACCACCATTGAGTGTGCTCTGCCGGATCACCACCACCAATGCACCGCGCCCCATCAGTGGCCAGGTCACCAACCGCGTGACCGGCCGAGCCAAGACAGGGGCGAGCAGCGCGAAGCCAATAGCACACAGCACAGGGACCGGGAAGAACGACCCCGGCGAGGCGGCGTTGCGGGGACTGACAACCGACATCACAAGCGCCACCGTGGCGGCACCTATCAGGACGATCACGCCGAGGACCACCCGTAGCGGTGTCATCACTCGCGGCGATGCTGCTGCCTCCCTCAACGCATCCAACGGTCTGGCCCGAGATGCCCGCCAAGCAGCCGACGATGCCCCCACCACAGCCGCGACGACACCGACCAGGAAGGCAATGCCCAACGCGCCAAGATGAAACCCGACGTCATAGGACCGGGTGGCGATGTCGTTGGCCACCATCCATTGCCGCAGCACCAAGGCTCCGGGCAGGCCGAAGATGCACCCTGTCAGTGCCGCAGCACCACCGACGATGACGGTCTCAATGCGAATCAGCCTTCGTATCCGTCGCGGCGTGGTGCCCAGCAGGCTCAAGAGCGCCAGCTCACGCGCACGCTGGTCAACGACGAAAGCGAAGGTGCCGACAAGCACAAAGACCACCACCATCACCGAGAGTGCCGTCGTCACCTGCGCCACCGACCGGGCCTTGCCCAGCCCGTCACCACTGGTGGCGGACAGCGTGATGATGCTCGTTGCGAGCAGCGCGGTGCCGAGCCCGAGTGCGACGAACGCCCCGACGAACATCGTCCACCGCTGTCGCACCGATGCGACAGCGACGTCGATCAGAACCGCACTGCGCCGCTGGCCATTCACTGTCGCGCGTCCACGTCGTCTTCAAGCGTCGTCATCCGCGCAGAGACCTTCTCCGCCGTGGGTGCGACCATCTCGTCCACGACACGGCCATCGGCCAAGAAGACGACCCGCTCGGCCTGCGCCGCCGCAACCGGGTCGTGGGTCACCATGATCACCGCCATACCTGCCTGTGACACGGTCGCAGACAGCAGCGTCAGCACCTGCCGCGACGTGCGGATGTCAAGGGCGCCGGTCGGCTCGTCGGCGAACAGCACTTGGGGCCGCGAGAAAAGAGCCCGCGCGATCGCGACCCGCTGCTGCTGCCCTCCCGAGAGCTGGGTCGCCAAGCGCCCGGCGTGATCGGCCAGTCCGACACGCGCGAGCGCGTCGGCAACCTCTACCGGGTCGGGGACCTGCCCGGCCAAACGAACCGGCAGCTCCACGTTCTGCTGTGCCGTCAAGGTCGGGATCAGGTTGTATGCCTGGAACACGAAGCCGGTTCGGTCGCGGCGAAGCTCCGCCAACTTGGTGCGACTCAACCGCGCCAGGTTGAGGTCCGCGAACCACACCTCGCCCGCGTCGACCCGGTCGATCCCCGCCGCACAGTGCAGCAGCGTCGACTTCCCCGAGCCTGACGGACCCATGATCGCGGTGAAGGTGCCCGCATCGAAGTCGAGCGACACACCGCCCAGCGCTGTCACCGCCGTTTCGCCGGTCTCGAAGCGCCGCACGACATCGACCATCCGGAGCACTGGACCTTCGCCATCCGCCGACACGGGAACACGTCCGGTCCGGCGCCGTCGTCTGCTACCCACGTGACCAAGCATCGCGACACCGTGCGGCCCGGGCTATCGGGGAAAGCCCTGGTCAATGCCTTTCGGACCCCGAAGGCAACCCCCCGAACCACCCAGGAGCATCGAGCCAATCCTGGCCCAGCGCTACATCACGTGCCTCCAGAGGATCGTCTCGGCTACCTCAAATCTGCCGCCCACTCAGTCCGCAAAAAGTCCGCAAGATTCTCGTTTCAGGTCCACGACCGCCAACGACGACCAACCATGACGCGAGGACGTTTGCGCAGGTCAGGACCACTTTTCAGCAACATCCGTAGAGGACCAACAGCAGCCGAAACCACCGCTCTTTGTTCGAGCTCTACTACGACATCTGATCGGCCGCTGGTCGAGTAGGCCGAGCCGCTAGGCGAGGGCATATCGAGACCACATCTGAGCTGCGGAAACGCCGCCGGCGACCCTCGTGGTCGCTCGGCGGCGTTTCTCGTGGTTCGGCGGTGGCTTGTTACATGAGTGGTACATGGAGCGTGGACTCACGACTCGGTACGATGAGCACATGGCTCATTCCGCAGCACAGGCCCGGAAGCCGCTCAGCGGCCCCACCGGCCAACGGGTGGCGGCCCACCGTGGCGAGCTGCTTGACGTGCTGCGGCGTCACGGAGTCACGAATCCCGAGATCTTCGGCAGTGCTGCGCGCGGCGACGACCACGAGGGGAGCGACGTCGATCTCCTCGTCGACTTCGCACCAGGCACGAGCATCATCGACATCATCGGCATCCAGCACGAGTTGCAGGACGTCATCGGCGTACCCGTCGACCTGATCCCCCGCTCCGGGCTCAAGCCACGAGTTCGGGCGCGCGCGGAGAAAGACCTACGTCCTCTGTGAAGCGACCCGACCTCGACATCCTCGACGACATCGCGGACGCCATCGGGCGATCCGCTCTCACCTCGCCCACGGATCGATCTCCGTCGAACTCGTCCTCGACGCCGTGGCGATGCGGTTGTTGGAGATCGGGGAGGCCGTGAAGTCGCTCAGCCCGGAGCTGACCGAGAGCGAGCCCGAGATCCCGTGGCGCAGGATCGCTGGGATGCGCGACTTCCTCGCCCATCATTACTTCGCGACCAGCCCGGAGATCGTCCAGGCCGTGATCGACAAGGATTTGCCACCACTTGCAGACGCCGTGGCACGCCTCCGCGCATCGCTCCCACCTGACGAGTAGCGGCAATCCGACGTCTCACCCGGCCCGGATCTCCTGCTCCTTCGCCCAGGCGACGACCGTGGCCGGGATCCACCGCAGATGCTTGCCGATCTTGATTGGCGGCGGCCCGTAGTCCGTCTTGCGCCACTTGTAGAACGTTTGCTTCTTGATGCCGAGGAACTCGGCGAGCTCATCGATGTCCCACAGGTGTCGCTCGTCCAGGATGGCGGCGGGCCTCGTAGCAAACGCAGGCTTCGTACGCACCCGAGGCCGCTTGGGATCTGCAGGCGCTGCCATCGGCCACAGGCCGAGTTGTCCTTCGTCGCGGGCTGGTGTGGTCATGTCACTGCTACCTCCTCGGCATGGACGTCGACACTGTTCGTCGACCCCTCTGGAGGGACAAGCAACGACCAGGGAACTGGATCGGACATCCAGGAACGGATGTTCTCGACGACGAGGTTGCGGCCCTAGGTCGGGCTGGTGCCCATCTGCTCGACGAGTGCGTCGATGGCGCCGCGAACGGCATCGCTCTCGCATGATCGGCGACGGTGGGCGATCGACGGCTGGCGGGAATTGCTTCGCACGGGCGGCTGCGTCGCTAATGACTAGCCAGAGATTCATATGAACACTATTCTGTTCATGTGAATTTTGGTGAGCCCTTCGGCGGCCTGATGCCCGGAGCGCGAGGCGCGGTGCTTGCCGCGCTGCTGCGCACCGGCGAGCCGTTGACCGGGCGGCGTGTGCACGCACTTGTGGGCGAGCGTCACAGCCTCGGCGCCGTACAGCAAGCCCTGCGCGATCTGGAACAGATCGGCATCATCACCACCGAGATCGTCGGCCGTGCCGGCGTCCACCGGGTCAACGACCAACACGACGCCGTCCCCCACCTGCGCCTCCTCGCCAGCCCACTCGACATGCTGACCCGCGTTGTGGAGGAAGAAGTCGCGGGCGCCCGGGCGGTCATCCTCTTCGGCTCGGCCGCGCGCGGCGAGGCCCACGCCGCCAGCGACATCGACCTCGCCGTCATCGCCCCCGAGGAGTGGGACGGACGCATCCGGTTGGCCGACAGCGTGCGTGCCCGACTCGGCAACGACTGCGACGTCCTCCACGTCACCCCCGAGCAGTTCTCCGAGGACTCCGCCGCCCGGGAGCCCGTGATCGCCGAGATCCTCCGCGATGGTGTCGCGCTCCTCGGTCGTATGCCTCGTCGATCTCGGGTCGCGTCATGACGGATGCGCAGAGCAAGAACCTTGCGCGGACCTTCCTCCAGAAGGCCAAGGAGTATCTCGACTCCGCCCAGGACAACCGAGACCTCGAGCGCGCGACACCCGCCGCAGGCGATGCCATCCACGCCGGCATCAGCGCCAAGGACGCCATCGTCACCGCCCTGACCGGGACCACCAGCAAGGCCAAGGATCACGCCACAGCCGCCCGCGAGCTCCGCCAAGCGCTGGGAGCAAACGCCGACGCCGCGGCTGCGGAGAAGGCGCTGCGCGAGCTGATCGCCGCGAAGGCAGACGTCGAGTACGGCGCCAAGCTCATCTCGCTCGCCAAGGTGGACCCGCTGTTGCGCCGCGCCGAGATGCTGGTCGACCTCGCGACCAAGGTCGTCCGCCCGGGCCCGTGAACTCACACTCGCCCACCTCCGCGGAGTCCACGACGCAAGACATCACCGAACACCGCTGAGCAACGACAGCCGCGCCTCGACTCTGGAGCTCCTATTGGCCGTCAAGCGTTGCGAGTTGGTCCGCGATCACACGACAGCGTTGTCTTGCGACATCGGTCCCGGGTCGGACGCGGCTGGTGGTGACCCCTTGTGGCCGCCGGCATCAGGACGTCGACCCTTGTCGGACGCCGCACGGTCCGGATAGCCGATCTATACGTGTTCGCTCGTCACGAGCTGCGTGACGGCGGGAGGCAGGTCGACCATGTCGGCGATGACGACGTCTGCGCCGGCCAGCAGGCGCTCGGGCGTACGAGCCGCGTAGCCGACCACGCGCATCCCCGCAGCCCTGGCGGCCGCGACGCCTGATGGGCTGTCCTCCACCACGAGGCACGCCGACGGCAGCGCACCCATCGACGCTGCCGCGTGAAGGAACAAGTCTGGCGCAGGCTTACCTCGACGGACGTCTTCGGCGCTGAAGATTCGACCGTCGAACCTGTCGCGCAGCCCAGTCAGGCCCAGGGTTAAATCCATGCGGGCGTGGCCGCCCGACGAAGCGACGCAGGTCAGGAATCCATCGAGTTCGATAGCGGACACGGCCTCGGCGATACCCGCGACCGGCTCTAGTTCTTCCTTGAACAGTCGTGTCCGCTCAGCCTCCGCCCGCGACGCGAAGTCAGGCGGAATGGGGCCACCGATATGCCTCTCGATGTTCGCCACAATCGCGGGCCAAGTGCGGCCGAGATGTTCGGCCTCGGCCTCGGCCTCGGTGATCGGCCAACCCAGTTCGGTGATCAGTGCGAACTCCACGCGCATGACCAGCGGTTCACTGTCGACCAAGACGCCGTCACAGTCGAAGAGCACCAAGCCGGCGGGCTGCGATACGTGGCTGTGTTCCAACACCCTATCGAGGCTAGCGTCGTCGGTCGCGTTCTACCGAGACCGTCATCGATGTCGACGGACCTCAATCGCCGCGGCGTGGTCCTCGGTCGAGCGCGCCGGTCGAGTTCGCGTCGATGACCCGTTGGATGAGGTCGGTCGTAGAGATTCCCGAAGTGCGAGGGACGTACTGGAGTTTGCCTGCGGCGACTGCCGCGCCGTAGACGGCCTGAGCCCCTTCGGGGGTTAGGGCGTGTTGGTAAACGGATTCGGGGTGCCGCGCGGTCAGGGTTGGTTCATGACGACTCGGCAGGAGATCACTGACGAGCAGTGGGCGGTCTTGAGTCCGCTGTTTTCCGACCCCGAAGGGCCGT
>NZ_JASGET010000026.1:0-12725 GCF_047606145.1 Nocardioides sp. | reverse complement strand
GCCGGGGCGGCGGAAGCGGCAGGTGCCGGGGCGGCGGAAGCGGCAGGGGCCGGCGGGGCGGTCGGAGTCGGCGCCGTGCCGTTGGAGCCGGGGGAGGCCGCCGTGCCACCGGGGGCCGGGTTGGTCTGGAAGAACTTCACCCAGACCGGGTCGACGCTGGTGGGATCCGACTGGTACTGCTCGTACATCTCCTCCACCAGCCACTCGTTCGGCCCGAATTCGGCCGGAGTCTCGGCTGGCTGAGGGGACTGGGTGTCTGATGACACGGCTTGATTCGCCTCTTCCGGATTTGCGCGCGTGTGCAGTGTGGGTTACCGGTCCTCAAGGCTAGACCCCCGGAGGTCCAAATGCTCGGCCCAGGGCCACATTGCGGCCAGCTGTAAGGCGCGCCACACGACGACCGCCGGACCGAGCCCGGAACGGGGCCGGCGAGTGGGGTCAGGTCTGGTCGCCGCCGTACCGCTGCGCGACCCACACCGGGATCGCCGCGACCACGGTGAGGACGGCCGCGACCACGTTGATCACCGGTGCCTGGTTGGGCCGGAAGAGGTTGTCGAAGATCCACAGCGGCAGGGTCTTGGTCGGGCCGGCGGTGAACTCGGTGACGACGATCTCGTCGAAGCTCAGCGCGAAGGCCAGCAGCCCGCCGGCCAGCAGGGCGCCGCGCATCTGTGGGAAGGTCACCAGCCGGAAGGTCTGCCACCCCGAGGCGCCGAGGTCGGCGGAGGCCTCCTCGAGTCCGGTGCCGGTGCGACGCAGGCGCGCCTGGACGTTGTTGAAGACCACCACGATGCAGAAGGTCGCGTGGCCGACGATCACCGTCGCAAGGCTCAGGTTCATCCCGAGCACCGAGGTGAAGGTGGTCGACAGGGCGATCCCGGTGACGATCCCGGGAAGGGTGATCGGCATGGTGATCAGCAGGCTGATCGGCTGCTTGCCCCAGATCGGGAACCGTTGCAGCGCGAACGCCGCGAGCGTGCCGAGCACCAGCGCGATCCCGGCGGCGCACAGCCCCACGATCGCGGTGGCACCGAGCGCATGCCAGGCGCCGCTGCTGTGCGCGGCGGCGCGCCACCAACCGAAGGTGAAGCCGGTCGGCGGGAAGGCGAAGGTGCGCGAGGTGTTGAACGAGTTCAGCACCACGAACAGCAGCGGGAGGTAGAGAAAGAACAGGACCACCACGCTCAGACCGGTGATGAGGTTGCGCAAGCCGGCCGGGAGTCTCATCGCGTCTCCTGTTCCAGAGCGCCGGTGGCGCGCAGCGCCAGCAGGTAGATCAGCACCACCACCAGCGGCACGAACGAGAGCGCTGCCGCCAGCGGCTGGTCGTTCGCGGTGACGAGCTGGCCGTAGATGACATTGCCGAGCAGCTGCGCCTTGCCGCCGACGATGGTGACCGCGATGTAGTCGCCGAGCGAGAGCGAGAAGGTGAAGATCGATCCGGCGGCGAGGCCGGGGAAGACCAACGGCGCCGCGACACGACGCAGGGTCGTGAGCCCGGAGGCGCCCAGATCGGCGCTGGCCTCCCACATCGAGTCCGGCACCCTGCCGAACGCCGCAGCCAGCGGCAGGATCATGTACGGCAGCCAGAGATAGGCGAGGGTGACGATGGTCGCGCTCAGCCCGTAGCCGATCATGTGGCCGCCGGTGACCCAGTCCAGCGGTCCGCCCGGGGCGAACAGGCCACGCCAGGCGTACGCCTTGACCAGGTACGACGCCCACAGCGGTGTGGTCACCGCGACCAGCAGCACCAGTCGCATCCGGCGCCCGGCGATCTTGGCGATGAACAACGCGATCGGCACCGCCAGGACGGCGTCGATCACCGTGACCGCCAGCGCGACGCCGACGGTGCGCAAGGTGACGGTGCGGAACAGCGAGTCCTGCACCACCGCGAGGAAGTTCCCGGTGGTGGAGACGTGCACCACCTTGCCGGTGAAGGAGTCGACGCTCCAGAACGCACTGACCAGCAGCACCGCCATCGAGCCCAGATAGGCGATGACCAGCCAAGCCAGCGGCGGCACCAGCAGCAGGTAGCCCCGGACGGCGGCGGGCAGTGCGCGCCGCCGCCGTACCGGAGCCGCGGGGGAGAGGCTCATCTCAGCCCTTCATCTGCTGCCACGCGGTGACCCAATCGCTGTAGTCGGTGCAGTCGTCGCCCGAGCCGTCCACACACTGCGTCTGCGGGGTGGTCCAGTAGTGGATCTTGGAGGCGTAGGCGGCGTCGGTGGCGTGATAGGTCTTGCAGAACGCCTCGTCGTAGGTGCAGGACTTGGTCTGCGCCGGCGCCTCGCCGAACCAGCTGGCGACCTCGTAGTTCACCTTCGGGGAGGCGATCCAGTTCATCCACTCGTACATGCAGTTGGGGTGCTGGGCCTCGGACGAGATCATCCAGGTGTCCGACCAGCCGGTGGCGCCCTCGCTCGGCACCGTGGTGCCGACCTGGACCTTCTTGTCGGAGTTGATCAGGTTCGCGATCACCTGCCAGGAGGTGCCCATCACGCTGGCGCCGGACTCGAAGGACTGCACCTCCTTGGTGTAGTCCGACCAGTACTCGCCGATGTTGGCGTTCTGCTGCTTGAGCAGCGCGACCGCCGCGTCGAGCTGCTTCTGGGTCAGCGAGTACGGGTCCTCGATGCCGAGGCTGGGGTCGGTCTTCGCCAGGTACAGCGCGGCGTCGGCGATGTAGATGGGGGAGTCGTAGGCGGTGAGCTTGCCCTGGTAGGGCGAATCGGCGTCGAAGACCGCACTCCACGACGTCGGCGCCTTCTTGACCACCGACTTGTTCCACATCAGCACGTTGGCGCCCCACCCGTGCGGGATGCCGTACATCTGGCCGTCCACCGAGTTCCAGCTCTTGTCCTTCAAGAACCCCGAGATGGTCTTGTAGTTGGGCACCAGGTCGGTGTTGACCGGTGCCACGTCGCCGGCGTAGATCAGCCGGAGAGTGGCGTCACCGGAGGCGGAGACGCCGTCGTACTGACCGGTGCGCATCAGCTGCACCATCTCGTCGGAGGTGCCGGCGACCTTGGCGTTGACCTGGCAGCCGGTCTGCTTCTCGAACGGATGCACCCAGTCGACTCCCGGGTCGTCCGAGCCGTCCTCGGCGTAGCCCGCCCAGACGATCAGGTTGACCTTGCCCTCGCCCTTGCCGAGCGAGTCGGCCTCGGCGACGCTCGGCGGCGTGTGGGCGCTGCTGCCGCCGCTGCTGGTCGTGGTGGTCGACGACGAGCACGCGCTCAGCGCCAACGCCGCGACACCGAGGAGGGCGGCGGCGCTCTTGATGCGGATCTTCATCTGCTGCTCCTGGTGGAAGGGACGAGAGGTGTTCCGCGCCGGCGGCTCAGTCCGGCAACGAGTGGAGGGCGTCCTCGGCCCAGGCGAGCCGGACCCGGTCGCCGCGGGCGATGGGATCGCCGGTGGTGGCGGCGTTCAACGTCGTCACGGTCAGCGTCACCGGTCCGAGGTCGGCCAACAATCGGGTGCTGGCGCCGGCGTAGACGACCTCGGTGATGGTCGCCTCCCGCACGGTGGAGCCGTCGGCGAGTGCGGTGGTGCCGGCCATCGGGTCCGCGAGCACGGCGATCTTCTCCGGTCGTACCGCCCAGGTACCGGTACGGCCCACCACCTGCTCGGCGACCGTGCCGGAGAGCAGGTTGGAGGTCCCCACGAATCCCGCCACGAAGCGGTTGGCGGGGGTCTCGTAGACCGTGCGGGCGTCGCCGACCTGCTCGATCCGGCCGTCGTTGAAGACCGCCAGCCGGTCGCACAGGGTGAGCGCCTCGTCCTGGTCGTGGGTGACGAAGACGAACGTGATGCCGACCTCGCGCTGGATGGCCTTGAGCTCGATCTGCATCTGCTCACGCAGCTTGAGGTCGAGGGCGCCCAACGGCTCGTCGAGCAGCAGCACCTTCGGTCGCACCGCCAACGCCCTGGCCAGCGCCACCCGCTGGCGCTGACCGCCGGAGAGCTGGTGCGGCCTGCGGTCGGCCAGATGGTCCAGGCGCACCATCTCGAGCGCGGCCAGGGCCTGCTTGCGGCGGGCGTTCCGGTCGATGCCGCGCACGCGCAGGCCGTATTCGACGTTGTCCTGCAGGCTCATGTGCGGGAACAGCGCGTAGTCCTGGAAGACGGTGGTGACGTCGCGCCGGTTCGGCGGCAGTGCGGTGACGTCGACCCCGCCCAGATGCACGGTGCCGGCGGTGGGCTGCTCGAAGCCGGCGATCATGCGCAGGACGGTGGTCTTGCCCGAGCCGGAGGGGCCGAGCATGGCGAAGAACTCGCCGTCGGCAACGGTGAGGTCGATGTCGTCGACCGCCACCGTCGAGCCGAACGTCCGACGCAGCTGACGCAGGACCACGGCTGGGCTGGACGGGGCGGCTGCCATGAGCGATAAACTATGAGATCAAAGGTTATGAACGCAACGGGCATTTGTAAGTTCGCCGTAAACAACTTCGCCGTACACAACCGTGGGAGGGTGGTCGATGGCGCGGCACTACTACGGCCAGGCGACGGCTGCGGTGTTCGCGCCACTGGAGCCGCGAGCACGATCCGAGATCGTCAGTCGACGGCTCGGCGACGCCATCGCGCTCGGGATCCTGCCGGACGGCGTCCAGCTTCCCGGCGAGATCGACCTGGCGGCGGCGTACGGCGTCTCGACGGCGACCATCCGGGAGGCGCTCTCGGTGCTGCGTCACGAGGGCCTGATCCAGACCCGCCGGGGGCGGCGGGGCGGCAGCTTCGTCCGGGCCAGGGCCGACGCCGCGGAGACGGCGACCAGGCGGCACCTCGCGCGGCTCAGCGTGGTCGAGCTGCGCGACCTCGCCGATCTGTACGCGACCGTGGCGGGTGGCGCCGCCGCGCTGGCGGCCCGGCGGGCCGGCAGCGATGACCTGGTCCAGTTGGCCGAGGCCGCCGACGCCTTCGCGGCGGCCCCCGACGCCGGCGCTCGTCGACGTGCGGACGCCCGGTTGCGGGTGCTGCTCGCGGTCGCCGCGCAGTCCTCGCGGCTGTTTCGGGCCGAGGTCGACCTGCAGTCGGAGATCGGCGTCCTGCTCTGGCTCGTGAGCGGCGACGACGCCACGCACGCCGACGACGTGGCAGAGGTTCGGGCGACGGTCGACGCGGTATCGTCGGCGGACCCCGAGGTCGCCCGGGCCGCCGTCGAACGGCGACTCGCCAGCGCGACCGCACGGCTGATCGAGCACCGGATCGCACTGACGGATGAACCGACGCAGGAACCGCAGGAACCGACGGAGGAGACGGCGTGAGCAAGGGCGAGGACCGGGTCGCCACGGCGTTCGCGGAGGTGGCCGAGGAGGCGTTCGCCACCGCGCGGCTGGCGGCCACCGCGGCCCTGGCCGGCCTGGCCGACGAACCGGAGCCGACGAGTGCGATGGTCGCGCAGGTGGAGGCCGCGGTGCGACCGGCGCTGGAGCGGCGCGCGGTCCAGGGGGCCGGGTTCGTGGCCGCACCGGGCCTGCTGGCCGACCATGAGTGGTGGTTGGAGTGGTTCGTCACGCGAGCCGATGCGGTCGTCGAGCGACTCCAGGTCCAGACCGAACCGGCGGCGCTCGGCTTCTACGACTATCGCAGCTATGCGTGGTATCGGGTGCCGCACGACTCCGGTCGTCCGCATGTCACCGGGCCGTATGTGGACCACATGTGCACCGAGGACTACGCGCTGACCTTCTCGATGCCGGTGCTGCGGGGCCAGACAGACATCGACGCCGACATCGACGCCGACATCGACTTCGTCGGCATCGCCGGAGTCGATGTCAGCCTGGCCTCGATGGAACGGCGGTTGCTGCCGCATCTGCGGGCCGAGCCCGGCCGGGTCGCCGTCGTCAACGACGAGCGCCGGGTGGTGGTCAGCAACTCCGCCGCGCTGATGTGCGGCACGCGGGCGGATGCCGATGAGCTCGCCGCCGCGCACTCGCGTACGGCGCTGGCCGACCTGCCGATCGAGATCGTCCGCTGGGGGTAGCGGCGGGCCGCGTCGCCCGCTGCTCACCGCCCCGTCTGAGGAGACACCGGTCGACGCGGTCGGCTAACGCCCCCGCCGCCACAGCGCGACGCTGCCCAGCATGACCAGCGCCCAGCACAGCAGGATGGTCAGGTCGTCGGCGTGGATGCCGTGGTCGCGGCTGAGCGTGACCAGGACCGGCCCGGAGAGCCGGGAGTGACCGGCGACGCCGAGGACCAGGTTGACCGACGCCGCGAGGGCCATCACGATGGCACCGAGCCGGGCGAGCGACATGGCCGGACCCTAGCGCGTGACCGGCGTTGACGTGCGCCTCCGGCAGGATTCGAACCTGCGGCACCTGGTACCGGAAACCAGTGCTCTATCCCCTGAGCTACGGAGGCATGCGCCGGGAACCGGCGCGATGAAGAACCCTACAGGTCGATATCGGTGTGAGAGAAACCGGCTCGCACCGATACCCTGCACGGGTGACTCCCGACCAGCTCTCCACCGCGATCATCGACGTCCTGATGGCGCTCTCCGACCGGGGCGAGCTCACCCTTGCCGACGGTGTCCCGACCAGCGTGACGGTGGAGCGCCCCCGGTCCAAGGGTCACGGCGACTACGCGACCAACGTGGCGCTGCAGTTGGCCAAGGGCGCGGGCACCAATCCGCGGGCGCTGGGCGAGCTGATCAAGACCGGGCTGGAGGCCTCCGACGGCATCGCCGCGGTGGAGGTCGCGGGTCCTGGCTTCCTCAACATCACCGTCGACACCGGCGCCCAGGGGCAGGTGGCCGCCGAGATCGTGGCGGCGGGGGCGGCGTACGGCGGGAACCGACTGCTCGCCGGGGAGAAGATCAACCTCGAGTTCGTCTCGGCGAACCCCACCGGACCGATCCATATCGGGGGCGTCCGCTGGGCGGCGGTCGGTGACGCGCTCGGCCGGGTCTTCACCGCCAGCGGCGCCGAGGTCACCCGGGAGTACTACTTCAACGACCACGGCGGCCAGATCGACCGATTCGCGCGATCACTGCTCGCCGCGGCGAGGCGGGAGCCGGCTCCCGAGGACGGATACGGCGGTCAGTACATCGAGGACATCGCCGCCGAGGTCCTCGCCCAGCACCCCGACGCACTGGCGGCCGCCGACCCGCAGGAGGTGTTCCGGGCGGCCGGCGTCGAGCTGATGTTCGCCGAGATCAAGCAGAGTCTGCACGACTTCCGCGTCGACTTCGACGTGTACTTCCATGAGGACACGCTGCACCGCAGCGGTGCGGTGGAGCATGCCGTCCAGCGGCTCAAGGATCTCGGGAACCTCTATGAGAAGGATGGCGCGTGGTGGCTGGCGAGCAGCCAGTTCGGCGACGACAAGGACCGCGTGGTCATCAAGTCGGACGGGACCGGTGCCTACCTCTCGGGTGACATCGCCTACTACCTGGACAAGCGCGAGCGTGGGTTCGACAGGTGCCTGATCATGCTGGGCGCCGACCACCACGGCTACGTCGGTCGGATGATGGCGATGTGCGCCGCCTTCGGCGACAAGCCCGGGGTCAACCTCGAGCTGCTGATCGGGCAGATGGTCAACCTGCTGCGCGACGGCCAGCCGGTGCGGATGTCGAAGCGGGCGGGCACCGTCGTCAGGATCGACGATCTGGTCGGCGCGATCGGCGTGGACGCCAGCCGCTACGTGCTCGCGCGCTACAGCTCCGACTCGCCGATCGACATCGATCTGGAGCTGTGGGCGAAGGCCTCGAACGACAATCCGGTCTACTACGTGCAGTACGCCCACGCCCGGACCTGCGGCATGGTGCGCAACGCCACCGACCTCGGCATGACGCTGCCCGCCGACCTGAGCGACCCGGACGAGTTCGACCCGACCCTGCTCGCCCACGAGCGCGACGGCGAGCTGCTGCGGGCGCTGGCCGAGTTCCCCCGGGTGGTGGCCAGCGCCGCCGAGCTGCGCGAGCCGCACCGGATCGCCCGCTACCTGGAGGACACCGCGTCGGTGTTCAACAAGTGGTACGACACCAAGGAGTGCCGGATGCTGCCGCAAGGTGACGAGCCGGTCACCGCGGTCAACATCGCTCGCCTCGTCCTGGTGGTCGCCACCCAGACGGTGCTGGCGAACGGACTCGGGCTGCTCGGCGTCGGCGCCCCCGAACGGATGTGACCATGGCCGGGACCACCCACGAGGCCGGTTGGGCCCATGCCGCCGGTGCCTTCAGCGGCCCGTCCTGGCTGCGCCAGCCCGCCGACGTCAACGACCTGGTGCCGCGGCTGTGGTCGCGCACCGCCCACAAGAGCGACGGCGAGCTCGTCATCGGCCGGATCGCGATCCCCGAGCTGGTCGCGAACGTCAACACCCCGGCGTACGTGCTCGACGAGGACGACTTCCGGGCCCGCGCCCGCGCCTTCCGGCGGGCCTTCGCCGACCCGGATGCCGACGGGCACCGCTGGGACGTCTACTACGCCGGCAAGGCCTTCCTGTGTACGGCGGTCGCCCGCTGGATCGGCGAGGAGGGGCTCTGCCTCGACGTGTGCAGCAACGGCGAGCTGAGCGTCGCCCTGCGGGCCGGCCTGGACCCGGCCCGGATCGGGTACCACGGCAACAACAAGACCGCCATCGAGCTGCGCCGGGCCGTGGCCGCCGGAGTCGGGCGCATCGTGGTCGACTCCTTCGACGAGATCGACCGGGTGACGGAGATCGCCGCGGACCCGGGCCTGGGCGAGGTCCGGGTGATGGTGCGCGTCACGGCCGGCGTGGAGGCGCACACCCACGAGTACATCGCGACCGCGCACGAGGACCAGAAGTTCGGCTTCTCGATCTCCTCGGGCGACGCCTTCGAGGCGGTCCGGCGGCTGCTCGCGTCGTCCGGCGTCACGCTGCTCGGACTGCACTCCCACATCGGCAGCCAGATCTTCGACTCGGCCGGCTTCGAGGTGGCGGCGCGGCGAGTGCTCGCGTTGCAGGCGCAGGTGAGCACCGAGCTGGGCGTCGAGCTGCCCGAGCTCGACCTGGGCGGCGGCTTCGGCATCGCCTACACCACCCAGGACGACCCCTCCGATCCGGCCCAGCTGGCCACCGAGCTCGGCAAGATCGTCGCGCACGAGTGCCGGGACCTGGAGATCGCCGAGCCGCGACTCTCGATCGAGCCGGGTCGCGCCATCGTCGGCCCGGCGATGTGCACCGTCTACACCGTCGGCACCGTCAAGCAGGTCGCGCTCGACGGCGGCCGGCGCCGCACCTACGTCTCGGTCGACGGCGGGATGAGCGACAACATCCGGACCGCGCTCTACGACGCGGACTACTCCTGCACCCTGGCGAACCGGGCCTCGACGGCGGAGCCGGTGCTCGCCCGGGTGGTCGGCAAGCATTGCGAGGCCGGAGACATCGTGGTCAAGGACGAGTTCCTGCCCGGCGACATCCGACCCGGCGACCTGGTCGCGGTGCCGGGCACCGGTGCGTACTGCCGGTCGATGGCCTCGAACTACAACCACGCGCTGCGCCCGCCGGTGGTCGTGGTCAGGGACGGGGAGTCGCGGGTCGTGGTCCGCCGCGAGACCGAGGACGACCTGTTGGCCACCGACGTCGGTTGATCGAGCCGATGCCGGGTGTCCGCCCACAGAGCGCGACTCGGCGGCGCGGGGCCGACGCCGATACCCTTGCGCCGTGAGCAGTGCGGAGCCCAGTGACAAGCCGATCGACCGCTTGGGGGTCGCCGTGCTCGGATGCGGCGTGGTCGGCTCCCAGGTCGTCCGGCTGCTGATCGAGCAGGCGGCCGACCTCGAGGCCCGAGTCGGCACCCGGCTGGAGCTGGTCGGGGTCGCCGTACGGCGTCTCGACGCTCCGCGCGACGTGGACGTGCCGGCCGCGCTGCTGACCACCGACGCCGAGCAGCTGGTCGCCCGCGCGGACGTCGATCTGGTGGTCGAGGTGATCGGCGGGATCGAGCCCGCCCGGGGCCTGATCCTGGCCGCGCTGGAGAGTGGCGCGAGCGTCGTCACCGCCAACAAGGCGCTGCTGGCCGAGGACGGTGCCACCCTGTTCGAGGCGGCCGAGAAGGCCGGCCGCGACCTGTACTTCGAGGCGGCGGTGGCTGGCGCGATCCCGATCCTCCGGCCGCTGCGCGAGTCGCTGGCCGGCGACCGGGTGACCAAGGTGCTGGGCATCGTCAACGGCACCACCAACTACATCCTGGACAAGATGGACACGCTCGGCGCCGGCTTCTCCGAGGCGCTCGCGGATGCGCAGGAGCTCGGGTACGCCGAGGCCGATCCGACGGCGGACGTCGAGGGCTTCGACGCCGGCGCCAAGGCCGCGATCCTGGCGAGCCTCGCCTTCCACACCCGGGTGACCGCCTCGGACGTCTACCGGGAGGGCATCGCCGAGGTGAGTGCGTCCGACGTCGCCTCGGCCGCCGAGATGGGCTGTGTGGTCAAGCTGCTCGCCATCGCCGAGCTGCGCGCGGTTGAGGGTCCCGACGGGACCGACGGGGCGCAGGAGGAGGCGGTGGCGGTGCGGGTGCATCCGGTGATGATCCCGCGCAGTCACCCGCTGGCCGGCGTACGCGAGGCCTACAACGCGGTGTTCGTGGAGTCCGAGGCCGCCGGCCGGCTGATGTTCTACGGTCCGGGCGCCGGCGGCGCGCCGACCGCCAGCGCGGTCCTCGGCGACCTGGTCACGGTGGCCCGCAACCGGGTGCTCGGCACCCGCGGCGCCGGGGAGTCGGCGTACGCCGCCCGGGCGGTGCTGCCGATGGGGGAGACCATCACCCGCTATCACGTCGCCATCGACGTCGACGACCGTGCCGGCGTGCTGGCCGCGGTGGCGGCCGCCTTCGCCGAGCACGGGGTCTCGATCCAGACCGTGCGCCAGCAGGGCCGCGGCGAGGACGCCCAGCTGGTGGTCGTCTCCCACGAGGCCCGCGATGCGCAGCTCTCGGCGACCGTCGAGCACCTGCGCACCATGGACAGTGTCCGCGACGTCACCTCGGTGATGCGTGTCGAAGGAGCAGAGTGAGCACCATCGTGAGCGACCCGACCACGACCCCCGGCACCCACCAGTGGCGTGGGGTCATCGAGGAGTACCGCGACCTGCTGGACATCCCGGCCGGCACCCCGGCGGTGACCCTCGGCGAGGGCGGCACCCCGCTGGTGGCCTCGGCCTGGCTCTCCGAGGTCGGGCAGGCCGAGGTGTGGCTCAAGGTCGAGGGCAACAACCCGACCGGGTCCTTCAAGGATCGCGGCATGACCGCCGCCATCTCGGTGGCCGTGCACGAGGGCGCCATGGCCTGTGTGTGTGCCTCGACCGGCAACACCTCCGCCTCGATGGCGGCCTACGCGGCCAAGGCCCGGATCACCCCGATCGTACTGGTCCCGTCCGGCAAGATCGCCGCCGGCAAGATGGCCCAGGCGCTGGTGCACGGAGCCAAGGTCATCCAGGTCCGGGGCAACTTCGACGACTGCCTGCGGCTCTCCCGCGGTCTCGCCGAGAACTACCCGGTCGCCCTGGTCAACTCGGTCAACCCGGTCCGGCTGGAGGGCCAGAAGACGGCGTCCTTCGAGATCGTGGACCGGCTCGGCGATGCTCCGGACGCGCATCTACTGCCGGTCGGCAACGCCGGCAACATCTCGGCGTACTGGCTGGGCTACCAGCAGTACGCCGACCTGGGTCGTGCGACCCGCAGGCCGGTGATGCGCGCCTTCCAGGCCGAGGGCGCGGCGCCGCTGGTGACCGGGACGGTCTTTCCGGATCCGGAGACTCGCGCGACGGCCATCCGGATCGGCAACCCCGCCTCCTGGAAGCTCGCCGATGCGGCGGCCGCCGAGTCCGGCGGTGGCTTCGCCGCGTTGAGCGACGACGCCATCCTGACCGCCCAGGCAGACCTGGCACGCCACGACGGCGTCTTCGTCGAGCCTGCCTCCGCGGCCGGCGTCGCCGGATTCCTGCAGGACCTGGCCGAGGGCCGCAGCTATGCCGGTCAGCGGGTGGTGATCACCGTGACCGGCCACGGGCTCAAGGACACCGTGACGGCACTGGAGTGGTTCGGGTCGGTTCCCGAGGTCGTGGTCGATGCCGACATCGACGCGGCCGCCGGGGCCGCCGGACTGGCCGGCTGAGGCGTGACCTACACCGACGGTCCGGTCGAGGTGACGGTGCCCGCGACCTCGGCCAATCTCGGGCCCGGGTTCGACTCGCTCGGTCTGGCGCTCGGTCTGCGTGATCGGCTGTGCGCGGAGGTGATCGGCTCCGGACTCGAGGTCGAGGTGGACGGCGCCGGCGCCGATGAGGTGCCGACCGACGAACGGCATCTGGTGGTGCGCGCGATGCGGGCCGCCTTCGACGCGCTCGGCGGCCAGCCCGCGGGGCTGCGGCTGACCTGCCGCAACGTGATCCCGCATGCCCGTGGACTCGGGTCGTCCTCGGCGGCGATCGTCGGCGGGCTGACCCTGGCTCGCGCGCTGGTGGCCGGGGGCGAGCTGATCCTCGACGACGACGCGCTCTTTCGACTGGCGGCGCAGATCGAGGGCCACCCGGACAATGTGGCGCCGGCGTTCTACGGCGGCTTCACCATCTCCGGCAGCGAGAGCGCCGAGGACGGCACCGAGGACTTCTACGCGGTGCGCGGCTCGGTGGACCCGCGGATCAGCGCGGTGGTCTTCATCCCCCCGACCGGCGTACGGACCACGCTCGCGCGTGGCCTGCTGCCCGACTCGGTGCCGCACGCGGACGCCGCCGCGGACGCCGGCCGGGCCGCGCTGCTGGTG
>NZ_JASGET010000025.1:0-117893 GCF_047606145.1 Nocardioides sp. | reverse complement strand
GGACGGGACCGCCGCGGCCGTCGGCTGGGCGTCGTCGGCGGGCGGCCCTCCGACCCCGGCGGCCGGGTCGGCGGTGTCGTCGCCCTGCTGCGCTCGCCGCTCGTCGTAGAGCAGGTAGAAGAAGCCCACGACGCCCAGCACCCCGAAGAACCACCACTGGATGCCATAGAAGAAGTGCGGCCCGTCGTTGAGCTCGGGCATGTCGACCTTCTCCAGCCCACGGGCGGAGGCGCCGTTCTCGGTGTCGAGGTTCACGAAGCCGCCCAGGGTGGGATGGTCGATCGCCTTGCCGGCCTCGACCGCGGAGAGCGCCCGGGTGCCGAGCAGATCGCCGAAGGCGGTGACCGACGTCGCGCTGCCACTGGCGTCGGCGCGGGCCCAGCCGACCACCGTGACGGTGCCGCTCGGTGCGTTCGGCGGTGTCGTGAGGGTGTCCTGGTCCGGGGTCGACATCCAGCCGCGATCGACCAGCAGGGTGCTGCCGTCACTCATCACCAGCGGGACCACCACGTCCACGCCGTTGCGGTCGTGGTCGCCGCTGCGATAGCGCCAGATGATGGTGTCCGCGGTGTCGTAGGTGCCGGTCGCGGTGACCCGTCGCCATTCGTCGGCGTCGTCGAGGTCCGTCCCGACGGCCATCACGTTCCGGGCGGGCTCGGGGTCGGCCTTCTCGTTGGTGCGGATGATGTCGTTGTCCTGCCGCTTGTCCTGCAGCCGGCTGAACTGCCAGTTGCCGAGCCACCAGGTGGCATAGGCGAGCACCACCACCGCGAGAGCGAACAGGATCCAGCGGCGGGAGAGCAGGAACCGGAACGACCGCACACCTGCGAGGTTAGACGAGGCGCCCGACGGTACGGACATCGCCCGTAGGATGACAAGGTGAACCAGACGCTCAGCATCGCGACCGGACCGGCGACCCTGCCGGCCCCGGCCGGACGGCTGGTGGACCGGTTCGGCCGGGTGGCCACCGACCTGCGCGTCTCGCTGACCGACCGCTGCAACCTGCGCTGCACCTACTGCATGCCCGCCGAGGGCCTGGACTGGCTGCCGAGCGAGGAGGTGCTCACCGACGACGAGGTGGTCCGGCTGGTCGGTGTGGCGACCGGGCTGCTCGACGTACGGGAGGTGCGCTTCACCGGCGGTGAGCCGCTGGTGCGCCGTGGCCTGGTCGACATCGTGCGACGGGTACGGCGCCTCGATGCGGACGTCGACCTGTCGATCACCACCAACGCCCTCGGACTGGCCCGGACCGCGGCGGCGCTGGCCGAGGTCGGTCTGGACCGGGTCAACGTCTCCCTCGACACCCTGCGTCCGGAGACCTTCGCCGAGATCACCCGGCGCGACCGGCTGCCCGACGTGCTCGCCGGGATCGAGGCGGCGGCCGCCGCCGGTCTGGGGCCGATCAAGATCAACGCGGTCCTGATGCGCGGCGTCAACGACGACCAGGCGCCCGAGCTGCTCGCCTGGGCGGTCGAGCACGGCTATCAGCTGCGGATCATCGAGCAGATGCCGTTGGACGCCCAGCACGGCTGGTCCCGGGAGCGGATGGTGACCGCGGAGGAGACCCTCGATCGGCTCGGCAGCCGGTTCGCGCTCGCCCCGACCGCGGAGCCGCGCGGCAGCGCGCCGGCCGAGCTGTTCACCGTGGACGGCGGTCCGGCCACGGTCGGGATCATCGCCTCGGTCACCAGGCCGTTCTGCGGTGACTGCGACCGGGTGCGTCTGACGGCGGACGGCCAGGTCCGCGACTGCCTGTTCGCACGCCGTGAGTCCGACCTGCGAGCCGCGATGCGCTCGGGCGAGAGCGACGCCGAGCTGGCCGACCGGTGGGTGCGGGCGATGGCGGGCAAGCGCGCCGGCCACGGCATCGACGATCCGGCCTTCCTGCAGCCGGACCGGCCGATGTCGGCCATCGGCGGCTGACCGGCGGCGGAATCGGCGGCCGGGTGTCCGGGCGGCGACCCGCGAGGTCAGTGCGGCACGACGTCCCGGAGGAACCCCCGCGATCCGAGGAAGTCGCCGAGCGACTCACGGTGCTCCTCGCAGGCCAGCCAGATCTTGCGCCGCTCCGGGGTGTGCAGCCGTGGATTGTTCCAGCGCAGCTCCCAGGCCGCCGTACGCTGGCAGCCCTTGGCCGAGCACACCGCGGGATCGTCGGGGTCGCCCACCTGTCCTCGCTACCTGTCCTCGCCGTAGGTCGGGTCCTGGCGGTGCCGCTCGCGCCATTCCCGTCCGCCGCGCAGCTCCGGTCGTCCGTACGGCGAATCGAGCAGCGCGATGTTGTCGGCCTTGCGGTTGGTGGCGTTGGCCATCACCACCGCGACGTAGGGCAGCACGATCGCGCCGGCGATCAGGATCGGCCACAGCCAGTTGACGTGGGTGAGGCCGGCGATGACCGCCCCGATGAAGCAGGCCGATCGGATCGCCATCGAGATGATGTAGCGGCGCTGCCGGGTGGCGATGTCCGCGGCTCGACTGGATCCGGCGGTGGTGATCCGGATCGGGGCCTCCTCCGTCGCCCGGGCTCGTGTGCGACCTGAATGCGCCATGGGTTCGATCCTACGCCGCTAGGCTCGCACCTGGCGCCGCGGATGTGGGGCCGTACCCAGGAGCGAAGGAGACGGAGATGACCAACCGCACCTACCGAGTCACCGAGGTGGTCGGCACCTCGCCGGACGGCATCGACGCGGCGATCCAGAACGCGGTCGAGCGCGCCTCGCAGACGCTGCGCCACCTGGACTGGTTCGAGGTCACCGGGGTGCGCGGCCAGGTCAAGGACGGTGCGGTCGAGCACTTCCAGGTCAGCATGAAGCTCGGCTTCCGGCTCGAGGACGAGTAGACCGGTACGCCGGCCGGACCGGCGCGCAGGACGGCGAGGAGATTCGGCGTACCCCCTGGTAGCCGCTAGCGTTCGGCAGGTGAGCGATGCTGAGCCGGCCGCCGTGCCCCCGCGATCCGTCCTCGTCACCGGTGGCAACCGGGGCATCGGCCGGGCGATCGCCGAGGCGTTCCTCGCCCAGGGGGACCAGGTGGCCGTGACCACGCGCAACGGCGGTGCGCCCGAGGGCGCCCTCGATGTCCGCTGCGACATCACCGACCCCGCCCAGGTGGAGGCCGCGTACGCCGAGGTCGAGGCCGCGCACGGCCCGGTCGAAGTGCTGGTGGCCAACGCCGGCATCACCAAGGACACGCTGGTGCTGCGGATGTCGGAGGAGGACTGGTCGAGCGTCCTGGAGACGAACCTGACCGGCTCGTTCCGGCTCGCCAAGCGCGCCGCGAAGGGGATGCTGCGGCTGCGGCGCGGCCGGATCATCCTGATCTCCTCGGTGGTCGGACTGCTCGGCAACCCGGGCCAGGTCAACTACGCCGCCTCCAAGGCCGGACTCGTCGGGATGGCGCGCTCGCTGGCCCGTGAGCTCGGCAGCCGTGGCATCACCGCCAACGTGGTCGCGCCCGGGTTCGTGGAGACCGAGATGACGGACGCGCTCACCGACGAACAGCGAACGGCGATCTTTGACCGGGTGCCGCTGGGTCGCTACGCACAGCCGGCCGAGATCGCCGCGGCGGTGACCTGGCTGGCCGGCGAGGGTGCCGGCTACGTGACCGGCGCCGTGATCCCGGTCGACGGCGGCCTCGGCATGGGCCACTGACCACACCGACGGCCATACCGACCGCCACACCGGCGACACTCAAGGAGCTAGGGCAATGGGCATTCTCGACGGCAAGCGGATCCTGGTCGCCGGAGTCACGATGGACACCTCCATCGGCTTCGCGGCGGCGAAGGTCGCCCAGGAGCAGGGCGCGACGGTGCTCATCTCCAACTTCGGCCGGGCGCTCAACATCACCAAGCGGATCGCCAAGCGACTCCCGGTCACCCCGCCCGTGCTCGAGCTCGACGTCACCGATGCCGATCATCTGGCCGCGCTCCCGGACGCGGTGCGCGAGCATGTGGACGGTCTGGACGGCGTGGTGCACTCGATCGCGTTCGGCAACCCCGAGACGCTGCTCGGCGGCAAGTTCCTGACCGGGCCGTGGGACGACGTGGCGCAGGCGGTGCACATCTCCGCCTACTCGCTGAAGAGCCTGGCGATCGCCTGCCGGCCGCTGCTCTCCGCCGGCTCCTCGCTGGTCGGGCTCACCTTCGACGCCACCGTCGCCTGGCCCGCCTACGACTGGATGGGGGTGGCCAAGGCCGGCCTGGAGTCGACCGCCCGCTACCTCGCCCGTGATCTCGGGCCGGAGGGCATCCGGGTCAACCTGGTCTCCGCGGGCCCGCTGAAGACGCTCGCGGCCAAGGCCATCCCGGGCTTCGAGGAGCTGGACTCGATGTGGGCCGGCCGGGCGCCGCTGGGCTGGGACAACACCGACCAGATCCCGACCGCGAAGGCGATCTGTGCGCTGCTCAGCGACTTCTTCCCGGCGACCACCGGCGAGATCGTGCACGTCGACGGCGGCTACCACGCGATGGGTGCCTGACCGCGAGCGCGGAACCGGGCGGGGACTCCCAGAAGCGGCCGCCGAACCGTAGGCTCGCGGTATGCGCACCCTGGTCATCATGCGGCACGCCAAGGCCGAGGCGTCGGCGCCGTCCGACTTCGACCGGCAGCTCACCGATCGGGGCCACGCCGACGCCCACGAGGCGGGTAGCTGGCTCGCCGGGGTCGAGCCCGACTACGCCCTGGTCTCCGCGGCCGTCCGCACCGTGCAGACCTGGGAGGACGTCGCCGTCGGGGCGGGCTGGGATCTCGGTCTGGCCGAGTACGACGACGGCCTGTACGTCGCCTCCACCGAGGCGGCGCTCGACCAGATCCGGACCACCGACCCGGGGGTGGGCGTCCTCGTCGTCATCGGCCACAACCCGACGGTGGCGAACCTGGTCGCGCTGCTCGACGACGGTGCCGGCGAGGAGGAGGCGGGCAACGACCTCGCGGCCGGGTTCCCGACCTCGGCGGTGGCGGTGTTCGCCTATGACGGCGAGTGGGCCGACCTGGACGAGGCGGCCGCCTCGGTGATCCGGTTCCACGTCGGCCGGGGCTGACGTCTGGCGGACCGGGGTTCACACCGGCGGTGCCGGGGTGACGATGCCGGCCTCCGCGTCGGCCGCCTCGATCTCGTCCCGGGAGATCCCGAGCAGGTACATGATCGTGTCCAGGTAGGGCACGTTGATGGCCGTGCCGGCCGCCGAGCGCACCGCGGGCTTGGCGTTGTAGGCGATGCCGAGGCCGGCCGCGGCGAGCATGTCCAGGTCGTTGGCGCCGTCGCCGATGGCGACGGTCGCGGCCTCGCTGATGCCCAGCTCGGCGGCGAACTCCTGCAGCGCGGTCGCCTTGCCGGCCCGGTCGACCACCTCGCCGACCAGCTCGCCGGTGAGCACGCCGTCGACGATCTCGAGCTCGTTCGCCCGCGCGAAGTGGATGCCGAGATCGGCGGCGAGCCGGTCGGTGATCTGGGAGAAGCCACCGGAGACGATCGCGAACCGGTAGCCCAGCCGGCGCAGGGTGCGCACCATGGTGCGGGCGCCGGGGTTGAGCTGCAGGCCGGCGTACACCTCGTCCAGCGCGCTGGCCGGGACGCCCTGGAGCAGCTTCACCCGGGCGCGCAACGACTCGGTGAAGTCGACCTCGCCACGCATCGCGGACTCGGTGACCGCGGCGACCTCGGCCTCGCAACCGGCGTGCGCGGCGAGCATCTCGATCACCTCGCCGTCGATCAGGGTGGAGTCCACGTCCATCACGATCAGCCGCATCCCGCGGCGGGTCAGGTTCGCCGGTTGGACGGCGATGTCCACCTCCTGGGCGACGGCGTCGGCGGCCAGCGCGAGACGCAGCTCGTCCGGGTCGGCGCCGGAGACGTGCAGGTCGAAGGCGGTCACCGGGTAGCGGGCCAGCCGGATGATCCGGTCGATGTTGCCGCCGTGGCCGGCGATGCTGCGGGTCACGGCGCCGAGGGCCGCCGCCTTGAGCGGGGTGCCGAGCACCGTCACCCTGGCCCGCTGCCGCGGGCGGTGCGGCCGGTCGCCCGTGCCGGCCTCGATCTCGACGCTCATGTCGAGGGCGTGGGCGGTCTCCTCGATGGCGGTACGCAGCGCCGCAGCGGCGCCGGGTGACTCCGGCGCCGTCACCAGCAGGCCGAGGACGAGCCGTCCGCGCAGCACGATCTGCTCCAGGTCGACGACGTCGACCCCGGCGAGCGCCAGCGTGGCGAGGGTGGACGAGGTCACCCCGGGTCGGTCGCGGCCGGAGAGGGTGATCAACAGCGTGTCCGGGCGCTGGCCCAGCTGGTACTCGGTCATCGCCTCAGAGGTTATCGTCGCTGGTCATCGTCGCTCGCCAAGGCCATGACGACACCCTATGCGAGATCGTCGGCCAGACCCTCGGCCAGACCCTGGGCGAAACCCTCGGCGAAACCCTCGGCGAGACCGGACAGCGATCCGCCGGCTCGGCTCCGGCCGGGTGAGTCACTAGCATGGGAGCTTCGCCGGTGACACGAGGGCGCGAAGGGCACGAAGGGTTTGGTCGGGATGGTGGCCAGGATTCGACTCGGTGGGGTCGAGGTCGGGTGCGGCCCGCACCCCACGCTCCTGGACGCGCTGACCGAGGCGGGGTTCTGGATGCCGCCGGCCTGCCTGCTGGGGACGGCCGGCGCGACCTCGCTCCAGGTGGTGTCCGGCGAGACCGAGCCGGCGCCGTACACCGCGCACACGGTCAGTACGGCGGGCTGTCAGTGCCAGGCGCGCCCGCTCGCGGACGTCGAGGTGGAGCTTCGGGCGCGCATCGGCGGCCGGGTCCTGCTGGTGGCTCGAGAGCTCGCCGCGACGGTGGTGGGCCTGGAGCGGATCGCCCCCCAGGTGTGCCGGGCACTCCTCGAGCTCGAGGATGTCTCGGCGATCGGCACCGGCCAGCGCATCGACCTGGTGGTCCCCGGCAGCGGCGAGCAGCGACCCTTCACCGTGGCCGGGGTCGCCGGCCGGACCGTGGAGCTGCGGGTCCAGCGCGTCCCGGGTGGCCTGGCAAGCGACCTGTGGCTGTTCGGCTCGGTCCGGCTCGGCGACCGGATCCAAGTGGTCGGTCCGTTCGGTGCGGCGCGTCCGCCGGCCACGATGCTCAGCCCGGCGGCCACGCCTCCGGGGAACCGGCGGCACTGAGCGCGCGCCGCACCGCCCGGTCCAGCGGCACCAGCGCCTGGCGCCGTCGTTCGATCTCGCCGGCGCTGATCGCGGCGCCGTCGTCCTCGAGCGCGACCTCGACGATCTCGGCGGCCTGCGAGCCACGCGCGGCGAGCTCCACGCAGCGGGGCGGGATCCCCGGCACCTGTGGCAGCGCCGGCGCGTGCCGCAGGTTGATCAGCCGGTCGGCCGCCTCCGGCCGCCAGCGGGCCACGTCCAGCTCGGCGAGTGCCGTCGCCGAGTCCCGCAGCGCGGCCCGCAGCCCGCGGTCCGCCTCGCCGACGTCGGGCACCGCACGCCGCCATGCCGGCAGGCAGTGCCACTCGATGACGGCACCGACCCGGATCGGCACCAGTCCGAGACCGGCGTCGGTCACCACCGCCTGGCCGGCCTCCAGGGCCGCGGTGTTGAACTCCGGTGGCCCGCCCAGGCCGACCGGGTCGCCGTACGCCGGCACCGCCAGCCCGGCGCCGGTGCCACCCTCGACGCGCAGCCGCCCGAGGCCGCCGACCAGGCTCTGAGCCACTCCCGGCTCGCCGCCGAGACCGAGCTCCGGGAGGCCGAGGACGACGTGGGTGGCGTCGGCACCGATCACGCCGTCGAGGACGTCGTCGGTCGAGGCGTCGCCGCGCAGCCATGCCGTCACCCACCAGGCGAACCGCAGCGAGTCGAGCACGCGGTGACCCTACGCCGCCTGCCGGGGCGCGGCCAGGATGCCTCGATAGGGTGAGCGCCATGGCCGCTGTCATCGACCTCCTCGACGTCACGGTGCGCCGTGGCACCTCCGTCCTGCTCGACCAGGTCACCTGGACGGTGGAGGAGGACGAACGGTGGGTGATCCTCGGTCCGAACGGCGCCGGCAAGACGACCCTGATGCAGATCGCGGCGGCCCAGCTGCATCCCACCAGCGGGATCGCCGAGGTGCTCGGCGAGATGCTCGGTCGGGTCGACGTCTTCGAGTTGCGTCCCCGGATCGGGCTGACCAGCGCCGCCATCGCGGACCGGATACCGCGCGGCGAGCTGGTCCGAGACGCGGTCGTCTCGGCGTCGTACGGCGTGATGGGTCGCTGGCGGGAGGAGTACGACGACCTGGACCACGGTCGCGCCCAGGAGCTGCTCGTCGAGATCGGCATTCCCCATCTGGCCGAGCGCACCTTCGGCACCCTGAGCGAGGGCGAGCGCAAGCGCACCCTGATCGCCCGGGCGTTGATGGTCGACCCCGAGCTGTTGCTGCTCGACGAGCCGGGCGCCGGACTCGACCTCGGCGGTCGCGAGGACCTGGTCTCCACGCTGTCCTCGCTCGCCTTCGATCCCGACTCGCCGGCCACCATCCTGGTCTCGCACCATGTCGAGGAGATCCCGCCGGGCTTCAGCCACGTGCTGATGTTGCGCGAGGGCGGGGTGGTCGCCGCGGGCCTGATCGAGCAGGAGCTCACCGAGGCCAATCTGACCGCCACGTTCGGGATGCCGTTGCAACTGGAATCGCGCGACGGCCGCTACTTCGCTCATCGATCCAGCCGGCACGCCCGCTGACGGCCGATCCGCCAAGAGGGTCAGCGGAGTCAGTGAGGTTTTCTCACCGGGCGTCTCATCGGGTTCCTTTTTGAAGGTGAAGTAGAACGAGGGCGGCGGCGGTGATCTCGGTGATGCGATGGGGGTCGAGGCTGACGTGTTGGACCTCAAGACGCTCATCGGCCAGAAGGCTGCCGGTCTGCTGGCCGTCCACGGGGTTGGGGCCGACATCGCAGGCCAGCTCCTCATCACCGCTGGCGACAACCCCGAGCGCCTCAGATCGGAGGCATCCTTCGCTGCCTTGTGTGGCGTGAGCCCGCTGGTGGCGTCCTCGGGCAAGACCAACCGCCACCGACTCAACCGCGGTGGTGACCGGACCGCCAACAGTGCCCTACACCGCGTCGTGATCGTCCGGATGAAGTCCCACGAGCAGACACGGGCCTACGTCGAACGCCGCACGGCCGAGGGCATGTCCAAACGCGAGATCATCCGCTGCCTCAAGCGCTACGTCGCCCGCGAACTGCTGCCACTCATCAAGGCCACCAGCCAAGACCGCCCAGACCTGAAACTCCCTTCGATCGCCGCTTGACGATCTATAGGAGCTTCAGGTCACACACGCCACACCAGCCACTCCGGTGAGAAAACCTCAGTGAGGAGCGGGGTTCGTGCGAAGTTCTGGTGTTGCACGTTCGCCGGTATTTTGGCTGGTTCTGCGGTCTATCTGTGGAACGAGACATGGCCTATGGTCGCGGCAGTCACGTATGTGGCGTTCAGCCGACAGATGGACTGTGACGTTGGCAACATGACTGTTGTGATTCTTTTCTTGTCTCCGCCGACTTTGAGCCCGATTAGTCTTGTTGGCCCTATGCATCGGGTTCCCCAATTGCTTGTCGTCCAGACAAAGCCCACGTCCAATTTCCGGTTAGGATTTAGGCTGAGGTCTCGGGTCGAGATTTTTCCCCACGGCCTTGCTGCGTACTGAACAGTTCCGCCTGTCTCTACTGGCTGAAATATGAGATGCGCTCGCACATTGCAGGCCGCATGTGACGTATTTTTGATCGTCATTATGAGACTTGCGAACTTGACGCCGTGGCTGATGATTTCCTGGCCAATGTCTCTGGCGCTCCAGGAGGCGCTTGTGGCCGATAAGCAGTCGTCACTGTGTGGAGAAGAGGCCAGATCTGACGCAGACGGGGCCGTGCCGGATGTGGTGACCTGCGAGTGATGGGTGGTGGCGACGGATCCTCCACACGCGGAAAGCATCGACCCGCAAAGAGCAGCGATGGCGATCGACCGCGTGAGCGCAAGCGAGCGTGAGATCGTCTGGAGGTGAGGTCGCGTCTGGGGATTGAAGTGCTCGTGGTTCATGGTCGGCCGTCCCGTTCAATACGGATGGGTAGCTTGCCCGCCCGTTGTCATGGTTTAGACGCGAGAACGCCATAGTTGGTTGCGGCGGTACGTTCTTGGTGCGTTGAGCAGATTGTGGTGAAGATGGACTGGTACTAGTGACGGTGCGAGGTTGAGGCTCTCCGGTGGCTGCCCAGGGTGGAGATCGTCGCGTCGTGCGCGATTGCGGATCACTGCATGGCAGACGACCGTCCCCGGTCTGGAGGCGGGGCTGCTCATGGCCACAGACGGCCGGGGCGCGTTGAGGGCGGCCACGCCGGCCAGCGAGCCTGTTGTAGAGGCTAGAGTCACTATATGGACTGGCTGATCTGGGTGGGCGCCGGAGCGCTGCTGGTGGTGGCTGAGATGTTCAGCCTCGACCTGGTGCTGCTCATGTTGGCCGGAGGCGCGTTCGCCGGAGCGATCACCGCGGCCCTGACCGACAACCTGGTCATCGAGGCCGTGGTGGCGCTGGTGGTGGCGATGGGACTGCTGGCGGTGGTGCGTCCCAGCCTGCTCGGCCGGCTGCACACCGGTCCGGAGCTGATGCTCGGCACCCGCAAGCTGATCGGGCAGCACACCGTGACCCCGGTCCGGATCAGTGCGCACGAGCCCGGCCAGATCAAGATCGACGGCGAGCTGTGGAGCGCGGTTCCCTACGATGATTCGCTGGTGATCGAGGCGGGTAGTGCGGTGGAGGTCTTCGAGATTCGCGGTGCCACCGCGTACGTGCATCCGCTGCCGGAGATCGAATGAGACGAGAAGAGCGAGAAGAGAAGGTGGACCGACCATGACAGCTGCCCTGGTGATCCTGGTGATCCTCGCCATCCTGGTCATCACGACCTTGGCCAAGTCGGTGCGGATCATTCCGCAGGCGCGGACCGGGATCGTGGAGAGATTCGGGAAGTACAAGAACTCGCTGCCACCGGGACTGAACGTGGTGGTGCCGTTCGTCGACAAGGTGCGCTACATGATCGACATGCGCGAGCAGGTGGTCTCCTTCCCGCCGCAGCCGGTGATCACCGAGGACAACCTGACGGTGTCGATCGACACCGTCATCTACTTCCAGGTCAACGACCCGATCGCCGCCACCTACGAGATCGCGAACTACATCCAGGCGGTCGAGCAGCTCACCATGACCACGCTGCGCAACATCGTCGGTGGCATGGATCTGGAGGAGACGCTGACCAGCCGTGAGCAGATCAACTCCGGCCTCTCCG
This sequence comes from Nocardioides sp., assembly GCF_047606145.1. Taxonomy (GTDB): domain Bacteria; phylum Actinomycetota; class Actinomycetes; order Propionibacteriales; family Nocardioidaceae; genus Nocardioides. Next base: position 106,610 of record NZ_JASGET010000025.1, on the reverse strand, counting down.
CGGTGCTCGACGAGGCCACCGGCCGGTGGGGGATCAAGGTCAAGCGGGTCGAGATCAAGAGCATCGACCCGCCGGCCTCGATCAAGGACGCGATGGAGAAGCAGATGCGCGCCGACCGGGACAAGCGCGCGGTCATCCTGACCGCCGAGGGGCAGCGCCAGTCGGCGATCCTGACCGCGGAGGGCAACAAGCAGTCGTCCATCCTGAACGCCGAGGGCGCCCGCGAGTCCCAGATCCTCCGGGCCCAGGCCGACCGTGAGTCCGCGATCCTGCGGGCCCAGGGTGAGGGGCAGGCCATCCAGACCGTCTTCCAGGCGATCCACGACGGCCAGCCGGACCAGTCGCTGCTGGCCTACCAGTACCTGCAGATGATGCCGAAGATCGCCGAGGGCGACGCCAACAAGGTCTGGATCGTGCCGAGTGAGATCGGCAAGGCGCTGGAGGGGCTCGGCTCGACGATGTCGCAGCTCTCCGGCATCCCGAGCGAGACCGAGGGCCCGCGCAAGCGGGTCGACATGGGGCCGACCGAGCCGCAGCTCCCCAAGCGGGACAGCGCGACCGACCAGGCGGTGCGCGACGCGATCGCGGCCGCCGAGGGCGCGAGCACGACCTCCGACCGCGGGCTGCCGCAGATGCCACCGCCCGGAGAGCTCGACGCGGCGGCTCCCGCGGCGCCTCCGGCTCCGCCCGTGGCCCCGCCGTCGGATGCGGACCCGCTCACCGACCCGATCCCGAACCCGGAGCCGCCGGCGGCCGGCCCGCAGCCGGGCGGTCACTGATCGGCCGCGGGTCGTAGCTACTCGACGTACGCGCCCAGCCAGCGGGCCAGCTCGGCATAGGCCCGGGCGCGTACGTCGGGCCGGGAGAGCACGATGTCGTGCCGGGCTCCGGCGACGGCGACGTAGGTGACGTGGGTGCCGACCGACGTGGCCCAGCGTCGCATGTGGGCGACATCGAGCACGATGTCGGTGGAATGCACGTCCTCGCCCATCTCGCTGGGCACCGAGGAGGCATCCGAGGACATCACCAGCACCGGCGCAGCCACCGCCAGGCCGGCATGCAGTCGCGCATGTCCGTTGCGGATCGCCCGCAGCCAGCCGGTGTAGACGTCGAAGGAGTCGACCGGCTTCCAGCTCAGGTCGAAGTCCCACTCACCGCCGTGCTCACGGTGCAGCGAGCTGGTGTAGAGCCCACTCACCGAGCGGGGGATCAGGCGCTTGGGCTGCCATCTGCCGATCTGTTTGAGGACCGGGGTGCCCAGTGCGCGCACCAGCGCCGAACCCTGCAGATCGAACCACGGTGAGTTGAGGAACATCCCGACCAGCTCGGCCGGCCGCCGGGCGTCCGCCCAGAGCGGACCGGTCAGGCCGCCGGTCGAGTGCGCGGCGAACACCACCTGCCGGTGCTCGGCGGTGATCTTGGACCAGGCCTGGTCCAGCGCCGGGAAGTACTCCTCGAGGTCGGTGACGAAGTGCGGGGTCTGGTGCTCCCGGAACGAGCGCCCCGCCTTGGGCAGGTCGAGAGCGTAGAAGTCGTAGCCGCGGGAGGTCCACCAGGCGGCGTACTCGGTCTGGAAGAAGTAGTCGGAGAACCCGTGCAGGTGCAGCACCGCGCGCTGGGCGGGGACGTCGGCGTCCGCCGGAAGGTGGACCAGGGTGGCGACTCGAGCGCCCTCGTCGTCGGGGGAGAGGTCGATGGTCTCGGCGGTGTACGGCGCGCCGAGCACGTCGGTCGTGGTCGTCATGAGCGGCATCCTGTCACCTGCCGTCCCGTCGGCGCAGCGCGGTCTCCGGGTCGTTGGTCACGACCAGCCAGGTCGCGCCCGGCCGGGTCCACCAGCGCAGCCCGAGGCGGGAGTCGACGGTCCACACGATCAGCCGCAGGCCGCGGCGGCGAGCGAGCCGACGCAGCCGTAGCAGCGCCAGCACATGGTGTGCGCACAGCGCCCCGGCGCCGGACGCCTCGAGCTGGCCCTCCGGGGTGAGCTGGGCACGCAGCGAGCGCCACGCGTCGCGCGGCCGCAGCCCGGCCAGGCTGGTGCCGACCGAGAGCCCCACCAGCAGGTCCACCCCTCGGGTGCGGGCCCAGCCCCTCAGCGCATGGGCGAGGACGGGCCGTCCGGTGGTCACCAGCACCCGCTCCGCGCCCAGCCGGTCCACCGCGCGACCGACCACGTCGAGCCAGCCGTCGACCTCGTCCGGTCGCGGGGGAGAGCCGAGCTTGAGATCGACATGCGCGCCCACGCCCGGCAGCTCGACCAGCGTGTCGAGCAGCGTGTCGATGCCGAGGAGCTCGGTGGCGGTGGATGCGCCGTGCGTGGCCGGGGCGTCGGCCGGCTGGTCGTGCGCGACGATGAACCTGCCGTCGCGGAGACGGCGTACGTCGAACTCGACGAAGTCGGCGCCGAGCGCTGCCGCCGACCGGATCGCGGCCGGGGTCTCTCGTCGATGGGCGCTGACCAGGACGGGCGTCTTCACGGGCACGACACATACCTCTGGGGAAGGCGGGCAAGTCTTCACGGCAACGTAACAGCACGGGCCAGCATGCCGACTCATCGACTGGCTATCTTCCGGGCTATCGCAGCGTCGCGCCTCCGCCACCGCGATCAGCCCACGAGGTTCCCATGACCGATGATCTCGCCAAGCCCCTGTCGACCACACCCACCCCGAGCGCCGCCGGGACCGGTGGGGTGACCTACTCGCACGCCGAGGAGGGCTACTTCGACAAGCGCCAGCTCAAGCGGACGGCGGGCTTCTGGGGTCTGTGGGGCATCGGCGTCGCCGCGGTCATCTCCGGCGACTTCTCCGGTTGGAACGGGGGACTCGGGACCGCCGGGTGGGGCGGCCTGCTGATCGCGACGATCCTGATGATCCTCATGTACTTCGGGATGCTCTTCTCGATCGGAGAGATGTCGGCGGCGATGCCGCACACCGGCGGTGCCTACTCCTTCGCCCGCGCCGCGATGGGACCGTGGGGCGGGTTCATCACCGGCTTCGCCGAGACGATCGAGTACGTCTTCACCACCGGCGTGGTGGTCTACTTCTCGGCCAGCTACGCCGACGGCGTCTTCGGGGGGAATCTCCCGAGCTGGCTGTGGTGGGTCATCCTGTACGTCGTCTTCGTGCTGCTCAACGCGGCCGGAGCCGAGGCCTCGTTCAAGTTCGCGGTGACCGTCGCGGTCATCTCGGTCGCCATCCTGGTGCTCTTCGGCATCCTCGCCGCCGCCAAGGGCGCCCTCGACTTCGGCACGCTGGACGACATCAGCCAGGCCGGCCACGGCACCTTCCTGCCGTTCGGCGTCACCGGGATCCTCTATGCGCTGCCGTTCGCGATGTGGTTCTTCCTGGGGATCGAGGAGCTCCCGCTGGCCGCGGAGGAGGCGCACAACCCGCAGCGGGACATTCCGCGGGCCGGCTTCTCCGGCATGGTCACCCTCGTCGTGTGCGCCGCGATCGTCTTCTTCCTCAACCCGGCCGTGCTCGGCTCTTCCGCTACCGCCGCCTCGGGCGAGCCTCTGCTGGACGGCTTCCGCGACTTCCTCCCCGGCGGCTGGGCGCGGGTGCTCTCGGCGTTCGCGCTGATCGGGTTGCTGGCCAGCCTGCAGGGCATCATGTTCGCCTACGGCCGCAACATCTACTCGCTCTCCCGCGCCGGCTACTATCCCAAGCAGCTCTCCCTGACCGGCAAGCGGCAGACCCCGTACGTCGCGCTCATCGTCGGGGCCGTGATCGGCTTCGTCGCCCTGGTCATCTCCGACAACGCCGGCTCGACCGCGGGCAAGATCGTGCTGAACATCGCCGTGTGGGGCGCCGTCATCGCCTACATGCTCCAGATGGTCTCCTTCGTCGTCCTTCGGCTGCGCTTCCCGAGCGCGACCCGCCCCTATCGGAGCCCGACCGGGATCGCCGGCGCCGTCGTCGCCTTCGTGCTGGCGCTGCTGACCTTCATCGGCATCCTGAAGAACCCCGACTACCGCCCGGCGATCATCGCGATCGTGATCATCTACGCCGTCGGGCTGGTCGTCTTCGCCTTCTTCGGCCGGCACCGGCTGATCCTCTCCCCGGAGGAGGAGTACGCGATGAGCGGCGGGCTGCACCGCGACCCCGAGGTCGAACACTACGGCGCTGAGTTGGAGGAGGAACTGCCCGCGAAGGACTTCGAGGACTGAGGGATGGGTCTCTCCATCGTCCTTCGTTCGGGGTCGGGCCGGTTCGGCCCGTGCAAGGGCCGTGACGCCGGCCCGCCGCTACCGCGAGTAGAGCTCCTTGATGACCTCCTCGATCTCCGGCTCGGCGATCGACAGGTCGGCGACGTCGTACGCCGCCGCGACGGCCGCCACGATCGGTGCCGCGCTGGCCCCGGCCGGGAAGGCGATCCACTGCCGGGGTCCCTCGACGCGGGTGACCTCGGCGCCGGCCAGGCCGGCGCTCTCCCACGGCAGCTCGATCCGCCGTCCGCCGGGAAGCTCGTCGACCAGGTCCACCACCAACGTGCGATGCGCGCCACCGATGCCGCGCAGCCGGTCGAGGCCGCCGTCGAAGACGCTGGTGCCGTGGTCGATCACGATCACCCGGTCGCAGAGCGCCTCGATGTCCTGCAGGTCGTGCGTGGTGAGCAGCAACGTGGTGCCGCGCTCGGCGTTGAGCGCGCGCAGGAACTCCCGCAGTCGCCCCTTGGAGATCACGTCCAGCCCGATGGTCGGCTCGTCCAGGTAGAGCACCTCGGGGTCGTGCAGCAACGCCGCGGCGATGTCGCCGCGCATCCGCTGACCCAGGGACAGCTGCCGCACCGGGGTGTCGAGCAGGTCGCCGAGGTCGAGGAGCTCGACGTACTCGGCGAGGTTGCCGGCGAACCGCGCGGCCGGGATCTCGTACATCCGGCGGAGCAGGTCGAAGGAGTCCCGCAGCGGAAGGTCCCACCACAGCGAGGTCCGCTGGCCGAAGACCACGCCGACCCGCCTCGCCAGGACGCGCCGGTGTCGGCTGGGCTCCAGCCCGGCCACCCGGACCAGGCCGCGGGTGGGCACCAGGATCCCGGTGAGCATCTTGATGGTGGTCGACTTCCCGGCGCCGTTGGGGCCGATGTAGCCGACCATCTCGCCCCGCGCGATGTCGAAGGAGAGATCGCGGACGGCGGAGACGACCTCGGTACGACGGTGGAACCGGCCGGTGCGGACGCGGACGGCGAAGTCGCGGCCGAGGCCGCGGACCCGCACGAGCGGGACATCGGTCGAGGACGGCGTTGCGTCGGTCGAGCCTGTCGAGACCATGTCAGCTCCCGGTCGATCGATAGTGGCGCACGCCGGCACGCCAGATGAGGGACATCAGCACCAGCAGCCACGCCGCGGCCAGCGGCGAGGCGAACCGCAGCCAGTCCGGCGCGCCGAAGGGGTCGGACCGGCCGAGCAGGAACAGGCACGGATACCAGTTCACGAAGGCGAGCGGCAGCACGTAGGTGAGCGACCTGGCCAGCTCCTTGGGATAGATGGTGAGCGGATACTGGTTGATCGTGTCGCCGCCGTAGGTGAAGGCGTTGGCGACCTCGTTGGCGTCGCCCGCCCAGAACTGGAGGGCGGAGAAGCCGACGAAGAGCGCGAAGAAGATGGCCCCGCCACAGCACAGCATCATCACCGCGACCAGTACCCGGGCGGGATCCCAGTCCACGATCGGCGCGGCCCAGGCGAACACGATCATCGCCTGAGAGATCCGGCCCAGCCGGCGCAGCTGGAACTGATCGGCGCAGACCTGGACGAGCAGCGGGACCGGCCTGGTCATCATCGCGTCGAGCTGGCCGGTCCGGATCTTGACGCCCAGCTGTTCCACGCTGCCGATCAGCAGATCGCCGACGCCGATCGCGATGCTGGTGGCGCCGTACAGCAGCCCGATCTCGCGCAGGCTGAAGCCGCCGAGGCTGTCGATGGTGTGGAACATGAACCAGACCCCGACGAAGTCGAGACCGTTCACGGCGAGCGCACCGACGGTGAGCATCCAGAACGAGACCGGGTAGGCGAACGAGGAGCGCACCCAGCCGCCGGCGATCACGCGATAGCTGCGCACGGCGTACGCCGCCTCGGCGGTCAACCCGCGTCGGCCGTCAGCCACCCTGGACCACCACCTTGTGCGTGGCGGCCCGCATCGCCGCCGCGCACCCGGCCAGCAGCACCAGCGCCCACATCGCCTGCCGTCCGAGCGCGGCCACCGCGTCCCAGCCGGTGTGCCTGCCCAGCCACAGATCGGCGGGAGTCTGGACGTACGACGCCCAGGGCAACCCCAGCGCGACCTGCCGGATGCCGTCGGGGAAGATGTTGAGCGGCAGCACCATCCCGGAGAAGAAGAGCGCCAGCACTCCGGCCAGCGCACGGGGACCGGTGGCGTCGAGCAGCCAGAACGCACTGGCCGCCACCAGGAAGCGCACGCCGAAGCTCACCACCACCGCGAGGACGACGCTGATCAGGAACGCGACCGCCGCGGCCGGCGTCGGGGTGACGAGGCCGAAGAGCAGCGCGCCGATGGCCGTCGGCGCCAGCCCGCGGGTGACGACGTGGTACGCCGCCCGGCCGAGGTCGCTGGCCAGATACCAGTGCAGCACCCCGACCGGCCGGTACAGGTCGACCGCCACGTCACCGCTGCGGATCCGGGTCGCCAGGTCGTCGGTGCTGCCGCCGCCCCACAGCGCCACCGTCATCAGCAGCGCCTGCCCGAGCCAGACGTAGGTGACGGCGTCGGCGGCGTCGTACCCGCCGGCTCCGGGGCGCTGGTGCCACAGCGCCAGATAGGCATAGCTGTAGATGACGCCGAAGACCGAGTTGGTGAAGATGCCGGCCAGGGTGGCCGTGGTGTAGGTCGAGTACCTCCGGAATGCCCGCCTGGCGATCGCGAAGGAGAGGGTCACTCGCCCCAGCCTGACAGGGGAATAGCGTGGTGGGCAACCGAGTTGTGCAGAGTAGTTCGAATTTCAACTAGATTCCGCGCATCAGGAGCGAGGTCTGTCATGGGCATGCAGTTCGGCATCTTCACCGTCGGTGACGTCACCACCGATCCGACCACCGGCACGACCCCCACCGAGCACGAGCGGATCAAGGCGACGGTCGCGATCGCCAAGAAGGCGGAGGAGGTGGGCCTGGACGTGTTCGCCACCGGCGAGCATCACAACCCGCCGTTCATCGCCTCCGCCCCGACCACCACGCTCGCCTACATCGGCGCCCAGACCGAGCGCCTCATCCTGTCCACCTCGACCACGTTGATCACCACCACCGATCCGGTGCTGATCGCGGAGAACTACGCCAAGCTGCAGCACCTGGTCGACGGCCGGGTCGACCTGATGATGGGCCGGGGCAACACCGGCCCGGTCTACCCGTGGTTCGGCAAGGACATCCGCCAGGGCATCAACCTGGCGGTGGAGAACTATGCGCTGCTGCACCGGCTCTGGACCGAGGACGTGGTCGACTGGCAGGGACGGTTCCGCTCGCCGCTGCAGGGCTTCACCTCGACCCCGCGTCCACTGGACGGCGTACCGCCGTTCGTCTGGCACGGCTCGATCCGCAGTCCCGAGATCGCCGAGCAGGCCGCGTACTACGGCGACGGCTTCTTCCACAACCACATCTTCTGGCCGATCAGTCACACCCAGCAGATGGTCAGGCTCTACCGCCAGCGGTTCGAGCACTATGGCCACGGCACCGCCGAACAGGCCATCGTCGGCCTGGGCGGCCAGTTCTTCATGCGCAAGAACAGCCAGGACGCGGTCGACGAGTTCCGGCCGTACTTCGACAACGCTCCGGTCTACGGGCACGGGCCGTCGCTGGAGGACTTCTCCGCCGCCACCCCGCTGACGGTCGGCTCGCCGCAACAGGTGATCGAGCGGACGCTCTCGTTCCGCGAGTACGTGGGCGACTACCAGCGCCAGCTCTTCCTGATCGACCACGCCGGGCTGCCGCTCAAGACGGTGCTCGAACAGCTCGACCTGTACGGCGAGATCCTGCCCACCCTGCGCGCTGAGTTCGCCGAGCGGCGGGCGCCGGGCGTCCCGGACGCCCCGACCCACGCCTCGCTGGTCGCGGCCGCGGGCGGAGGCAAGGACAGCACCGTGTACGCCGAGGCGGACTCGGCCACCGGCAGCAGCGACCGATCCCTCGACGACCCCGAGGTCGCACGAGTGCTGGAGGGGGAGCTGTGAAGCGGCTCGTGGTCGTCTCCGCGGGACTCTCGGTGCCGTCCTCGACCAGGCTGCTCGCCGACCTGCTCGGCGAGGCCGCCGAGCAGGCCCTGGGTGCCCGCGGGGACGAGGTCGACCTGACCTACCTCGAGCTGCGGCCGCTGGCGCACGCGCTGGCCGACCACCTGCTGACCGGGTTCCCCACCGGCGAGCTCGCCGAGGCGCTGGAGCGGGTCAAGCGAGCCGACGGCCTCATCGTCGTCACCCCGGTCTTCTCGGCGTCGTACTCGGGGCTGTTCAAGACCTTCTTCGACGTGCTGGAGACCGGTGCGCTGGACGGCACGCCGGTCCTGATCGCCGCCACCGCCGGCAGCGCTCGACACAGCCTGGTCCTCGACCACGCGCTGCGGCCGCTCTTCGCCTACCTGCACGCGGTGGTGGTCCCGACCGGCGTCTTCGCCGCCAGCGAGGACTTCGGTGAGGCCGCGACCGGCGGCAGCGCCGACCTGCACAAGCGGATCGAGCGCGCCGCGGCCGAGCTCGCCGCGCTGGTCGACGTCACCGGTCCCGCCCCGGCCGCTCCGCGACGGTTGGTCGAGGACGAGTTCGAGCACCCGACCGACTTCGCGGAGCTGCTGCGCCGTGCCTCGGACGGGCCGCCGCAGTACTGATCCCGAGCCCGTCCGATGCCGGGCAGCTCGCCGACATCGGACCGGGCTCAGGCGAGCGCCGCGGCCAGCTTGGGTGCCATCGAACGGAGCGCGAACGGGACGGTCAGCGGGTCCGGGAACGCGGCAGCGATGGCGACCGGGAACGGGATCGCCACGTAGTGACCCTTCTTGACCGCCGACAGCTTCTGGAAGAGCGGGTTCGACTCGAGCTTGGCACGCTGGGCGGTGTCGACGTAGGTGAGGATGAGCAGGTCGGCGTCGAGCAGATCGAGCCGCTCCGGGCTGACCACCGACTTGCCCGGAGTGCTGCTCGGCTTGAGGCTCGTGACCGCGTCGGAGAGCTTGAGGCCGAGCTGACCCAGCAGCGCTGCGCTGAGGTCGGTCGCGGAGTTGACGGTGTAGATGGTGCCGTCGGCCTGGACCGGGCCGAAGGTGAACGCCTTGCCCTCCAGCTCGGGGTGGGCCGCGCGCAGCCGATGTACGGCGGCCTCGACCCCGGCGATCACATTCTTCGCCTTGGCCGGACGGTCCAGCGCCGTGCCGAGCCGGGTGACGGTGTTCTGCCAGCGGTCGGTGTTCGGGCCGCTGGTGTAGCCCAGCACCGGCGCGATCTCGGTGAGCTGGTCGTAGCTCTTGGCGAGCTGGTAGTCGGTGGTCGCCACGATCAGGTCCGGTTTGGCGGCCGCCACCTTCTCCACCGGGATACCGGCGGAGGCGTCGATGAGCGTCGGGCGGGCGTCATCGAGCGCTGTCCGGGTCCACGGCTCGATGCCGCCCTCGACGTTGCTGTCCCGGGCGATCGCCACCGGGGTGACGCCGAGCGACAGGGCGATGTTGGTGTCGGGGCCGATCCCCAGGGTGACGAGCCGGGTCGGGACGTCGGTGAGCTCCGTGCTGCCGAGCTTGCCGCGCAGGGTGACCTGGTGGGTCGAGGTGCGGTGGGTGTCGGCCTGCTCGCTGCCGCAGGCGGACAGCCCGAGCGTGGCGGCGCCGCCGACCAGGAGTGAGCGACGGGTGGCGGTGGTGAGGGACATCGGTATCCTCCAGAGAAGTCGGTTAGGCTAACCTAACTTATCTCTCGAGGTGTCCGCCCGCACCCCCTGGTCCATCGCCGGATCTCGGCCGGTCTCGGCCGGTCTGGACCAGGCTCAGTGCTGGTAGGTGCCGACCAGGATCGCCCGGCCGAGTGCCTTGAAGGCCAGGTTGAACGAGACCACCGCGGGTGAGACGTCGGGCGTCACGCCGAGGCTCTCCTCGCCGACCGCGTGCACCACGAAGTAGTAGCGGTGCACCTGATCACCCTCCGGCGGTGCGGCACCGCCGAAGTCCGCGGTGCCGAAGTCGTTGCGCACGTGGAACGCCCCGCCCGGCAGTGCTGTGCCGGCGGCACCGGCGCCGGCCGCGAGGCTGGTCACCTCGGCCGGCACGTCGACCAGGACCCAGTGCCAGAAGCCGCTCGGGGTGGGGGCGTCGGGATCGAAGCAGGTCACCACGAAGCTCCGGGTGCCCTCCGGCGCGCCGGACCAGGACAGCTGCGGCGAGGTGTTGCCCTCGGCGTACACCTGGGCCGGGCCGAGCGGCTGGCCGGCGGTCACGTCGGTGCTGGTCAGATCGAAGCGCGGCAGAGCTGGCAGCAGGTCGTACGGGTCGGGGGCGACAGGTCGGTCGAGGCTCATGGATCGAGGCTACAGGGCTGTCCGGGTCGTGGCCCGGGCGCTCGTCGGGCCGTCCGATGACGGAGTATTGGCCCCGTGGCAGCGCATCCGCCCTATCCCTCGGGCCTCATCCTCACCGGCCGCCGGGTCGTCGTCGTCGGCGGTGGCCATGTGGCCCAGCGGCGCATCCCCGCGCTGCTCGCCGCCGGCGCCGAGGTGGTGGTGGTCTCCCCGCATGTCCGGCCGGCGATCGAGGGCCTCGTCGGCGCCGGGGAGGTCTCGTGGCGCGCGGGACGCTTCGAGCCCAGCGATCTGGACGACGCCTGGTACGTCATCGCCGCCACCCAGCGCGCCGAGGTCAACGAGGCGGTCAGCGCCGCCGCCGAGCAGCGGCGGATCTTCTGCGTGCGCTCCGACGACGCCGCCCTGGCCTCGGCCTGGACGCCGGCCACCGGGCGCGACGGCGAGGTGACCATCGCGGTGCTGAGCAACAGGCATCCGCGCCGCTCCGCCGCGCTGCGCGACCAGATCCTGGACGGGTTGCGGTCCGGTGCGCTCGGCGTTCGGGAGGAGGCGCCGCAGGGCGCCGCCCCCGACGGTATGGCGACCGGCCTGGTCACCCTGGTGGGCGGCGGTCCGGGCGACCCGGACCTGGTCTCGGTGGCCGGTCGCAAGGCGCTGATGGCGGCCGACGTGGTGATCGCGGACCGGCTCGCGCCGCGCGAGCTGCTCTCCGAGCTGCCGGCGGACGTCGAGCTGGTCGACGTCGCCAAGCTGCCGCGCGGGCGCTCGGCACAGCAGGAGGAGATCAACCGGCTGATCGTCGAGGCGGCCCGCGGCGGGCGGTCGGTGGTGCGGTTCAAGGGCGGGGACAACTTCGTCTTCGGTCGCGGCTACGAGGAGATCCTGGCCTGCCGCGAGGCCGGCGTACCGGTCCGGGTCATCCCCGGTCTGACCTCGCCGGTGACGGTCCCCGGCGTCGCCGGGATCCCGGTCACCCACCGCGGCGTGACGCACGAGTTCACGGTGGTCTCCGGGCATGTGCCGCCGGGGCATCCGGACTCGCTGACCAATTGGTCGGCGCTGGCAGGGCTCAACGGCACCGTGGTGCTGATGATGGCGGTGGAGAACGCGCCGGCCATCGCGACCGCGCTGCTGGCCGGCGGTCGCGACGCCGAGACGCCGGTCGCGGTGATCTGCGACGGCACCATGCCCACCGAGCGCACGGTGCTCGCCACCCTGGGCACCCTCGCCGACCGGCTCGCCGCGGAGGCGGTCCGGCCGCCGGCCGTCATCGTGATCGGCGAGGTCGTCCGGGTGGCGCACCCGGAGGCCTACTGAGTCGTGGCCGGGCTGATCGAGATCGACCGGGTCGACGACCCGAGGCTGGCGGACTACCGCGACCTGCGCGACGTCGAGCTCCGCAAGCATCTCGAGGCCCAGCACGGACTCTTCCTGGCCGAGGGCGAGAAGGTGGTGCGCCGCGCGGTCGAGGCGGGCTACCACCCGCGCTCGTTCCTGATGGCGCCGCGCTGGCTCGACACCCTGGCCGACGTGCTGGCGGCATCCGAGGCGCCCTGCTACGTGGTCTCCGGGGCGGTGGCCGAGGAGGTCACCGGATTCCACGTGCACCGCGGCGCGCTCGCCTCGTTGCGGCGGCGGCCGCTGCCGGACCTGGCGGACGTGCTCGCCGGCGCCCGCTCGATCCTGGTCCTGGAGGACATCGTCGACCACACCAACGTCGGCGCGATCTTCCGCAGCGGGGCCGGTCTCGGCTTCGATGCCGTGGTGCTGGCGCCGCGCTGCGCCGACCCGCTCTACCGGCGGTCCGTCAAGGTGGCGATGGGGGCGGTCTTCGCACTGCCGTGGACCAGGCTGCCGGACTGGTACGACGCGCTGCCGATGCTCTCCGCGGCGGGGTTCACCACCGTCGCGCTGACGCTGGCCCCGGACGCCGTACCCCTGGCCGAGGCGGTGGCCGATCTGGACAAGGTGGCGCTGGTCCTGGGCTCGGAGGGGCACGGACTCTCCGAGCACTGGCAGCGCGCGGCCGACCGGCGCGCGATCATCGAGATGTCGGGCGGGATCGACTCGCTCAACGTGGCGGCGGCGAGCGCCGTCGCGTGCTACGTCACCTCCCGCCGAGTCGGTCCCGAGAACCGCCGAGTCGGGCGTTAGAACCGGCGAGTCGGACGTTAGGGTGCCGCCCATGAGTGGGAGTGAGGAGCCGCTGGCGCCGTACGGTCCGCTGCCGTCCGGCGGGCGGGTCAGGCCGGTGACGCGGTGGGGGACACCGGTGATGCATACCGCGCAACGGAAGGTGACGGTCTTCGACGAGAGGCTGCGCGAGCTCGCCGCCGACATGGTGGCCACCATGTACGCCGCCGAGGGCGTCGGTCTGGCCGCCTGTCAGATCGGCGAGGACGTGGCCATGTTCGTCTTCGACTGTCCCGATGCCTCGGGCCGGCCGGTGGTGGGGGTGGTGTGCAACCCGGTGCTGACCCTGCCGGAGGGCAAGGACCGGAGTCTCGACGAGTCCGAGGAGGGGTGTCTGTCCTTCCCGGGCGCCTACATCGCCTGCCCCCGGCCGGACTGGGCCCGGGTCGACGGGGTCGGCCTGGACGGATCCCCCGTCACCTTCGCCGGCGACGGGCTGCTCGCCCGCTGCCTGCAACACGAGACCGACCACACCTACGGAACGGTCTTCGGCGACCGACTCGCCGCCAAGGCCCGGAAGAGGCTGGGCAAGCAGCACGACAAGGCCGCGGCGGAGTACCCGTTGGACTGGCCGGCCGACTCCTGACGCCGAGTCCGTCCCCAGCACCGCCGAATCGGTCGTTGGAGCCGGCGAATCGTGCCTTGGAACCGACGAGTCAGCACTACCAGCGCCGATTGTGGTACTGCTGGGCGAGCGCCGTCTCCAGATCCTGGAGCCAGCGGTGTCGTATCCCTGCGGTGAAGTCTCCGGAACGCACCACGATGACCGTCCAGCCATGGTCGGCCAGCCATGCGCGACGGCGCCGGTCGTGCTCGCGTTGCTCCGGCGTCCGCAGGTGGTGATCGAAACCGTCGTACTCGACGCAGATCCGGCGGTTCGGATAGGCGAAGTCGAGTCGGTACGTCGGCACGCCGTCGATCTCGATCCAGTATTGCGGCACCGGTGGCGGAAGCCCGGCATCGAGGATCTCGAGCAGGGTCCAGGCCTCCCGCGGCGACTCGACCCGCGGCTCGACGAGCGGCGCCAGGCCCCGTGCCTGGATGACGCCACGACGACCGCGGAACCGCCGTACGCCGGTGACGAGGTCGCGGCTGTCGAAGTCGTGGTGCTGGGCGAGCAGGCACATCGCCGCGAAGGCCTCCCGGCGCCGCAGCACGCAGCCGAGGTCCAGCGCGGTGCGCAGCGGAGTGGTCACGCGAACTCCCTCGAGCTCGATGATGTCCATGTCGCCGAGGTCGCGGGTGCGGCCGTCGAACTCTCCCCGACGAGTCGGAGCCTTGCCCCGCAGGGCGCAGACCTCGATCGGTGGGAGGGTGTCGCGTTCCTCGAAGGTCCAGGTGTCCACCCCGTGGATCCACGCGGCCGTCCGGTCGACGACCACGTGGGCCTCCGTCACGGCGAGGCGGACCGCGGCCAGCCGGAGACCGAGCGAGTCCTCGGTCGCGGCGTCGACGTAGACGCCGCGCGTCACTCGCCGTACCAGACCGTCGATCGACAACTGGCGCAGCTCTTGTTTGGTGAGCTCTAGAGCGGCGAGGTCTGCGGCACGGAACGGTTCGCGAGGGAGCACAGCGGGTGAGGAGGACATGACCGCCATCATGGGCCGCCGAACCCGCCGTACGCCGTCGTGCCCGGTCCGCCTGTGGACGAGTGAGCTCCACGGTGTGCCTGTGGAGGAACTCGGGATGCCCGGGTTGTCGATTCGATCGATTCGCCGGTTCCGACGACCGACTGGCGGGTTCCGGCGACCGACTCGGCGGTCCGAACGACCGACTCGGCGAGGTTGTAGACGAGAGTGTAACTGTGAGTTACAGTTGCCGCATGAGCCTACTCCAGAGCCTTCGTGGTGGGGGCCGCCACGGTGTGCCGGCTTCGGAGAGCCGCGACCCGATCGGCTATGCGGTCGCCGCGCTCAACCGGCTGGCACAGAGCGACGTGATCGACCGACTGGGCATCCGCAGGCAGACCGAGAGGGGGGTCTTCACCGTCACCCGCGGAGGCTTCACGGTGGCCACCAAGGCGGGACGGACCTTCGCCCGGGCGGGGAGGCGCGGCACCGCCGGAGCCCGGGCGCCGCACGCCTCGGCTAGCGGCGTCTTCGACATCACGCCGAGCGCGGACGAGCAGATGCTGGTCGACGTGGTCGGCGAGCTCGCCGCCGAGGTGCTGCGGCCGGCGGCGAGCGCCGCCGACGAGGCGTGCCAGGCACCGGCCGAGGTGCTGGCCGCCGCGCAGGAGGTCGGGCTGCCGCTGCTCGGCGTGCCCGAGGCGCTCGGCGGCGTCGCCGAGACCCGGTCGGCGACGGCCGGCGTCCTGGTCGCCGAGGCCCTGGCCAAGGGCGACCTCGGCCTTGCGGTCGCGTGCCTCTCCTCCGGTGCGGTCGCCACCGCGCTGGCGCTGTGGGGGAGCGAGGAGCAGCAGCAGACCTACCTGCCGGCCTTCGCCGACGAGTCGTCCTCCACCGCCGCGCTGGCGCTGATGGAGTCCGAGGTGCTCTTCGACGTGCTCCGGCCGAGCACGGTCGCGGTCCGCGAGGGTGACGGCTACCGGCTGGACGGGGTCAAGACCCTGGTGCCACGCGGGGCGGACTCGGACCTGTTCGTCATCGGTGCGCGACTGGAGGGGGCGCCGGTGCTCTTCCTGGTCGAGGCGGGCGCGGACGGGCTCGGGGTCGAGGGCGACCCGGCGATGGGAGTGCGGGCGGCGTCGCTGACCCGGCTGCACCTGGACGGCGTCCGGGTCGGCGCCGGCGCGGTGCTCGGCGAGACCGACGGGTCGACGTACGCCGCATGCGTGCGGCTCTCCCGGCTCGGCTGGTGCGCGCTCGCCATCGGCACGGCCCAGGCGGTGCTCGACTACGTCACGCCGTACGTCAAGGAGCGTCAGGCGTTCGGCGAGCCGATCGCGCACCGTCAGTCGGTGGCGTTCATGGTCGCCAACATCGCCATCGAGCTGCAGGCGATGCGGCTGGTCACCTACAAGGCGGCGGGCCAGGTGGCGGCCGGCAAGGACGCCCGCCGGGAGATCGCGCTGGCCCGCAAGCTCTGCGCCGACAAGGGCATGCAGATCGGTCTGGACGGCGTCCAGCTGCTCGGCGGGCACGGCTTCGTCAAGGAACACCCGGTCGAGCGGTGGTACCGCGACCTGCGGGCCATCGGAGTGATGGAAGGTGCGGTGTTGGTCTAGTGGCCATCAATCTGGAGGACCCGAAGAGGTTCCGTGGACTGCGCGACCAGGTGCACCAGGTCGCGATGAACATGCTCCGCCCGATCTCGCGGACCTACGACAAGGCCGAGCACGCCTATCCCAAGGAGCTCGACATGCTGGCGGCGATGGCCGACGGGCTCGCCGAGTCGGGCGCCAGCCAGGGGGCCGGTGCGGCCGGCGTACGACGCGAGGAGCGTGCGGACGACGGGTCGGTGGTCAACGGCTCCAACCTGGCCTCGGTGATGAGCGTCTCCGAGATGTGCTGGGGCGACGTCGGGCTGCTGCTGTCGATGCCGCGCCAGGGTCTGGGCAACTCCGCGATCGCCTCGGTCGCCAACGACGAGCAGCTCGAGCGCTTCGCCGGGGTGTGGGCCTCGATGGCGATCACCGAGCCGGGGATGGGCTCGGACTCGGCGAACCTCTCCACCACCGCCGTGCTCGACGGCGACGCCTACGTGCTGAACGGAGAGAAGATCTTCGTCACCTCGGGTGAGCGCTCCGACGCGGTGGTCGTCTGGGCGACGCTGGACAGGTCACTGGGCCGGGCCGCGATCAAGAGCTTCGTGGTGCCCAAGGGCACCCCGGGGATGAAGGTCGAACGGCTGGAGCACAAGCTCGGGATCAAGGCCTCGGACACCGCCACGATCACCTTCACCGACTGCCGGGTGCCCGCGGAGAACCTGCTGGGCTCGCCCGAGATCGACGTCAAGCAGGGCTTCGCCGGGGCGATGGCGACCTTCGACAACACCCGCCCGCTGGTGGCGGCGATGGCGGTCGGCTGTGCCCGGGCCTCGCTGGACCACACCCGCGAGCTGCTGGCCGAGGCGGGCGTCGAGGTCGACTACGACCGACCGGCCCAGCTGCAGTCGGCCGCCGCGGCCAGGTTCCTGCAGCTGGAGGCGGACTGGGAGGGCGCCTACCTGCTGATGCTCCAGGCCGCGTGGATGGCCGACAATCGCCGGCCCAACTCCCTGGAGGCCTCGATGGCCAAGGCGAAGGCGGGCCGGGTCGGCTCGGACATCACCCTGTCCTGTGTCGAGCTGTGCTCCGGTGTCGGTTACGGCGAGACCGAGCTGCTGGAGAAGTGGGCGCGCGACTCCAAGATCCTCGACATCTTCGAGGGCACCCAGCAGATCCAGCAGCTCATCGTCGCGCGTCGCCTGCTGGGGCTGAGCAGCACCGAGCTGAAGTGAGGTCGGGGCCGAAGTGAGGTCGAGCGCCGTCCGGACGTGACGCCAGGCGGACAATGAGGCGGACAATTAGGGTGGTGCCGTGACCCTGATCGACGATCCTCGGGTGGACGAGCCCAGCGTCTGGACGGTGCGCCTGTTCGGCTGGGTGATCGGCTGGCTGGTGTTGGCCGGGGCCGCGCTGTGGGCGGCGCGACAGGCCTCCGGCACGGCTGCGGTGCTGCTGGTGGCGGCCTGCGGGATCGCGCTGCTGGCCGCGCTGGGGCTGCTGGTCTCGGCGCTGGTCCGATCCCGGAGCGCCGGTGCGTTCGACCGGTGGATGGAGGAGGAGATCCAGGACCGGGAGGCGGCACGCGGACGGTCGCTGGTCGTCGTACGGGTGCCGGTGGGGGCGGACCCGCTCCAGCCCGAGCTGGTCACCACGCTCGCGGCGGACGGGGTCGCGGTGGTCTGGCGACAAGCTGGTACGACGACCCAGCCGGCCAGCTACGCACTCGCGTCGGCCGACCCCGCGGCGCTCGCCGACCGGGTCCGGGAGGAGCACCGCAGCCGGCCGCTGCCGGCGGGCTCCTACCTGTGGCTCCCCGAGCCGACCAGCGGGGGTGCGGCGCGCGGCCGCCGGATCGACCTGTGACCGGCCGCGGTGACGTCCTGGTGGTCTCGGCGACACCGGAGGAGGCGGCGTACGTCCCCGATGGCTACCCGCTGCTGATCACCGGTGTCGGCAAGGTGGCCGCGGCGACGGCGGTGGCCACCGAGCTGGCCCGCCGCCCCGGGACCCGACTGGTGGTGAACATCGGCAGCGCGGGGGCGCTTCGCGACGGGCTCGAGGGGCTGCACGAGGTCGGACGGGTGCTCAACCACGACCTGTCGGCGCAGGCGCTGCGGAGCTTCGGCTACGACCCGCAGGAGTGGCTCGAGGTCGGCGAGGGCACGGTGAGCCTGGCGACCGGGGACATGTTCGTCAGCGACCCCGCCGTGCGTGCCGAGCTCGCACGGCGGGCGGACCTGGTCGACATGGAGGGCTACGCCATCGCCTGGGCCGCGCGGGCGGCCGGCGTGACGGTGCGGCTGGTCAAGCACGTCTCGGACAACGCCGACGCCTCGGCGCTGTCCTGGCTCGAGGTGGTCGACCGGAGCGCGCGGGCACTGGGGGAGTGGCTGGAGGCGCGCTGAGGTCGGTCCGAGGATCCGAGGTCTCGGCTCAGCGGGAGGATCGGGCCGAACGGCCGCGGACGACGCCGACGAAGGCCTGGTGCCGCTCGCTGTCGTCGTCGACCAGCCAGGCCAGCCCGACCCTGGTGGGCGCCAGATCGGTCACCGGGCGGTGTACGACGTCCTTGCGGTGGTGGAGCCGTGCGATCGACATCGGCACGATCGCCACGCCGGTGCCCCCGGCGACGACCTCGACGGCGTCCTTGACACTCATCGCCGGCCAGTCGAGCTGGTCGACCTCGGGACGCCAGCCGGAGCGTTCGCCGAGGACCAGCTGCTCGGTGGCGAGATCGTCGGTGGTGACCTCGTCGGCGAGGCTGAGCAGGTGCTCGCGGGAGACGACCGCCACCGCACGCTCCTCATAGAGCGGGATCAGGTGCATGCCGGCGGGGTCGATCGGCAGCCGGACCAGGCACAGGTCGAGGTCGCCGGCGCGGAGCGCCGACTCCTGCTCGTCCTCGGTGACAGCGACGAGCTCGAGGCGCTCGCGGTAGCGCTCCCGCCAGGCGCGCGCCCACTTGTCGGGGGTCGTGCCGGTCACGAAGCCGACGGTGAGGGTCATGGTGTCCGCCGGCTCAGTGGGTGCCGGTCTCGTGCGCGGCATGCGCGGCCGGCTCCAGCTGGAAGGTGGAGTGCTCCAGGTCGAAGTGTCCGACCAGGCATGCCTGGACCTGATCGAGCAACCGCGGTGCCTCGCCGCTCAGGAAGCAGCCGTCCTCCACCGTGAGGTGCGCGGACAGCGCGGGCAGGTCGGAGGTGAGGGTCCAGATGTGCAGGTCGTGCACCTCGATGACCGCGTCGAGGGCGAGCAGATGGGCGCGTACGTCGTCGATGTCGACGTGGTCGGGAGCCGCCTCCAACAGGATCTTCCCCGAGTCGCGGAGCAGCCGGACCGCGGCGTACGCCATCAGCGCGACGACGACCAGCGAGGCGACCGCGTCGGCCTTGGCCCAGCCGGTGGCCAGGATGACGACCGCGGCGACGAGCGTGCCGGCGAAGCCGTAGAGGTCGGAGAGGACGTGTTGGTAGGCCCCCTCCATGTTGAGGCTGGAGCGGTTCGCCCGGGCGAGCAGCCAGCTGGCGAGCAGGTTGATCGCGCAACCGAGGATGGCGACCGCCAGCATCGGCCCGGCATCGACCTCGGGGCTGCCGGCGAGCCGGCGGACGGCCTCGACCGCCACGATCCCGCCGACCACGAGCAGGGTGATGCCGTTGACGGCGGCGGAGAGGATCTCGGCGCGCTTCCAGCCGAAGGTCCATCGACCGTACGCCGGCCGGGCGGCGAGACTGATCGCCCAGAGGGCGCCGAGGAGCGCACCGACGTCGGCGAGCATGTGCCCCGCGTCGGCGAGGAGTGCGAGCGAGCCGGACAGCAGGGCCACCACCACCTCGACCACCATGAAGCCGCCGAGCAGTCCGATCGCCCAGGCCAACAGACGCCGGTCGGCGTCGGGTGACACGCCGTGATCATGGCCGTGATCATGCGCGTGATCACCGGAGCGGCCGCCCGGGTGAGCGGTGTGCGCGGAGGCCGTCCCCTCTCTCGGATCGGCCCCGGCACACAGTCCCGGGCCGAGCGCACGATTGGTCATGACTCGATGGTAGTCAGTGCGGCTGGTCGACTCACCGGCCGACCGTTGCCGATTCGCCCACGCCACCCGACGCTGCTAACGTTCTCCACGCACTCGCGCGGGTGGCGGAATAGGCAGACGCGCTAGCTTGAGGTGCTAGTCCTCGTATAGAGGGTGGGGGTTCAAGTCCCCCCTCGCGCACGCGAGTCGCCCCGAGTCTCTGCAGGTCGGAGGCTCGGGGCTTTCCGTTTCGGCCGTCCCGGTCCTCATCGGCGGCCTGGCCGGCTTCTATCCCGCCGTTCGCGCCGACCGACTGTCCCCGGCGGAGGCCCTGGCGACCAACTGAGCGCGCGGCGTGCCCGTCGGGAGTGGGTGCGGACCCTAGGATCCCCCTATGGCCGTTCGGAGAGTGACCCTCGGTGACGTCGCTCGCGAGGCCGGGGTCTCGCTGGGCACCGCCTCCGAGGCGCTCTCCGGCAGCGGCCGGATGACGGAGACCACCCGCACCCTGGTGCGCGAGGCGGCGCAGCGGCTGGGCTACCGCGCCAACGCGCTGGCCCGCGGACTGCGCACCGGACGCACCCGTGCGATCGGCCTTCACGTGCTGAACGCGGCCGACAACTTCGACAACGAGTATTTCCGGGAGTTCGTCGCCGGCGTCGCCGATGTCGCCGTCGAGCACGACTACGACCTCAACCTGCTCTCCAGCAATCCGGACCGCAGACGCGTCGTGAGCCCCCAGGTCGACGGCATCATCCTTCCCGATCCGCTCGCCACCGACGTGCGGGCGATCGAGCTGCTCGACTCGGGGATCCCGTTGGTCGCCGGCGAACGGCTCCCGCCGGGGATGCCTGCCTCGCCGGTCATCGGCATCGATCACGAGACCGCGCTGGCGCGGCTCCTCGACCACGCCTACGCGGCCGGGGCCCGTCGTCCCGTCCTGCTCGCCGCCGACGAGCAGTCCGGTTGGGGCGTCGTGCTCCGCGACGTCTTCGCGCGCTGGTGCGCCGAGCACGACGTCGACGGGATCCACACCCCGTCGCCCTTCGAGAACGGTCGGTTCCTCGTGGTCGGTGAGGAGATGGTCGGCTCGCTGCTGACGCGCCACGTCGACGTGGATCTCCTCATCGTGCCCGGCGAGCATGCCGCGCGTGCCGCGCTCCGCCTGATCGCCGAGGCCGGCCGTCGGGTCGGGCGCGACATCATGCTCGCCGCCTGCGCGGACGCGCACCTGCATGAGGTGCTCGACCCTCCCGTCACCGCGCTCAACCTCACACCCCGTCTGCTGGGTGCGACCTGCGCCGAGGCGCTGATCAGGCATCTCGACCACGGCACGGTGATCGAGGAGGTCACCCTGCTGCCCGCCGAGCTCGTGACGCGCGCCTCCACGGCACCCCTCGCCGCCGACTGCCGGCTGTAGCCGCGCGGCCGAGCCCACGACCGACCCACCCGGCCTGTTCGCGGTGCCGCGTGGTCGTGATACGTCGTGGTTACCGCACGGGGCGTTCCCGTCATAAAACGCAATCTGCCGAAACCTTTCACCGAAACACCCGGCCCAGACGATCGAAGACGTGACAGCCTCTCAGTCCGTCAGCCAGGAAGAGACTCCGGTCTCGGCCGGTGCGCCGGCCGCCGCCTCGGAGCGCAGCCTCCCGATGGCCTCGGGCGGCTCCTTCGGACGGTTGCTGCGGTTCGCCCTGGCCAACGTCCGACGTCGCCCGGAGCGGTTCGTTCTCGCCGTACTCGGCATCGCGCTGGCGATCGCCGCGGTGACCGTGGTCCGCACCATCGCGGCCAGCTCGGCCATCACCGGCGCCGACTCGGTGACCAACGCGATCGGCACTCACACCATCTGGGTGGTCCCCGCCGCGGGCGTGACCTACGACAGCACCGCGGACGCGCTGGTGGCCGACGGTGCGCCCAGCGACATCTCACTGCCGAAGGGCTGGACCGGAAGCGAGATGATCGCCGGGCTGTGGCGCAGTCCGCACGGCCGGGTGGCGGTCTACGGCGTCAGCGGAACGTCGGCGGGCACGGCGACCGCCAGCAGCGAGCTCGCCCGGCGCCTGGGCGTCTCCGACGGCGGCACGCTCAGCCTGGGCGGCCACACGCTGCGGGTCACGGTCACCGGCGACAACCCGGCGCTGATCGTCGCTCCCGGCGTGGCCGAGGCAGTGGTCGGCGACGTCGGCTGGTGGATCGCCGACGAGCCGTCGGCCGACCAGGGCCGCACCGACCTCGGCACGCTGTTCGGCGACGCGGTCGACCTGCCGTCGACGCAGGATCCGGCGCAGGCGCCGGATCCTGCGGGCAAGGGGCTGGTCTACGACACGACCACCGGCAGCGGGGCGACCAGCTTCGCCCAGCGGTACGCCAGCGCCTTCTCCGGCCAGGTGACCAACTCCACCCTCGGCCTCATCTCGGTCATCGGCCTGATTCTCGGCTTCATCATCGCCATCTCCTCCTTCCTCGCCTCGGTCCAAGAACGCAGGCGAGAGTTCGGGATCATGTCGAGCATCGGCCTGGCCGATGAGGTCCTCTACTTCTTCCTCGTCGAATCCGGCGTCGTCTTCCTGGCCTCCTGGCTCCTCGGCGTGCTCGGGGCCGGCGTGGCGGTCTGGGCCGTGC
Source organism: Nocardioides sp. (assembly GCF_047606145.1). Lineage (GTDB taxonomy): Bacteria > Actinomycetota > Actinomycetes > Propionibacteriales > Nocardioidaceae > Nocardioides. The sequence continues at coordinate 84,104 of NZ_JASGET010000025.1, read as the reverse complement.
TGCCGGACCTGGCCACCCCGGTCGCCTGGGCCCAGGCCTCGGCCACGGTCGCGGCGTTCCTGCCGGCGATGGCCATCGTCGGGGCCATCGTGCCCGTCCACCGACTCCTGCAGCAACGCCCCGTCGCGCTGCTGACCGATTGAGAGGACCGGATCATGCCGGAGAGGACCGCATCATGCTGAGGTACGGCCTCGCCTACGGGCTGCTCTCCTCGAAGCGGCGTGCGCGGGAGATGCTGCTGCCCGCCGTCACCATCGCCACCGGCGCCTTCCTGGTGGTCATCGTCTTCGCGATGTCGGCGGGCATCAAGAGGCAGGCCGCCAGCCTCGGGCACACCGACGAGATCGGCCATGCCATCGTGCTCATCTCCGTCACGGTCCTGCTCGTCGGCGTGGTCGAGGCGGCCGTGGCCACCACCCGGACGATCGCTCACCGCACCTGCGAGCTCGGGGTGCTCGGCGCCACCGGGGTCCGCTCGGGGCCCGTCCTGATCGCCCTGTTGGTCGAGCCGGTGATGGCCGCCTTCTTCGGTGCGCTCGGCGGTGCGGTCGCCGCCGCGGTCGTCGGCTCCCTGCTCGGCGTGACCGGGCTGGCGAAGTCGGGCGTCTCGGCGGGCGGTACGGCGACGGGGATCGTCGTCTCGGTCGCGGTCTCGGTGGTCGCCGCCGTCGTGACCAGCCTCGTCCCGACCTGGCGCGCGGTGAACCGTCCGCCGATCACCTCGCTCAGCGCCGGCTGAGCCCGACCGACCCAACCGACCGACCCAACCAGCCGACCCAACCAGCCGACCCAGAATCGGGAGCCAGCGATGACCATCACCTCCTCCGCCGCCGAGAGCACCCTCGCGCCCGGCGCAGCAGTCGTCCGGGTCACCGACGCCTGGAAGCTGCACAAGCTGGGCGACGAGGTGGTCAAGGCGCTCGTCAACGTCAGCCTCGAGGTCCATCCCGGCGAGTTCGTCTGCCTGATGGGCCCCTCCGGGTCGGGCAAGTCGACGCTGCTCAACATCATCGGCGGCCTCGACCGGCCCACCAAGGGCACCGTCGAGATCACCGGCCAGGACACCTCGAAGATCACCGAGAGCCAGTTCGCGGCCCTGCGTCACGACACCATCGGGTTCATCTTCCAGAGCTACAACCTGATCCCGTTCCTCTCCGCGGTGGAGAACGTCGAGCTGCCGCTGATGTTCGAGCCCTACGACCGCAAGGCGCTGCGCAAGCGCGCGATCGAGCTGCTCCATCTCGTGGGTCTGGGGCACCGACTCGACCATCAGCCGACCAAGATGTCGGGTGGCGAGCAGCAGCGCACGGCCATCGCCCGCTCGCTGATCTCCAACCCGACGCTCATCCTCGCCGATGAGCCCACCGCCAACCTCGACCATCGCACCGGCGAGGTCGTCGTCCAGACCCTGCGAGACCTGTGCTCCAAGCTCGGCGTCACCGTCGTCGCCAGCACGCACGATCCGACGGTGGCCGAGCAGGCCAGCCGGGTGATCCGCATGCAGGACGGTCACGTCCAGTCCGAGTGACCGCCGGCGGCGAGTCCCGCCTCACCCCGAACACCCCCGAGGAGCAGCAAGCATGGCCCACGACACGGCGTCCCCGCGCGACGCCCTTCTCACCACGGAGCTGGTTCCCGAGCAGATCCTGCCCAAGGTGCTCACCACCTTCGGCCTCACGGCGACCTATGTCTTCATCATCTGCTGGATCACCGGCTCCTCGGTCATGGCGACCGGCGGCTGGCAGGCGATCCCGTTCTGGATCCTCGGGGTGATCTTCTTCCTGGTGCCCGCGGGCCTCGCGGTCAGCGAGCTGGGCAACCTGTGGCCCGGGCAAGGTGGCGTCTACATCTGGGCCTACCGCACCATGAACGAGAACCTGGCCTTCGTCGGCGGGTTCCTCTCCTGGGTGCCGGTCATCCTCAACGGCGCCTCCGGACCCGCCACGGTGCTGCAGCTGCTGTTGATCGCCTTCCACGGCAGCATCGGGACGACGCTCTCGGTGATCCTGCAGCTGGTCATCTTGTGGGCGATCGTCGGCATGGCGCTGGCCAAGCTGGCCGCCAGCCAGAAGGTGATGAACGGGGTCTTCATCATCTACTGGGTGCTCACCGCGGTCGTCTTCCTCGGGGGTGTGGTGTACGCCATCCGCCACGGCGGCCCGGCGACGCCGTTCCATGGCAGCGACCTGTTCAAGCCCGACTTCAACACCAGCGGCTTCCTCTTCGGCACCGTACTGCTCTACCTGGTCGGCGTGGAGACGCCGTTCAACATGGGCGCGGAGTTCCTCTCGGTGAGGAAGAGCGCCACCCGGATGATCTTCTGGGGCTCGATCGGGCTGATGGTGATCTATCTGCTCACCACGATCGGCACGATGCTCGTGCTCCCCACCGCGAAGATCAACTCCGTCACTGGCGTGATCGACAACCTCGGCACCTCGTTCCCACCGGGAGTCATGGAGGCCGGCGCGATCGTGCTCGCGGTGATCGTGTTCGTCGCCCTGGCGACCTACGCCATCGCCTACTCCCGGCTGATCTTCGTCTCCGGCCTGGAGCGGCACCTGCCCCGGATCTTCACCCACCTCAACCCGCGTACTCGCAACCCGGTCACCGCGGTCCTGGTGCAGGCCTCGATCTCGTCGGTGCTGATCATCGGGCTGTTCAGCCAGGGGAGTCTGGCGAACGTGACCATCTACCTCACCGGCGGACTGAGCGTGATCTGGCTCTTCTCCGGGCTGTTCTTCTTCATCCCGCCGCTGATCGCGCGCAAGAAGTACGCCGACCGGTACGAGAACGAGGACTTCTGGCGCATCCCGGGCGGCCTGCCCGGCGTGTGGATCACGTGCCTGGTCGGCATCGCGGGCACGCTGGGCGGCATCTACTACTCGTTCGCCGCTCCGTGGATCGACGTGTCGAAGAGCACCTGGATGACCTGGCTCGGCGCGATCATCGCGGTCACCGTGGTGATCATGGGCCTCGTCTTCGTCTTCGGGCGCCGCTCGGCGGCGAAGCTGACCCAGGGCGACGCGCTGGCCCACCTGGCCAAGTTCGACCCCACCGGCGAGGAGACGCCGGACGCGGTCTGATCGATCAGCTCGGTCCGGGTCGGCGTGGACGCCGCGCCGACCCGGACCCACCCCGGTCGTGCCGAATCGTTTCCGCTCGACTTTTCCGCCCCGCCAGACCCGAGGAGAAGACCATGGCATTGGACATCGCGATGAACGAGCAGGTGGCGCCCGCCGCCACCTCGCACCCCCTCGACCCGCTCAGCGGTGCCGAGATCGAGAAGGCCGCCGGGATCATCACGGCGAGCGAGCGCGCCACCGACACGCTGCGGTTCGTGATGATCTCGCTGGAGGAGCCGCCCAAGCCGGCCACGCTGGAGTTCGACCCGCTGGAGGTGCCGGCTCGGAAGGCCTTCGCCGTCACCTACGACGCCGCGCAGAAGCTGGTCACCGAGGTGGTCGTCGACCTCGACGCGGAGACGGTGGAGTCGTGGACCCCGGTGCCGGGACGCTTCCCGTGCTACCTCTCCGACGCGATGCTCGGCGTCGAGCAGCAGGTCAAGCTGGACCCACGCTGGCAGGAGGCCATGCGCAAGCGCGGGGTGGAGGACTTCGACCTGGTCATGGTCGACCCGTGGCCGGCAGGCTACTTCGGTCCGCAGGACAGCTACGAGACCAGCCCGACCATCTGCCGGCCGCTCTCCTTCGTCCGCGCGGCACCGGGCGAGCACGGCTACGCCCGCCCGGTCGAGGGTGTCATCGTCACCTACGACATGGACGCCGGACGTGTCCTCGACGTGACCGACCACGGCGTCGTACCGCTGCCGCCGAAGGCGGGCAACTACTCGGAGAAGTACGAGATGTTCAGCCCGGAGAACCGCCCGGCCTTCACCGGCTTCCGCGACGACCTCAAGGAGATCGTCATCACCCAGCCCAACGGCCCGAGCTTCACCGTCGACGGGTACGGCGTGACCTGGCAGAAGTGGGCCTTCCGGGTCGGCTTCAACCCTCGCGAGGGGCTGGTGCTGCACACTCTCACCTACCAGGACAGGGGTGTCGAGCGGCCGATCATGTACCGCGCCGCGCTCTCGGAGATGGTGGTCCCCTACGGCGACGCCGCGCCGACCCACTGGAACAAGAACGTCTTCGACATGGGCGAGGTCGGCATGGGCATGAGCGCCAACCCGCTCACGCTGGGCTGCGACTGTCTCGGCGAGATCTTCTACTTCGACGGCGTCGTCAACGACAGCCTCGGCCATGCGGTGGTGATCCCGCACGCGGTCTGCATGCACGAGGAGGACTACGGGATCGCCTGGAAGCACACCGACTTCCGCACCGAGGAGGTCGAGGTGCGCCGCTCGCGACGCCTGGTGGTCTCGATGATCTGCACCGTCGGCAACTACGAGTACGGCTTCTTCTGGTACCTCTACACCGACGGCTCGATCGAATACCAGGTCAAGCTCACCGGGGTGCTCACCACCGGCGCCTTCACCGGTGAGACGCCGAAGTATGGCGTGGCCGTCGCCCCGGGCATCTACGGCCCGCACCACCAGCACTTCTTCAACGTGCGGATGGACATGGCGATCGACGGGCCGAACAACTCCGTCTACGAGATCGACTCGGTCGTCGAGGAGGAGGAGCTGAACCCGCACCACAACGCCTGGTACACCACGGCGACGCTGGTCAAGTCGGAGAGGGAGGGTGCCCGGGACTGGAACTGGGAGACGAATCGGTATTGGAAGATCACCTCGGACAGGCTCAACGAGCTGGGCGAGAGGACGGCGTACAAGCTCGAGCCGCACGACGTGGTCAAGCCGTTCGTTCAGCAGGGCTCCTACATCTACGACCGGGCCCGGTTCGTGCAGAAGCCGGTCTGGGTCACCAGATACGACCCGAAGGAGAGGTACGCGGCCGGGGACTACATGGCGCAGTCGGCGCAGATGCAGGGGCTGCCGGTCTATCTCGAGGACGACGCCGGCCTGGAGAACACCGATGTCGTGCTCTGGTACACCGTCGGCACGCACCACATCGTCCGCCCCGAGGACTGGCCGGTGATGCCCTGCGCCTACATCGGTTTCCAGCTCAAGCCGGTGGGCTTCTTCGACGGCAACCCCGCCCTCGACCTGCCGCCGAGCGCGCCCGACGGCGGTCACTGCACCCACCACGAGGGCTGACGGTGCGATGAGTGAGCTCCTGGCCTGGGCGTCGGCCGTGGTGATGCTCGCCGTGGCGGGCCACTGCATGCTGCGGACCGTGCGACTGCTGCGCTCGCCCGGGACCGCCCACCGGATCTCCCGCGAGCTTCTGGCCGAGGGTGCCCACGTGGTCATGGCCGTGGCCATGGCGGCGATGCTCGCCGGCTGGGTCGCGGATCGGTGGGCGTGGGCGGTCACGGTCGCCTTCGTGGCCCTGGCGGTGTGGCTCGCCGTCGAGATCGTCGTACGCCGGGAGCCCGACGGCGGGTGGCTGTGCCTGAGCAGTCTGGCAATGGCCGCCATGGTGTGGGCGACGACCCTGCCGCGCTCGTCGACGCCGGCCATGTCGTCGATGTCGTCGATGTCGTCGATGAGCGGGATGGCCGGGATGGACATGGGCGCGGGAGGCGCCGGCCTGCGCGGCGTCGCACTCTGGCTCGGCCTCCTGCTCAGCGCGGGTCTGGGGCTGTGGGCCCTGCGCCGTCGGCGACCCCGGGACGCCGTCATGGGCGGGGCGATGGCACTGATGCTGGGCTCCATGCTCTGAACCCCCGCAGATCGATGACCCTCACGGAGATGTCCTTGCCGACTAGCACACCCGAGACCAGGATCGACTTCCTCTACCTGTCCGAGGAGGACATGGTCGCCGCCGGCGTCACCGACGTGGCCGCCTGCGTCGACGCCATGGAGGAGACCTTCGCGCTGCTGCACGCGGGTGACTACCGGATGGGCGGACCCAACGCCAACTCCCACGGCGTCGCCCTGAGCTTCCCCGACGAGTCGGCGTTCCCGATGCCGGCGAACACCCCGGACCGCCGGTTCATGGCGATGCCGGCCTACCTCGGCGGAGCCTTCGGGACGACCGGGGTGAAGTGGTACGGCTCCAATCCGGAGAACCGGACCAGGGGTCTGCCGCGCTCGATCCTGATGTTCATGCTCAACAGCACCGAGACCGGGCAGCCGCTGGCGCTGATGTCGGCCAACCTGCTCTCGGCCTACCGCACCGGCGCCGTGCCCGGCCTCGGCGCCCGCTTCCTGGCCCGTCCCGACGCCCGCACCGTCGGCATCGTCGGCCCGGGCGTGATGGCGCGCACCTCGCTGGCCGCCTTCGTCGCGGAGTGTCCCAAGGTCGACACCGTCAAGATCAAGGGACGCGGGCGGGCGAGCATGGAGTCCTTCGCCGCCTGGGTGGCCGAGGACCTTCCGCAGGTCACCACCGTCGTCGAGGTCGACAGCATCGAGGAGGCGGTGCGCGAGAGCGACATCGTCACCTTCTGCACCAGCAACGTGCGGGGTGACCCGGCGCGGTACCCGACCGTGGTACGGGACTGGGTCAAGCCGGGCGCCTTCCTGAGCATGCCCGGGGTGTGCAACATCGACGCCGGGATGCAGCGGCCCGAGGTCCGCAAGGTCGTCGACAACGCCAAGATGTACCAGGCGTGGGCCGACGACGTCGGCTACCCGGTCCACCGCAAGGTCACCCTCCTCGGCAGCAAGTTCATGGACATGATCCACGACGGCCTGATGGCGCCCGCGGACCTGATCGATCTGGGCGCGGTGGTCGCCAGCGCGGCGGTCGGCCGACGTGACGACGACGAGATCGTGATCCTCTCCGTCGGCGGGATGCCGGTCGAGGACGTCGCCTGGGGCACCACGGTCTACCGCCATGCGTTGGAACGGGGCATCGGCACCTCGCTCCCGCTGTGGGAGGGGCCGGCGCTGGTATGAGCGGCAGCATCGAACACACCGAGGTCGCCGTCGTCGGGCTCGGCTCGATCGGCTCGATGGCGCTGTGGCAGCTGGCCAGGCGAGGCGTCGCGGTGCTCGGTCTCGAGCAGTTCGGTCGCGTGCACAGCGAGGGGGCCTACGCCGGCGAGTCGCGGCTCTTCCGCGTGGCGGCGAAGGAGGGGGAGCTCTTCACCCCTGCGCTGATGCGTGCGCGCGAGCTGTGGCGAGAGCTCGGCGCCGCCTACGGCCAGCCTCCGCTGCTCGAGGTCGGGGCGCTCAGCGTGGGTCCGCGGAGACACCCGGCGATGGAGTCGACGCTGGCCTCGATCGGGTGCTACGACCTGCCGCACGAGGTCCTCGACCCCGCCGAGATGCGAGCGCGCTACCCCCAGTTCCACGTCGAGGAGAACGACGTCGGTGTCCTCGACCGCCTCGGTGGGGCGCTGCGTCCGGAGCTGGCCGTCGTCGCCGGCACCGAGCTCGCCCAGCGTCACGGAGCCTCGGTGAGCTACCACACGACGGTCACCGCCATCGAGCCGATCTCCCACGGGGTGCGGTTGGTGACCTCGCGGGGCGAGGTGCTGGCCGACAGGGTCGTGGTCAGTGCCGGGCCGTGGACCACGCGGCTGCTGCCCGGGTTGGCCGACCTGGTCAAGGTGGCGACGTACACGCTGCTCTGGTTCATCCCGCGTCACATCGAGATGTTCGCCCCCGCGCGGTTCCCCGGCTTCATGCGCGACCTGAACGAGACGCACGCCTTCGGCATCCCGACCCTCGACGGGTACAGCGTCAAGGCCACCCCCAGCATCGCGCACCCGGTGGTGGACGACTGGGCCGACCGGACCAGGACCCTCACCCGCGAGCAGCTGCGCTGGGCGGGGGAGGCGATCCAGGCGATGCTGCCCGACCTCATCCCGGAGGCCTCGCGGTGGTCGGTGCACGGCGAGTCTCTGGCCGCCAACAAGATGCCGATCATCGACACCCTTGCCGACGGGGCGATCGTGGTGGCCACCGCCCTGAGCGGCAACGGCTTCAAGTTCTCCCCGGTCTGGGGCGAGACGCTCGCCGACCTGGCCACGAAGGGCGAGAGCGTGTTCGGCCACCGGGCGTTCACCGTCGCCGGACACCGTGAGGCCTGGGACGATGCCGCGCGCTCGTGACTACCTCGACCTCCCGGGTGAGCCCGGCGAGCACGACGCGATCACCGACGTCACCGGCGTCGAGGTCGGCTACGTCACCCTGATCGAGGATCGCGACGGCGGGCCGCGGGGGCCGGTGTCGGTGCGCACCGGGGTGACGGCCATCCTGCCGCGGGGACGGTCCGGTGTCGCGGCCCCGGTGGCGGCGGCGTTCCACTCTCTCAACGGCAACGGTGAGATGACCGGGACGATCTGGCTGGAGGAGTCCGGGAGCCTGGGCACGCCGGTGCTGATCACCAACACGCATTCGGTGGGAGCGGTGCACGAGGGTGCCATCCGGTGGCTGATCGACCATGCTCCCGAGGCGGCGCGGCAGTGGCTGATGCCGGTCGTGGCGGAGACCTGGGACGGCGTACTCAATGACATCAACGGCCTGCACGTGCGCCCCGAACATGCCGTCGCGGCGCTCGACTCGGCGCGGGGCGGCGCCCTCGCCGAGGGATCGGTCGGGGGCGGCACCGGGATGGTCTGCTACGGCTTCAAGGGCGGCTCCGGAACGGCTTCCCGCACGGTGCGCATCGGTGGCGAGCGGTACGTCGTGGGCGTCTTCGTCCAGGCCAACTTCGGTCAGATGGGGGAGCTGACCATCCGAGGCGTCCCGGTCGGGCACGAGCCAGCCGTCAGCGCGACCGGTCCCGGCGGCGTGCCGGCCGGCGCCGGCAGCGTCATCGTCGTGGTCGCGACCGATGCGCCGCTGCTGCCGGCCCAGTGCAAGGCCCTGGCCAGACGATCCTCGCTGGGCCTGGCCCGGACCGGAACGACCGGATCGCACTTCTCCGGTGACATCTTCCTGGCCTTTTCCACCGCGAACCGCGGCGCGCTGCGTGACGACTTCCCCGATCCGGATGCGGCGCCGGTGCTCGACACCCTCCACGCCTTGCCGTGGGGCCGGATCGACCCGCTTCACACCGCCGTCGTGGAGTCGGTGGAGGAGGCCGTGCTGAACGTCCTCGTGGCCGGCACGACCATGGTGGGCCAGGGTGGCCGCGTCGTGGCCGCGCTGCCCGTCGACCGGTTGGTTGCGGGTCGGGTACGACGAGATCCGTGATCTCCTGGTGGGCTGGAGGTGTCGCGGCCGGACCTCTTGCCGGGATGCGACTACTGCGGGGGGCCATCCGAGGGCGTGACTCGTGCCGGACAGGGACGGGAGGCGGCACGGGCCGGGAACCGCAGGTCGGCGAATGGGTCTGCGCGCGATGGGTACCGCCCATCGATGAACACCATGGCGATAGCAGCGATCGTGGTCATGGTGGCGCTGGCCGCGTTGTTGGCCGGTGCCGCCTTCTGGGACCGTCGGCGCGCCAAGCGCATCGAGCACGACCTGGCGAGCAAGCCGTCGGCACCGCGACGGGATTGCGGACAGGCCGGGTCATGAGTCGGCGACGATCGGGTACGGCGAGGACATGAGCATCCCAGCACCGTCAGCACCGCACATCGCGTACACCACCCCGGGGATGGAGGAGAGCGACGCCCGCCAGGTGATCTCGCTGCTACAGCGCAGACTGAACGCCTGCAACGGGCTCCAACTCACCCTCAAGCACGTCCATTGGAACGTGGTGGGCCCGCAGTTCATCGCGGTCCACGAGATGATCGACCCCCAGGTCGAGGACGTCCGGGCGATGGCCGACGAGCTCGCCGAGCGGATCGCGACCCTGGGTGGCTCTCCCCAGGGCACCCCCGGTGCGCTGGGCCGCAGTGTCGACCACGACTACGACGTCGGCCGTGACTCGACCCAGCGCCATCTCGCCGCGCTCGATCTGTTCTATCGCGGCATCATCGAACGGAACCGGACCGCCATCGAGGAGCTGGACGCCCTCGATCCGGTGACCCAGGACATCCTCATCGACCACACCAAGAAGCTCGAGCTGTTCCACTGGTTCGTCCGGGCGCACCTCGAGGACGCCGGCGGACACCTCGCCACCGACCAGGACTGATCGGCGCGAGCAGGCAGGACAGGACCGGCGGGACCGGCTGGACAGGAGGAATGACGATGACGGTCTGCGAGACGTGCGGAGCCGAGGGCTACCGCTCCTTCACGCTGACCACCGACGACGGTCAGCACCACGTCTTCGACTCGCTGGAGTGCGCGGCGCAGGTGCTGGCTCCGGCCTGCCCGAACTGCGGCGTGCGGATCCTCGGGCACGGGGTGGGCGACGAGACCCATGTCTTCTGCTGCGCCGCCTGCGCGCGTGCCATGGGTGTGACCGGCGTCGTGGATCACGTGACGAGCGGCTCCTGACCGAGCGGTCAGGCCCGGGACCCGGAGCGAGCGAACTCGTCGAGTATCGCCCGGTTGAAGGCCGGCAAGTCCTCCGGGCTGCGGCTGGTGACCAGCGTCCAGTGGTTGGCCGCGCACACCACGACCTCGGCGTCCGTCCAGGTCCCGCCGGCGTTGCGGATGTCGGTCTGCAGGCTGGGCCAGCTGGTCAGGGTCTTGCCGCGAAGCACGTCCGCCTCGACCAGCGACCAGGGTCCGTGACAGATCGCGGCGATCGGCCGGCCCGAGGTGACGAACTTGCGGATCAGCGAGCTCGTCGCCGGATGGGTCCGCAGCTTGTCCGGGTTCGTGGTCCCGCCGGGCAGGATGAGGCCGTCGTAGTCGGCCGGGTCGCAGCTGTCCAGGTCCTCCTCGGCGGTGAACGAGTCGGCGGCCTCGACGTCGTGGCGGTAGGCCTGGATGCCACGACCTCCCGGGGTCACCAGCACCGCTCGCGCACCGGCGTCCTCGACCGCCTCCCGCGGGCCGGTGAGCTCGACCTCCTCGACGCCGTCGGTCGCCAGGATCGCGATGGTCGTGTTGTGCAGCTCTCCACTGGTCCGGGTCATGACCGGGTGGTACCCGGCCGGCGCGGCGGTAGCCTCCCGCGTCGCAGGTCGTCGTAGGTCGTCGTAGGTCGTCACACGTCGTCGGGGTGGACCTCACCACGCGCGACCCGGACGCAGGCCGCCGCGAGCCGGGGAAGGTCGTCGCCGCTCACCAGTGCGGCCAGTCGCCGGGGAGTGCGCGGCAGGCCGAGCCGGTGGGCACCCTCGGCCACCAGGTCGTCGACGTACGGCGCGAGGGCGGGCCACACCGCCTGTGCCTCGCGGCAGAAGATCGCCGCGCCGACCGGGCCGATCCCGGTGAAGCGCCGCAGCGCTCGCTCGGCCTCGCCGGCATCGTGATGCGGCAGTCGACGCAGGTCGCCCCGATAGTCGTCGAGCACCCTGCTCGCCACCTCGCCGAGTTGAGTGGCGGTGCGCTCGTCGTACCGCCGATAGTGGCCACGACCCAGGGCGTCGACGCGGTCCTGCCAGGAGGCCTCGTGCATGCGACGCGGCGTCCGGTAGCCGGCGGAGAAGAGCTCTCGTGCGCCGGCCACCGCCACGTCGGCGCCGATCCGGGCCGACAGCAACAGGCTGAGCACCAGGAGTTGCCACAGCGGCGCGGGTTTGTCGGCGAGTCGGATCCCGGCGGCCTCGGCGTAGGTGGTGCCGTGGCGGGCGAGCAGGCTCGCGACGACGTCTGCCTGGCGTGTCTGGTTCGAACGGCTCATGCGGGTGCGGTACCCGATCGTGCGTCGTCGGTGCTCAGCGCTCGCGCCCAGTCGAGCCCGATCAGGTCGGCGGGGAGGTCGTCGACGCGCAGGGCACCGGCCTCCTCGAGCTCGGCGCGGCCGAACCCACCCGAGCGCAGCGCGAGGCATCCGATGCCGGCCCGGGAGGCCGATTCGACGTCGTAGACGGTGTCCCCGACGAAGAGCGCACGCTCGACGTCGCCGAGGCGCCCCAGTGTCTGCTGGATCAGGTCGGGCGCGGGCTTGGAACTGTCCACGTCGTCGGAGGTGAGCAGGGCGGTGACGTCGCGGGCGATGCCGAGCAGGTCCACCGCCTCGCGGGCGAACTGCGGGTCGCCGGAGGAGGCGAGGGCGACCGTCAGGCCGTCAGCGGCGAGCCGGTGCACCAGGTCGGCGGCGCCCGGCAGAGGTCGGACCTCGGCGTGGAGGTCCAGGTACTCGGTGCGCCAGGTGGCGCGCAGGTCGTCGCCGTGGTCCCGTTCGGCCCGTTCGCCGGCGACCTCGCCCACCAGACGGTCGCCGCCCATGCCGATCGCACGGTGGAGTCGCCACAGTGGCGGCACATCCATGCCCTGCCTGCCGGGGGCGACCTGCGCGACCCGGGCGACCTGGGTGAACGCACGATGCCAGGCGACGGCATGGTGGTAGGTCGAGTCGACGAGGGTGCCGTCGATGTCGAACAGGATCGCGGCGTTCATCGCAGGCCCGGCGGCGCGGCCGCGTGCAGTCGTTCCCGGTCGCGCGGGTCGGACCGCTCGGTCATCAACGCGTAGCCGAACCTCGTCATGCTCGCCTCTCGTCTCGGGCCGTGCGGGGTGGACCGACCCCTGCGGTACCCGGGAACGGCGGAGGTATTCGCCGGGTATTCGCCGGGTATTCGCCGGGTATTCGCCGGGTATTCGCCGGGTATTCGCCGGGTATTCGCCGGGTATCCGCCGGGTATCCGCCGGGTATCCGCCGGGTATCCGCCGGGTATCCGCCGGGTATCCGCCGGGTCCCCGGTCGGTCCGGACATCCGGACCTATTCGTCGGCCGGCTGGGTACCCGGCCGGTAGGCGGAGGTGCGGCGAGCGCGCGCTCCGAGGTCGCCGACGCCGGGTGAGAGCAGAAGAGACACGGAGAGCGGGAGAGAAGGGACGACCGATGACCGAGGAGAAGAGAGCGAGCACCGCCGCGAGGATCCTCTACCGGCCCTGGGGCCTGGCCGCGAGCCTGCTGGGCGGCCTCATCGCCGGCCAGATCTTCCAGCAGGTGTGGAGGCGCATCGATTCGCAGGACGCCGAGGATCCGCCGAAGGCGCTGCAGTCCGAGTACCGGTTGCCCAAGGTGCTGCTCGCCGCGCTCCTCCAGGGAGCGATCTTCTCGGTGGTCCGGGCTCTCATTGATCGAGGCGGCGCCCGGGCCTTCGAGCGCTGGACCGGGGAATGGCCGGGTGACTGAGCCCGCCGGCACGCCCGCCCTGCCCGGCGGAGGCATCGCCACCCCGTGCCCGGGGTACCTGCGAGTCGATACCCACGACTCACCAGTGAGGCGCCCCATGTGCACGATCCTGTACGAAGCCGAGCAGCGCAGGTTGCGCCTCACCGGTCGTTGTCTCCCCGACGACGGCCCGCGGGTGGCCGACGCGATCGCGGTCTGGACCGTGCAGCGGCGCGGTCTGATCGTCGACCTCACCGCGCTGGAGTCCCTCACCGCCGAGGTGGCCGCCGAGCTGCTGACGGCCGCTCGGGACCGATCCCGTCGCGTCTCGATCGTCCGGCGGTCGGGGAGCGACGTGGATCGCGCGCTGCTTCTCGCGGCCGGGACCGGTGGGTCGGCCGACGGATGGCTTCCGCTCCGGTGATCCACGAGATCGGAGCCCGACCGCCCACCTCGACAGCCCCGACCGATGGCCGGGTCGAGCGGAGCTCGATCAGCCGGCGACCCGTTCCCAGACCCGGTGGGTGGCGAGGAGCTCGATGAGTCGGGTCAGCGCCTGTTCGGCGTCCTCGGCGAGGACGACCCCGGCGGTCCGCGGAGCCATTCCGCCGGCGACCAGGGCCTGGTCCGCGTCCCCCACGCCGGCGATCGGCTTGGCGTGCCGCAGACACTCCGAGAGCAGCAGCCGCAACTCCTTGTCGTCGCGTTCCGCGGTCCCGGAGGCGAGGAGCACGGCGTCGTACTCGATCGACCGGGCGGTGGCGAACGTGCGCTGGGGCGGGAGGCCGCCGGGCAGCGGCGCGCCGGTGGGACCGATCAGCAGGGGTGTGATGCCGGCCTCGACGAGCGCCCCACGGATCCGCGCGATCTCGTCCGCCGGGCTCTCGGCGCATGCCACCACGCCGACGAGACGCCCCTCGACCGGCCAGGTCGCGCCGATCATCGAGAGTGCCGCACTGGGCGCGGGGTCGGCTGCCTCGGTGGTGGCCTCCGGAGCGGTCGCGTCGGGGGCGGGCAGTCCGAGCGCGTCGGCGACCCGGGCGCACAGCGTCGGGTCGATGTTGGCCAGGCACTGCAGCTGGCGCTCCTTGACGGCCTGATCGTTCACCTTGCCCAGCTCGAAGGAGTACGCCGCGACGATGTGCTCGCGCTCCACCGGCGTCATCGAGCGCCAGAACAGGCGCGGCTGACTGAAGTGGTCGTCGAACGAGGCCGCCTGCGCCCGGGTCTTCGGCCCGGCCGCGATCTGGACGGCGGTGTCGCGGAACGCGCCCTCGGCGTCTCCGGCGGTGAACGGGCAGCCGCCGTCCAGCGAGTTGGGTCGATAGGGCGCCACGCCTCGATGGACCGCGTGTTGGTGGAAGCCGTCGCGCAGCATGTCGTTGACCGGCGCGTGCGGACTGTTGATCGGGATCTGGGTGTAGTTGGGGCCGCCCAGCCGGGTGATCTGGGTGTCGACGTAGGAGAACAGTCGAGCCTGCATCAGCGGGTCGTCGGTGACGTCGATGCCGGGCACCAGATGCCCGACGTGGAAGGCGACCTGCTCGGTCTCGGCGAAGTAGTTGCTCGGATTGTGCTCCAGGATCATCCGTCCGATGGGTTGGACCGGGGCCAGCTCCTCGGGCACGATCTTGGTCGGGTCCAGCAGATCGATGCCGGCGAACATCTGGTCCGGCTCGTCGGGGAAGACCTGGATGCCCAGCTCCCACTCCGGATAGGCGGCGGCCTCGATGGCGTCGGCCAGGTCGCGACGGTGGAAGTCCGGATCGAAGCCGCAGGCGAGCTGGGCCTCCTCCCACACCAGGGCGTGCACGCCGAGCCTCGGCTTCCAGTGGAACTTCACCAGGCTGGTCTCTCCGGCGGCGTTGCTCAACCGGAAGGTGTGCACGCCGAAGCCCTCCATCATCCGGTAGGAGCGCGGGATACCCCGATCGGACATGTTCCACAGGGTGTGGTGTTGGGCCTCGGTATGCAGCGAGACGAAGTCCCAGAAGGTGTCGTGGGCGCTCTGCGCCTGCGGGATCTCCCGGGCCGGCTGCGGCTTGCCGGCGTGGATGACGTCGGGGAACTTGATCCCGTCCTGGATGAAGAAGACCGGGATGTTGTTGCCGACCAGGTCGAAGGTGCCGTCGTCGGTGTAGAACTTCGTGGCGAAGCCGCGGGTGTCGCGGACCGTGTCGGCCGATCCGCGCGAGCCGAGCACGGTGGAGAACCGCACGAAGACCGGGGTCTCCCGGTCAGCGCCGAGGAAGCCGGCGCTGCAGACCGGCTCTGCCGTCCCGTAGCCGATGAACCGGCCGTGCGCACCCGCGCCGCGGGCGTGCACCACCCGCTCGGGGATGCGTTCGTGGTCGAAGTGGGTGATCTTCTCCCGCAGATGGTGGTCCTGGAGCAGGGTGGGTCCGCGTTCCCCGGCCTTGAGCGAGTGGTCGGTGTCGCGGAGCCGTACGCCGCCGGCGGTGGTCAGCCACTCGCCCTGCTGCGCGTTGACGGACGCGTCGTCGGTCGCGAGCGCGCCGGTCGGCGTACGCGCCTGGGGAGCCTCCTGGTTCATCGTGCCCCCTGGAGCTCGGAATCCGGCTCGGGGACGGGTTGGGGGACGGGTCCGGGATCGGGCACGTCCGGTCCGGGCTCCGGAATCGTCGGATCGGGGATGTCGGGATTCTCCGGGTCGGGAAGGACCGGATCGGGGGCGATCGGTCCGGGCGGAACGGTGAGCGTGGGGGTGGCGAGACGGCGTGTCATCAGTCCTCCTCGAGTCGACCGGGCGGCGGCCCGGAATCGTGCGTTCGCACAGGCGGTACCCGCAGGTGCGGATGGCATGTGCCGCAACTGTCCGGGTCGTGCGGTTCGGCCGCGAGTCGTGTCCTCGGGCGAATGTGACGGCCGGGGGCGGGGTACCCCGCCTCCATGGGCTCGGTCAGCACGCTTCCACCGCTCCTCGACGGCCCGCAGGTCGAGGAGGTGTCCACCAGCGCGTACACGATCCCGACCGACACGCCGGAGGCGGATGGCACGTTCGCCTGGAGGAGCACCACCATGGTGTGCGTCGAGTTGACCGCGGCCGGCTGCACCGGCCTCGGCTGGACATATGCACCCGCACCCTGCGCGGGCCTGATCGCCCAGACGCTCGCACCGCGGCTGATCGGCCTGCCGGCGTTCGCCATCCCGCGGTGCGTGCGGGTGATGAGCACGGCGATCCGCGACTTCGGCCAGGTCGGTCTCGCCTCGTACGCCGAGTCTGCGGTGGACGTGGCGTTGTGGGATCTCAAGGCCAGGCTGCTCGACGTGCCGTTGGCGGCTCTGCTCGGCCTGGTGCACGACGAGGTCGCCGTCTACGGAAGCGGTGGATTCGTCACCTACGACACCGCCACCATGACGGCTCAGCTGCGGGGTTGGCTGGAGGCCGGCATGGGCGCGGTGAAGATCAAGATCGGCGAACGCGGGGGCGGGAACGTCCGCCGTGATCTGGCCAGGGTCGGCGAGGCCAAGCAGGTGCTCGGCGACGCGGCCCTCTTCGTCGATGCCAACGGCGGCTATCGACGCAAGCAGGCGATCCAGGTCGGTCGGAGCCTGGAGGCCTACGACGTGGCCTGGTTCGAGGAGCCGGTGACCAGCGACGACAAGGAGGGTCTGGCCCGAGCCAGCACCAGCCTGGACCTGGACGTGGCCGCGGGGGAGTACGCCGACGACGTCTACGAGATGCGGCGGCTGTGCGAGGTGGTGGACTGTCTGCAGGTCGACGTCACCCGCTGTGGCGGCATCACCGGCTGGCTCCGGGCCGCCGCGATCGCCTCGTCGTACGGATTGGACGTCTCCGGCCACTGCGCCCCGCACGCGCATCTGGCGGCCGCGGCCGCGACCCAGAACGTGCGGCACCTGGAGTGGTTCCACGACCACGCCCGGATCGAGTGCCGCTTCCTGGACGGCGCGGAGGATCCCCAGCTCGGTCGGCTCCGGGCGCGCTCGCCGAGCATCGGTCACGGCTATCGGCTCAAGGAGCCGGACCTGGCGCCGTACCGGGTGGCCTGAGCGGCGTGCCGATCACCACGGACTGCCACGGTGAGGAGATCCTGCCGCCGGCTCCGGGGGACGTGAGCCTGCGGCAGGACCCCGACGGTGGTCAGGCGGCGTCGTCGGCGAGCGCCACCCGGAGGTCGGCCATGATCCGGCTGATCAGGCGGGAGACCTGGGTCTGGGTGACGCCGATCTCCTCTCCGATCCGCTGCTGGTTCCATCCGTGGAAGAACCGCAGCTCGATGATCCGGTGATCGCGTCGGCTGAGCCGCGCCAGCAGCGGCTCCACCATCATCCGGATCTCGGCATGCGCGTAGCCGGTATCGGGACCGCCGTGCCGGTCGATCACGGCACCGTCACCCTCGTCCCCGGTGTCGGCGTCGAGGGAGGTGGGGGAGAAGCAGCCGTCGATGCTCAGGGCCTCGATGACATCGGCGGTGCTGGCCTCGACCTCGGTGGCGAGCTCGGCCGGCGTGGGGGAGAGCCCCAGCCGCTGGGTCAACTCGGCCTCGGCCGCCCAGATCTTGGCTTGCAGCTCCTGGAGCCGACGGGGCGGGCGCACCATCCAGCCGAGATCGCGGAACGCCCGACGCAGCTCGCCCTTGATGGTGGGCACCACGTAGGAGAGGAAGTCGTTGGCGCGACCGGGATCGAACCGGCGCGTGGCCGCGACCAGGGCGAGATAGCCGATCTGCTCCAGGTCCTCGGCTGCGATGCCACGCCCGGCGTAGTGCCGCGCGAGCAGCCGGGCCACCGGCATGTTGACCTCGACGATCCGTTCGAGGAGCTCGTCGCGTCGGGACTCGTCTGCGGCGTCGCAGGTGCGCAACTGGTGGAGGAGCTGCTTGGTTCGGGTCTCCCGGCCGCGACGCGACCGCGGCGGTTCGAGCTTGGGGAGGGGGCTGATATCGAGAACGGTCGAGTGACTCACCGGTGATCTCCGGCCTCAGTCGTTCCGCACGGCACGTGGCTTGGCCGCTCCCCGCCAGTCAAGCACGCGGCGATGGCGCTGCCAAGGCCGGGCGTGGCCGCATGAGGGCGGCGCCAGGGGGTACTGGCCGGAGACCAGCGTCGACTCACCCGTCGGTCGAGTAGCCGCCGTGAGGGACCAGCGGCGGCGTATCGAGACCCCGGCAGTCGCGACCCCTGACGTTCCAGCCGACGTTTCATCCGACGACCAAGGAGTGAGCACCATGGAGGACCCCACGCCGCTGGCGCATCGACTCGAGCTGGTCGAGGCCGAGGTGCAGGCCATCTCCCAGGGCGGCGATCGCCCCGAGGACGACGCTCGCCTGCTCGAGCTCGCGGCCGAGGAGTACCGGATCCTGGAACGGTTGACCCGACCCTGGCGCCAGGCCTGAGCTCACCGAGCTCCTCCTCGGGCCCGCCGAGATCGTGCCATCCCGGGGGGTACGACGCCCGGGCGAGCCGGCCGGTCCGGTGGTGCGATCGCTGCGCCGCGACGGTGGTGAGGGGTGAGCGGCTGCGGATCAGACCTGGGCGGGACTGCCACCGGGCAGGTCGCGGGTGGTGATCAGCTGCTCGGCCACCAGGCGCAGCTTGATGTTGTTGCTCTGCGAGTAGCGGAGGAGGACCTGGAAGGCCTGATCCTCGGAGAGGTCGTAACGCTCCATCAGGATGCCCTGTGCCTGCCCGATGCGCTTGCGGGCGTCGATGGCGTGCCACAGGTTGGCCGTCTCCTGGGCCTGGGAGAGTGCGATGGCGGCGTGTCGGGCGAAGATCTGGGCGACCGCCTGGTCCTCGAGGTCGAACCGGTTCGGGCTTGGATCGTAGAGGTTGAGGGTGCCGACGGTCTCCTTGTCGGTGTAGAGCCGCGCGCCGAGCATGCTGCGAATGCCCGCCTTCGCGACCCGGCTGCTCCAGCGCGGCCACCGGGACTCGTGCCGGATGTCGGTGACCAGGACGCCGACCCGGTCCGAGATCAGGTCGATGTCGGGGCCCTCGTCGAGCTCCAGCTGGAGCTCGTCGAGCCCGGCGACGAGTTCGTCGGTGCTGGCGATGGTCTCGATGCCCCGCCCCCGGCGCAGGCTCACGCCGGCGTAGCCGCATTGCAGCGCGGTGAGCGCGAACCGAAGGATCAACTCGACCGTCTGCTCGACGGTGTCCTCGTTGTGGATCGCGGCGGCCATCTCCGCGAACCCCGCCGCCGAGGCCGTCGTGGTCCGGGCTCCCAGGCGCTTGGTCGTCACGTCCGAGGTCGTCTCGTCAGAGGCTTGGCTCACGCGTGCAGTCAAGCACTCGGTGGTGGCCGCTTCAATCGCGGGGGACGCGCCCAGCCGCCCACGCCCGGCGGGGTCCGGTGCGGGCATGCCGGCCGCGGTTTCGGGTACCGGTCCGGCGTACGCCGAGCCGAGCAGCGAGGAGAGGAGATCGTGATGCCGCAACAGGCATGGAGCAAGAAGCGCGAGCGCGAGTACGAACACATCAAGGACGGGCTCGAGAGCCGGGGCCACCGTGAGGACGAGGCCAGCGAGATCGCCGCGCGGACGGTGAACAAGGACCGCGCCCGGGCGGGCGAGTCGAAGCGGACCAGCAAGACCTCCACCCAGGACATCTCCTCGTCTCGACGCGGCGGCCTGCGCTCGCATCGGGGTGAGGGCGGCCGCACCAAGGACCAGCTCTACGCCGAGGCGAAGAGGCGCAACATCAAGGGCCGCTCCTCGATGTCGAAGGCACAGCTGGAGAAGGCGCTGGGCGGGCGCTGAGGCTCAGCGCCGCGCCGTGGGGGCCGGCGAGGTCCGGGCGATCATGTCGTCGACGACGGCTCGCAGGTCGTGGTCCGGCCCCGCCATCAGGCGCTGCCGGGCCGCCCCGGTGCCGTGGCGGTGCAACCTCCGCAGGCCGCGCTCGACCAGACCGTCGTCCCCGGCGTCCCGCAGGGCCGGTCCGATCCTCTCCAACAGCGTGCCCAGCGCCTCGGTCGCCGGCACCAGACGCCCCGTGAGCGGGTCGATCAACCGGTCCCCGAGGCCGTCGCGTCGTGCCCGCCATCGCGCCGCGCGCAGCAGCTCGACCCGCCAGTCGCAGGCCGGTTCGCGCAGACGCCACGCCTCGGCGCAGGTCTCCACCAGGGCACGCACCACCGCGGCGATCACCATGGTGTCGTCGAGGTCGGTGCACACGTCGCACACCCGGACCTCCACGGTGGGGTAGGAGGAGGAGAGTCGGGCGTCGAAGTAGATCATCCCGGGGTCCATCGCGGCGCCCGAGTCGATGAGATCGGTCACCGCACGGCGGTAGGTCGCGGCGTCGCCGAACGGCTCGGTGGGCCCCGCGGACGGCCATGACTCCCACACCTGGGAGCGCCAGCTGGCATAGCCGGTGTCGACGCCGAGGCCGAAGGGCGAGTTCGCGGAGAGGGCGAGGACGAGTGGCAGCCACGGCCGCAGGCGATCGAGTACGGCGACGCCCTCGTCGTCGTCGCGGATCTGGACGTGCACGTGGGTGCCGCACACCAGCGCTCGACGGCCGACCTCGCCGAACCGTGCCAGCATCAGCCGATAGCGGAGCTTCGGGGTGATGTGCCAGTCCGCGGCGGGGATGATCGGGGTGGGCATCGCGGCCAACCGGGTGCCGGCCGCTCGTGCCGCCTCGGCGGCCACCAGCCGCGATCGGGTCAGGTCCCGGCGTACCTCGGCGATGGCGTGGTGCGGGTCGGACTGGGTCTCGACCTGTTCGAGGAAGAGCTCGTGCTCGGCGCCGTCCTCGTCGACCACCTGATCGGAGGAGGGCACGGGCCTACGGGTGTGCGGATCGACCAGCAGCATCTCCTCCTCGACGCCCACCGTGCGACCCGGCATGTGAGGAAGATACCCAAGACCTTCGCGGATCAGCCGGGATCAGCCGGGATCAGCCGGGCCGTTCGGGCCGCCTCGAGGACCGACTCCGTCTATCGTTGAGGCAGGCTCTACCCACGATGGGGGATGAAACGGAGGGCGCCGGTGGTCGCTGAGACGCCTCGTGTGCTGGTCGTGGACGACGATCCGGATCTCGGGAACCTGGTGCGAGTGCTGCTCGAGCGCCGTGCGCACTGCGTCGTCGAGCTCGCCGGGGACGGCCACGCCGCCGCCGCGGCGGTGCGGTCCTTCGAGCCCGATGTGGTGGTGACCGACATCGAGATGCCCGGGCTGGGCGGCCTGGAGCTGCTGGAGGCGATCCGGCGGGAGGCGCCGTGGTTGCCGGTGGTGGTGATGACCGCGCACGTCTCGGTGGACTACGCGGTCTCGGCGCTGCGGGCACAGGCGGACGAGTTCCTGACCAAGCCGCTGGACAACGCGGCGCTGGTCGAGGTCGTCACCCGCCTGGCGGCCGAGGGCCGGGCGCGGCGCCCCGGTCGCCCGCGGCAGACGGTCCTCGCGGTGGGCGCACATCCGGACGACGTCGAGATCGGGGTGGGGGGCATCCTGGCCGCGCACTGCGAGATGGGCGATCACATCACCATCCTCACCATGTCGCGTGGCGCTCGTGGCGGCGATGCGGACCGCCGGCAGATGGAGTCGCTGGCGGCGGCCGAGCTGCTCGGCGCCCGGCTGTTCATGAAGGACCTGGTCGACACCGAGATGGTGGGTGACGGACGCACCGTCCGGCTGATCGAGGAGGTGGTCAACGAGGTGGCGCCGACCATCGTCTACACCCACAGCGGCCACGACCGGCACCAGGATCATCGCGCCGTGCACGATGCGACCATCGTCGCCACCCGTCTGGTCGGCACGGTGGCCTGCTTCCAGAGCCCGTCCGCGACCATCGACTTCCGACCGCTGCGGTTCGTCGTGGTCGACGGGTTCCTGGAGCGCAAGCTGGAGCTGCTGTCCTGCTTCGCCTCCCAGAGCGACAACCGCGACTACATGGCGCCCGACATGGTCAATGCCACCGCGCGCTACTGGTCCAGATTCACCGGCGGCAAGGCGGCCGAGCCGCTCGAGGTCGTGCGCGACACCGTGGATCTGGCGCACCTGGTCGAGCGCTCGGGTGCCGTCCGGTGAGCCCGGTGAGCCCGGTCACGCGGGTGCTGGTCACCGGCGCCGGCGGCCCGGCGGGGGTGGCGGTGATCCGATCGCTGCAGGAGCGTACGGACCTGCTGGTCTTCGCCGCGGACATGGACGGGTGGGCCAGCGGCCTCTATCTCGTGCCGGCCGAGCGGCGCCGACTGGTCGAGCCCGGGAGCGGCAGCGCCTTCGTGCCGGCGCTGGCCACCATGGTGGCCGACGACCGCATCGACCTGGTGATCTCGACGGTCGACGCCGAGCTCACCTCCCTGGCCGGGCGGCGAGCGGCGATCGCGCCCGCCGTCCTCGCCGCCCCGTCCCAATCCACCCTCGAGGTGTGCCTGGACAAGCTGGCGCTGGCCGAGTGCTGTGCCACCGCGGTCACCGTGCCGCGGACCGTGCTGGCCGGCCCCGACGCGCTCGCCCATGACTGGGAGTTCCCGGTCTTCGCCAAGCCGAGGTCGGGGGCCGGCAGCCGCGGGGTGCGGCTGGTTCCCGACCGCGCGGCGCTCGAGGCGCTGCCGGTTCGCGAGGGGCCGGACGGGTTGATCGTGCAGGACCTCCTGCCGGGTGAGGAGTATTCGGTGGACGTGCTGGCGGACGCCCACTCGCGGGTGGTCGCGGCAGTGCCGCGCATCCGCGCCCGGGTCGACTCCGGCGTCGCCATCGCCGGGCGGACCGTGCACGACGCCGAGCTGGAGGAGACCGCGACGGCGGTGGCGGAGACGATCGGCCTGGTCGGCGTGGCGAACGTGCAGCTGCGTCGTGACCGGGCCGGCCGTGCGGCGCTGCTGGAGGTGAACCCGCGCTTCCCGGGCGCGCTGCCGCTGACCATCGCGGCGGGAGTCGACATCCCCGCGCTGGTGGTCGACCTGTTCCTGGGACGACCGCTTCCCTCGCGTCTGCCGTTCCGCAGCCTGGCCTCGGTCCGCTATCTCGAGGACGTCTTCATCGACCCCGGCGAGGTGCTGGATTCGGCCCACGCCGGGCATCAGGACGAGGAGCTCGCCGGAAGCGAGCGGACATGAGGCACCCCGTCCTGGAGGTCGACCACCATGTCCATTCGACCTTCTCCGACGACGCGCGGTCCACCCTCGCCGAGAACGTCGCGGCGGCGCAGGTGGCCGGGCTGAGGGAGGTCCGCCTGGTCGAGCACGTACGGCGGAGCACCGACTGGGTGCCGGAGTTCGTGGCGGCCGTCGCCGGGCTCCGACCGGTCGAGGGACTGAGGATCCGAACCGGGGTGGAGGCGAAGATCGTGGACTCCACCGGCCTGCTCGACGTACCGGAGCTGCCGCACGGCGTGGAGACGATCCTGATCGCCGACCACCAGTTCCCCGGGACCGACGGTCCCTGGTCGCCGGCCCGGACGGCGGCCCGGCTGGCCGACGGACTGCCGGCCGCCGATGCCCTGGACCTGCTGGTGGAGGCCATCGTGCGGGCGATGCGGCGGTATCCGGGGAATCAGCTCGCGCACTGCTTCTCCATCCTGCCGAAGATCGGTCTCGACGAGTCGCAGCTGGGGCCCGAGCGGCTGCGGGTCTGGGCGCAGGCGGCGGCATCCTCCGAGACCACGATCGAGGTCAACGAGAAGTGGGGCTGTCCCGGGCCACTGGCGCTCGCCGCCGCGCTCGAGGCCGGCGCCCGGCTGGTGGGCTCCACGGACAGCCACCATGCCGACGAGGTCGGCCGCTACCACCGGGTCGTCGAGCTGCTGCGAGCGATCGAGCCGGGAGGGTCGGCAGATGAGTGAGTGGTGGGCGGTGGCAGACGACACGGCCGTGGTCGTCCTGCTTCTCGGCGTCCTGGCCGGGACCATGCCGGTGCTCACCACCCTCTACCAGTGCCTGCTCGTCCCGCTCCATGCGGTGATCAACCACTACCGCCGAGCCGCGCCGTACCTGCCGAACGTGGCGGTGGTGCTGCCCGCCTGGAACGAGGCGCCGGTCATCGGCGGTTCGATCGACCGGCTGCTCTCGCTCGACTATCCACCCGAGCGGCTGCGCGTCTACGTCGTCGACGACGCCTCCACCGACCAGACGCCGACGATCGTCGCCTCGAGGGCGCTCGCCAACCCGGGCCGCGTGGTGCATCTGAGACGAGAACGCGGGGGAGAGGGCAAGGCCCATACGCTCAACCACGGCATCTCGACGGTGCTCTCCGAGGCGTGGGCCGGCGCCGTACTGATCATGGATGCCGACGTGATCTTCCGGCCCGACGCGCTGGCGAAGATGACTCGCCACCTGGCGGATCCGAAGGTCGGGGCGGTCACGGCGTACATCGCCGAGGGGAGCCGTGACCGCAACTACCTGACACGCTTCATCGGCCTGGAGTACGTGCTCGCCCAGCTGGCCGCCCGGCGGGCCCAGAACGTGCTCGGCGCGATCGCCTGCCTGGCCGGCGGAGCACAGCTGCACGCCAGGGAGAACCTGGAGGCCATCGGTGGTCGCATCCCCACCGGGACGCTCGCCGAGGACACGATGACGACCTTCGAGTCCCAGCTGCGGGGACGCCGGATGGTCTTCGAGCCGCATGCGGTGGCGCTCGCCGAGGAGCCCCGGACGATCGACGGGCTGTGGCAGCAGCGCCTGCGGTGGTCGCGTGGGAACGTCCAGCTGACCAGCCACTACCGCGATCTGTGGTTCCGTCCCGGGCGGACCCACCGGCTGGGCCGGGTGTCGTTCGGCCTGATGTGGTTCAGCACCCTGCTGCTGCCGGTGCTGATGGTGGTCGCCTCCGCCAGCCTGCTCCTGCTGCTGGTGCTGCACAGCGGCGTCGCCGCACACGTCTTCCGCCTGATGTGGATCATCGCCGCGTGCACCTACGTGTACTCGATCGTGCTCGCCGTCCAGCTGGACGGGCGAACCGGTCGCCGCTCCTGGCGCGAGGCGCTGCTCTTCCCCGGGATCGGTGGCCTGGCGATGATGGTCGCGGCGCTGTGTCCCGGTCTGCTGGAGGATGGGCTGACGCAGCTGGTCGGCCCCTCGCACGGCGATCGGACCGACTGGGCGATCGCGCTCTACCTGTGGGGGCCGTTGGCGATGCTGGGCGCCTGGCTGGCACGGGCGGTGGAGCGGACCCGGCTCGGCCGGTTCGTCTCGCCGGCGCTGATCTACCTGGTCGGCTACGGATCGCTGCTGTGTGCCATCACCGTCGACTCCTACCTCAAGGAGTGGCGGGGCCATGAGGCGGCGTGGGTCAAGACCGAGAAGGTCGGAAGGGTGCTCGGATGACGGGGCCGACACCGGGGCCGACACCGGGGCCGACACCAGGGCCGACACCGGACACGGACGCGTCGGGCCGGGGCCGCGAGGACATCGAGCGCGACGCTCGGCTCGAGCACCGGCTGCTGGCCCAGGCCCTGCTGGCGCTGGTGGTGGTGGCCGCGGTCATCGCGATCCGAGAGCTGTACGGGTGGTGAGCGCCACGGCCATGGTGGACGAGCCGGTCCCCGGCTGGCGCCGGTACGTCGACCATCCGAACACGCTGATCAAGCAGACCCCGACGGTGGTGCTGCTCTTCTGCTCGGTCCTGCTCGTCGCCTTCGTGCCTCATCTGGCGGCGGTGGAGCCGGCCCAGGCGATCACCGGCGTCGCGCTGGTGGCGCTTGCGACCGCCGTCGCCGCGCTGCTGTCGACCTCGAGGATCGACGAGGGTCAGCTCACCCTGGTGGTGCCGATCCTGGACCTCATCGGACTGGGGCTCTTCCGGGCGGGCACCGGCGGCTCCTCGTCGTTGTTCTCCGCCCTCATCCTGGTGCCGGTGGTGTGGCTCGCGGCGGCGCCCGGGGCGCGGCAGATCCTGGTGGTCGCCGTACTCACCGCCATCGTCCTGCTGATCCCGTACCTCACGACGCCGCCGACGACCGGCACCGCCTGGTTGCGCAGCGTCACGGTGCCGGCGGTGTACGCCACCGTGGCCGCGGTCATCAACGAGCTGTCCAGGCAACAGCGCACGCGGGCCCATGCGGCGGAGGAGCTGGCCGCGGAGAGGTCCGCGGCGCTGAGCCAGAACATCGACATCCTGGCCCGACTCCAAGCCAGCGAGCAGCGCTATCGCGAGCTGCTGGCGACCTATCACAGCATGTGGGAGGCGACCACCTCGCTGGCGCTGATCAGCACCGACGCCGACGGGCTGGTGATGACCTGGAACCCGGGCGCCACCAACCTGTTCGGACACTCGCTCGAGGAGGCCGTCGGGCGCCTGCGGATCGCGGACATCCTGCCCGACGCCGAGCAGCGGATCCGGGAACTGCTGGTGCTCGCGAACAACGATCTCCCGGCCGACTGTGAGATCGGGATCGTCGCGGCCGACGAGCGCCTGGTGCCGGCACGGCTGACCGTGACACCGCGCCGGGACGCCTCCGGCGAGCAGCTCGGCTACCTCCTGGTGGTCCTGGACGAGACCAAGGCCGCCGAGGTCGCCCGGCTCAAGGACGAGTTCATCGGGATGATCTCGCACGAGCTGCGCACCCCGCTGTCCTCCATCATCGGGTACGTCGATCTGCTGCAGCACGATCCCGAGCGCCCGCCCAGCGACGAGCAGCGCGACTACCTCGTGGTGGTCGAGCGCAACGCGCGGCGGCTGCTCAAGCTCGTCGGCGACCTGCTGTTCACCACCCAGGTGGAGTCCGGCAGGTTCGCCCTCGATCCGCAGGAGGTGGATCTGCACGACGTCGTCGACGCCGCGATCGCCTCGGCCCGGCCGGCGGCGCTGGCCGCCGGCGTGGATCTGGTGGCCGACATCGGACCGGAACCGACCACGGTGTCCGGGGATCCGGTCCGTCTCGGCCAGGCCGTGGACAACCTGATCTCGAACGCGGTCAAGTTCAGCACCGAGGGCGGCGCGGTGACGGTGACGCTGGCGGCCGACGCCGAGACCGCGACCATCACCGTGCGCGACACCGGGATCGGCATCCCCAGCGCCGAGATCGCTCAGCTCTACTCGCGGTTCTTCCGTGCCTCGACGGCGACCCGGCACGCGGTCCCCGGAGTCGGCCTCGGCCTGAGCATCACCCGGGCGGTGGTGCTCGCCCACGGGGGACGGCTGGACGTCAGCAGTGACGAGGGCGTCGGCACGGAGTTCCGGATCGTCCTGCCGCGATAGCACCGTGCCGGCCTCGGCGGCGCGCGGTCAGCCGCTCGTCCGCCGCGCGGACGAGGCCGGGGCTCCCGGCGTGACGACCACCCGGCCCACCGTGCCGCCGTCGGCGAGCCGCTGGACGCCGTGGGCGGCCTCGGCCAGCGGCACCCGCTCGCCGACCAGCGGACGGATCAGGCCACGGTCGGCGAGGTCGGTCAGGGTGCGATGGCACTCGGCGACCGCGTCGGGGTCCATGGTGTGGTAGCGGCCCCAGTGCAGGCCGAGGATCGAGTAGTTCTTGATCAGCGCATGGTTGAGGGCCGCCGACTGGATCTCGCCGCCGGCGAAGCCGATCACCAGGATCCGGCCCTCGAAGGCCACGCACTTCGTCGATCGTCGGTAGGTCTCGCCTCCGACCGGGTCGTAGATCACGTCGGCGCCGCGGCCGTCGGTGTGGTCCATGACCACCGTCACGAAGTCCTCGACCTGGCGGTCCACCACCAGGTCGGCGCCGAGCCGGTGGGCGACCCGCGCCTTGTCGGCCCCGCCGACCACGCCGATCACGGTCGCGCCGGCCGCCTTGCCGAGTTGGACCGCGGCGCTGCCGACGCCGCCCGCGGCGGCGTGGACGAGGAGGGTCTCGCCGGGGCGCAGCCCGGCTCGCCGGTGCAGCCCGAACCAGCCGGTCTGGTAGCCGACGTAGAGCGCGGCGGCCTCGGCGTCGTCGAGCGACGCGGGCGCGGGGAACGTCGTCGCGGTGTCCATCAGGGCGAGCTCGGCGAAGCCGCCGTAGGGCAGCACCGAGGCACCCAGCACCCGGTCGCCGACCTGCGGCCGCTCCCGGCCGCCGGCCCCCTCGCCGACGGCGACGACCTCGCCGCAGAGCTCCACCCCGGGGGTGAAGGGCAGGTCGGGGCGGATCTGGTAGAGCCCGCGACACATCAGCGCGTCGGGGAAGTTCGCCGGTGCGGCCAGCACCCGCACCACCACCTGGCCCGGACCGGGCCGGGGCGCCGCCACGTCCTGCAGTCTCATCACCGCGGCCGGCTCGCCGAGCTCGGCCACCTGCCACGCCCTCATCGTGCGATCCTGGGTCACGCGAGCAGACTACGGCCGGCCCGGCTGCTCCGGGTCAGCTGCGGAACTGCAGCCTCGTCCCGGGGATCGCTCGCACCCGGCGCCAGCCCCAGTAGGCACACCCGGCGATCGAGAGCGCGGTCAGGCCGATGGAGAGGACCCCGCGCACCAGCACGCCGGCGTCGACCCCCCAGCTGAGCAGCGAGTTCAGGCTCAGGCCGGCGTCGAGCATCCGGGTGAAGCCCCAGATCAGCGCCACCTCCATGAACACCCGGTGCATCCGGTGATCGGTCAGCAGGCGCTCGGGAAGATGGATGAAGTCCAGCGCGAGCCGCTTGGTGATCGGCCGCCCCAGCGCCGCGGAGCCGACGAAGACGAGCGCCATCAGCACGGATGCGGCGATCGGCTGCAACAGATAGAGCCAGACGCTGCTGCACGCCAGCGCGATCGCCGTACGCGCCACCAGGATGCCGACCACCAGCAGCAGGGTGGAGGGCACGCCGCGGCCGAGGGAGAAGCGGGCCGCCATGGTCAGCGCGCACCAGACGAGCACGCCCACCAGGCCGGCGACGGTGCCCACGGTGCGCATCGCGCCGTACAGGATGATGGTCGGCACCAGCACGGTCTCGACCATCAGGAACACCGCCCGCCGGATGACCGTGCGCAGCTCGCCCATCTCGATGAGGTCGAGCTCTCCGGTCGCCGAGGCGTCCGCCGGAGCGATCCCCTCGGCGTTCTCGTCGGGGGCGGTGCTGGTCGGCATCGGGATCTCCGCGGCGGTGGTGGGCAGTGGACGTCGTACGACCATAACCTGGCTGCGGACCCGGTGGAGACCGCCGACGGCGCCTGTGGGTGAAATCTTGTGGTACTCACAGGCCGGATACCGTGGCGCCATGACCGACGATGTCGCCAACCCGCAGCCCTCGGGGGCCGAGGCCGAGGTCGTCGGGATCGCCCGCGACCTGATCCGGATGGACACCAGCAACTTCGGCGACGGGTCCGGGCCGGGCGAGCGGGCGGCCGCGGAGTACGTCGCCGCCAGCCTCGACGAGGTCGGCATCGCCGCCACCGTCTACGAGTCCGACCCGGGCCGGGCGTCGGTGATCGCCCACTGGGGCGGTGGCCGCGGCCGCGACGCTCATGACGGTCGCGCCGGGCGCGATGGTGAGGGAGCGCTGCTGCTGCACGGCCACCTCGACGTGGTCCCGGCCGCGGCCGAGGACTGGCAGGTCGACCCGTTCGCGGGGGAGATCCGGGACGGCTATCTGTGGGGCCGCGGCGCGGTGGACATGAAGGACTTCGACGCCATGCTGCTGGCGGTGGTGCGCGAGCGGCAGCGGACCGGCCGGGTCCCGGACCGTCCGGTCGTGCTCTGCTTCACCGCCGACGAGGAGGCCGGTGGCCACCGCGGCGCGCAGGTACTGGTCACCGACCATGCCGACGAGCTCGCTCACTGCACCGAGGCGGTGGGCGAGGTCGGCGGATTCTCCACCACCGTCCGCGGACGGCGGCTCTACCTGGTCGAGGCCGCGGAGAAGGGCATGGCCTGGATGCGGCTGACCGCGCGCGGCACGGCGGGGCACGGCTCGATGATCAACCGCGACAACGCGGTGACCAGGCTCGCCGGCGCGGTGGCGCGGATCGGCGCGCACGAGTGGCCGGTGCAGCTCACCCCGACGATGCGCACGCTGCTGGCCGCGGTCGGCGAGCTGGCCGGGGTCGAGGCCACCCCGGAGAACGCCGAGCGGCTGGTCGAGGAGTTCGGTCCCGCCGTCCGGATGCTCGGCGCCACCCTGCGCAACATCGCCAACCCGACGATGCTGGGGGCCGGATACAAGGTCAACGTCATCCCGACCGAGGCGACGGCACACCTCGACGGCCGCTTCCTGCCCGGTTTCGAGGACGACTTCTTCACCACCCTGCGCGCGCTGTGCGGTGACGGCGTGGAGCTCGACTTCATCACCAACCAGCGGCCCTGGGAGACGCCGTACGACGGCGAGCTGGTGGACGCGATGACCAGGTCGCTGCTCGCCGAGGACCCCGACGCGATGGTGGCGCCCTACCTGATGTCGGCGGGCACGGACGCCAAGCACTTCCGCAGCCTCGGCATGGCCTCGTTCGGCTTCGCGCCCCTGCGGCTGCCCGAGGACCTCGACTTCACCGGGCTCTTCCACGGCGTGGACGAGCGGGTGCCGACCGACGCCCTGGAGTTCGGCGTACGGGTGATGGACCGGTTCCTCGACGAGATCTGATCCCGGATCCTCGATCGTTGGACCAGCTCGATGGACTGGGACAGCCAAGGCCCCGGATCGAAGGCCTCGGGCCAGTCGCTGGTGTGCGCGCTTGAGGTTTGCAGGTCGCCTCGGCCGTTCGGAAACCGCTCCCAAGGTTCGCTACCTGCTTCTCCCATGGTCCGTCAAAGTAGTTCGGCGGCCTGTAGCGCGATGTCTGCGGCTGTTCAGTGGCCTTCTCTGGCGCCGGGAGGTACCGGTCGCTGGTCTGACCGATCCGACCCTCCGAGCGGCCAGATGCCGGTGGTCGTGATGGGTTCGATCGGGGCCTGGGACTCCCACGATTCATCGCTGTCTCGTGACGCGACGAGGCGTCCAACTTTTCAATGGGGTCGGGCGCTTCGTGGTGGCTGCAGCTGTAGTTATCTCGTCAAGCCGCGACGCCGCGGGGCCCGGGAGTGATGCGAGTGTTGCTTCCCACTGTCGCTTATTGGTCTTGCCGGGCGGGGCGATCACGACACCGTCGTGGGTGTTGGCCTTGGCTTCGAGGATCTCGATAACGCGCACGTTCGTGACCGCGATCGAGGCATCGAGGGTCAGGGCGTAGAAGGCGGTCTTGCGTGGTGCCATCGAGCGGCGCGAGAGGTTGGCGCCGGAGTGTGCCCAGTTGAGCAGGGAGTTGTGGCGCTCGTTGGCCGAGCGGGGTCCGGTAGACCAGTCGGTGCGCTCGAACGAGCCGACCATGAGGTCGTGCTGGTGGGTCTTGAACGCCTCGAGGTCGATGTTGAGGACCATGTTGCCGCTGATGTTGCGACAGCACGCAGGTCGGTTCTGCGGTTCCAGGCAGGCTGGCGGGTTCGGGACCTCGGGCAGGTCGGCATACTCGGTGAGTTGGCTTCGGTGAACAGCGCAGCGCGCGGTGTCGGCGACCATCGGAGGGCGAGGTCACTTTCATGACCTTCACGAGGCCTGGGCAGGGCGTCCTTGCGTTGGTCGCCGCGCTTGCGCAGTTCGCTGAGGTCGGCAACCGCAAGTCGATACGCATTGAGACCAAGGCGTG
Source organism: Nocardioides sp. (assembly GCF_047606145.1). Lineage (GTDB taxonomy): Bacteria > Actinomycetota > Actinomycetes > Propionibacteriales > Nocardioidaceae > Nocardioides. Next base: position 52,531 of record NZ_JASGET010000025.1, on the reverse strand, counting down.
GTTCGAAGACGGCCGGCTCCGCGCTCGGCGCCGAAGACCGCCGCCTCCTAGGACCCCGCCTTCGCCCTAGCGCCGATCGCGGGCCGCCAGCACCGCGGATCACGGCGATGAGTCAGATGAGCGAGGGTGACCTCACGGCCGTGCCGCGGGACGCTCCATCGAATCACTCCTCGGTTCCGGTGCCGGTATCGATCCTGTGGGTCCCTGTCCAGACTGCGGCTGCAGTGATGATCAGGATCAGTCCGGCAACGACGCCGATCTCGAGAACGGGAATCGAGACCCGCACGCCACGGATCCGGCTGGCCACGGCGAGGACCGGAGTGTCGACGATGAGAATCGTCAGGACGGCTCCGGCCACGAAAAGAGCGAGCATCTCGCCTCCGATCACCTGTCCGATCCATCCTCGGGGGATCCCGAGGGTGTGGAGGGACCTTCCGTGGCGACGCAGGGTGCGTACCTGGACGTTGGCGAGTGCAATGCCGACCAGTAGGAGGATCGCTTCTACACCGATCCGGGCGACATCGAAGACGACCGGAAGTGTGTAGGGCACGGGCGGGCGGTAGGCATATACCGAGGAGGTGTCCAGGCCCCGGGCTTCGAGGTCCTGCATCATGGTGCTGGCTTGTGTGATGGAGAGCCCGGTGAACACCTGCGTCGTCCAGGTATGCGGCAGCTCGAGCGCGTTTGCTGCTGGCAGGAGCATGAGACCGGAATAGAGCCCTTCCCAGGACTTCTGGAATGGCGCGTTGAGTACGTCGATGGGTTTGGTCTTAGCCTGCTTGAGGCCGTCGCGAATGTAGATCGCGTGGTCATCGCCGTCGCGGTTCCACGTCAGCACGCCTCCGCGAGCAAGAACCGTCCGCTGGTCGGCAGTGAGATGCCCGTTGGCGAGGTCTTGAGCGTCATCGACGGAGGCGACCGCAGCAATCAGACCTGCCTGGGGGTCCAGGGATACTGCCCGGCTTCCCTTGGACAGGTCGTAGACCTTGACCTGGTCGGCGGTGGTGGGGGCGGCCGCGGCAAGGGCGTCAAGAAGTTTCTGTTGGGGTCGGCCGCCGCCGCCGTTAGGCCCGGTCACCAATATCTGGCCCGGCGCGGCCGTCGAGGCCAATTGCTGGTTCTCGGTGGCGAGGATGGTGCGCGTCAGTGTCGGCACCAGGATGACCGGTCCGATCGCGATGACGCTCAAGATGAGCACAACGGTTGGGCGCCAGTGCTCAGAGTCGACATGTCGGGCGATCAGGCGCACCCGGGGCTCTGTCGTTGCCGAGACGCGCCAACGGGAAAGTCCGCGCACTAGTTCTGGCGCGAGGAGAATCGCGATGACGGTGAGCGGCGCCATCAGCAGGGTCGCGTCGACGAGCTGACGGGTCCGCGCGGCGTAGACCGCAGCGACCAGGGCCAGAACTGCGATCAGCCCACGGGACACGATCCGCGCCTTGCGGCCGGCAGGAAGGCGAAGCCGCCTGACGCCGGGCTGTGACGTCACTCGGAGCGCGACGCTGCCGACCACGCAGCCGACAACTGTCAACAAGAGCCATGTGCCAACAGCCCCGAGGGGGACCGTGAATGGCGAGAGCGGCCTGTCCACTCTGCCCGCGAGAATGGCTCTCACCCCCAGTCCGGCAACCACGCCGAGCAGGGCTCCGATCAAAGTGCTCAGGAACACGGCCCCAGCCAGCGCCAACGCTGAGGCGGTGGTCGAGGTTCGAGGGAGGACTCCCACTGCAAGCAGTGTTTGGATCCGCCGCCGTTGGTGTCGTCGGGCAAGACCGAAGGCGCAGATGCAGGACCCCAACGCCAGACCCACGCTCGGGATCTTGTACCAGATCGGGATCCTGTCGATCCAGTGCGAGGGACTCGCTCCGGGCGTGTTGACTGAATCGAACTGGACGCCGTGTTTCGCGAGGGCGTTCGCGGTCGCCAACGGATCGTTGTCGTGCCACCACAGCGTCTGGGTAGCACTCAGGGAACTCCCCGATGCCCGCAGCGCCGCCCAATCGAAGGACGCGAAGGTGCCGGGCGCGGACATGAACTGCTGGCCGTCTTGATCGAAGATGTCGTCGATGATGGCAACGACCTTCAGACTTCCGTGCCCGGAGGCGACGGACACGGTGGTCCCAACGGGAAAGGTCTTGCTTAACGTCGTGGAGACTGCCGTCTGACCCGGCCGGGTTGGCCAGCTGCCTGCCTTCAAGACATATCGACTGTCCCAGCCCGCGTTTCCCCAGTTGCCTTCAAGAAGAGGCAAGGGTCGCATCGTCTGGTCTGAGGGCTGAACCTGGGAAAGCAGCGTCGTCTGCGACGACAGCCCCCGTTCGCTCAGGAGCGCGCGCGCTTTCGTGGCCAGCGGGCTGGGCTGCCCGGCGGCACTGTCGCCGAGTTGCGCCATAGCGTCGAAGGTTCCGAAGTCGCGTTGGCGGACCTGGTCGGGGGAGAGGTCCAGCGCAGTCAAGGAGACGAACAGCGCGATGCCGGCAACCGCACCGACGAGTGGGATCAGGCCCAGCCGCCTGATGATCCGCGATCTTCCCAGACGGATCGCGAGCCGCACTGCGGTGCGAGCGGAGGATTGTCTGGCGACGTATGTCACAGCCACGTTTGGCTCACCTAAGGTCTAGAGAACTGATCGGCTCGATCGCGCCATCAGTCATCACGAAGCAACGGTCGGCGTAACGGATTGCCCGCTCTTCGTGCGTGGCGAGCAGGACCGCTTGGCCCCGCTCCGATAAGGCCCGCAGGAGTTCGAAGAGCGCCAGTGAATTGGCCGAGTCGAGTGATCCTGTCGGTTCGTCGGCCAACAGCAGGGAACGATCCCCGACTAGGGCGCGCGCGATTCCCACGCGCTGCCGCTGACCGCCCGACATCTGGCGGGGGTACCGGTCCTCAAGCCCGCCGAGACCCACCTTCTCCAGCTGGGACATCGCTTCTGCAACCGCGGCCCGCGTCGACCAGCCCGCAACCTCAAGAGGCAGCATGACATTCTCCAACGCGGTGAATTCGTCGAGGAGGTTGTGATCCTGGAAGACCACCCCGACACGCGACAGCCGAAGGTTTGCGCGTTCCTGGTCTGAGGCGTGGACGAGGTCGAGGCCGCATACGGCCAGCTCCCCGCCGCTAGCCACCTCGAGACCAGCGACCAAGTTGAGCAGAGTCGACTTCCCGGAACCGCTTGCGCCGAAGAGACAGACGAATTCGCCGGCGACGACGGTCAGGTCGACTCCGGCAACCGCAGTGACGCGTTCGGACTCAAGCTCGAAGATCTTCTGCAAAGAGGCAGCCATCACGACGCGGACGGCCGCCTCCTGTTGCTGAACGGTCATTACTTACAGTAACCGTTGGTTGCCCACGAGGAGAGCTCGTCGCTGGGGTTGACCCCGATGTTGCCGTCCCGGGTGCCCGGAGCGAAGTTGTTGCACGTGCCCTTGCCGTTGCCGTCGTAGTACCAGCGTGCCTTCGAGTTGGTCTCGTTCCACCACGAGTCCATCTGGTCGTTGTAGGCCGGGTTGATGTTGGCCACGCCCTTGCCCGCTGCGCGGTCGCCGATCTCGCCGACGTAGTTGTTGCTCGAGTAGATGCACACGTGAAGCGCGGTGCCGCCGCATGTCGGGGCACCGGGGAGCGTTGCAGCCTCCACACCCACGTAGCCAACGCCGATCATGGCGGTCGCTCCGGCCGCGGCCGCAACACTCTTCACCACAATACCTGAACCGAACATATGCCTGCTCCTCATGAGTGGGGTAGAGACGGGCCTCGTACGGTCCCTCCCAACGGGTAGTTGTCCACTTGGGAGCGAGCAGCGACACGCAATCGGCCGTGGTCACAAATTCGATGCGCCACCGCAGATCTCAGCCGCCCGAACGCAGCGCCATCGTCTAGTCCATGCTGGGAGCGCCGTACGCAGTCCGCGAGCATGGGGCGGGATCTGCTGTCGCGCCGCTGTTGACGCCGGACAACTACCGGGCATGAAGATCGCAATCGTCGCAGCGTCGCTGCTTGGCGCGGCCGCGCTCTACAACCCGGTCCAATCCAGTGCGGCGGCCACTTCGGTGGCGCCCAACGACACGCCCGGAGCCATCGCCCTGGACTACCTCAGCGAGCACCCAGGAGGGACGTTGACCGCCGAGGACAGCGTGGTCTATCCCGATGGGACCACCTTCGTCGCGGTGCCGGCCGGCACGCTATCGCTCTCGCAGTGCTCCACGGGCCGGTTCTGCATGTGGGGCAGCACCAACTACAGCGGCTCGTTCGTCTACAAGAACGGTGACGGGTCCACGCTCACCATCAGCAGCAACGTCTACTCACTGTGGAACAACCGCTCCCACGCGGCTCGCCTGTACAACAATGGCAGCACTGCGTCGATGTGCCTGGCCGCGAGGGCCAAGAAGCCGACCTTGGCGGCGGCCTACCACCAGCCCGATAAAGTTCACCTCTCAACGACCAGTTCTTGTTAAGTAAGCCCGGGTTCCTGTCATGATGCTTCTCTGGGTAGCGGAGGGGCTCAACGGGTGGGGCGCGACGAGTTCGAGAAGATCTACTGGGAGCTGCATCCCAGGCTCCTTGCCTACGCCCGAGGACAGCTCGATGATGCGGGGGCCTACGATGTCGTGGCGTCCACCTTCGAGACGCTGTGGAAGAAGGAGCTCGTCTATCCAGCCGACGATCAGGGCGGTTGGAAGCAGTTCACCGCGTTGGCTTTCCAGGTGCTCAAGGGCCATGTGAGCAACGAGTACCGCTCCCGCCATCGCCGCGCCTCGCTCTGGCGCAGGTTACTCGTGCTCGGTCCCGAGCCGGAGACCTCGGTCGATTCCTCTGCGCACGTGGACAGTGCCGAGGCAGCCCGTGACTGGTTGTCACGTCTGAGCGAGGCAGACCGCCATGTGATTGCGTTGTTCAACGCCGGATACTCCACTAAGGAGACGGCGGAGATCCTTAGCTGCTCCGTTTCGGCCGCAGCACGGCGACGCGACCGCGCGAAGCAGCGACTGCGTGAGATCGTCAACAGGGAGGTGAGCAGCGGTGACCAAGACACCAGGGTCTGAGGACCCCGAACTGCGGAACCTGCTGGACTCGATCGGCCTGCGAGCCACCCACGTCCCTGCCTCTCCGACACAGGATCTGCTCGACCAGGCACGAGCTCAACGAGACCTCGACGCCATCACCTCCAAGCGACACATTCCCAAGCGTCGAATCCGCCGATGGTGCGGACGAGGAGCGATCGGGCTCGTCATGGCAGCGGCGATCGCCTTGGTGTGCTACCTGGTCTTGCCCTCCACCAGTACACCGGCCGCCGCCCAGACCCCGCCGATGCTCTCGTTCAGCGGAGCTGAGAAGACCACGGCAGGCGGTCTTCATGGTGTCCCTGCAGCCAACACCCTCGCCGAGCTAGCGGCCCACGCAGCCGCCCAGAACCCCCCGGCCGACCTGCCGGTCCAACGCATCGAGCAGTATGCCTGGTGGGCGGCTACCGAGTCCGAGCATGGCACAACGACTACAACCGTGCTTGTGCCCGTCGAGCGGACCACCTACCTACTGCCCAACGGCAAGATGCGTGACATCGAGCACCGGGGCGAGCCACTGGATCGCCACGGCCAGATCAGCCGAGCCACAGGCTCCTGGCAAAGCAGCCCCCGCGCTGCTGACGAGACCTTCGACACCGGCCAACCAGCGAACTACCCCGAGACACTGCCAACCGACCCCGCGAAGCTCGTTCGTGCACTGGCACCGAGAAACGGATGCGCCGACGCGCGCGGAGACTGCCTGCTCAACGCGTTGGCCAACATCTACACCACCTACGTCGTCGCACCGTCTGTGTCACAGGCGCTGTGGCGCGCCACCGCGCGCCTTCCAGACATCGAGACTCTTGGCACCACCACTGACCGGCTCGGCCGACACGCCATCGCCTTGACCGCCCCAGCACCCAGCACAGGTCAGCAGATCATCGTCCTGGCCGACCCCCAGACCGGCAGCGTTCTCGGTTCCGAGACCATCCTCACCAAGCCGAACAAGGATTTCACCTTCTCCCCGCCCGCCGTCGTGGCCTTCACCGCGCTGCTTGACTCCCAGCGGGTGGCTGCGAAAGAGTCGTGACCATCACCTGACCAGCGCGCCCTTCTCAAACTGGCAGCACGACGTCAACGCTGATCAGTGCCAAGTGCAGTGGCACTTCACCACCCACGACGCCCGGACCAAGCTCCGCCGCCTATACCCCAACTACTAGCAGCGACGCTCTACTAGGCGGTGCGCATCGCGCGGATGATCTTGCGGCGCAGCACCACGCGCCGGGTGCCGTCGGCGGTGATCCGCACCCGGTCCAGCTCCCAGCCGCCGTGCTCGGCCCGATCGACCAGCAGCCTGGTGACCACGTTGCGGGAGAAGTCCCGGGAGAACGTCACCTGATCGAACTCCCAGGACACGCCGGGTCGTGGGGCGCGTCGTTCGATTCGGGGCACCTGCTCTCCTTCCCTCTCCTTCCGGCTCGGCCCGGTCGAACCGGTGGTGCTGTGACCAGGTCAGCCGGTCAATCGACCGAGACGTCGTCCAGCGCGGCCGCGATCTCGACCGGCAGGGTGAGATCGGCCACCGCGAGGGCGTCGCGCAGCTGTGCGGCGGTGCGCGCGCCCAGGATCGGCGCGGTCACCCCGGGGCGGTCGCGCACCCAGGCCAGCGCCACCTGCAGCGGAGACCAGTCCAGGCCCTCCGCGGCCCGGCAGACCGCCTCCACGATCCCCGCGCCGCGTTCGTCGAGGTAGCCGTCGATCCGGCCGGCGAAGTCGCCGGATCCGCCGCGGGAGTCGCCCGGGGTGCCGGTGCGGTACTTCCCGGTCAGCGTGCCGCCAGCCAGCGGGGACCACGCCAGGATGCCGAGCCCGAGCGCGGCGGCCGCCGGCACCACCTCGAACTCGACATCGCGGGAGAGCAGCGAGTACTCCACCTGGGTCGAGGCCAGCGCGACCCGCCCGGGGACGGCGCGCTGCCAGGTGGCCGCCTGCGCGGTCTGCCAGCCGGCGTAGTTCGACACCCCGACGTACGACGCCCGGCCGCTGCTCACCGCGAGGTCGAGTGCGCTCAGCGTCTCCTCGAGCGGTGCGTCGTCGGACCACACATGGACCTGCCAGAGGTCCACGTGGTCGGTCTCCAGCCGCCGCAGCGAGGCGTCCAGGGTGGCGAGCAGGTGGCCGCGGGAGGTGTTGACCTCGCGGCTGCCGTGCCGCCGGGAGATGCCGGCCTTGGTGGCCAACACGATCTCCTCGCGCCCCACCACGTCGCCGATCAGGCCGCCCAGCAGTCGTTCCGAACCACCGTCGGCATACCCGGCCGCCGTGTCGACGAGAGTGCCACCGGCCTCGACGAAGGCGGTCAGCTGGTCGCGCGCCTCATGCTCGTCGGTCGAGCGGCCCCAGGTCATCGTGCCGAGTGCCAGCGACGAGACCCGCAGCCCGGTGGCTCCCAACAGACGCTGATGCATGACGCCGAACCTATCCCGCGGCGTGTCGGCGCGCGGCGACGGCTCGCCGTACGCCCGGCCGACCGGGAGCGGGCCGGCTCGCCCGGGTGTCGTCAGGCTGGGGTCAGGCAGGAACATCTAGGCTGTCCCGCGTCCCGCCGCCGCAGCAGAAAGCGACAGATGAACATCCTGGACTCCGTCGTCCTCGGGATCGTGGAGGGACTCACCGAGTTCCTGCCCGTCTCCTCCACCGGTCACCTGACGATCGCCGAGAAGCTGCTGGGCCTGCAGATCGACGACGACTCGGTCACGGCGTACACGGCGGTGATCCAGATGGGCGCCATCGCGGCTGTCTTCGTCTACTTCTTCCGCGACATCGTCGGCATCATCGGCGGGTGGTTCCGGGGACTGGCCAAGCCGGAGTACCGCGGTTCGATCGAGCACCGGATGGGCTGGTACGCGATCGTCGGCACCATCCCGATCGGGATCGTCGGCTTCGTGGCCAAGGATGTGGTCTCGGGGCCACTGCGATCGCTGTGGTGGGTGGCCGCCGGGCTGCTCGCCTGGAGTGCGGTGATGGTCCTGGCCGAGCGCACCGCGCGGCAGGATCGCGCCGAGCGACAGCTCACCCTCACCGACGCGATCGTGATCGGGCTGGTCCAATGCGTGGCGCTGGTCCCCGGCGTGTCCCGGTCCGGTGCGACCATCTCCACCGGTCTCATCCGCGGCCTCGACCGGGTCACCGCCACCCGGCTGAGCTTCTTCCTGTCCATCCCGGCGCTCACCGGTGCCGGGCTCTACGAGCTCAAGGACGTGCACGGGATCAGCGCCGGTCCGGTGGTCATCGGCACGCTGGTCAGCTTCGTGGTCGCGTACGCCGCCATCGCCTGGCTGCTCCGGTTCGTGGCGGGCAACTCGATCGCCAAGTTCGTGCCGTACCGGATCGGGCTGGGCGTGCTGCTGGTGGTGCTGCTCGGCCTGGGCGTGATGCAGCCGACCTGAGCGACGGCCCCGGGCATCGCACCGGAGCGTCACAACCAGCCGGACTTGTGGAACCAGACCCACAGCCCGATCGCCGATCCCACCATCAGCAACAGGGCGTAGGCGTAGCCGAACTGCCAGCCGAGCTCGGGCATGTGGGTGAAGTTCATCCCGTAGACCCCGGCGATCAGCGTCGGCACGACCACGATCGCGGCGCCGGCCGAGATCTTGCGCATGTCGTCGTTCTGCTGCAGCGAGATCCGGGCCAGGTGCGCCTCGAAGGCCGAGGAGAGCAGCGAGTCGAGACTCTCCACCTGCTCGGTGGCGACGTTGAGGTGGTCGAGCACGTCGCGGAAGTAGGGCCGCAGCTCCTGCTTGGGATCGAGGGAGCCGAGCGATGCCTCCACCGTGGCCAGCCGGCGGATCGGGTCCCGCAGCGGTACGACGGCGCGGCGCACCTCGGCGAGCTCCCGCTTGAGTCGGTAGATCCGCGCCGAGTCGCGGGTGCGCTCGTCGGAGAAGACCGAGGTCTCCACCTCGTCCACGTCGGTGGTCAGCTCGCCGAGCACGCCCAGATAGCCGTCCACCACGAAGTCGGTGAGGGCGTAGACCGCGGAGAACGGCCCGCGCATCAAGATGTCGTGCTCGCCCTCGAGCAGGTGCCGGGCCGCGCCGAGCCGCGACCCGCGCCCGTGCCGCACCGTCACCACGTAGTCGCGGCCCAGGAACACGTTGACCTCGCCGGTCTCCACGGCGTCGTCCTCGTCGACGTACCAGAGCGTCTTGAGGACGAAGAACAGGCTCTCGCCGTACCGCTCGAGCTTGGGGCGCTGATGTGCCACGTAGGCGTCCTCGACGGCCAGGGCGTGGAACTCGAACGCCTCGGCGACCTCGCTCAGCTCGGTCTCACTGGGTTGGTACAGGCCCAGCCAGACGAAGTCGCCGTCCTCCCGGACGCCGGACCGCAGAGTGGCGTAGTCGTGCGGGGCGCAGTCCAGCTCGATCCGCTCACCGCCGCGGTAGAGCGCGCTGTCGACGATCACGAGACCCACGCTAATCGGTCCGCGCCGCGTGGCTGGCTACGCTCGCGGTATGGCGACGCTCATTCTGGTGCGGCACGGTCGCACCACCGCGAACGCGAGCGGTGTGCTCGCCGGCCGGACGGCGGGGGTCAAGCTCGACGAGCTCGGCGCCGAGCAGGCCCGTCGTACCGGGGAACGGCTCGCGGTGGTGCCGCTGGCGCTGGCGGTGACCAGCCCGCTGGAGCGCTGCCGGCAGACGACGCGGGCGATCCTGGCTGCCCGCGAACCGGACGCGCCGCCGGTGCCGGTCTCCACCGACCGGGCGCTGACCGAGTGTGACTACGGCGAGTGGCAGGGCCGGCCGTTGCGCGAGCTGGCCCGGGAGAAGCTGTGGAAGGTGGTGCAGAGCCAGCCGTCGGCGGCGACCTTCCCGGCCGGTGAGTCGATGGCGCGGATGCAGACCCGGGCGGTGACGGCGGTACGCCGCCACGACGCCGCGGTCGCCGCGGAGCACGGCGCGGGGGCGGTCTGGCTCGCGGTCAGCCACGGCGACCTGATCAAGGCGATCCTGGCCGACGCGCTCGGCATGCACCTGGACCTGTTCCAGCGGATCGCCGTCGACCCCGCGTCGGTCTCCATCGTCCGCTACGGCGACGCTCGTCCGACGGTGCTGGCGACCAACACCCACGCCGGCGACCTGTCCTGGCTGGCGGCGCGCAAGCGCGGCCGTCGTCGCGCTCCGGGCCCGGCCGGGGGCGCCCCGGTCGGCGGCGGGGCCGGCCCGGCACCGGGCCCGGCATAGGGTTTGACACATGGCAGTCGTGTTCGCGTTCGACCCACCGGAGAGATTCGTTGCCGGCACCGTCGGGGAGCCGGGCGCCCGCACCTTCTTCTTGCAGGCGCGCAGCGGCTCCCGGCTGGTCAGCGTCGCGTTGGAGAAGCAGCAGGTGGCGGCGCTGGCCGAGCGCCTCGACGAGCTGCTCGACGAGCTGATGTCCACCGCCTCCGGAGTGGTGCCGGCGGTGGCGCCGTACGACCTGACCGACAACGATCCGCTGGAGCACCCGATCGAGGAGGAGTTCCGGGCCGGCACGATGACGCTCTCCTGGGACCCGCACGCCGAGCGGGTCGCGATCGAGGTGTTCTCGCTGGACCAGGTCGACGACGTCGATGAGGCCGATGAGGTGGACGAGGCCGACGGGGCCGCGGAGACCCTGGCGATCGACGAGACCGACGAGGAGCCGGGCGCCACCGACCGGGACGACGACACCGACGACACCGGCGACGCCGGAGACGGGGACCGGGCCGCCGCCGGCGGTCTCGGTGATCTCGAGGACGTGGCCGGCCTGACCGCCGAGGCCGCCGAGGCCGCCGAGGCCGCCGAGATGCTGCTGGTCAAGCTCGACCCGGCCCATGCCCGCGCGTTCGTGCAGCGCGCCGGCCTGGTGGTGGAGGCGGGACGGCCCTCGTGTCCGTTCTGCGGTCAGCCGATCGACGTCGACGGGCATCTGTGCGTGCGGGCGAACGGGTTCCGGCGGCGTGATCCCTGAGCCCCACCCGGAGGGCACCCTGCGGGTGATCGGCCGCATCCGGGCCGCCTCCAACGCCACCTTCCTGGCCGAGTTCGGCGGTGAGACCGAGGGAGACGATGCCGTCGCGGTGGTCTACAAGCCGGTGGCCGGCGAACGTCCGCTGTGGGACTTCCCCGACGGCGACCTGGCCGCGCGCGAGCTGGCCGCCTACCTGGTCTCCGAGGAGCTCGGCTGGGCGGTGGTCCCGCAGACCTGGCTGGGGGAGGGGCCGCACGGTCCGGGGATGCTCCAGCGCTGGTGCGAGCCCGACCCGGAGGTCGAGGCGGTGACCATCGTGCCCGAGGGCGCCGTGCCGGACGGGTTCCGCTGGGTCTTCGACGGCTACGACGTCGCGGACCGGGTGATCTCGCTGGTGCACGAGGACAGCCCTGCGCTGCGCCGGATGGCGGTGTTCGACGCGATGGTGAACAACGCCGACCGCAAGGGCGGACACGTGCTGGCGATGGCCGACGGCCACCGCTACGGCTGCGATCACGGCCTCACCTTCCATCACGAGCCCAAGCTGCGCACCGTGCTGTGGGGCTGGCAGGACGAGCCGTTGACGGGCGTCGAGTGTGACGGCATCCGGCGGGTTCGCGCCGGCCTGGACGGCGTCCTCGGCGACGCCCTGGGGAAGCTGCTCAGCGTGGTGGAGCTGGCGGCCCTGGCCGGGCGGTGCGACCGGCTGCTCGACCGTGGCCGGTTCCCGGTGGCCGCGGACGACCGGCATGTCGTTCCCTGGCCGCCGTTCTGAAGAGCCACGGTCCGCCGATAGGCTGCCGCCATGCGCGCCTGGCCTGCCCCCGACGTACCCGCTCTGCCGATCCAGGGTCCGGAGGTCTCGCTCTACGACCACGCGCGAGACGAGCTGGTGGCCACCGAGGGCGGCCCGGGACCGCGCTCGCTCTACGTCTGCGGGATCACGCCGTACGACGCCACCCACCTGGGCCACGCCAACACCTTCGTCGCCTTCGACCTGCTCCATCGGGCCTGGCTCAACGCCGGTCACGAGGTGGCCTATGTGCAGAACGTCACCGACGTGGACGACCCGCTGCTGGAGCGGGCGGAGAAGGTGGGGGTGGACTGGACCGCGCTGGCCGAGCGGGAGACCGACCTGTATCGCGCCGACATGGAGGCGCTGCGGGTGCTGCCGCCTCGGGAGTACGCCGGCGCGGTGGAGTCCATTCCGCTCTTCATCGACATGCTCGCCACCCTGGACGCCGCCGACGCGCTCTATCGCGTCGAGGACGACGTCTACTTCTCGGTCGGCGCCGATCCGCGCTTCGGCACCGAGTCGCGGATGGCGCGCCCCGAGATGCTGGAGCTCTTCGCCGAGCGCGGCGGAGATCCCGACCGGGTCGGGAAGAAGGACCCGCTGGACCCGCTGGTGTGGCGCGCCGAGCGTCCGGGCGAGCCGTCCTGGCCCTCGCCGTACGGGCCCGGCCGCCCGGGCTGGCACATCGAGTGCTCGGCCATCGCGTTGTGTCACCTCGGTGCCGGGTTCACCGTCCAGGGCGGCGGCTCGGACCTGATCTTCCCGCACCACGAGATGTCGGCCAGCCACGCGCACGCGGCCGGCTCGGAGTTCGCCCGGATCTACACCCACGGCGGGATGGTCGCCTACGACGGGCACAAGATGTCCAAGTCGCGCGGCAACCTGGTCTTCGTCTCGGCGCTGCGCAACGGTGACATCGACCCGATGGCGATCCGGCTGGCGCTGCTGCGCCATCACTACCGCAGCGACTGGGAGTGGACCGACGACCAGCTCTTCGACGCGGTCGACACGCTCGCCCAGTGGCGCAAGGCGATCGCGCTGCGCGGCGGGGCGCCGGCCGGCCCGGTGACCGAGACGGTGCTCGGCGCGCTCGCCGACGACCTGAACGCACCGCGTGCGGTGGCCGTGGTGCAGGCCTGGGTGGAGGCGACCCTCGGCACCGACCACCTCGCCGAGACCTCGCACAACGACGCCGGCGCGGTGGTCGAGGCGCTGGTGGACGCGGCGCTCGGGATCAAGCTGTAACTCGCCGAGTCGGCGCTTACCGTACGGCTGAGGACGCCGAGTCGGCGCTTACCGTACGGCGCGGCCAACTCAGCCCTCGTCGGCCCGGCGCTTGAGGTAGCGCTCGAACTCACGGGCGATCGCCTCGCCGGAGGCCTCCGGCAGGTCGGCGGTGTCGCGCGCCTCCTCGAGGGAGCGGACGTAGTCGGCGATGTCCTCGTCCTCACCGGCCAGCTCGTCCACGCCGCGCTCCCAGGCGCGCGCGTCGTCGGGCAGGTCGCGCAGCGGGATGGCGCACTGCAACAGCTCCTCGAGCCGGTTGACCAGCGCCAGCGTCGCCTTGGGACACGGCGGCTGGGCGACGTAGTGCGGCACCGCCGCCCAGTAGGAGACGGCCGGGATGTCGAGGCGCACGCACGCGTCCTGGAGTACGCCGACGATCCCGGTGGGGCCCTCGTAGTTGGACTCGTCGAGCTGCAGCCGGTCGACCAGCTCGGGCTCGGTCGCGGTGCCGCTGACCGAGATCGGCCGGGTGTGCGGCGTGTCGGCGAGCAGTGCGCCGAGGGTGACCACCAGCTGCCCGCCGAGGTCGTCGACCCCGGCCAGGATCTCGGCGACGAACTGCCGCCAGCGCATGTTCGGCTCGATGCCGCGCACCAGGATGATGTCGCGGTCCAGATCCGGCGGGGAGCAGACCGCGATCTGGGTGCCGGGCCAGGTCAGCTCCCGGTGTCCCTGCGGACTCACCCCGACCGTCGGACGGTTGACCTGGTAGTCGTAGAAGTCCTCCGGATCGAGTCTCGCCACCACCGTCGCGTCCCAGACCTCCATCAGGTGGTCGACCGCGCCGGAGGCGGCCTCGGCGGCGTCGTTCCACCCCTCGAACGCGGCGATGACCACCGGATCGACCAGCTCGCGGATCTCTTCGATCTCGATCACCCCTCCACCCTACGGCGTACCGCCCGACGCCAAGGATTCTCAAACTCTGGACAGAGGGTGTCAGGATCTGGGAAAGGCGGCCCTGCGCCGGACGCTGCCACCTAGCGTTGGCTGACGCCTCCCGTCCACCGAGCCGGTCCCCGCGCGGGTCCGGAGAGGAGCCCACCCGTGACCCTGCGCCCCGACGCCACCGACGCCCTGACCGCGACCCTGCGGCAGCGGATCATGGTGCTCGACGGGGCGATGGGGACCGCGATCCAGCGCGACCGACCGGACGAGGCCGGCTACCGGGGCACCCGGTTCACCGATCGCGAGGAGTGGCCCGGCGACCTGGTCGGCAACAACGACCTGCTCTGCCTGACCCAGCCCGAGCTGATCGCCGGCATCCATGCGGAGTACCTGGCGGCCGGCGCCGAGATCATCGAGACCAACACCTTCAACGCCACCGCGATCTCGCTGTCCGACTACGGCATGTCCGAGCTCGCCTACGAGATCAACCACGCCGCGGCCACGCTCGCCCGCCGGGTGGCCGACGAGTTCGCCACCCCCGACCGGCCCCGCTACGTGGCCGGGGCGCTCGGCCCGACCAGCCGCACCGCCAGCATCAGCCCCGACGTCAACGACCCGGGCGCGCGCAACGTCAGCTACACCGAGCTGGTCGACGCCTACGCCACCGCCACCCGCGGACTCCTGGAGGGTGGCGCCGACCTCCTCGTCATCGAGACGATCTTCGACACGCTCAACGCCAAGGCCGCGGCGTACGCCGTACAGAGCGTCTTCGAGTCCTACGGCCGGCGCTGGCCGCTGATCGTCTCCGGCACCATCACCGACGCCTCCGGCCGGACCCTCTCCGGCCAGGTCACCGAGGCGTTCTGGGACTCGATACGGCACGCCAAGCCGCTGCTGGTCGGGCTCAACTGCGCCCTCGGCGCCGCCGAGATGCGTCCCTACATCGCCGAGCTCGCCCGAGTCGCGGACACCTTCGTCTCCTGTTATCCGAACGCCGGCCTGCCGAACGCGTTCGGGGAGTACGACGAGACCCCGGCCCAGACCGCCGGCCATCTCCGGGAGTTCGCCGGCGCGGGGTTCGTCAACCTGGTCGGCGGCTGTTGCGGCACCACCCCCGCGCACATCGCCGAGATCGCCGCCGCGGTCGACGGGCTGGATCCGCGACAGGTGAGTGGCCGCGAGCCCGCGCTCCGGCTCTCCGGGCTGGAGCCGTTCGCGATCACCGACCAGAGCCTGTTCGTCAACGTCGGCGAGCGCACCAACATCACCGGCTCGGCGCGCTTCCGCAACCTGATCAAGGCGGGGGACTACGACACCGCCGTCGGGGTGGCCGCCCAGCAGGTCGAGAACGGCGCCCAGGTCATCGACGTCAACATGGACGAGGGCATGATCGACGGCGTCGCCGCGATGGACCGGTTCCTCAAGCTGGTCGCCTCCGAGCCCGACATCAGCCGGGTGCCGGTGATGATCGACTCCTCCAAGTGGGAGGTCATCGAGACCGGACTGCGCAATGTGCAGGGCAAGCCGATCGTCAACTCGATCTCGCTCAAGGAGGGCGAGGAGAGGTTCGTCGAGCACGCCCGCGCCTGCCTTCGGTACGGCGCCGCGGCGGTCGTGATGGCCTTCGACGAGGACGGCCAGGCGGACTCCTACGAGCGCCGGATCGCGGTCTGCGAGCGGGCCTATCGGATCCTCGTCGACCAGGTCGGGTTCGATCCCGAGGACATCATCTTCGACCCCAACGTGTTCGCGGTCGCGACCGGCATCGAGGAGCACGCCAGCTACGGCGTGGACTTCATCGAGGCGACCCGCTGGATCAAGCAGAACCTGCCCGGCGCGAAGGTGTCCGGCGGGATCTCCAACGTCAGCTTCAGCTTCCGCGGCAACAACCCGGTCCGGGAGGCGATCCACGCCGTCTTCCTCTACCACGCCATCGCCGCCGGCCTGGACATGGGCATCGTCAACGCGGGTCAGCTGGTGCCCTACTCCGAGGTCGATCCGGAGCTGCGGCTGAGGATCGAGGACGTCATCCTCAACCGCGAGCCGGTCGGCGGCGGGACCCCCACCGAGCGGCTGCTCGAGATCGCGGCCCGGTTCGACGTGGGTCAGCAGGAGGCCGAGGAGAAGGAGCAGGAATGGCGCTCGCTGCCGGTGGCCGAGCGCATCACGCACGCGCTGGTCAAGGGCATCGACGCCTACGCCGAGGCCGACACCGAGGAGCTCCGCGGTGAGATCGCGGCCCGCGGCGGCCGTCCGATCGAGGTCATCGAGGGCCCGTTGATGGACGGCATGAACGTGGTCGGCGATCTCTTCGGCGCCGGCAAGATGTTCCTGCCGCAGGTGGTCAAGTCGGCGCGGGTGATGAAGAAGGCGGTCGCCTACCTGATCCCGTTCATCGAGGAGGAGAAGGCGAACAACCCCGCGCTGGCCGCCGCCAAGGAGACCAACGGCACGGTCGTGATGGCGACCGTCAAGGGCGACGTGCACGACATCGGCAAGAACATCGTCGGGGT
The DNA here is from genome assembly GCF_047606145.1 of Nocardioides sp. Lineage (GTDB taxonomy): Bacteria > Actinomycetota > Actinomycetes > Propionibacteriales > Nocardioidaceae > Nocardioides. The sequence goes on along the minus strand of NZ_JASGET010000025.1, from coordinate 36,050 downwards.
GGTGCTGGCCTGCAACAACTACGAGGTGATCGACCTCGGCGTGATGGTCCCCGCGCAGAAGATCCTGGACACCGCTCGCGAGGTCGGCGCCGACCTGATCGGCCTGTCCGGCCTGATCACGCCGAGCCTGGACGAGATGGTCTCGTTCGCGACCGAGATGCAGCGCCTCGGGCTCGACCTGCCGCTGCTGATCGGTGGAGCCACCACCAGCCGGGCGCACACCGCGGTCAAGATCGACCCGAAGTACGACGGCCCGGTGGTCTGGGTCAAGGACGCCTCCCGCTCGGTGCCGACCGCCGCCGCGCTGCTCAGCGACGAGCGCCGGCCGGCGTTGCTGGCCGAGGTCAAGGCCGACTACGACGCCCTGCGCGCGCGGCACGCGGAGAAGCAGGAGCGGCCCCAGCTGACCTACGCGCAGGCGCTGCGCAACGCCACCGAGATCCGGTGGGACGGCTACCTGCCGCCGCAGCCGGAGATCACCGGGGTCCGGGTGCTCGCCGACTACGACCTCGCCGAGCTGCGCGAGTTCATCGACTGGCAGCCGTTCTTCAACGCCTGGGAGATGAAGGGGCGGTTCCCCGACATCCTCAACAACCCGGCCACCGGGGAGACGGCGCGCAAGCTGTACGACGACGCCCAGCGGATGCTCGACACGGTGATCGCGGAGAAGTGGGTGAGCGCCCACGGCGTCTACGGTCTCTTCCCGGCCAACACCGGCGTGACCGGCGCGCGTGACGACATCACGGTCTGGGCGGACGAGTCGCGCAGCACCCCGCTCGCCGTACTCCATCACCTGCGGCAGCAGGGCAAGCACCGCACCGGCATCCCGAACCGGTCGCTGGCCGACTACGTGGCCCCGATGGAGACCGGGCTCGCCGACCACGTCGGCGCCTTCGCGGTGACCGCCGGGATCGGGTTGCCCGAGCGGATCATGAAGTTCAAGGAGGAGCTCGACGACTACTCCGCGATCATGCTGGAGGCGCTGGCCGATCGGTTCGCCGAGGCGTTCGCCGAGCGGCTCCACCAGCGGGTGCGCACCGAGTTCTGGGGGTACGCCGCCGAGCGATCGCTCTCCAACGAGGACCTGATCGCCGAGCGCTACACCGGCATCCGGCCGGCGCCGGGCTACCCGGCCTGCCCGGACCACACCGAGAAGCGGACCATCTGGGAGCTGCTCGACGTCACGGCCAACGCCGGCATCGAGCTCACCGAGTCGATGGCGATGTGGCCCGGAGCCTCGGTCTCGGGCACCTACTACAGCCACCCGGACGCGCAGTACTTCGTGGTCGGCCGGCTCGGCCAGGACCAGGTGGCCGACTACGCCGCGCGCAAGGGCTGGACCCAGGCGGAGGCGGAGCACTGGCTCTCACCCAACCTCGGCTACGAGCCGGAGGACTGATATGTAGGGCCTTCCTGTCAAGAGGCAGGGTGAAGCGCCGCCACGGCTGGTTGTCGTGGCGGCGCTTCGTCTTCTGGTGGGGCTGCTGGCCGTGTCGAGCGGGTCTGTCGACGCACGTGGTCAGACTGATATGCGCGGGTTGGTTACCGCAGTGCCGCAATTCGGCTGGAGCGCTCCGCTGGGGTCTGAGGTCGAGCGTCACGAACGGGTTCGTGGCTCACAGTCCTAGCGCGGGTCGGCTCCGCACGTTGGTCGGCGGTCAGCAAGGGCCCTGCCAGAAGCGCAGGGGCGGAGCTCACTCCGGCAGCGTTGCCAAGGACCAGCACCACCCGGCCAGCTCACGCGCGATCGCGGTGGTCGCGACGGTGTGCTTCTTCTTCCGGGCGCAGTAGACGGCCCAGCGTTGGTGGAGCCGCTGGTTGCCCACGTGGGCGCGGGCACGGGCAGCCGCTGGTGCCTGGTCCCAGCGCGCTTGAAGGGTCTTACCGACCTTGTAGCGCGGCTTGTGATGCCAGGCAGCCTCGATGAGCAGCCGTCGTACGTGGGAGTTGCCGGCCTTGGTGATCGATCCCTGACGCCGCGATTGCCCGCTGGAGTGCTCCGATGGCACCAGCCCGAGGTAGGCACCGACGCTGGAACCGGTGAACCGTTCCCAGTTGCCGATCTCCACCGCGAGCGCGAACGCGGTCAAGGTCGAGACGCCCCGTAGGCACCACAGCTTGCGCACCGTGGCGGTGAACTCGCTATCGGCGGCCATCGCCGCAATCGTGGCGTCGAGCTGGTCGCGTCGGGCGATAGCGAACTCGACTGCCTCGAGGTCGGCCTCGTAGGCGGCGCGGGTGCCGGGCTGATCGAACCGGATCTGCCGCAGCCAGGCATGGTGCTTCGCGGACCAGGTCTCACCGCCGTAGTAGACATGCCCGTGGCGCAGCAGCAGCTTCGAGACACGGTGCCGGGCAGACATCAGGTCCCCTCGGACGTCCTCGCGGGCGCGGACCAGGTCACGGGCGGCTTCCTCGCTCACGCTCGGCACCCGCACCGAGGTGATCTGCCCTACCTGCAGCAACTGTGCGAGCAGCAGGGCGTCCTTGGCATCGGTCTTGACGCGCTCCCCGGATGCTCGGCGCAACTTCGACGGAGCGGCGACCTCGCAGCGGATCCCGGCCGCGGTCAACGCCCGATAGAGCCTGAAGCCGGTAGGCCCGGCTTCGTAGGTCGTCGCGACCGGACCCGGCAGAGTCCGCAGCCACCCGATCACCGCCTCGTCGCTGGGAATCAGGGTCTTCTTGAACACCTCACCCGTCACCACGTCCAGACCGGTCGCCACAACCGATCGTGCGTGCACATCCAGGCCAACACTCGTACGCTCAACAATCACCGGGGCCTCCTACGACTGTGGATAGGCCGAGCAGGCGGCCCCTGCTCGGTAACCCACGAACATGCGCAGAGAGGCCCCGGCCCGCAACCCCCTCAACCCGAGGCGGTCACGCCATACGGTCTGAGCCCTGGCCGGGTGCGGCGTGGCCGGGCGCGGGTGCGGCGTGGCCGGGCGCATTCGTCAAGGTATGCAGTCGAACAGGCACTTCCCTCGCGGAGTTCCGCGGGGGAAGTGCGCATTTCCCTGCATACCTTGACGAACCGGCGACACGGCGCACAGGCACCTCCGGCGCCTACCGGGATAGGATCACACCCGGTGTGCCGGGAAGTCTGGTCGGCGGCAATGCTCCCGACCCCGGAAGGCGCCCATGAGATCGGCGAGATCGGCCCGACGCAGGCTCTTCACCCGCGGTACCTGGCCGGAGGTGTCGCGGGTTGCCGGGGTGCTGCGCGCCGAGACCACCGGCGGACTGCTGCTGATCGCCGCCACCGTGGCCGCGCTGGCCTGGGCGAACAGCCCCTGGTCCGGGTCGTACGACGCCCTGCGCGACGCCCGGTTCGGCATCGCCGGCCTGGACCTCGATCTGAGCGTCGCCGCATGGGCCTCCGACGGGTTGCTGGCGATCTTCTTCTTCGTCGCCGGGCTGGAGCTCAAGCGGGAGTTCGTCGCCGGTGACCTCCGCGACCCGCGGCGCGCGCTGCTGCCGGTGGCCGCCGCGGTGGGCGGGATGCTGGCTCCAGCCCTGATCTACACCCTGGTCAACCTGACCGCACACGGGGCACCCGAGGGCTGGGCGATCCCGACCGCGACCGACATCGCGTTCGCGGTCGCGATCCTGGCGGTGATCAGTTCCCATCTGCCGACCGGCCTGCGCACCTTCCTGCTCACCCTGGCGGTGGTCGACGACCTGCTCGCCATCGTCGTGATCGCGATCTTCTACACCGACCGACTGCGCTCCGTCTGGCTCGGCGCGGCACTGGTGCCGATCGTCGTCTTCGCGGTCCTGGTCCAGCACCGGATCCACCGGTGGTGGCTGCTGGTGCCGCTGGCCGTGACGGCCTGGGCGCTGGTGCACGCCAGCGGCGTGCATCCGACGGTGGCGGGAGTGCTGCTCGGCTTCACCGTGCCGGTACGCCGCCGCGACGTCGACCCCGACCGGCCCGGCCTGGCCGAGCACCTGGGGCATCTGGTGCAGCCGCTGTCCGCCGGCGTCGCGGTCCCGGTCTTCGCCTTCTTCGCCGCCGGGGTGACGGTGGGCGGCTGGTCCGGGATCGACGACTCGCTGCACGATCCGGTCACGCTCGGCATCGTGCTCGGTCTGTGCTGCGGCAAGACCGTCGGTGTGGCCGGCTCGACCTGGCTGCTGGCCCGGTTCACCCGCGCCGACCTCGATGAGGAGCTGTCGTGGTGGGACGTCCTCGGCCTGGCGATACTCGCCGGAGTCGGCTTCACGGTCTCGCTGCTGATCGGCGAGCTCGCCTTCGGATCTGGGTCGGTCCGCGACGAGCACGTCAAGGTCGGCGTACTCCTCGGGTCGCTGGTCGCGGCCACGGCGGCGACCGTCGTGCTGCGCACGCGCAACCGCGTCTACCGGCGTATCCAGGCCGCGGAGACCCGCGACACCGACGGTGACGGGGTTCCGGACGTCTTCGAGCCGGACCCGGGTCGGTAAGGTCAGCACCGAAGAGCCGGACGACCCGACCAGCGTTAGGACCCTCATGGCAGTCGACACCGTCAAGCACCCGCAGGATGACGACCCGACCATCGGGCGGCTGGTTGCCGACGCGAGCCGCGACATCTCCAGCCTGGTCTCCAAGGAGATCCAGCTGGCCAAGAGCGAACTCAAGGTCAGCGTCACCAACGGCGGCCTCGGGATAGCGCTGTTCGCCGCCGCGGGTTTCCTGGCCGTGCTCGCCATCATCATGCTCTCGGTGGCGATCGCCTACTTCATCCACTGGGCGGGTCTCGGCCTGCAGTGGTCCTTCCTGATCGTCTTCGGCTTCTACCTGCTCCTCGCCGGCCTGCTGGTGCTGATCGGCATCAGCCGGCTCAAGCGCGTCAAGGCGCCCGAGCGCGCCATCGCCCAGGGCAAGGAGATCCCGCGGGCGCTGAAGGGCAAGGCCTGAGCCCGGGTCGCACGCCCCGCGGGCGAGGCGCCCGGCACCGGGTGGGATCCGGCGGCGTCCGCTCGGCTCCCACCCGGACGATCGCCGGGCGTCGACAGGTACGCCGCCCGACGCCCGCGCGCGGGATCAGGCCCTGATCTCCTTGACGGACTCCCCGGCGGTGATCTCGACCTTGCGCGGCTTGGCCTTCTCGGCGATCGGGATCCGCAGGGTGAGCACGCCGGCGTCGTAGTTGGCGCTCAGCTGGTCGGCGTCGAGGGTCTCGCCCAGGAACAGCTGACGGCTGAACACGCCATAGCTGCGCTCGTCGACGACCCGCTCGGCGTCGCCGGCCGGGGGCTTGCGCTCGGCATGGACGGTGAGCACGTTCTGCTCGACGGTGAGATCGATGGAGTCGGCCGAGGCGCCGGGCAGGTCGAGATGGACCACGAAGGAGTTGTCGTCTCGATAGGCCGTCATCGGCATCACGGCCGGGCGGGCACGAGTGCCCAGCATCGCCTCGGTCAGGCGGTCGAAGTCACGGAACGGATCGGTGCGCATCAGCATCGGTTCTTCCTCCTCACATCTCGCGATGAACGATGTCCGAGGCCTCCGTCGACCTCAGACAATCTGTTGTTTCTATTTGAGATTTTCTCTCGCCATGCGACGATGTCAAGAGAGAGTTCGAAGTTTTCCCGGGTTCGTGGGCCGACGAGAGGACGGGTGGGATGGACAGGAGACGGACCGAGGCGTTCCGGGTGCTGGGGATCCCCGTGGACAGCGACCAGGAGGCGGTGCTCGACGCCTATCGGCGGCTCGCCCGCGCGACCCATCCCGACGTCTCGGCCGACCCGGACGCCGGCGACCGCTTCGCCACCCTTGCCGCCGCCTACCGACTGGCGTCCCGCGGTCGCGAAGCCGCACCCGGTCCGGCATCCGACCCCAGACCCGGCCCGGCGCCCAGCGCCGCTCGCACCGGCCGGTTCACGCGCGGCCCGGACTCCGGGCCCGACCAGCCGCTGTCGGCTGGACCCGCGAAGGTGACGCCGAGTGGGGCTCCCGGCGGGACTCCGGGCAGGCTCGCCGGCCAGGACTCCGGTCGGATCCCCGTCCGGTCGTCCAGCGGAACGACCCGGCGGCCGGCACCCGACGCGCCGATCGTGGCGGGACCGGTGTTCGTCAGCCCCCTCCGCCGCAGCGGGCCGGAGGGATCAGGCCGTGGTTGACCTGGGCGCCGACCGTGCCCTGTTCTCGATCTCGGTGGCCGCGGAGGTGACCGGGGTCAACCCGCAGATGCTGCGCGTCTACGAGCAGAGAGGACTCCTGGAGCCCCAGCGCACCGAGGGCGGGACCCGCCGCTACAGCGGCCTCGAGCTGGACCGGATCAACGAGATCGCGACGCTGCTGGCGGCCGGACTGAACCTGACCGGGGTCGAGCACGTGCTCCGGCTCCGGGCCGAGAACCACCGTCTGCGGGGTGAGATCGACCGGCTCCGCTCGCGGGGACACAGACCGACCGAATGGACCGAACGGACCGAGCCGGCCGAGCCGAGCGGGGCCGGCGAGCCGTCCGCCGGCAGCTGACCCGGAGGGCTCAGCCCGCGCAACCCTGGGTCGACACCGCCGCCGTACGCCCCACCGCCTTGGCGGCGAGGTCGTCGACCTGGTCCGCGGTCAGCGCGTAGCCGGTGTCCGAGTCGGTCACCGAGGCGGCGAAGACCACCCCGACGACCTTCCCCGCCGAATCGACGATCGGCCCGCCGGAGTTGCCGGGCCGGACCAGACCACGCAGCGAGTAGACGTCGCGCAGCACCGTCCCGTCGCCGTAGATGTCGGGAGAGCGAAGGCGTTGTCCGGCGCGGATCCGGGCGGTCTCGACGTCGTACGGCCCGTCCTCGGGATAGCCCAGGATCGCGACCCCGGTCTTCGACGCGGCATTGGTCCGGAACGCCAGCGGTGTCCTCGATCCGCTGTCGAAGTGCAGCACCGCGACATCGACGTCGGGGTTGTAGTAGACCACCGTCGCGTCGACGTCGCGGTCCCCCACGATGACGTTGGGGTCGCTGACGCCGGCGACGACATGGGCGTTGGTCATCAGATATCCGTCGGCGATCAGGAAGCCGGAGCCCTCGACCCCGCGGCCGCACGAGTTGGCGCCGCGCACCTTCAGCACCGACTTGCCGGCCCGTACGACGTCCGGATCAGTCAGCAGCCGCTTCGGCCCCGGTGAGACCTGGACGATGCGCTCCGGCGCGAACGGCTCCAGGTAGCGCGGGAAGAAGCTGGTGCCGACCACGTTGTTGAACGCCGAGAGCGCGTTCGTGGCCCCACTCGGCAAGACGCTGTCCACGCGTGCGAGCACCGTCGAGTTCCGCACCAGCGAGGTCACCCCGCTCAGCCCCGATCCGGCCACCGCCACCCCGAGCGCCCAGGCGACCAGCAGGACCGCCGCCGCGCTCAGCACCGCGCCGCCGCAGGCGTCCACGACCCGGGCCGGCTGCCAGGTGATCTTGTCGCGCACCCGTGCGCCGGCGTACTGCAGCAGCCCCTGGCCCAGCGAAGCCGCCAGGATCACGATGAACAGCGCGCCCAGCGAGACCCACACCGACGGGCTGGCGTTGCCCAGCGCCTTCGGCGCCAGCCAGACCCCGAGCAGCCCACCGAGCAGCAGCCCTGCGGTGGCGAACGCACCGGTGACGAAGCCCTGCCAGTAGCCGGAGAGCGCGTAGGCGGCGACGAGCACGATGAGGATCCAGTCCAGCAGGTTCATCGCGTCCGCTCTCGCCCGGTGAGCATGTAGTCCGGCAGGATGGTCAGCGGCGCGTCCGGCACCTCCCGCAGCCAGCCCAGGTAGGCGAAGAAGCGGGCCACGATCCCCGCGGTGAAGCCCCACAGGATGACGTCCTTGTCCGGCCCGATCAGGAAGCCGGGTAGCACCCAGTCGGTGCGCGGCGATCTGACCCGGATCCGGTTGGCCGGGTCGACGAGCTCACGCAGCGGCGTCCGGTAGACCGCGTGCACCTCGCCGGCGGAGGCGGCGTGCACCGGACTCGGCGTGTGCCACCAGCCGATCACCGGCGTGACCACGTTGTTGGAGTGGGGCAGCCACAGCCGCGGCAGTTGCGCGATCGGCCGTACGCCGGCGGGGTCGAGCCCGGTCTCCTCCCACGCCTCCCGCAGGGCCGCCTCTCCGGCACTCTCTCCCACCTCGACCCCACCACCGGGGAAGGAGACCTGGCCGGGATGGGAGCGCATCGTGTGCGACCGCTCGGTGAACAGCAGGTCGGGGCCGGCCGGCCCCTCGCCGAACAGCATCAACACCGCCGACTCGCGCGCGCCGTCATCGGCCGGCGGCAGGAACGCCGTGATCTGTTCGCCGGTGATGGTGTCGGCGCCGGCGATCACCGGTCGCAGCCAGTCCGGGACCGGACTCGGATCCGCCGCGCTCACAGAGTGATCCCCAGCTTCTGCTCGACCAGTCGCCTGACCTGGGCCTCGCTGTCCATGCCACCGCGCTGGAGCCGGGTCACCGAGCCGTCGGCGGTGAGCAGATAGGTGGTGGGCACCCCGGAGACGCTGAGCGAGCTGCCCTGCAACTCGCCGCCCGGATCGGCGACCATCGGGAAGGTCACGCCCCGGTGGATGGCCTGGCGCAGCGCCACCCCGGGGATGGTGTCGATGACGTCCACGCCGAGCACCGGCACCCGGTCGCCGTACTGCCGATAGAAGGCCTCGAGCGCCGGCATCTCCTTCTTGCACGGCGCACACTCCCCCTGGAACATGTTGATGACCAGTGGGCCCTCGAGCCTGCTCAGGTCGACGTCGCGACCGCCGCCCAGGCACTTCAGCGTCACACTCGGCAGTCCGCCGTCCCGGGTCTGGGCCGTGGGGCAGGGTTCGACGTCCGACCTGGCCTTCATCGCCACCATCTCGGCGGTGGCGACGTCGATGTCGGAGCCGCTCGGCGCGGAGACGATCTTCTGGGCGCTACAGGCGCTCACGGCGAGCGCGAGCACGGTGGTGGCCGTGGCCACCCACCAGGTACGCCGCATCAGGCCCGTCCCTCGGTCCGGACCAGCTTGGCCGCGACCACCGGGTCGGTCGGACCCGCGCCGTACGACGGGCAGAGCCGGGCCACCGGACAGGCGCCGCACGCCGGCCGCTGTGCGTGGCACCGGCGGCGGCCGTGCCAGATCAGGTGGTGGGACAGCATGGTCCAGTCCCGCTTCAAGAACAGCTCGCCGACCTCGTGCTCGACCTTGACCGGGTCGGTCTGCTCGGTCCAGCCGAACCGCCGGGCGAGGCGACCGAAGTGCGTGTCGACGGTGATCCCCGGCTTGCCGAAGGCGTTGCCGAGCACGACGTTCGCGGTCTTGCGGCCCACTCCGGGCAGCTTGACCAGCTGCTCCAGCCGGTCGGGCACCCGGCCGTCGTACTCGGCGACCAGGGTCGCGCTGAGCTTGAGGATCGCGTCCGTCTTGGCCCGGAAGAAGCCCAGCGGGCCGACCAGCGTCTCGACGTGCTGCCGATCCGCCGCGGCCAGCGCGGCCGCATCCGGATAGGCGGCGAACAGCGCCGGACTGGCGGCGTTGACCCGCTTGTCGGTGGTCTGCGCCGAGAGCACGGTGACCACCAGGCACTCGAACGGGTTGCCGAAGTCGAGCTCGGCGCGCGCCTCCGGATAGGTCTCGCCCAGGATCCGGTCGATCTTGCGGGCACGGCGCACCAGCGCCAGGTGGGTCTCGCGAGGGGCCAGCACGACGTCAGACACGGGCCAAGGCTACGTCGCGACACCGACAGCCCACCCACACCGCACCCGCATCCGGCACCAGCACCGAGCCGAGCACCGGCCCACCGACCGTCGCCGAACCCGCTCGGAGGACGACTCGCAGCTGACCGGTGGTGCCTGTGAGAAATTCCACGGATAGGATTCACCACGACGCGCCCGCTCGGGGCAGCTTCGGCAAGGAGGAAAAGGCATGGACAACGACGTACTTCGTCAGGCGCCGCTCTTCAGCGCGCTCGACGACGAGTCGATGCAGGCCCTGCACGCCTCGATGACCGAGACCCGGTTGCGGCGCGGCGAGGTCCTCTTCCACGAGGGTGACGCCGGCGACAAGCTGTACGTCGTCCTGGACGGCAAGGTGAAGCTCGGCCGCACCTCCTCCGACGGACGGGAGAACCTGCTGGCCATCCTCGGCCCGGGCTCGATGTTCGGCGAACTGTCGCTGTTCGACCCCGGCCCGCGCTCGGCCACCGTCACCTGCGTCACCGATGCCGGCTTCGCCTCGCTCTCCCACGAGGATCTGCTCAAGTGGCTGGACGGCCGTCCGGCGGTCGCCCGCGGGCTGCTCGCCCAGGTGGCGGGCCGGCTGCGCAAGGCCAACGACGTGGTCGCCGACCTGGTCTTCTCCGACGTGCCCGGCCGGGTCGCCAAGGCGCTGCTCGACCTGGCCGACCGGTTCGGTCGCACCGCGGACGACGGCGTCCACGTCCATCACGACCTCACCCAGGAGGAGCTTGCCCAGCTGGTCGGCGCCTCCCGCGAGACGGTCAACAAGGCGCTCGCCGACTTCGCCTCCCGCGGCTGGATCCGGCTGGAGCCGCGCTCGGTCGTGATCATGGACATCGAGCGAATGGCCCGCCGCGCCCGCTGATCTGGGCGGTTGAACTCGCACTCGGCGGCATCGGTCGGCCGGGGCTCGCCCGCTCGGCTCGGTAGCTGTGGCCGGCGCGTTCGTCTAGGTATGCAGCCGAATGGGCGGTTCCCCGGTGGAGTTCCACGTGGGAAGTGCCCACTGAGCGACATACCTTGATGAACGCGCCGGCGGCCGACCAGGCAGCCGCTACCCCAAACCGTCCACAGTCGCCGTTCGCGATGGCGTTCTCCACAGCGCGTCCGAGCCCGGCCGTTGCCTGACGGTCCATTGCAGGATGCTCCGGCCATGGACCCACTACTGACCATCTCCGCCGAGGCTGGCTTCTTCACCAGACAGGAGGCCAAGGCGGCGGGGTACGCCGACAAGCAGATCACTCGCGTGGTCCGAGCCGGGACCTGGCACCGGATCCGACGCGGTGCCTACGTACTGACCGACGCCTGGCGAGCGATGACCGCGACCCAGCGACACAGAGTCAGAGCCAGCGCCGTGCTGCGCTCGCTCGGTCCCTGCGTCGCGCTCAGCCACACCTCCGGCGTCGTTCGACACGACATCGAGTGCTGGGGGTTGAACCTCGACCGGGTCCACGTGACCCGCCTCGACGGCGGTCCTGGACGCATCGAGGGCGACGTCGTCCATCACGAAGGATTCTGTGCCGACGACGACGTCACCGAGGTCGGCGGCGAGAAGGTGCTGCGGGCAGAGCGATGCGTGCTCGAGGCGGCATCCAGGACCAGACAGGAGGTAGCGCTGTGCCTGTTCAACTCTGGTCTGCGCAATGAGCGGTTCGACGAGGAGGCCCTGGCCACGACGTACCGACTGATGGAGCATTGGCCGTTCATGCACCGCGTCGCGCACTGTGTCGAACTCGCCGATGCACGGTCCGGCTCGGTCGGCGAGGACCGCGGCCTGTTCCTCTTCGACATGCTGGGGATCCCGGCCCCCGAGCTGCAATATGAGGTACGCCGCCCCGACGGCGCCATCGCCGGCATCTCGGACTGGGCGTGGCCCATGCTGGGTGTGCTCGGCGAATTCGACGGGCAGGTCAAGTACGGCCGTCTGCTGCGGCCCGGGCAGGAGCCGGGCGATGCGGTCTTCGCCGAGAAGCGTCGCGAGGACGAACTGCGCGAGCTCACCGGCTGCCGGATGTTCCGACTGGTCTGGAACGACTATGACACCCCACAGGCGACCGGCACACGGATTCGACGCGTACTGCGGTTAGCCAGCTGACCCTGCTCCGGCCGGTCGGCCTACGATGCGTGGCGACGGTCGGCTGGCTGACTCCCGGCAGCATGCTCGTCAAGGTATGCAGACGAATGGGCACTCCCCCAGCGGAGTTCCACACGGGATGTGCCCACTGAGCTGCATACCTTGCTGAACGGGCGGGGAGCGCGCCGAACCCGGGCCGATCAGCCCCGTTCGGCCAGGTGAGCCAGCTGCGCCTTGACCGATAGCTCCGCCGCACCCCACAGCACCGGGTCGACGTCGGCGTACACGATCTCGACGACCCGCCGGGCGAGGTCACCGGCGGCCGGGTCGACCTGACCGAGCGCCTCCTCCACCTGCGCGAGCCGCTCGCGGCGATGCGAGCGGTAGTAGTCCAGCACCGCCAGCGCGTCGGGGATGACCGGCCCATGGCCGGGCCAGACCGAGGTGATCTCGTGGGCCTCGGCCAGGCCGTGGAGCCGGTCGAGCGAGGAGAGGTACGCGCCCAGCTGTCCGTCGGGGTGCGCGACCACGGTGGTGCCCCGGCCGAGCACCGTGTCCCCGGTCAGCACCGCCCGCTCGGCCGGCAGTACGAACGAGAGCGAGTCGGCGGTGTGCCCGGGAGTGCCGACCACCCGGACCTCGAGCCCGTCGAGCTCGATCACCTCGCCGTCGGCCAGTCCCTCCGAGCCCAGCCGGTGTGCCGGATCCAGCGCCCGTACGCCGACCCGGTGCCGCTCCGCGAACCGTCGGGCCGCCTCGGAGTGATCCAGATGATGGTGGGTCAGCAGCACCAGCCCGACCTCGCCGGCCGCGTCGGCGACCGCATCGAGGTGCGCCTCGTCGCTCGGCCCGGGGTCGATCACGATCGACCGGCGCGCGCCGGGTTCGCGCAGCACCCAGGTGTTGGTGCCGTCCAGCGTCATGGGGCCGGCGTTCGGCGCCAGCACGCACCGTCCGCGCTGCCCGAACGCGCCGCCGGTCCAGGACGGGCTCGCCTCAGCCACGCCGGTGCGTCTCCAGCAGGGCCGCATGATGGGGCAACAGCGAGAGCACCAATCCGTCCGCGACCGGCTCCGCCTCGGGAGTGAACATCTCGACGCTGCGATCCCGGGTCGCCGCTATCACCGCCGCCGCATCGGCGTACCCGCTGAGCTCGAGACAGTTCAGATAGGTGGGCGGCATCAGTCCGAGCTCGCCCCGCTCCGCCGCCGCGATCGCCTCCCCGGCAGCCAGCCAGGCCACCGAGGAGGACTCGGTGGAGACGTCCCGGGTGACCTGACCCTGCGGCAGCCGCGCGGTGAAGAACCAGGTGCGGTAGCGCCGCGGCTCGAAGGCCGGCGTGGTCCAGGCCGACCAGATCCCGAGCAGCTCGGTGCGCAACGCCAGGCCACGGCGGGCGAGCAGGTCAGTCAGCGACAGCTCGCGGGACTCCAGCGCCGCCCGGTCGCGCTCCCAGTCCTCGCCGGCGACGTCGCCAACGACCCGACCCGGCGCGCTCGCCGGTCCGGCCAGCAGCACGCCGGACTCCTCGAAGGTCTCCCGGACCGCGGCGCAGACCAGCGCTCGCGCCTCGGTCTCGGTGCAGCCGAGCCGTCCCGCCCAGGCGGAGGCCGAGGGTCCCGACCAGGCCGACTCGGGCAGCTCGCCGTCGCGCGGATCCACGCCGCCACCGGGGAAGACGGCCATCCCGGCCGCGAACGCCATCGAGGTCTGCCGATGCAGCAGGTAGACCTCCGGTCCCGGACCGGTGCCGTCCCGCAGCACGATCACGGTGGCGGCGTCGCGGGGCTCGACCGGCTCGAGGTCGCCGGCGAGGTACCGCCGCGCGAGCTCGGCCGCCGTGCCGGAGAGCCGGACCGGCGGGAGCGCGATCTGCATCTCAGACCTCGACGATGATCTCGACCTCGACCGGAGCGTCGAGCGGCAGCACCGAGACACCGACCGCCGAGCGGGCGTGCACGCCGGCCTCGCCGAACGCGATGCCGAGCAGCTCGGAGGCGCCGTTCGCCACGGCCGGCTGCGCGGTGAAGGAGGGGTCCGAGGCCACGAAGACGACCACCTTGACCACCCGCTTGACCAGTGAGAGCTCGCCGACCTCGGCCTTGACCGCGGCGATCGCGTTGAGCGCGCACTGCCGGGCGCACTCGGTGGCCGTCTCCTGGCTGACCTCGGCACCGACCTTGCCGGTCGCGACCAAGACCCCCTCGCGCAGCGGCAGCTGGCCGGCGGTGAAGACGTGTCCGCCGGAGCGCACGAACGGCACGTACGCCGCCACCGGCGGAACGACCTCGGGGACGCTGAGCCCGAGGCCCGCCAGGGTCTCCTCGGGGGTGGTCATCCCTCGACCTGGCGCTTGAAATAGCCGACCAGGTTGCCGGTGCCGTTGTCGGTGATCGTCACCAGCTCCCAGCCGTCCTGGCCGAAGTTGTTCAGGATCTGCGTGGCGGCGTGGTTGAGGATCGGCGCCACCTGGTACTCCCACTTGGTCATGCTTCGCACCCTACCCATTCACCGCCGGGCCGCGACCGCACGGCCAAGGCCCAATAACCGGCGCCGGCGTCACCTCGGACGGACAGCGGCCCGGCCGTCGTCGCCGAGGAGTACGCCGACCCGCTTGGTCGTGCGCAGCACCACCGACCGGTCGACGATCGCGACATCGCGCAGCTTGCTCTCGATCGCCGCCTCGAGCCGAGAGACGTCGGTGAGCTCGCGCAGCCACACCGCCATGATCACGTTGCTGGGTCCGGCCACCTGCATCACGCTGCGGATCTCCGGAAGCGAGCCGAGCTGCGGACTGATCGTATCCAACGACCTGGACGGCATCCGCAGAAAGAGCCAGGCATAGATCGGCCACTCGGTGGCGGCCGCCTGAAGCTCGGTGCGCAGGGTCACCCGGCGCTCGGAGAGGAGCGTTCGGATCTGGTCCCGCATCCGGCGGACGGGCCGGTCGAGCCGCGCGGCGATCTCGGCGGTCGGCATCCGCCCGTCCTCGGCCAGACAGGCGAGCACCCTCCGCTCCTCCTCGGTCAGCCTCGAGCCGTGTCGGGTCGGCTCGAGGTTGGCCAGGAGACGCGCGGTGCCGCCACGACCGGGCGGGGAGAGGCGGGTCAACTGCTCGACGGTGAGCTCGCGCAGCCGCCAACCGGCGCCCTCCGCGATCACCCGAGTGACCATGTGGGTACGGACCGCTCGCACCTGGTCCAGCCGGCCCAGCCTGGTGAGCAGGTAGTCGGTCATCGTGACGTCGTCGTCGGTGTTGACGGTGATCAGCAGATCCCGGCCACCGGAGGTGACGTCGATGCTGGCGCACTCCGGATCGTGCAGGAGCTGGGCGGCCACACCCAACGAGTCGCCCGCGCAGTCGATCTCGACCAGGGCGAGCGGCCCCGGGATCCCGGCGTACGCCGTCACCCAGGCGACACCAGCCTCGTGGAGTCGCTGCCAACGCCGAGTGCCGGTGACCGGGTCGATGCCCAGCACCGCGCCGATCTGGGTCCACGAGGCTCGCGGACTGGCCTGGAGCGCTGTGACGATCAACCGATCGATCTCGTCCATGGCGACCTGATCCTGCACACATGAAGTCTATCGAGGACAGATCCTTCATTTGGGTGAGTGGCGAGCGTCATCTAGAGACGATCGATCCCGCTGGCCGTCGCCGACATCGTGGTCACCACGACTGGCAGCCCTCATCGGACGACATTCGAAGGAAGAATCCCCATGTCGACAAGCCCGCCCCTCGTCGTCCCGGCCCCCGTGGCGACCAAGACCTTCTCCCTGGTCGGCTTTCTGGTGGTCATGGAACTGGCCTCCGGACTGACCCAGGGCTGGATATCGCCGTTGCTGTCCAGCTTCATGGTGCGCTACGACCTCACCTCGGCCCAGGCCACCTGGATCACCACCTCCGCGCTGGTCTCGACGGTGGTCTGCGTGCCATTGCTGGCCAAGCTGGGCGACCTGTACGGCCACAAGCGCCTGCTGATGGTGGCGGCGTGCTGCGTGGCGCTCGGCTCGACCATCGTCGCCATCGCGCCGAGCTTCACCGTGCTGCTGATCGGCCGCGTCCTGCAGGGTGCGGTGACCGCCTTCCTTCCGCTCGAGTTCGCCATCGTCCGTGAACGCGCCGGTGACAGCGCCAACCGCGCCATCGGCCTGCTGGTCGGAGCGCTCACGATCGGCGCCAGCCTCGGGCTGCTCTTCGCCGGCATCTGTCGGCAGTACATGAGCCTGAGTGGCACGCTGTGGCTCCCGGCGATCCTGATGATCCTCGCGGTGCCGCTCCTGGCCCGGCTCGTCCCCGAGACCGTCTCGCGCAAGGCCGGCGCGATCGACTGGGGCGGGGCCGTCCTGCTCGGCGGTGGCCTGGCGATCTTCCTGGTCTCGCTGGGCAACGGCGCGAGTTGGGGCTGGACCAGCGGGCGCACACTGACCGGTCTGATCGTGGGCGTCGTGCTGCTGACCGCCTGGATCTCCTGGGAGAACCGCTCCGCCCACCCGTTGGTCGAGCTCGGCCTGATCAGCCGGGGCGGTCAGGGCCTGCCGCTGCTCACCGCCTTCCTCTTCGGCGCACACCTGTTTGGCAGCTCCGCACCGACGGCCGTCTTCATGAGCGCCAGCGAGAGCACCAGCGGCTTCGGCTTTGGACTCTCCGGCAGTTCCCTCGGCGCCTCGCTGCTCGTCCTCGGCGCGTCCATGTTCGCCGGCACCGCGATCGCGTCCCGGCTGGCCGCCTCGGTGGGGCTTCGCCCGGTGCTTGTCGGCGGTGCGCTGCTCTCGGCTCTGGGCTACGGCGCCCAGGCCGCCTTCCACGTGGACCTCGGCGTGTTCCTGGTCTGGCAGACCCTGCTCGGCCTCGGCGGTGGTCTGGTCGCGGCGGCGCTGCCCACCATCGTGGTCGATCGCGCTCCGCGAGACTCTGTCGGCATCGTCTCCGGCCTCTACAACACCACCCGTACGGCAGCTGGCTCGGTCGCTGGGGCGGTCTTCGCCGCAGTGATGACCGGCATGCTGACCACTCGCGCCGTGGGTGGAACCCCGACGCCGATCGTCCCGGCCTCCGCGTACGCCGTGGTCTGGCTGATCTGCGCCGGCCTGGCCATCGCGGTGGCCGTGCTCGCCGTACCGCTGGTCCGCGTCCGTCCTACGGTGTCCGCCTGATGAGTGGCTCCGGCCGGCCGGCACTTCGTTCGGTACTGGACCTGTTCTCGATCGGCATCGGACCGTCCTCCTCGCACACCGTGGGTCCGATGCGCGCAGCCGATGCCTTCGTCCGCGAACTGCACCGCGCCGGCCTGCTCGAGCAGGTCACTCGGGTCGAGGCCGACCTCCTCGGCTCGCTGGGCGCCACCGGCGCCGGTCACGGGACCCCGGACGCCGTTCTGGCCGGGCTCCGCGGTCTCGACGCCGAGACCTGTGATCCGACCGAGGTCACCGGACGGTGGCTGGCGCTGGCCGACGGTGGTGCGATCGCGCTGCTCGGCAGGCACGAGATCACCATGCGGACCGACGACGTGCATCTGCGCCCCGACCTGCGTCACCCACGTCATCCGAATGCGCTGCACCTGTCTGCCTGGACCACTGGGGGCACCCCGTGCCTCGAGCGGATCTACCTCTCGGTCGGAGGAGGCACCATCGCGGAGGTCGATGACGGCAACCCCGACGAGATCACCCCGGCATCCGTCCCGACACCCGAGGTCCCGCATCCGTTCTCCACGGCCGTGGAACTCCTCGCCCTGTGTCGTCTGCTGGGCTGCGACATCGCCACCGTGGTACGCCGCAACGAGCTCGCCCACTGGAGCCCCACCGAACTCGATGACGGACTGCGTGCGCGCTGGGCGGCGATGCGCTCGTGCATCGAACTGGGCCTGCGAGGCGAGGGCGTCCTGCCGGGCGGGCTCGGCGTACGACGCCGGGCGGCCGGGCTGAGCGCCGTACTCGACGGCGAGGGGGCCGCACCGGACTCTCTCGAGCGACTCCAGGCCTATGCCATCGCCGTCAACGAGCAGAACGCGGCCGGCCAGCGGGTAGTGACCGCGCCGACCAACGGCGCGGCGGGAATCGTCCCCGCGGTCCTGCATCATCACCTGACTACAGCCGGCCTCGCCGAGGCGCAGGCGCAGGACGCGGCAGCGACCTACCTGCTCACCGCCACCGCGATCGGGTCCCTTGTGGTGCACAACGCCTCGATCTCCGGCGCCGACGTCGGCTGTCAAGGAGAGGTCGGCTCGGCGGCGGCGATGGCCGCCGCTGGCTACTGCGCGCTACTCGGCGGCGATCCGGCCGCCGTCGAGAACGCCGCCGAGATCGCTCTCGAGCACCACCTCGGACTGACCTGCGACCCGGTCGCCGGGTTGGTCCAGATTCCCTGCATCGAACGCAACGCGGTCGCGGCCGTGACGGCTGTCAGCGCTGCCCGCCTGGCCCTGCGTGGAGACGGCATCCACGTCGTCTCCTTCGACACCGTGGTGGAGACCATGCGCCGCACCGGCCACGACATGTCCCACCGCTACAAGGAGACCGGCAGCGGCGGACTGGCCGTCACCGTTCCCCTGTGCTGATGCTGTCGATCCCACCCCTGCCAAGGAGAAAGAACCATGACCAGCAACACCTACGTCGCCCCCGGCCGGCTACGCGTCGCCGAGACACATGACCGGCTGCGGGCCCAGGTCGTCCGCGCTGTCGAGGAGCGCGCCACCGACCTCGCCCGACTCAGTCACGCGATCCACGCCGACCCGGAGGTCTCCTATCAGGAGCACCACTCGGCCGAACTGGTCGCCCAGGCGATCGAGGCGGCCGGCTTCGCCACCGAACGCGGCGCCTACGGCCTGGCCACCGCACTGGAGGGGGTCGCCGGGGACGGCGACCTCACCGTCGCCATCTGCGCGGAGTACGACGCCCTGCCCGAGATCGGACACGCCTGCGGGCACAACATGATCGCCGC
This sequence comes from Nocardioides sp., assembly GCF_047606145.1. Taxonomy (GTDB): domain Bacteria; phylum Actinomycetota; class Actinomycetes; order Propionibacteriales; family Nocardioidaceae; genus Nocardioides. Next base: position 17,365 of record NZ_JASGET010000025.1, on the reverse strand, counting down.
GATGGGAGTGGGCGCGGCGACGGCACTGGCCGAGGTGGCCGCCGAGGCCGGCCTGCGGGTCAAGCTGCTGGGCACGCCCGCCGAGGAGCATGGCGGTGGGAAGGTCGACCTTCTCCTGGCCGGCGCATGGGAGGACGTCGCCTTCTCGATGATGACCCACGGCGGCACCGGCACAGATCTGCGGTGCGACGCGATGAAGGCCACCGCGGTCGAACGACTGGAGGTCGTCTACACCGGGCGGGCCGCCCACGCAGCCGGAGCGCCCACCCAGGGCATCAACGCCGCCTCGGCCGCCACGGTAGCGCTGAGCGCCCTGGGCCTGGTGCGCCAGCAGTTGGCCTCGGGGGTCAACGTCAACGCGTACATCTCCTACGGCGGCGAGGCGACCAACATCATCCCGGAGCGCTGCGTGGTCCAGGTCGAGGTCCGGGCCTACGACCTCGAGGAGTGGCGCACCGCCCGGCGCCAGGTGATGGCCTGCTTCGAGGCCGGCGCCGTGGCGACCGGGTGCGAGTGGCGGTCCCGGCGTACCGAGCACCCCTACGCACCGCTCATCTCCGACCCCGCGATCGCGGAGCTGTGGAACCGCAACCTGGCCTCGCTGGGGCGCATCGCGGACCCGGACCGGGTCATGGGAGGCGGTTCCACCGACATGGGCAACGTCTCCCAGGTCGTTCCCTCGATCCACCCCATCATCGCCATCCAGGACAACGACGCGGTCGGGCACCACCCCGACTTCGCCGCAGCCGCCGCCTCTCCGGCGGCGGACCGGGCGATCGTGGACGGAGCCATCACGATGGCGCTGACCGCTCTCGACGTGGCGCTCGACCCGACCTTGCGCGCGGACCTGCTCGACCGGCAGCTCGCACGACCGGCGGGCGCGACCCAGCAGACGCTCGAGCCGTGACCCGCGCGCCGGCCCCCGCTCCCACCAACACAAGGAGACATCTACCGTGACTTCGGTCAGCGACCTGCGGACTCTCATCAACGACCTGGCTCCCACCTTCCACGACCTCTCCGACGCGATCTGGGACCATCCCCAGTTGCGCTGGGAGGAGCACGACGCCGTCGAGCGGCACATCGAGGTCGTGGAGAAGGAGGGCTTCACCGTGACCCGCGACATCGCCGGCATCCCCACGGCCTTCAGCGCCGAGATCGGGCAGAGTGGGCCGGTGATCGCCTTCCTGGGCGAGTACGACGGCTTGGACGGCCTGAGCCAGGCGTTGGGAGCACTCGAACCGCGGCCGGATCCAGCGAACCTCACCGGCCACGGCCACGGGTGCGGCCACCATCTGCTCGGCGCGGGCTCGCTACTGGCCGCCGTCGCCCTCGCCCGTCACCTGCAGGCCAACCGTCTGCCCGGACGAGTGCGCTACTACGGCTGCCCGGCCGAAGAGGCGGCCGCCGGCAAGTCGTTCATGGCGGCGGCCGGCGCCTTCGACGACGTCGATGCCGCCCTGACCTGGCATCCGGCGGGCGGTACCGGCACCATCTCGACCCAAGGCCGCTGCTTGGCGTACGTACAGGCCCACTTCCGCTTCACCGGTGTCGCAGCCCACGCGGGCGTCTCGCCGCACCTGGGTCGTAGCGCGCTCGATGCCGCCGAGCTGATGAATGTCGGCGTCAATTTCCTGCGCGAGCACATGCCCGACAGCGCTCGCATCCACTACGCGTTCACCGACGCGGGGGGCGAGTCGCCCAACGTCGTACCGGCTACCTCGGAGGTCTACTACCTGGTCCGTGCCGAGACCGTCCCGGCGATGCAGGAGCTCTATGAACGGGTCGTGGCCATCGCCGAGGGCGCCGCGCTGATGACCTCCACCGAGTTGGCGGTCCAGTTCGACGGAGCCAGCGCGGAGATCCTGCCGAACCGCGTCCTCGAGGAGGCGCTGCACGCCACCCTCGCCGAGGTGGGCGGGGTGCCGTTCGACGCTGCCGACCAGGAGCGCGCCGCCGCCTTCAGTGCCGGCGTCGATCCTGATGAGCTGCGCCGTGCCCGAGTCGCTGCGGGAATGGCGCCCGACGACCCGCGCTGCCTGCACGACGGCGTGCCGGAGCTTGCGGCACCCGCGTATCGGCACCTCAACTCGGGATCGAGTGACGTCGGTGACGTCAGCTGGATCACCCCCACGGTGCAGATTCTCTCCAGCACGGTCGCGCTGGGCACTCCCTGGCACTCCTGGCAGTACGTCGCCCAGGGCAAGCTGCCTGCGGCACACAAGGCCATGACACATGCCGCGACCGTCATCGCCACCACCGCACTCGACCTGGTGACCAAGCCCGAGCTCCTGGCCGCGGCCAAGGCCGAGCATCGGGACGTCACGACAGCGACGCCGTACGTCTGCCCGATCCCGGCCGGGACGCTCGCGCCGCCGGCGCGCGACCGCGCCCGGGCAGGGGCGTGACTGGCGTCTGTCCCGCCGTCCCGGCTCAGGCACCCGCGAAGTCGTGCTGTCGCCAGGCCTCGTACGCCGCGACGGCGGCCGCGTTGGAGAGGTTGAGCGAGCGCCGACCGGCGAGCATCGGAATGCGCACCCGTTCGGTGACGCGCGGATCGGCGAGCACCTCGGCGGGGAGCCCGGTTGGCTCCGGGCCGAAGAGCAGCACGTCGCCGGGGCGGTACCCGGGGTCGGTGTGACGGACCGTCGCGGAGGCGGTGAACGCGAAGACCCGGGCACCCTCGAAGGCGGCCCAGGCCGCCGCCAGATCCCGATGGACCGTGACCGAGGCCAGGTCGTGGTAGTCGAGCCCGGCCCGCCGCAGCTTGGCATCCTCGAGGTCGAAGCCGAGCGGCCCGATCAGGTGCAGCTGGGCGCCGGTGGCCGCGACCATCCGGATCGCGTTGCCGGTGTTCGGCGGGATGCGCGGGGTGAGGAAGGCGATGCGGAACACGCATCCCAGTGGACCAGACGGCGCCGGGAGCGCACCAATCCCTACGCTGGGCCCATGACGGATGCCGGCGCGGTCGACCTGAACGGCTACATCGAGATCTGGTGGGAGTCGGTGGGCGACTTCCTCGCGGTGGCCGAGACCATCCCGGACGACGCCTGGGACCGTTCCACCGACCTTCCCGCCTGGGATGTGAAGGCGGTGGTCTCACACGTCGCCCATCTGGAGTCGCTGCTGGCCGGCGGCCCGCACGAGGAGGCCGAGGTCGGCGACGCGCCGCACCTGGACAGCCCGATGAGCCGGTTCACCGAGATCGGCGTGGTCAACCGCCGCGACACCCCGCCGGCCGAGATCCTCGCCGAGATCCGGCGCTGCACCACCAGCCGCCACGAGCGGCTCCGGGAGGACCCGCCGAGCGATCCCACCGCGCCGGCACCGGGCGTGTTCGGCGCGATCGGGTGGGATCTCGGACTGTTGCTGCGCAACCGACCGCTCGACCTGTGGATGCATGAGCAGGATCTGCGCCGCGCACTCGGCACCCCCGGTGGCCTCGACACCCGAGCCGCGGACCACACCGTCGGCTATCTCGGCCAGGGCCTCGGCTTCGTGCTGGCCAAGCGCGCGGGCGCGCAGCCCGGCACGACCCTGGTCCTGGCGATCGACGGCGACCCGCCGACCGGCCACATCGTGGCCGCGGACGGCCGGGGACGCCCGCTGCCCGAGCCCCCGGACAACCCGACCGTCACCGTCGGCATGGACCGGGACACCTTCGTCCGGCTGGTCGGCGGTCGCGGCCCGGTCCCGCCCGACGCGGTGCGCATCGACGGCGACCGGGACCTGGGCGCGACGGTCGCCGCCCGGCTCACCCTCACGCCCTAGGGGTACACCTGGACCTCCGGGGGACCGACCCGCCGCATTAGAGTCGCCCTCATGACCTCCGACTGGCCGCAGGTCCGCCTGCACGTGGTGACCGGCAAGGGCGGCACCGGCAAGTCGACCGTCGCGGCGTCACTGGCGCTGGCGCTGGCATCGCGGGGCCGCCAGGTGTTGCTGTGCGAGGTCGAGGGCCGCCAGGGGGTGGCTCGGATGTTCGACGTCGACCCGCTGCCGTACGCCGAGACCCGGATCGCCACCGGGCTGCGCTCCGGCGCCGCCGCGCCCGGCAGCGTCTACGCGCTGCACATCGACGCCGAGCAGGCGCTGCTGGAATACCTCAAGATGTACTACAAGCTCGGCCCGGCGGGGCGGGCGCTGGACCGCTTCGGCGTGGTCGAGTTCGCCACCACCATCGCGCCGGGCGTACGGGACGTGTTGCTCACCGGCAAGCTGTTCGAGGCCGTTCAGCGCAACACCCGCAACCGCGGGGCACGGCAGTACGACGCCGTCGTGCTCGATGCGCCACCGACCGGCCGGATCACCAACTTCCTCAACGTCAGCGAGTCCGTCGCAGGACTGGCGAAGGTGGGGCCGATCAAGCATCAGGCCGACACCATGATGACGCTCTTCCGGTCACCGCTCACGGCCGTCCACCTGGTCACCCTGCTGGAGGAGATGCCGGTCCAGGAGACCGCGGACGGGATCGCCGCCCTCCGGGCGGCCCGGTTGCGGGTCGGCGGCGTGGTGGTCAACCGGGTCAGGCCCCGGGACCTTCCGGACGAGGCGCTCAGCGCGGCCCGGGCCGGCACCCTGGACACCGCCGCCGTGGCCGGCGGTCTGACCCGTGCCGGGATCGAGCCGGCCGCGCCGCTGCTGGACGCGCTGCTCGCCGAAGCAGGCGAGTACGCCGAGCGTCGCGTCATCGAGGACGAACAGCGCCGCCTGGTGACCGAGCTCGACGTGCCCACCTACGAGCTGGACCGGATCGCCGGTGGCGTCGACCTGGGGGCGCTCTACCTCCTCGCCGAGCGGCTGCGCGGCCAGGGGATGGCATGACCGCACACACCTCGCCCGAGTTCGACGTCGACGGGCTGCTCGCTGATCGGGGCACCCACATCATCGTGTGCTGCGGCGCGGGTGGCGTCGGCAAGACCACCACCTCGGCGGCGTTGGCGCTGCGGGCCGCCGAGCAGGGCCGCAAGGTCGTCGTACTCACCATCGACCCGGCCCGCCGACTGGCGCAGTCGATGGGGATCGGCCAGCTCGACAACACCCCGCGGCCGGTCGTCGGCGTGGCCGGCGGCGGCAGCCTGGACGCGATGATGCTGGACATGAAGCGCACCTTCGACGAGGTGGTGGAGTCCCAGGCCAGTCCGGAGAAGGCGAGGGCGATCCTGGCCAACCCGTTCTACGTCGCGCTGTCGAGCTCGTTCGCCGGCACCCAGGAGTACATGGCGATGGAGAAGCTCGGCCAGATCTACCGGGACGCCTTCGCCGAGGGCCGCTACGACCTGATCGTCGTGGACACACCCCCGTCGCGCAGCGCCCTGGACTTCCTCGACGCGCCGGAGCGACTCTCCAGCTTCCTCGACGGCCGGTTCGTCCGGCTGCTGCTCACCCCCGCGCGGGGCCCGGCGCGGTTGATGTCGGCCGGGCTCGGCCTGGTCACCGGCGCACTGAACCGGGTGCTCGGCGCGCAGGTGCTGCGCGATCTGCAGACCTTCGTGACGGCGCTCGACACCGTCTTCGGCGGCTTCCGGACGCGGGCGCGGAAGACCTATGCACTGTTGCAGGCCGCCGAGACCGCGTTCTTGGTGATCGCCGCGCCGGAGCCGGACGCGCTGCGGGAGGCGGCGTACTTCGTCGAACGGCTCGAGGGCGACGCGATGCCGCTGCGCGGCCTGGTCGTCAACCGGTCCGTGCTCCCCGACGGCGCGGGCCTGTCGGCGGTGGCGGCGCAGGCCGCGGCCGAACGGCTCGAAGGCCTCGGGTACGGCGACCGGGCGACCGAGTCGGCGAACGGCTCGGTCGCACTGACCGCCGGGCTGCTCCGGGTGCACGCCGACCGCGAGCTGATGGTCGAGCGCCAGCGACTGCTGCAGGCACGGTTCGCCGCCGCGCACCCCCGGGTGCCGACGGCGGTCGTGCCGGCCCTGGCCAGCGACGTACACGACCTCGACGGTCTACGGACCGTCGGTGACCTGCTCGCCGACCAGCCGCGAAGCGGGCCCGCGGACTGACGGCGGACTACAGCGCGATCTGCTCGCCCCGGCGAGCCGACTCGAGCACGGCCCGCCAGGAGGCGTTCGGGCGACGGCGGAGCAGAGCACGGCGCTCTCGCTCGGTCATGCCACCCCAGACCCCCCATTCGATCTGGTTGTCGAGCGCCTCGGCCAGACATTCGGTGCGCACCGGGCACCCCGAACAGATCTGCTTGGCCCGGGTCTGCTCGGCACCCCGGACGAAGAGTTCGTCCGGCTCCTGCCCGTTGCAGGCAGCCTTCGCCGCCCAATCGTCGTTCCACATGTGTGTGTCCCCACTTGTCTGCGGGAGGCATCCGTTCGTCCCCACGACAACGGATCCACCCGACTACGCAGCAAGATAGAACGGATTCCGTCGTCGCAACAGCCCCCGGACTACCCACGTTGGAGTAGTCCGAAATGACTAGTTCGAGCTAGCCCGCTGGTGCGGTGCGTCGGCGATGTCAGGCGTGACCACGCGAGGGTCTGAGAGAGGCCGTTCTCGGGTCGGTCGTGCGTTCAGTTCAGCAACGAGAAGCCCCTTTCACCCATCCCGCGCTGCCCCTCGAGGTTCAAAGACCCACCGTTCCATCAGCTCACCGGGTACGGCGCGGGCGGCACCAGGGCCACCTCCTCGGCCCAGCCGTCGGTGCCAGGTCTCACGCGCTCACCACGCGATCTCGCTACAATTCACCACTTCTTCTTGACACATGGGGCGTAAGTTGAATCGTATCCCCATGGGCCACTAAAGTCTGGCTTGCCGTATGTACCCATCCGGAAGCAAAACCCAACACGAAATGACTTCCCGGTTCTGCCGACCATTTTGGTCCACATGCGCTTGCGACAGTTTTTTGCAATGTCAAACTGACGTTGTTCTTTCGCGATGACCGCACCAGACGCCCGCAAGTTCCTGATTCGCACCTGCCCAGGTGTGCCACCACCACAGCCGATGTCGCTCGTCTGGGACTTGAATCTGATCCATTTCGACTTGCACTTGTTGGAGTGACGCAACTCGACTAGGATCCCGCTCCCGAGTCCGCTGGAGAACTCCGCGCGAAAGCTTGCGACCGTTCGAGCGTCACTCGAGCAACCCTGCCGATCGGGATCCTTGCCGGTACAAGACGTGCCGACGCAACCGGTTGCTGCCGAAGCAGACGGGGCCTGCGAGAACACCGCTCCGATTGACACCACGGCCGCGACCGTCATGACCACGATCGCGGTTCTCAATGAACGTCCGTCCATCTATCCCACCTCCTCATACCAACGGCCCCGCGAGTTGCGGGCACCGATAGAAAGCACGCCCCATGGCAAGGACGCGAAACCCCACCTCATATCCCCATTCAAGCCTCGCGCCAATATTTCTTGGAACAGGACTTGAATCCAACGATTCCGCGGATACGTACCGCGACCCACCTGCCGGCACCCGATCCGGTGCGGCATTCGTCCGGTCGGCTCACCTAGCCGACGGAAGAATATACTGTCGGCCCCTCGATGATGACGAGCACCGACGCGAGAGAACGCATATAAGTCGTAAGGGATCGTCAACTATCCCGCCCCCCGAGATGACTTTCTTCGCCCAAGCGGGCCACCGTTTGGGGATGGTACCTAGCATCTCCCGCGAAGCACAAGGGCCTCGTCTGAGATGGGTGCCGAGGGCAGCCGAGCGGTGTCGGCGCGGTGGGTCCTCACGCCGCACCTGCCGGTCGGTGCAGCTGGGCCCCGATCCGTCACAACGCCATGCCGTGTCGCGATCGTTAGCCAGGTGTTGGTCGACGTGTTGCCTCTCCCACCGCCGGGGTCCGTCTCTGCTCGCCTGTATCAGCGCCGGCAACGTCTTCGCCGAGCGTGAACGCTAGACGCTGCACCACCGGCCTAGGAGCTCGCCCGTCATGAATGACCGCAACTAGCCCCGGCCGTGCTTCTTGCCGTTGCCGTTGCCCTTCTTCTTGCCGCCGCTGTTGTTGTTCTTCTGTGGCGCCGAGCCGGCGGATGTGTAGAGGGTGACGGGGCTGCCCTTGGCCGCCGAACCGGACGGCGACGTGCCGGCGACAGTGCCATAGGAGTAGCTGGAATACGTGCTGCCACCCACACTGACCTTGAACCCGGCGGCCCGCAGTTTCGCCGTCGCCGCCGAGACCGACAGACCGCCCACCGACGGGATGGTGACCTCGTCTCCCTTGATCACGGCCTGTGTCGGCGCGACGAAGTCCTCGTCGGGGAGAAGACGCTGGATCGCGTGCATCGCGTCACCCCACATCGGCCCAGCAGTGGTCGATCCATGGGCAGTCTCGACATACGACCCGTTCAGCGACTGCCCATTCAGGGTGACCCAGTGGCCTGCAGAGTTCGCGCCCGCGATCATCGAAACCGTCGCCAGCGACGGGGTGTACCCGTCGTACCACACGGCCATGTTGCTGTCGATCGTGCCCGTCTTCGCAGCGCTGGGAAGCACGCTGCCGTCCTTGGCGGTCAGACCCAGGCCGGCGCTTCCGCCGAAACCGCCCGCTTCCTGGACACCGCGCAGGATGTCGTTCACCGCATCCGCGGTGGTCTTGTTCATCACCTGCTGGCACTTCGACTTGTACCTCTTCACGACTCCCGACGAGTCGCTGATCTCGGTGACGGGCAGCGCGTCGCAGTGCTTTCCTCGAGCGGCGACTGTCGCGTACGCCTCAGCCATCTCGAGGGGGCTGACGTCGGCGACTCCCAGTGTGAAGGTCGGAACACGCTCGCTTACCGGATCACTGAGCTGCACACCCATCGCCTGAGCGAGCTTGTACGGCTTGCACAATCCGGTCATCTCCTCGACCTGTGCGAAGTAGGTGTTCACCGACAACTGGGTGCCGGTGTAGGCGGTCATCGCCCCCGAGCTCGTCGAGTTGTGCCAGGTGTGCTCGCCGACCTTCACACCGTCGCCAGGACAGCCGGCGAAGTTGGCATTGGCGATCGTCTTCTCCGCCGGGGAGTTGATGACCTGATTCAGCGGCAGCTTGTTGTACTGGATGGCGCTGGACAACACGAACAACTTGAACGTGGATCCGGCTTGGAACCCATTGGCGTTGCCGTACTGGCTCGGCACCACGTAGTTCAGATAGGTCTCGCCCTTCTTCGAGTTCGCACCCATCGGCCTCGACTGCGAGACCGCCCGGACGTAGCCGGTCCCCGGTTCGATCATCGCGATCGCGCCGATCGCATTGTCCGTGGCCGCCACATGTGAGTGAACCGACTTGTCGGCCGCAGACTGGAAGGCCGGCCGCAACGTGGTCTTGATGGTGAGGCCACCACGGTAGAGCGCGTTCTTGCGCTCCTTGACCGTGTCGCCGAGCGCCTGATCCTGCTCCAGATACGCGACGACATACTGACAGAAGAAGGGCGCGGTCGAACTCACACACCCGTTCGTGCTCTTCTGTACATCCAGACCGAGGCCCTTCTTCTTGAGCTTCTCGGCCTTCTGCTGGCTGATCACGCCGAGCTGTGCCATCCGGTCGAGCACCACGTTGCGGCGCGCGATGGCCGCGTCCGGATAGTTGGTCGGGTCGTAGCCGGAGGGGTTCTTGACCAGCCCGGCCAGCAGCGCCGCCTGGTCCCAGCTCAACTGGTCGGCGTTGACGTTGAAGTAGTGCTTGGCGGCCGCCTGGATGCCGTACGCGCTGTCGCCGAAGTAGGCCGCGTTGAGGTAGTGCTCCAGGATCCAGTCCTTGGAGTGCTTCTGCTCCAGCGCGATCGCGTAGCGCAACTCCTTGAGCTTGCGGGCATAGGTGTCGGCGGTCGCTTCCTTCTGCAGCTTCTTGTTCCCACGCGCCTTGTAGAGCAGCGTCATCTTCACCAGCTGCTGGGTGATCGACGAACCACCCTGCACCGTGCCCGAGTTGGCCTCGTTGGTGATGAACGCCCGCAGCGTGCCCTTCAGGTCGAGCGCGCCGTGCTGGTAGAAGCGGTAGTCCTCGATCGAGAGGATCGCCTTGGACATCTTCCGCGAGACCTGCTTCAGCGGACGGTAGACCCGGTTCTGGTCGTACAGCGTGGTGATCAGGTTGCCCTTGGCGTCCAGGATCCGGGTGGTCTGGTCCAGGTCACCGACCTTGAAGTCGGCCGGCAGCTCGTCCATCGTCTTCGCCGCCTTGCTCGCCCCGAGCCCGACCAGGCCGGCGAACGGGATCGCCAGACCGGCCACGACGACGCCGAGGACGGCGGCCACCGAGCACATCACCACGAGGTGCTTGAGCACACGGGAGACCGGCAGATTCGGTGAAGACATGGCCACCAGGGTACGGGAGCATCCTGAAGGTATCGCGATCCTCGGCGCCCCGGCGCCACAACCGGATCAACCGAGCTGGCGGCGTACCTCCGCGGCGACGGCGGCACCGTCGGCCCGGCCCTTGGTCTGAGGCGTCAGTACGCCCATCACCTTCCCCATCGCGCGCATCCCGTCCGCGGCCGCGCCGGTCTGGGCGATGGCGGCGGTGACCAGCTCGGCGATCTCGGCCTCGTTCAGCTGCTCGGGCAGATAGTCGGCGATCACCTCGGCCTCGGCACGCTCCTTGGCGGCGCTCTCGGCCCGGCCGCCGTCGGCGAACGCGGTGGCGGCCTCCCGCCGCTTCTTGGCCTCACTGGTCAGTACGCCGATGATGTCCTCGTCGCTCAGCTCGCGGGCCTGCTTGCCCGCCACCTCGGCGTTGGTGACGGCCGCGAGCACCATCCGCAAGGTGGAGGAGCGGACCTCGTCGCGGGCCTTCATGGCCGCGGTCAGGTCGCTACGCAGTCGGTCCTTCAAAGAGCTCATGGGGCCATTGTGGCAGGGTTGCCGCATGCCCCTCCCCCCGTTTGCCGGTTGGCTCGGCCGCACCGTCGGGTGGGGACTCCTCGCGGGGGCGGGCGTCACCGCGTACGCCGCCGCGGAGGCACGCGCCTACACGCTGCGCGAGGTGGAGGTGCCGGTGCTGCCGGCCGGCGCGCCCGAACTGCGCGTGCTGCACCTCTCCGACATCCACCTCACCCCGAGCCAGGAGGCGAAGCGGGCCTGGCTGGCCGGGTTGGCCGAGCTCGAGCCCGACCTGGTCGTCGACACCGGCGACAACCTCGCCCACCAGCAGGCGGTCGAGCCGCTGCTGGCCTCGCTCGGTGACCTGCTGTCGGTGCCCGGGGTGTTCGTGCACGGCTCGAACGACTACTTCGAGCCACGCCTGCGCAACCCGATCGGCTACCTCCTGCCCGACCGAGGCAAGCGTCACACGAACGTGCCCCAGCTGCCGTGGCGCCAGCTCTCCGCCGCGCTGACCGACGCGGGCTGGCACGACCTGAACAACGCCCGTGCGAACCTCGAGGTACGTGGGCTGCGGATCGCCTTCGCCGGTGTCGACGATCCTCACCTGAGGTTCGACGACCTGGCCGCGGTCGCCGGTCCGGCCGACCCGGACGCCGGCCTCCGGCTCGGGGTGGCGCACGCGCCGTACCTGCGGGTCCTCGATCAGTTCGCCGCCGACGGGTACGACGCGATCCTGGCCGGCCACACCCACGGTGGCCAGCTCTGCCTGCCGGGAGGCAGAGCGCTGGTGACCAACTGCGACCTCGAGCCCGCCCGGGCGCGCGGGCTGCACCGCCACGGCGACGCCTGGCTGCATGTCTCGGCCGGGTTGGGCACCTCGCCGTACGCCCGGATCAGGCTCGCCTGCCGACCGGAGGCGACCCTGCTGCGACTGGTGCCTCGCCGGTGACGGGCTCCGTCGTCGCCTGGTGATCCCCGATTACGAACGGGGCCCGGCGCTGGGATATGCTCCGGTGCTTGTGAGCCGTCGAGGCTCACATCGGGCTGTGGCGCAGTTTGGTAGCGCGCTTCGTTCGGGACGAAGAGGCCGCAGGTTCAAATCCTGTCAGCCCGACCGTGTGATGTCGCAGGACATCGGCAAGGCCCGGACCCACTGACGGTGGGTTCGGGCCTTGCTTCTCCGACCCCGCTGGTCGGGCTGCGCGTGCCGCGTGCGGGTGCGCGCGCCCGTTCATCGAGGTATGCAGCTCGACGGGCACTCCCCGTGTGGAACTCCGCCGGGGGAGTGCCCATTCGTCTGCATACCTCGATGAGCGCGCCGGCCAGTGGTCGCGCGCCGGCCAGTGGTTGACTGACGCCATGGGGAACGACGACCTGAGCGATCGGCTTGCCCCGCCGAAGCTCAGCCTGCGACGCAGGAAGAAGGAACGAGCACCGGCCGAGGACGAGGCGAACGAACCCGCCGACCAGTCCGCCGACCAGCCCGACGCCGAGGCCGCCGAAGAGCCTCCCGCGGAACGGGCCGCCGAGGCGACTCAGCCGATCGCGGCCGCGACCGCTCCCGAGCCAGACCCACAGCCAGACCCACAGCCAGACCCAGAACCGGCCGGCACCGCCGTCCTGGCCGTCGAGGAGACGCGGCTCGCGCCCGCTCTCGACGAGCCGGACCTACCGGCCGAGCCAGACACCGAGCCCGACACCGAAGGCGTCCCGGCGACCGTCGTCGACGACACCGGCACGAAGACGCGCTCCCCACGGATCAGGCCACCGGGGATGAACACCGCCGCGGCGGTCGTCGGGCTCGCCGTGGGTCTCTTCTTCAGCGTCGCCATCTGGGTCTGCGAGCAGATCAGCCAGCAGGCCCGTGGCACCACCTCGCTGGGCAGCGCCGGGTTCCCGATCCTGATCGCGATCTTCGTGCTCGCGGTCGCGATCGGCGCCCTCTTCCTCAAGCTCGCGGGTGTCACCTCGCCGATCAGCGTCAGCTTCCTGGGCACCTGCCTGGTCTCGGTGATCGGGCTGCTGTTCCTCAGCGACTCGATGGACACCTTCACCGGCGCCCTGATCGTGGTGGCGGTCGCGATCGTCTCGTTCGTGCTCTTCCGCTGGGTCAACGATCGCTACCTCGAGGAGCACTCCTGAGCCCGGCGCACTCCTGACCCGCCGCGCCGGGACTACAACGCGGCGGCGACGATCTCGGCGAGCTGCACGGTGTTGAGCGCGGCCCCCTTGCGCAGGTTGTCATTCGAGATGAACATCGCCAGCCCACGGTTGTCGGGGACACCCGGGTCCTGCCGCAGACGGCCCACGTACGACGGGTCCCGACCCGCGGCGTACAACGGGGTCGGCACGTCGCGCAGCTCCACGCCGGGCGCGCCGGCGAGCAGCTCACGCGCCCGGTCCGGGGTCATCTGCTCGGCGAACTCGGCGTTCACCGCGAGGGAGTGGCCGGTGAAGACCGGCACCCGCACACAGATCCCGGAGACCGCCAGGTCGGGGATGTCGAGGATCTTGCGTGACTCGTTGCGGAGCTTCTGCTCCTCGTCGGTCTCGCCCAGACCGTCGTCCACCACGCTGCCGGCCATCGGCAGCACGTTGTAGGCGATGGTGTCGACGTACGTGTGCGGTGCGGGGAAGCTGACCGCGGCGCCGTCGTAGGCGAGCTCGCGGGCCTTCTCCCCCGCCGCCGCCACCTCGTCGGCGAGCTCGGCGACACCGGCGATCCCGGAGCCCGACACGGCCTGGTACGACGACACGATCAGCCGGGTCAGGGTGGCCGCGTCGTGCAGCGGCTTGAGGATGGGCATCGCCGCCATGGTGGTGCAGTTCGGGTTCGCGATGATCCCCTGGCGAGCCTCGATGACATCCGCCATCGCGCTCGGGTTCACCTCGGCGACCACCAGCGGGATGGCCGGGTCCTTGCGGTGCGCCGAGGAGTTGTCGATCACGATCACGCCGGCGGCGGCGAACTTCGGCGCCAGCTCCCGGGACGCGGTCGCGCCGGCGGAGAAGAGCGCGATGTCCAGTCCGCTCGGGTCGGCGGTGGCGGCGTCCTCGACCACGACGGTGCGCCCCGCATAGGTCAGCTCCGTCCCCGCCGAGCGTGGCGAGGAGAAGAACCGGACCTCGCCGACCGGGAAGTCCCGCTCGGCCAGGATCTGCCGCATCGCGACGCCGACCTGGCCGGTGGCACCGACGACCCCGATGTTGACGGTGCGGCTCATCGGGGTCCCCGATCGGTTGTTCGGCGGGGGAGCGAAGCGGAGGAGACGAAGAACCGAGTGGGGTGATTCATCGGGGTCCCCGATCGGTTGTTCGGCGGGGGAGCGAAGCGGAGGAGACGAAGAACCGAGTGGGGTGATTCATCGGCCGGTCCCGCCGTACACGACCGCCTCGACCTCACCCGCGTCGAGGTCGAACGCGGTGTGGGCGGCCTGCACCGCGGCGTCGATCTGGGCCTCGTCGACGATCACCGAGATCCGGATCTCCGAGGTGGAGATCATCGAGATGTTCACCCCCGCCGAGGCGAGCGCGGAGAAGAACTTGGCGGTGATGCCCGGGTGCGAGCGCATCCCGGCACCGATCAGGGAGACCTTGCCGATCTGGTCGTCGTAGAGCAGCCGGTCGTAGCCGATCTCGGACTGCAGCCGGGCCAGCGCGCCCATCGCGTTCTGGCCGTCGCTGCGCGGCAGGGTGAAGGAGATGTCGGTGAGCCCGGTAGCGGCGGCCGACACGTTCTGCACCACCATGTCGATGTTGATCTCGGTGGCCGCGAGGGTCTCGAAGATGCGGGCCGCCTCGCCGACCTTGTCCGGTACGCCGACCACGGTGATCTTGGCCTCCGACCGGTCGTGCGCGACGCCGGCGATGATCGCCTGCTCCATCTCTTCTCCTGCGAATTCGGTGTCGGGAATGACCCACGTGCCCTCGAGCGAGCTGAACGAGGAGCGGACGTGGATCGGCATGTCGTAGCGGCGGGCGTACTCGACGCACCGCAGGTGGAGGATCTTGGCGCCGGAGGCGGCCAGCTCGAGCATCTCCTCGGTGGAGACGCGCTCCAGCTTGCGGGCCGACTTCACGATCCGCGGGTCGGCGGTGAACACCCCGTCGACGTCGGAGTAGATCTCGCAGACCTCGGCGCCGAGCGCCGCCGCCAGCGCCACCGCGGTGGTGTCGGAGGCGCCCCGGCCCAGGGTGGTGATGTCCTTGGTGTCCTGGGAGACCCCTTGGAAACCGGCGACGATGGCGATCGCGCCGTCGCCGAGGGCCTGCTCGATCCGGCCCGGCTTGATGTCGATGATCTTGGCCTTGCCGTGCACCGAGTCGGTGATCACACCGGCCTGCGAGCCGGTGAACGACCGGGCCTCGTGGCCGAGCTGGGCGATGGCCATCGCGACCAGCGCCATCGACATCCGCTCGCCCGCCGTCAGCAGCATGTCCAGCTCGCGCGGCGGCGGCAGCGGGGTGACCTGTTCGGCCAGGTCGCGCAGCTCGTCGGTGGTGTCACCCATCGCGGAGACGACCACGACGACGTCGTGGCCCTGCTTCTTGGTGTTGACGATCCGCTGCGCGACGCGCTTGATGCCGACCGCATCCGCGACCGAACTGCCGCCGTACTTCTGGACGACGATGCCCACTGTGCAAATCCCTCGTGGTGTGGCGCTGTGACACCCGATTCTAACGACCGGAGGGGGCCTGTTCGTCCAGCATCTCATTGGCCGCCGCGACATCGTCGGCCTCACCGCTGAACTCGCTGTCCAGCCGGTCGTGCGAGACGATGGTGATCAGCGCGTTGAGTACGGCGCCGGCCAGGTTGCCCCAGTTGGAGACGTAGCTGAACTGCCACCACCACAGCGCCTCGGCGAGGTCACCGCGCCGGTAGTGCCGCATCCCGTTCTCCACGTCGGCGACCACGCTGGCCAGGTCGTCGGAGATCTGGCTGATCACCACCTCCGGCTCGTAGGGGTCGAAGACGAAGCTGTAGGTGTCCACCGAGCCGAGCAGGTCGGCCAGGTGGAGCCGGAACTCGTCGACGTCCACCTCGGGCCCGACGTCGGGCTGATACTCCTCGATCGGCCGGAAGTCCCGATGTGCGCCGAGCTGCGCCCCGCCGAGCAGGACCTGGCTCACCTCCAGCAGCAACAACGGGACCGCGCTCCCGGAGTCGCCCTCGGCCGCGATCGCCCGTACGGCGCCCAGGAAGCTCTCGAACTGGCCGGCGACCTGTGCCGCCAGCTCCCGGTCGATCGCATCGGGCAGCCACTCGGTGCCCCGGTTGTCGTCGATTCCCATCAGCTCATCAGCCCCATCAGCCCATCGGCCTCGTTCGCCATGTCAGTCCGCAGCACGCCGTCCGGCGAATGCGCGCCCGAGAGTCACCTCGTCGGCGTACTCCAAGTCTCCGCCAACCGGCAGCCCGCTGGCCAGTCGCGTCACTCGCAGTCCCAGCGGCGCGAGCTGTCGGGTCAGGTAGGTGGCCGTCGCCTCGCCCTCCAGATTGGGGTCGGTGGCCAGGATGATCTCGGTGATGGTGGCGTCCCGCAGCCGGCCGAGCAGCTCGCGGATGTGCAGCTGATCCGGGCCGATGCCGTCCATCGGACTGATCGCGCCACCGAGCACGTGGTAGCGGCCCTTGAACTCGCGGGTGCGCTCGATCGCGACCACGTCCTTGTACTCCTCGACCACGCAGAGCGCGGTCGGATCGCGCCGCGGGTCGCGGCAGATCCGGCAGGTCTCCTCCTCGGAGACGTTGAAGCAGATCGTGCAGAACTTCACCTTCGCCTTGACCTCGAGCAGCACGTCCGCGAGCCGGCGTACGTCGACCGGGTCGGCGGAGAGCAGATGGAAGGCGATCCGCTGGGCGCTCTTCGGGCCCACGCCGGGCAGCCTGCCGAGCTCGTCGATCAGGTCTTGGACGACACCTTCGTACAACGCTGCCCGCTCCTAGCTCAGCTGCCCAGCTCGGTCGGGCCGCCGCCAAGGCCCGGCAGGCCACCGCCCAGACCCCCGGCCAGCGGGCCCATCGTCTCGGCGGCGAGCGCGTCCGCCTTCGACCTCGCCTCCCGGTACGCCGCCACGATCACGTCGGAGAGGTCCTCCAGCTCGTCGGGGTCGTTGCCGTCGAACTCACCCTGCCGGATCTCGACGCCGAGCAGCTCGCCGAGTCCACTGACCCGGACGGTGACGGCGCCGCCGGCCACCGTCCCCTCGATCACCGAGTCGGTGAGCTGCTGTTGGGCGTCGGCGAGCTTCTCCTGCATCTGCTGGGCCTGCTGCACGAGGGCGCCGAGGTCGAACCCACCGCCGCCCAGTGAGTCGCCGAGTCCCTCGAACGGGTTCTGTGTCATGGATGCTCCTTGCCGCCTGCGTCGGTGTCGACCCGGTCAGTCATGCTCGATCTCCTCGATGATCTGTGCGCCGAGCTCGCGCTGCAGCAGCTCCGCGCCACCGAGGATCTCCTCGTCCACGTCGGGATCGTCGGGATGTGCCTCGGCGTCGGCCGCCGCCAGCCGGGCCACCCGGTCGTCGGTGGGTGGCGGCGCGTCGGCGGTCCGGGTCGGCCGGATGGCGCCGCGGGCGCGGGCGACCGAGCCGG
>NZ_JASGET010000024.1:0-25685 GCF_047606145.1 Nocardioides sp. | reverse complement strand
CGTTCCCGGCCGCAACGACCGTCGCGGTCGTGGCGACCGGCCGAACCGCGGCTCCCGCGGTGACCGGCCGAACCGCGCCGACCGCGCCGCGTCCGCCCCCACCGCCGAGACCCCGACGGCCGCCGCCCCCGAGGCCGCTGCCGTCGAGACCCCCCAGGAGGGCTGAGCCATGTTGATGCCCCGTCGTGTCAAGCACCGCAAGCAGCACCACCCCAAGCGCACCGGCGCGGCCAAGGGTGGCACCAAGCTGGCCTTCGGTGACTTCGGCATCCAGGCGATCGAGGGCCACTACGTGACCAACCGGCAGATCGAGTCGGCGCGTATCGCGATGACCCGTCACATCAAGCGTGGCGGCAAGGTGTGGATCAACATCTACCCCGACATCCCGCTGACCAAGAAGCCCGCCGAGACCCGGATGGGCTCCGGCAAGGGCTCCCCGGAGTGGTGGGTCGCCAACGTCAAGCCCGGTCGCGTCATGTTCGAGCTGTCCGGTGTCCCGGAGGACGTGGCCCGTGAGGCGATGCGCCGAGCGATCCACAAGCTCCCCATGAAGTGCCGTTTCATCACCCGAGAGGCCGGTGAGTTCTGATGGCGACCAACGCGATTCAGGCCCACGAACTGGACGAGCTCAACGCCGTCGACCTCGAGGCCAAGCTCCGCGAGGCCAAGGAGGAGCTCTTCAACCTGCGCTTCCAGGCGGCCACCGGCCAGCTGGAGAGCCACGGTCGGCTTCGTACGGTCAAGAAGGACATTGCCCGGATCTACACGGTGGTGCGCGAGCGCGAGCTCGGCATCCGCACCGCGCCGGGCGTCACCAACGAGGAGGCCTGAGATGGCTGAGAGCACCGCGAGCACCGAGGTGACCGAGCGCAACAGCCGCAAGGTCCGTGAGGGTCTCGTCGTCAGCGACAAGATGGAGAAGACCATCGTCGTCGAGGTCGAGGACCGCGTGAAGCACCCGCTGTACGGCAAGGTCATGCGCCGGACCAGCAAGCTCAAGGCGCACGACGAGCAGAACACCGCCGGCATCGGCGACCGCGTCCTGGTCATGGAGACCCGGCCGCTGTCCGCGACCAAGCGGTGGCGCCTCGTCGAGATCGTCGAGAAGGCCAAGTGAGCCAGCGGTGACCGAGGCTGCTCGTGTCACCCCGAGCGATGCGGGCCAGAGGCGCGCAGCGCGAGAAATTGACCTGGGGAAGCGGGCCCGGCGACCATAGGTAGCTGGGCCTCGCGCCCGCCCATCCCTATCAGTTCGGCAAGGCTCACCCGCCCCGGAGCGGGTGAGAACCGGCTCGACAAGGAGAAGTAATGATCCAGCAGGAGTCGCGACTCAAGGTCGCCGACAACACGGGTGCCAAGGAGATCCTCTGCATCCGTGTTCTCGGTGGCTCTGGTCGTCGCTACGCCGGCATCGGCGACGTCATCGTCGCCACCGTGAAGGACGCGATCCCCGGTGGCAACGTGAAGAAGGGTGACGTCGTCAAGGCCGTTGTGGTCCGTACCGTCAAGGAGCGCCGTCGTCCCGACGGCTCCTACATCCGTTTCGACGAGAACGCCGCCGTCATCCTCCGCAACGACGGTGAGCCGCGCGGCACGCGCATCTTCGGCCCGGTCGGGCGCGAGCTGCGCGACAAGCGGTTCATGAAGATCATCTCGCTCGCCCCGGAGGTGCTCTGAGCCATGGCGAACAGTCTGAACATCAAGAAGGGCGACAACGTCCGCGTCATCTCCGGCAAGGACAAGGGCGCCGAGGGCAAGGTCATCGCCGTCTTCCCCGACCGCCAGCGCGTGATCGTGGAGGGCGTCAACCGGGTCAAGAAGCACACCAAGGTCACCGACCAGGGTGGGCGGGCCGGGACCACCGGCGGCATCGTGACCACCGAGGCCGCCATCCACGTCTCCAACGTGATGCTGCTCGAGGACGGCACGCCGGTGCGGGTGGGCTACCGCCGCGACACCGTCACCAAGTCGCGACCCGACGGGTCGACGTACACCGCCGAGCGCAGCGTTCGCATCTCGCGCAAGACCGGTAAGGAAATCTGACATGACCGAGACCGCAACCGAGGTCCCGACGCCGCGCCTGAAGGTGAAGTACCGCCAGGAGATCGCGCCCGCGCTCCAGGCCGAGTTCGCCATCGGCAACGTCATGGAGATTCCCGGCCTGACCAAGATCGTGGTCAACATGGGCGTGGGCGAGGCCGCTCGCGACTCCAAGCTGATCGACGGCGCCGTGCGCGACCTCACCGCCATCACCGGCCAGAAGCCGCTGGTCACCCGGGCGAGGAAGTCGATCGCGCAGTTCAAGCTGCGCGAGGGCATGCCGATCGGTGCGCACACCACGCTGCGCGGCGACCGGATGTGGGAGTTCCTGGACCGGCTGCTCTCCCTGGCCCTGCCCCGGATCCGCGACTTCCGCGGCCTGAGCCCGAAGCAGTTCGACGGTCGTGGCAACTACACCTTCGGTCTCACCGAGCAGGTCATGTTCCACGAGATCGACCAGGACAAGATCGACCGTTCGCGAGGCATGGACATCACCCTCGTGACCACCGCCACCACCGACGACCAGGGACGCGCGCTGCTCAAGGCGCTCGGGTTCCCGTTCGCGGAGCGCTGAGTTCCGATGACAAGCCGCAATCGAGAAGCCTGCGCGGAGCGGACCGTCCGGCGCAGCGAGGAGAACTGAGATGGCGAAGACCGCGCTCAAGGTCAAGGCCGCGCGCAAGCCGAAGTACGCCGTGCGGGCCTACACGCGCTGCCAGCGCTGTGGCCGTCCGAAGGCCGTGTTCCGCAAGTTCGGCCTGTGCCGGATCTGCCTGCGGGAGATGGCCCACCGCGGCGAGCTCCCCGGCGTGACCAAGTCCTCCTGGTGACCGCCTCCCGGATCTCCGGGAGCCGGGCGCCGCACCTGATCCGGACGGACCAGGTCACGGCCGCCAGGATATGAAACCTCATAGAGCTGAAGGTCCAGCCGGACCGATGTCCGGTGGAAACCACAGCAGAAGGAACACACCTCATGACGATGACTGACCCGATCGCAGACATGCTCACCCGTCTGCGCAACGCCAACCAGGCGTACCACGACGCGGTGTCGATGCCTTACAGCAAGCTCAAGGCCGGCGTCGCGGAGATCCTCCAGCAGGAGGGGTACATCACCTCCTACGAGGTCGCCGACCCCACCGAGGGCCAGGTCGGCAAGACGCTGACCATCACCCTGAAGTACGGCCGCAACCGGGAGCGCTCGATCGCCGGCGTACGCCGCATCAGCAAGCCCGGTCTGCGGGTGTACGCCAAGCACACCGGTCTGCCGAGGGTGCTCGGCGGCCTGGGCGTGGCGATCATCTCCACCAGCCAGGGTCTGCTGACCGACCGACAGGCCAACCAGAAGGGCGTAGGTGGGGAAGTCCTCGCCTACGTCTGGTGACGAGCGAGAGGAGCGTAGAGACATGTCGCGTATTGGCAAGCTCCCGGTGCCGGTTCCGGCCGGCGTCGACGTCACCATCGACGGCGCCCAGGTGACGGTGAAGGGTCCCAAGGGCACGCTGTCGCACACCGTGGCCGCCCCGATCACCGTCGAGAAGGCGCAGGACGACGATGGCCGCGGCGTCCTGGACGTCAAGCGTCCCGACGACGAGCGGCGCAGCAAGGCGCTGCACGGTCTGTCCCGCACCCTGATCAACAACATGGTCATCGGGGTCACGGAGGGCTATGAGAAGAAGCTCGAGATCGTCGGTGTCGGCTACCGGGTCCTGTCCAAGGGCCCGACCACGCTGGAGTTCCAGCTCGGCTACAGCCACCCGATCACCTTCGACGCCCCCGACGGGATCACCTTCACCACCGACGGCCCGACCAAGCTCGGTGTCGTCGGCATCGACAAGCAGCAGGTCGGCGAGGTCGCGGCGAACATCCGCAAGCTCCGCAAGCCCGAGCCGTACAAGGGCAAGGGCGTCCGTTACGCCGGCGAGAACATCCGCCGCAAGGTCGGAAAGGCTGGTAAGTGACGATGGCGATCTCACTGTCCGACAACAAGCACACCGCGTCCCGTACCCGGTCCCGGCTGCGTCGTCAGCTGCGGGGCCGCAAGAAGATCTCCGGTACGGCGGATCGTCCCCGTCTGGTGATCACCCGCTCCGCCAAGCACATCACCGCCCAGGTCGTCGACGACCTGGTCGGCAAGACGCTGGTCTCGGCCTCGACCATCGAGGCCGACCTGCGCGGCGGCGAGGGCGACAAGACCGCCAAGGCCAAGCGGGTCGGCGAGCTCGTCGCCGAGCGCGCCAAGGCCGCGGGGGTGTCCCAGGTGGTCTTCGACCGCGCCGGAAACAAGTTCCACGGCCGGGTCGCGGCGCTCGCACAGGGCGCCCGCGACGGCGGTCTGGCCTTCTGATCGCAAGAGCAGCACGAGAGAGTAGAGGAAAGTCTGATGAGCGGAGCCCAGCGCGGAGCGCGCGGTGGCGAGCGCCGTGGACGCGACGATCGTCGCAACCAGGGTGCGGACAAGACCGCCTACATCGAGCGCGTCGTTGCGATCAACCGTGTCGCGAAGGTCGTGAAGGGTGGTCGTCGCTTCAGCTTCACCGCCCTCGTGATCGTCGGCGACGGTGAAGGTCTGGTCGGCGTCGGCTACGGCAAGGCGAAGGAAGTTCCCGCGGCGATCGCCAAGGGTGTCGAGGAGGCGAAGAAGCACTTCTTCCGCGTCCCCCGCATCCAGGGCACCATCCCGCACCCGGTCCAGGGGGAGAAGGCCGCCGGCGTGGTGCTGCTGCGTCCGGCCGCCCCCGGTACCGGTGTGATCGCCGGCGGCCCGGTGCGCGCCGTGCTGGAGTGCGCCGGCATCCACGACGTGCTGAGCAAGTCGCTCGGCTCGTCCAACCAGATCAACATCGTGCACGCGACCGTCGAGGCGCTGCGCCAGCTCGAGCAGCCCGAGGCCGTGGCGGCCCGCCGCGGCCTGCCGGTCGAGGACGTCGCCCCGTCGGCCCTGCTCAAGTCGCGTGCCGAGGCGTCGCCCGCTGAGGAGGTCTCGGTCTGATGGCACAGCTCAAGGTCCAGCAGAAGAAGGGCCTCGTCGGACTGAAGCGCAACCAGCGCGAGACGCTGCGCTCGCTCGGGCTCAAGCGCATCGGCGACGTGGTCGTCAAGGAGGACCGCCCGGAGATCCGCGGCATGGTCCAGACCGTCCGTCACCTGGTGACGGTCGAGGAGGTCGACTGACATGACGCTCAAGCTGCACCACCTGCGTCCCGCCCCGGGAGCCAAGACCGCCAAGACCCGCGTGGGTCGCGGTGAGGGCTCCAAGGGGAAGACCGCCGGTCGCGGTACCAAGGGCACCAAGGCCCGCTACCAGGTGCCGGTCGGCTTCGAGGGCGGCCAGATGCCGATCCACATGCGGCTGCCGAAGCTGCGTGGCTTCAAGAACCCGTTCAAGGTCGAGTTCCAGGTGGTCAACCTGGACAAGCTCGGTCAGCTCTTCCCGGACGGTGGCGCCGTCGGGGTCGACGACCTGGTCGCCAAGGGCGCGGTCCGCAAGGGTCAGCCGGTGAAGGTTCTCGGCACCGGTGAGATCGCGGTCAAGGTCGAGGTCAGCGCCCACGCCTTCTCCGCCTCGGCGAAGGAGAAGATCGAGGCTGCCGGTGGGACCGTCACGGTCCTCTGAACCGCGTATGGCGAGGTCGAGCGCGGACGGAGTGGCCCCTGTGGGGCGGCCCGTCCGCGCTTCTGCTTCATCCGGCCTGTTAGGCTGCACCGGGTTTTGCGTGGGCACGCCGAGCTCGGTGTCCTGCACTGCGATCTGACTGTCGAAAGAGGAACATTTCGTGCTTGGCGCGTTCGCTTCCGCATTCCGGACTCCGGACCTGCGACGCAAGCTGCTGTTCGTCCTGCTGATCATCGTGATCTTCCGGGCGGGCTCCCAGATCCCGGCACCTGGGGTCAACGTCTCGAACGTGCAGTCCTGCATCGACGTGGTGAAGACCGGAGACAGTCAGGGGCTCTACAACCTGGTCAACCTCTTCTCCGGTGGCGCACTGCTCAAGCTCACCATCTTCGCGTTGGGCATCATGCCCTACATCACGGCGAGCATCATCCTGCAGCTGCTGGTGGTGGTCATCCCGCGGCTGGAGGCGCTCAAGCAGGAGGGCCAGTCCGGCCAGACCAAGATCACCCAGTACACCCGCTATCTGACGCTCGGCCTCGCCGTGCTGCAGGCGACCGGCATCGTCGCTCTCGCGCGGTCCAAGAACCTGCTGCAGGGCTGCGACAAGGACCTGCTGCACAGCAACGGCACCGGCACCTTCCTGGTGATGGTGGTGACGATGACCGCCGGCACCGCGGTCATCATGTGGCTCGGCGAGCTCATCACCGAGCGCGGCATCGGCAACGGCATGTCGATCCTGATCTTCACCCAGGTGGTCGCCACCTTCCCCTCGGCGCTGTGGTCGGTCAAGACCGACCGCGGCTGGTGGACCTTCGGGATCGTGATGATCGTCGGCCTGGCGATCGTGGCCGCCGTCATCTTCATCGAGCAGGCGCAGCGCCGGATCCCGGTGCAGTACGCCCGCCGGATGGTCGGGCGCCGGATGTTCGGCGGCAGCTCGACGTACATCCCGCTCAAGGTGAACCAGGCCGGCGTCATCCCGGTCATCTTCGCCAGCTCGCTGCTCTACCTGCCGGCGATGGCCGCTCAGTTCCAGCAGAACTCGACGAACCCGCCCGGCTGGGTCGACTGGGTGAACACCTACTTCGTCAAGGGCGACCATCCGCTCTACATGGCGGTCTTCTTCCTGCTCATCGTCTTCTTCACCTACTTCTACGTCTCGATCACCTTCAACCCCCACGAGGTGTCGGACAACATGAAGAAGTACGGCGGCTTCATCCCCGGGATCCGGGCGGGCAAGCCGACCGAGGACTATCTGTCCTACGTCTTGTCCCGCATCACGCTGCCCGGCTCGCTCTACCTCGGTCTGATCGCGTTGATCCCGCTGATCGCGCTCGCGTTGATCAACGCCAACCAGAACTTCCCCTTCGGCGGTACCTCGATCCTGATCATGGTCGGTGTCGCTCTCGACACGGTGAAGCAGATCGAGAGCCAGCTGCAGCAGCGTCACTACGAAGGGTTCCTACGTTGAGGCTGATCATCATGGGTCCGCCGGGTGCCGGCAAGGGCACGCAGGCGAGGTTTATCGCAGAGCACTTCGGGATCCCCGCGATCTCGACGGGCGACATCTTTCGCGCCAACGTCTCCCAGGGCACGCCGCTGGGAGTCGAGGCGAAGAAGTACATGGACGCCGGGGAGTACGTGCCCGACGAGGTGACCAACCTGATGGTCCGCAACCGGATCGACGAGGACGACGCCGTCTCCGGCTTCCTGCTCGACGGCTATCCCCGGACCCTCGCTCAGGTCGAGGAGCTGGACGGGATGATCAACTTCACCGGCCACCGGCTCGATGCGGTGGTGGTGCTCACCGTGGACCAGGACGAGATCGTCCAGCGGCTGCTGCAGCGGGCCGAGGTCGAGGGCCGTGCGGACGACACCGAGGACGTCGTCCGGCGTCGCCAGGAGGTCTACCTGGAGCAGACCTCGCCGCTGATCGAGGTCTACAAGAGCCGCGACCTGGTGCACGAGGTGGACGGCATGGGTGAGGTCGACGAGGTCACCGCCCGGATCTTCGCGGCGCTCGACGTCGTGCCGCAGAGCTAGCCTGCCCGATGGGGCTGTGGCACCGCGGCGTCGAGATCAAGACGCCCGAGCAGATTAAGGCGATGCGCCGGGCCGGTCTGGTCGTCGGCGAGACCCTCGCGGAGCTGCGCGACGCGGTGCGCCCCGGAATGACGACGGCCGACCTCGATGCGATCGCGGCCGACGCCATCCGCTCCCGGGGCGCGACCCCGTCCTTCCTGGGCTACCACGGCTTCCCGGCCTCGATCTGTGCCTCGGTGGACGAGGTGATCGTGCACGGCATCCCGGGGGACCGGGTGCTGGCCGACGGCGACATCATCTCGATCGACTGTGGCGCGATCGTGGACGGCTGGCACGGCGACTCGGCGATCACGGTGGCGCTCGGCGAGGTCCCCGAGCAGGTGACCGAGCTGCTCCGGGTCACCGAGGAGGCGATGTGGCGCGGGATCGCGGCCGCGCACCTGGGCGGCCGGGTCACCGACATCTCCCATGCGGTGGAGGCCTTTGTCCGGGGCCAGGGCTCCTACGGCATCGTCGAGGAGTACGTCGGGCACGGGATCGGCTCCGCGATGCACCAGCCGCCGAACGTGCCCAACTACGGTCGCCCGGGTCGTGGTCCGAAGCTGGTTCGCGGGCTCGCGCTGGCGGTGGAGCCGATGATCACGCTGGGCAGTCCGGACAACGAGGTGCTCGAGGACGACTGGACGGTGGTCACCACCGACGGCAGCTGGGCCGCCCACTTCGAGCACACCTTCGCCCTGACCTCCGAGGGACTGTGGGTGCTGACCGCCCTGGACGGCGGCGAGGAGGCGCTGGCGCGCCTCGGTGCGCCGTACGGCGGACGCTAGCCCGCCTGCCCGGGGCTGCTCGGGGCTGCTCGGGTCCTCGTCGGTCGAGCGCGTCCCTCCCGAGCGCGATCTCGACAGCTTCCTGGGGTCTCGACACTCACTGGCGCTCGCTACTCGGCCAACGACGGCTCGACCAGCGGATGCGGCCTGTCTAGGACAGGACGTGACCCAGCTCGGCCACCAGCAGCTCGGCGGCGCCGCGGCCGTAGCGCGAGTTCATCGCGGCGTACGTGCGGCGGTCGTAGCCGGCGGCGTCCGCCAGGTACTTCGCCGCGCCGTCGGCCATCGTGGTCACCATCAGGGGCGTCGCCGCCGCGGTGCGGAGCTGCGCGCCGGTGGTGACGGTCAGCTCGGCCTGGGTGCCGACCACCGTGACCGGCCCGAGCTCGAGGACCAGGTAGGGGAGCGTCGTGCGTCCCGAGGAGACGAAGCGATGGTGCCGGTCGGGGTGCAGGTCGTCGAGCGAGCGCGGCGGCACCTGCGCCGGTACGTCGACGTAGCCGCGCCGCAACAGCCATCGGCGCGGCGGGTCGTCGGGCCGGATCTCGGTCCGGGTGCGGAGCACCTCGGCGGTGAGCCGCCCGGCGAGCAGGTCGAGCAGCTCCTGGCCGGAGTCGGCCGAGGCGCTGGGCGCGGAGAACACCGGAGCCTGGTCGGCGGCGGTCCCGGTGAGCCACAGTGCGACGGCGCCGGGAGATCCGGCCTCGACCCCGGCGGCGACCGCCCCGGCCAGGTCGCCGCTGACGCGCCGGGAGCCGTCCGGAGCACGTGTCCGGGCGAGGACCGAGGACTGCACCGCGCAGCAGACCACCACCGCGATGGTGGCCCCGTCGGCATCGGTCACCGCCAGCACCCCCACGTCCGGGTCCACCGGCCCCCGCGGATCCGCGCCCAGCCACCATCCCGCCGGGGTCTCCACGTCCCGGTTCACCGCGATCGGGCATCGCCCGGCCGCGTACCCCAGCCGGGCGGGGCGGAGGTCGCCGGCGGCGCGCGCGCCGGCCTCCCGGGTGGCCGCCAGCAGCGAGTCGGCCAGCCGCTGCGCCCGGACCCGCGTCTGGGCGGCGTTGTCCGCCGCCGGGTGGCTCGCGGTGAAGGCGTGCGGTGCGCAGAAGGTGTGGCTGGCCCAGATCACCGTCTCCTGGGCACCGGTGATCGCCGCGAGCTCGGCCTTCAGCAGGGCCAGGGTCTCGGGGAACAGCGAGGTCAGCTCCACCACGGCGAGGGCGAGCCGGGCGGCGCCGTCGTCGAGCACCAGCACGCGGACGTGGAGCGGCCCGGCGACGGTGAAGCCGTCCAGGGGCAGCACCGCGGACAGGTCGATCGCCGCCCGGGCCGCCTGCGCGCGCAGCCGGGGCACAGCGAGGGACGCGGCGGTCATCGCAGCCGGGCCAGCAGGGCGGCCACCCCGCGCGGGATCCCGGCCTCGAGGTGCCCGGGCTGGATCGGCGTACCGCGGGCGGTGAAGGTGCCGCAGGAGAAGGCACGCTCGTCGGCGAGATAGCCGACGCGTTCGTTGCCCATCGAGACCACCAGGGTGTGCCGGAGCCCGGAGGCGGCTCGGATGCGGTGCCCGGTCACGGTCGGCACCTCGCCGCCGACGCCGGCGAGGACGACCTCGCCGAGCCGCAGCACGGTGAGTCGTACGCCGACGTCGGGCACGTCGTCCTGATGCATGTCGGCGGGCAGGTCGACGCCACGCTTGATCGGGTAGCGCAGCACCGTCTCGGCGCCGGCGAGGCTCACCTCGGTGTGCCGGTCGTCGATGCCGGCGAGCACCCGGACCGCCTCGGCGCCGACCATCAACCCCTGGGCGTCGCAGGCCCGGAACGCCTCGCCGGCGTCCGCACCCGGCCGGGCGGAGAACTCGTAGGAGACCCGTGGGGCCTGGTCGGCCAGGGCGCCGGCCGTCCAGAAGGTGGCGACCCCGGCACCGACCTGCTGCTCGACGTACCGGGTGGCGACACCGGCGAGGTCGGCACCGAGCTGGCGGGTGCCCAGCGTGACGGTGGGGTGCACCGCATAGTTCAGCACGACGGCCAGCGGGTGGCCGTGCTCGGACTCGATCGCGACCACGCTCAGGGTCTTGTCGCTCGGCCCGTCCGGGTCGTGTCCCAGCACCCACCGCCCGTCGACCAGCTGGTCGCGGTTGACGTTGACGTCGACCCGGCCGCGGGCCACCCCCAGCCGAGCCGGACGGAGCTGGCGCTCGGCCTCCCGGACCGCGTCGAGGACCGCGGCGAACACCGTCTCGGTGTAGCCGAGCGACTCCGCGCTCGCGGCCCGACCGAGCCCACCGGACGGCGTCTCGCCGACCCGGGGCGCATTGTGGCTGTGGCTCGGCGCGAGCAGGATCTGGTTGGCGGGGATGCCGACCTCGCGCTCGATCCGGGCGCGCAGCTCGGTGGTGACGCCGACCTCGAGCAGGTCGAGGGCGACCAGCGCGAGCCGGGTGACGCCGTCGTCGAGGACCAGGGCGCGCAGGCCGAGCGGATCGTGCACCGCGGTGAAGTCGCCGCCGCCCATCGGGTTCAGGCCGATCAGGGACGCCGGAGTGATGTCGCGGGTGGCGACGCCGGCCCGCAGACCGAGCGGGCTCATCGGGAGGCCGCTTCCAGACGGCGCAGCAGCTGCCGCAGCGCCGGCACCGCGCCGGTGACCGCATCCCGCTCGGCCGGTGCCAGCTCGGTGAGTGCGTCGCGCAGCACCTCGGCACGGTCGTGCCGGAAGGTCTCCAGCACCCGGCGTCCACGCTCGGTGGGGGAGACGATGACCGACCGGGCGTCCGTCGCCGAGCGCGTCCGCTCGACCAGGCCGTCGGCGACCAGCGCCTTGAGCAGGTTGCTCACCGTCGGGCGGGACAGGTGCAGCTCGTCGGCCAGATGCGCCGGCGCCATCGGGCCGGAGGCGACCAGCTTGCGCAGGATGGACACCTGGGACTCCACCGCCGGCATCTCCTGGGCGGCCCGGGTGACTCGCACCAGGGTGCGCCACATCGCGGGCACGATGTGGGCGAGCTGCTCGATCGGATCCGCCGACGGAGCCGGGAGCGGCTCCTCCTCCCGGGCGAGATAGGCGTCGGTGTTCGGTTCGAGAGCGCTCATGCTGTCTCCATGGGTGCCGATTGGAACGAGATGAGTCGTGGCGTGGCGTCCGGTCCGGGCGCCCAGACGGCCGTGCAGCGGGTGTAGGAGGAGTGCGGCTCACCGGCCAACAGCATCCGGGCGCGCTGACGGTAGATGAAGACCGCCGCGTCGCCCACCGAGACGTCCGCCTCGTCCTCGAACTCCAGGCTCTGGTAGCGCACGTCGCCGGCCGCCACCTTGGCCGCCATCGAGGCTCCGTTGTCGATGAAGCCCGAGGAGTGCACGTAGACGCAGGACGGATGCATGACCTCGGTCAGCGTGGTCGCGTCGCCGGTCAGCATCGCCTGGCGCCGACGAGCCTCCAGGGCCTCGATCCGGGCGGGTGCGTTCATCCGGTCACACCTCCGTCGGTGAGGCCGGAGAGCACCCGGCGCTGCAACACGATGTAGGCCACCAACAGCGGCAGGCTGGTCAGCACCACGTGCGCGAAGACCAGATTCCAGCTGACGTTGTTCACCGACGCGGAGGCGAACTGGTACAGCGAGAGCGGCAGGGTGGCGGCGCCCTCGCCGCGCAACAGGAAGAGCGCGAAGAGGAAGTCGTTCCACACGTTGATCACCAGCATCACCGCCGCGGTGAACAGCACCGGGGAGAGCAACGGCAGGATGACGCTCCAGTAGATCCGCCACTTGCTCGCACCGTCGAGCTGCGCGGCCTCCTCGTAGTCGTCGGGCAGCGCCCGGATGTAGCCGGTGGTGAGGAAGACCACGACCCCCAGCCGGGTGCCGACCAGGGTCAGCAGGTAGCCCAGGTGAGTGCCCTGGATGCCGAGCTGGGTGAGCACCCACACGGTCGGGATGATCGCCGGCGGCAGGATGATCGAGACCGAGGTGGCGTAGTAGGCGAAGCGCAGTCCACGCGAGGACGACCTGGCATAGGCCCAGGCCGCCATCGTGCCGAGCAGGATGACCGCGAGGATGACCGGGACGGTGATGATCAGGCTGTTGACCAGCGAGGTCAGGTAGTGGCCCTGGTCGATCACGGTGCGGTAGTTGTCGATCACGTGCCAGCTGGTGGGCCACGACAGGCTCGGCGTGCTCGCCTCGCCCTGGGACTTGAACGAGTTCACCACCAGGATCCACAGCGGCAGCACCACCCAGGGCAGGGCGAAGAGGGTCAGGGCGGCGTACGTCGGCCAGGGCCGGCGCCGCCGCCGTCGGGGGCGCAGCGGTCGGGTGAGCGGGGCGGTGGTCACATCCGTACCTCTCGTCGGCGCAGCCACGCGATGAGCGGGACCGCGGTGATGATCACGAGCAGGGTGATGACCAGGCTCAGCGCGCTGGCCGTGCCGAACAGACCCTGACCGTATTGCTCGTAGACGGCGGCGTTGAGCACCCGCGTCGCGTTGCCCGGTCCACCCCCGGTGGTCGCGAAGATGACGTCGAGGGCGCTGAACGCGCCGACCAGGGTGATCACCAGGTTGAAGGTGAAGGCCGGCGCGAGCAACGGGAACTCGATGCGCCAGAACCGCAGCCAGGCTCCGGCGCCGTCCAGGGTCGCCGCCTCGACCACCGTGCGCGGGATCCGGTTGAGGCCGGCGATGTAGATCAGGGTGACCAGCCCGCTCCACTTCCAGGCGTCGATCGTGGCCACGCACAGCAATGCGCTGGTGTCGTGGCCGAGCCAGGCGTAGTCGAAGCCCGGCTTGACCCACCCGATGACGGCGTTGAGCGCGCCGTTCGAGCGCAGCACCCCGGCCCAGATGTAGCCGGCGGCCAGCGGCGACATCAGCACCGGCACGAAGAAGACCGACCGGAAGACGGTGTTGACCCGGTTGGTGCTCTGCAGCGCCTTCGCCAGGACCAGTCCGACGCCGTTCTGCACCGCCATCGAGACCACCGCGTAGCCCACGGTGACCAGGGTGGCGTGCCCGATCACGCCGAGCTCGAACATCAACCGGAAGTTGTCGAGTCCGTTCCAGCTGATCACGTCGCTGTAGCCGGTCCACTGGGTGAAGGAGAACCCGGCGTTGGCGAGGAACGGCAGGAAGAAGAAGACGCTGACCAGGACGATCGCCGGTGCGGCGAACGCCAGTCGATACCAGGCTCGCCGTGGCCGGCTCCGCATCGGGGCGGAGGTCTCCCGATGCGGAGCCGGAGCGCTGGTGGCCATGGGCGTTGCGGTCACGACGGCACCTTCGATCCGGGGCTCAGTTGCCGGCCGCGGCATTGGCCTGCTTGAAGTAGGCCTGCATCTTCTTGGCCACCTCGGCCGGGCTCTCCTGGCCGGCCAGCAGCGAGTCCGACTCGTTGCCGTACTGGCTGAACCCCGGGATGGCGGAGTTGATGGTCAGGGTCGCGCCGTCCAGGGCGTCGTCCACGTCCTGCCACAGGCCCTGCAGCTTCGGCGTGGTGGCGGTGTCGATGGTCGGGATGGAGCCGGCGTCGTCGATGTAGTCCTGATAGCCCTTGCCGGTGGCGAACTCGATGAAGTCCAGCGCGGCGCGCTGCTTCTCGGTGTCTCCGGTCTTCGGCACGTAGTAGGTCCCCAGCGCGCTGGGCGCGTAGTTCGCCACCGCCGAGGTGGCCGAGACCGGGGCGAAGCCGACGGCGGGGTCGACCTTGTCGGTGTCGCCGTTCGCGTCGGAGTCGAGCAGGCTGATGCTGTCGGTGTTCTGAGCGATGAAGGCGGCGTCGCCGTTCAGGACCGCCTTGACGCCGTCCTCCCAGGTCGCGGTGGTGGCGTCGGAGTTGAAGCAGCCGCTCTTCTTCAGGTCGAGGTAGGCCTGCATCGCCTTGATGAACGGCCCGTCGGTGTCGGTGAGGGCGGCGGAGCCGTCCTTGATCGCATCCGTGTAGGCGCCGTCGACGTTGCTCTCGGCCATGTAGTCGAACGCGCTGAGGATCTGCGGTGGCCACCCCGAGCCACCCGTCTCGTAGAGCGGGGTCACGTTCGGCATCGACGTCGTCAACGCCTGGCAGTCCGCCGCCAGGTCGGCGTACGACGTCGGGACCGAGAGGCCGGCCTTCTTGAGCACCGCCTTGTTGTAGAAGATGCCGTAGACCGAGACCGGTCCCAGGGTGGCGGCGTAGGTGTGGCCGTCGATGTTGCCCGAGACCTGTGCGATGTCACCGGAGTGCTGCACGAAGTCCATGTCGGAGAGATCGAGGGTGTTCTGGGCGACGTTGAGGGCGAGTGCGTCGGTCTGGTTGCCGTGCCACTCCAACAGGTCCGGCCGGTCGCCGGTGGCCCACTTCTGCTGGACCGTCATCGGGAAGGTGTCCGAGGGGATGTCGACGAGCTTGATGGTGTTCCCGGAGTACTTCTCGTACGCCTTGTACAGGTCGAGCAGCGCCTGGGTGTCCGCGGTGTTGTGCCACAGCGTCAGGGTGACGCCGGTGGGCGCTGAGCCGGAGGTGTCGGCCGAGGACGACGAGGTCGACGACATCCCGCTGCCGCAGGCAGTCATGGTCAGTCCGAGAGCGAGGACGCCGGCGGCGAGTCCGGTCCGGCGGGTGATCTTGGGCATGGCTTCCTCCACGAGGGCTGATGTGGTGGCAGTCACACTATCGTTTTGTGGCAAAACTGTTTTGTCGAAAAACGAAACCTTTGATTGCTTGACCTTGGTACAGCGGGCTCACGAGGTGTCCTCGAGTGGACGTGGCCCGTGATCGCGAGAATCACGGGCCACGTCGCGAGCAGGAGAGTCCGGGTGGTCCAGGGGCTCTCCCGACGCCCGCTCAGAGCCGTTGACGCATGATCCAGTCCCGGACCCCGGGGATCGAGTAGGCCACCTTCCAGGTGCCGGTGTGCTCGCTGCCACCGGAGGTGTCGGTGGTGACCGTGCCCGGCGTGAACGAGGCGTAGTTGACGCTCGTCCCGGCCCGCTCCATCGCCCGTACGTCGGCCGCGAACTCGCGCTGGGAGGCGCCGCCGTCCCAGGTGGCGGTGGTGACCTCGGTGCCGGCCGCCTCGATCACCGCGGTGATCTCGTTCTCGCCGGGGTAGGCCTTGGTGTCGCCCTGGGAGACCACGATCCACAGGTTCTTGCCCGCCAGCGGCTCGGCCTGGTCGGCCGGCCACTGGCCGGCGACGATGTAGGCCGCGGCGAACAGGTTCGGATGGGCGATGTTCATCCCGAGCGACAGCATCGCGCCCATCGACTGGCCGGTGGTGTAGATCCGGCTGCGGTCCACGCCGTAGCGGCTCACCACGTCCTCGAGCATGCGGAGGGCGGTGTCGAAGAGGTTCATCGGCTCGTAGTCGTCGTCCACCACGATGGCACCGAAGTCCGGCGCGAGCACGAACGCCGGGTGCTTGGCCTGGTCGCGCGGACTCGCCCAGCAGATCGCGCCGAGCCCCTGCGCCAGCGGCGCCTTGACCCCGGAGTTGACCTCGCCCGCGTCGTGCATGAACAGCACCAGCGGATACCTCGCGCCCTTGCGGTAGCCCTGGGGGACGAACAGGTTGTACGGCAGCGACTGGCCGTTGACCGGATCGGAGTAGGTGAACTGCTTGAAGTCGTCGAAGATCGGGTTGATCGAGCCGTCGGTGGTCCGTTCGGTGCTCTCGGCCGGGTAGCGGGTGCCGTCGACCGCCTGGACCGCGAGCGCCTGGACCACGGTGGCCGAGGGCTCCAGCACGCTGCCGGCCGGGGTGGTGTCGCCGACGGTCGGCATCCCGCCGCCACCGTTCGACGCCGCGACGAAGAGCGCGGCCGCGTCGTCGTCCAGGGAGAGCTCCACGATCGCGTACCTGCCGTTGCTCGGGTGATCGGTGACCTCCGGGCGGTGGTGGGCGTAGACCTTGGTGACGGTGCGGTCGACCACCGTGAAGGTGTCGACGCTCAGCCGGGCGGACCGGATCGGCCGGTCGTACTCGACCGCGACGGCGATCAGCTTCTGGCCGTCGCCGTACACCTCGGTGAGCGCGGTGATCGACCGGATTCCCGCCGAGCGATGCCTGGTCGTCCCGACGCTCGGCGCCGCCGAGGCGGACCCGGCGCCGAGTCCGGCCGCCACCACGCCGGCGCCGGCGGTGGCAGCCGCGCTGGTGAGCAATGTTCTTCTGTCCATCGGAGTCTCCTGGCTCAGTGCAGCTTGTTGAGGAGGTGGTCGAGTCGCTTGGCGACCTTCTCGGCGTTGCCGGGGACGTGCCTGCCGTCGACGGCCTCGTAGGTGACGTGCGCGAAGTTCCACCGGTCGGCCATGTTCTTGTCGCCGCCCTCGAACATCGACGCCACGAAGGTGTGCTTGAACGGCGAGCCGTGCTTGACCTTCAGCGTGGTCGAGGTGGACAGCTCCGGGGACACCCCGGCGATGGCCCCCTCGCCGATCCGCAGCAGCCACAGCGGGATGTCGGCGGTGTCGGTGGCGGTGAAGTCGTAGCTGGTCGTCGGCGCGTCCGGATGGCCGTTCGCCATCACCGGGAGGTTGATGGTGGCGGTCAGCGCCGACACGGTCGCGTCCTTGCTCGGCGTGATCGTCTCGCTGACCCGCACGATCTCGGTGCCCAGCCGCTCGCCCTGCACGGTGAGCAGCAGCCAGCCGTCGTCCTGGGCGTCGACCTCGCTCCAGTTGCCGTCGATGTCGACCACGCCGCGCTTGGTGCGGAAGGCGGGCGACTGGTCGCCGGTGGCGCCGGCGATGAACAGCGAGACGACCTCGCCGTCGTAGGCGTCCTCGACATGGCTCATCGCGGCGCCGGCCAGGTCCGGCGTGATCGGCAGGTCGCCGTTGGCCATCGTCGACTCCATCATCACCGAGGACTGGACGTTGTAGTTGACCAGCAGCGCGATCGGGTTCCCGTCGGTGTCCTCGAAGCGGGCCACGCCGACCGTCTTGTCGCTGGGCAGCGATTCGTTGGTGCCCAACCAGTAGCCGGCGTTGGTCTCCACGTTGCGATTGACGTTGACGTCGCAGGTGCCGGCGCCGTAGCCGACCTTGGCGGTCTGCAGTCCGGCGACGGCGTCGTCGGTGGCGCTGGTCGCCGCGGCGAGGATCGCGTCGATCCACGCCTGCGGGCTGGTGTCGAAGACATGCGGGGCCGAGAAGGTGTGGGTGACGGTGACGATGATGTTGGCCGAGGGTACGCCGGCCTTGTCGGTGATCACCGAGCGGATGCTGGCGATCGCGCTGGCGCTGATCGAGGTCAGGTCCAGGACCACGATCGCGGTCTTGGTCGACCCGTTCTGGGCGAGCAGTACCCGGACGTACAGATCGTCGTGGACGGTGGTGAAGCCGTCGGAGGTCGGCAGCAGCGAGTCGGCGATGCCGATCGCCGACTTTCCGGCGCCCACCGTCAACGTGCCCGTTCCGTTCTTGCCCGGCTTGGTGGCCGTCTTCTTCGCGGTGACCGCGGTGGGCGTGGCGGCCTCGGCCTGCGACGTCGCGCCGAGCGAGGCGGCTCCGGCGATCGCTGCTGCTCCACCGAGCAGCACGGACCGGCGCTGCACGCCATGCCCGTCGATGTTCTGATTCGTCATCGGAATTCCTATCGGTGTGGGGTGACGGACGGCCCGCCTCGACCCCGGCGCAGCCGACCCGGGACCACCCTGTTCATGACGGTCGTCACACTCAACCGGCAATTCCGAAAAGTTAGACTTCCAATTCCTCACCTTTCGATTTCCTATGAGAAATAGTTTTGACAAACAAACTGAATTCTCGATCCCCTGGGAGTGGCCCGCCGGGCTCAGGGTCCGGCTCGGGGACTGGTGCCCGGAGTGAGGGGCCGGGCGAGTCCGGGCGCGGGTCTGGGAGCACTGTGGCGCAGGCCCCATTGCCAGAGTAGGTAAGGCTTCCCTTAGTATCATCACATGATTGTCATCGTGACGGGAGCGGCCTCCGGGATCGGCCGAGCCATCGCGCTCCGACTCGCTGAGGAAGGCGGCGCACTGGCCCTCTTCGACAACGACCGCGAGGGCCTGGAGATGGTGGCCAAACAGGCCGCGGAGACGGGCGCGTCCCGGGTGCTGACCCGCCCGGTCGACGTTGCCTCGGCGGACGGTGTGGAGGTCGCGTTCGCGGCCGCCGAACGCGATCTCGGTACGCCGGACGCGCTCGTCTGTGCGGCCGGGATCCTCGCTCCGGGCGGTCTCGCCGAGACCACCGAGGAGGACTGGAACCGTCATCTGAGCGTCAACGCGGGGGGTGTCTTCCACTGCCTGCAGGCCGGCGCCCGACGGCTGCGGGACCGCGGTGCCGTGGTGGTGGTGAGCTCGAACGCGGCCCGGGTGCCACGCACCGGCATGATCGCGTACACCGCCTCGAAGGCGGCCGCCTCCGCCGTGACCCGCGCGGCGGGTCTCGAGCTCGCCGCCCGCGGGATCCGCTGCAACGTGATCGAGCCGGGGTCGACCGACACCCCCATGCAACGCGACCTGTGGCCGGACGCCGAGGCCGGCCGGATCGCCGCGGTGCACGGGGATCCGGGGAGCTACCGGCTGGGCATCCCGCTCGGCCGGATCGCCGATCCGGCCGATGTCGCGGAGGTGGCCTGCTTCCTGCTCTCCGATGCCGCACGGCACGTCACGCTGCAACAGCTCTACGTCGACGGGGGCGCGTCGCTATGACCACACTCGTGCACGACCTGGACGCGGCGACCGCGACCGCTCCACCGCTGATCTTCACCGGCGAGGCCGGGTTCGTCGCCGCCGGCCTGCGCGAGACCCGCACGGTCAGCGCGGCCGACGCCATCTGGGCGGACAGCCTGGTCGCCGACCTCGGCGCCGGCGAGCGGGCGCTCGTCTCGCTCTCGTTCACGCCCGAGGGACCGGCGATCGCCCATCGGGTGATGGCCCGACCGGCGGATGCATCGGTCGAGGTGAGCATCGGGACGGTCGAGACCGCGCGGATCGGCCGTGGCGTGCACCGGGTGACCGAGCTGCCCACCTCGGCGGCGTACGCCGGACGGGTCCGGTCGGCGCTCGAGCTGATCGACGCCGGCCTGCTGAGCAAGGTCGTCCTCGGCCGCTGGCTCGAGATCGAGTCCAGCCCCGCACTGCGGGCCGAGGAGCTGATCGGGCGACTGCTCGCCAGCGGAGCGGGCCGCTACACCTTCGCCCTCCCGCTCGGCAGCGACGCCGGGTCGCCGGTGCTGCTCGGCGCCAGTCCGGAACTGCTGGTGCGCCGCACCGGACGGTCGGTGGCCAGCACCCCGCTGGCCGGCTCGGTGCCTCGGACGAGCGACCCGGCCGAGGACCGGGCGGCCGCGGAGCGCCTGCTCTGCTCGGCCAAGGACCTGGCCGAGCACGCGTTCGTGGTCGATCAGATCGTCGGTGCGCTGCGCTCGGTGTCGAGCGAGGTCAGCGCACCGCAGCGACCCGAGTTGCTCGCCACCGACACCCTGTGGCACCTGGCCACGCCGATCCGGGCCCGGCTCGCGCCC
The DNA here is from genome assembly GCF_047606145.1 of Nocardioides sp. GTDB lineage: Bacteria > Actinomycetota > Actinomycetes > Propionibacteriales > Nocardioidaceae > Nocardioides. Next base: position 5,691 of record NZ_JASGET010000024.1, on the reverse strand, counting down.
GGTGTCGACCTGTCCGCGCTCCATCTGGCGCAGCTGCTCCAGCCCACGCCGGCGGTGGGCGGAGTGCCGACCGCCGCGGCCTTGGAGACCATCGCCCGGCTCGAGGGCCCGCGCGGCCCGCTGACCGGGGCGGTCGGCTGGGTGGATGGACGTGGCGACGGCGAGTTCGCGGTCACCATCCGGGCCGGCGTGCTCGACGGAGAGCGGTTGCGGATCTACGCCGGAGCCGGGATCGTCGCCGCCTCCGAGCCGGACGCCGAGGTGCGCGAGACCGCCGCCAAGCTCGCCACCATGGCCCGCGTCGTCGGGGTGGGCCGATGAGGTCGGCCGCGCTCGACCATCCGCGCCCCCCGGTCGCCGACCAGGAGCGCTACCGCCGGCTCGGATACTGGCTGCCGGAGACCTTCGGCGACTTCGTCGCCGAGCGCACCACCCGGTTCGCCGGCAACACCGCGCTGATCGCCCCCGGCATCGACGGGACCGAGATCCGCTGGACCTACGCGGAGCTGGCCGACCAGGCCGAGCGGTCGGCGGGACGACTCCTCGCCGCCGGTGTCACCCCGTGGGACCGGGTGCTGCTGAGCCTGCCCAACGTCGCCGAGTACCTCGGCGTGCTGCTCGGCTGCTTCCGTCTCGGTGCGGTGCCGATCTTCGCCCTGCCGACCCATCGGGAGGCGGAGCTGGCCCAGTTCTGTGCGATAGCCGACCCGGCGGCCTGGGTGCACGCCGCCGAGGACGATCTGCTCGACGCGGTCGCCGACCGGGCGGGTGAGCTCGGGGTGGAGCCGCCGGCCGCGATCGACGTACGGACCTGGCCCGCCGACCGTGCCGCCCGTGCCGGGCGCCCGCCCGCGTTGCCGCTCGCGGCGACCACCCCCGCCGACCTGGCGTTCCTGCAGCTCTCCGGTGGCACGACCGGGATCTCCAAGCTGATCCCGCGGGCGGCCGAGGAGTATCTCTACTCGGTGCGTGCCTCCGCCGAGATCTGCGGTCTCGACGCCAGCACGGTGATGTTGGTGGTGCTGCCGGCCGCGCACAACTTCCCGTTGAGCTCGCCGGGCATCCTGGGCACGCTGCACGTCGGCGGCACCATCGTGTTCGCCCCCGACCCGAGCCCGCGCACCGCGTTCGGGCTGATCGAGTCCGAGCGAGTCACCGACGTGGCGCTGGTGCCGCCACTGGCCCAGGCGTGGATCTCCGCGGCTCGGCGCCGTCGCCCCGATCTCTCCAGCCTGCGCACCGTGCAGGTCGGTGGAGCCCGGCTCAGCGACGTCGTGGCGGCCGAGGTCCGACCGGTCCTGCACGGCCGCCTGCAGCAGGTCTTCGGAATGGCCGAGGGTCTGGTCAACTACACCCGGCACGACGATCCCGACGACCTGGTGCGCACCACCCAGGGACGCCCGATCAGCGCCGAGGACGAGATCCGGATCGTCGACCGGGCCGATCGCGACGTACCCGAGGGTGAGATCGGGGCGCTGTTGACCCGCGGCCCCTACACCATTCGCGGCTACTACGGCGCCCCGTCCTGGACCGCCGCGGTCAACGACTCCTCCTTCACCGCCGACGGCTACTACCGCACCGGTGACCTGGTGCGGCGACTCCCGTCCGGACACCTCGTGGTCACCGGACGGGAGAAGGACCAGATCAACCGCGCCGGCGAGAAGGTCGCCACCGAGGAGATCGAGGGGCCGCTGCTGGCGCACCCGGCCGTCCTCGACGCGGTGGCGGTCGGGGTGCCCGACCACTATCTCGGCGAGCGGATCTGCGTGGTGATCCGCACCGAGCCCGATGCCCCGCGTCCCACCGATCTCGGCCGGCACCTGCGTGCCGCGGGACTGGCCGAGCACAAGATCCCGGACTCCTTCGAGTACCTCGAGGAGTTCCCGGTCACCGGCGTCGGCAAGAACAGCCGGCGCGAGCTGCGACGGGTGCTCGCCGCGCAGCTGGGTGACCGTACCGCCTCTGCCACAGCTGGGAGCTGAGCCATGACCCTGCCGAGTCTGATCGACTACGAACCGCCGACGCCGCCGCATCGGGAGCTGCCCGAGGCGAAGGCGGAATGGGTCCTCGACCCATCCCGCGCCGCGGTCCTGGTGCACGACATGCAGCGCTACTTCGTCCGGGTCTTCGACCCCTGCTCGCCCGCCCTGACCCGGGCGGTCGAGCGCATCGGTGCCGTCCTGGCGGCGGCGCGTGCGGCCGGGGTGCCGGTGCTCTACACCGCGCAGACCGGCGAGCACCTCGACCGCGGTCTGCAGGGTGAGCTGTGGGGTCCGGGGATGTCGCCCGTGCCCGAGCACACCGAGATCCTTCCCGAGCTCGCGCCACGACCGGGGGAGACGGTGCTGGACAAGCGGCGCTACAGCGCGTTCGCGCGCACCGACCTGGGCGAGCGGCTGGCGGCGGCCGGCCGGGATCAGCTGGTGCTCACCGGCGTCTACGCCCACATCGGCGTCACCGCCACCGCCTTCGACGGCTTCTGCCGTGACGTGCGGCCGTTCCTGGTCGCCGATGCGGTGGCCGACCTCAGCATCGACAAGCACGCGCACGCGCTCGAGGTGGTGGCCGGCTGCTGCGGCGTGGTGACATCGGCCGACCGGGTGATCACCGCCCTGGCCCCCGCCGCTCCCGTTGCTGCCGTCTCGGGGCCCGGCGACCCGACGCGAGGCTGGAGTGAGGTGGTCCTGGGGTCGCTGACCAGGCTGCTCGGCGACGAGGCGGTCGCCGGCGCGCAGGCCGATCCGGGCGCCGACCTGTTCGCCCTCGGCCTCAACTCGCTGCAGGCCTTCGACCTGCTCGACGACCTCGCCGATGCCGGCGTCGACCTCGACTTCGGGGACTTCACCCGTCACGCCAACCTGGAGTACCTGCTCGCCCAGGGCGCGGTGCCGGCCCGGTGAGCGACCGGATGCAGGATCCGGCCGGCGACCTCGGTGCGTTGACCTGGCGGCCGCTCTCGGCCGCTCAGCGGGGGCTCTTCTTCGCCCACCAGCTCGCGCCGCAGAACCCCTGCTACACCACCGCCGAGGTGGTCGAGTTCGACGGGCCGGTCGATCCCGGCCGACTCGGCGCCGCGGTGCGTGCCGCCTACGCCGAGTTCGAGCAGCTCCGCGCGGTCTACCGGCTCACCGACGACGGGCCCCGACAGGCGGTCACCGAGCGGTACGCCGAGCTGTGGACGGTCGAGGTCGCCGACCCGGCCGCGGCCGAGCGCTGGCTGCGCACCGACCTGGCCGAGCCGATGGACCTGGCGACGCCGCCGGTGCGCACCGCACTGCTCCGGCTGCCGGACGGACGCTGCTGGTGGTACCACGCCGCACACCACGTGGTGCTCGATGGGTACGGCGCCCAGCAGCTGCTGCGCCGGGTGGCGCAGCTCTACACCGACCTCCGTCCGGGCCCCGACGCCGGCCCACCGGGCGTGCCGCCGGCGGGTGTGACCGGGTCGGCCGGTGCGACGAGGACCACGCCGAGCCTGGGCGACGTACTCGATGCCGAGCCGCGCGACCCCGACGGCGAGATCGCCTGGCGGTCCCGGCTGGCGCGGATGAGCGGCACCGCCGCGCTGGCCGGCCGGGTGGCCGACCCGGCCCCGGCAGCGGTCAAGCGCGTCCTGGAGCTCGACGACAAGCAGCAGCGCATCCTCGCCGACGGGGCCGCGCGGCTCGGTGTGGGCTGGCCGGACCTGCTCATCGCCGCGGTCGGGGGCTACCTGGCCCGGATGGCCGGCCTGCCGCGGGTGCGGATCGGACTGCCGTTGATGAACAGGTCGGTGCCCGGCGTGGGCGCGTTGCCCTCGGCGCACACCGTGTGCACCGCGATGAACGTGCTCCCCGCGGTGGTGCCGGCCGACGGCACCGTCGGTGACGCGCTGGCCGCGGTGGCCGCCGAGCAGGAGGCACTGCGGGCCCATCCGTTCACCCGGCAGGAGGAGCTCGCCCGGGAGCTGCGGCGTCGCGACCCCGGTGCTCAGCTCTTCGGCGCCCAGGTGAACCTGATCCCGTTCGACCTCGAGCTGCGGCTGGGCGCCGCCACCGGGATGGTCCGCAACCTGGTCGCCGGCCCGGTCGAGGACCTGACCGTCGCGGTGCGGGGCACTCCCGGGCGGCGCGGTCGCGCCGTGCGGCTGGAGATCGACGCCAATCCGAGGCTGTACCCGGTCGCCGAGGTCGAGCTGCACCTGCGCCGGCTCGCCGCCTGGCTGGACGGTTACGCCGGCGCCGACCGCGACACCTCGGTCGGCCGGCTCCCGCTGCTCACCGACGCCGAGCGGCGACTGGTCACCGAGGGATTCAACGACACCGCGCTGACGCGCCCGACCCGCACGCTCGGTCAGCGGTTCGCCGCCCAGGCCGCACGCACCCCGGACGCCCCGGCGCTGGTCTTCGCCGGCCGGACCCGGAGCTATGCCGACCTGTACGCCGCCGCCGCCCGGATCGCCACCGGGCTGCGCGACCGCGGCATCGGCCCCGGCCGCGTGGTCGGCGTCCGGTTGCCGCGCGGCTTCGAGCTCTACGAGGCGGTCCACGGCATCGCACTGGCCGGCGCGATCTATCTGCCGCTCGATCCGGACCTCCCGGAGGCCCGGATCGAGGGCATGCTCGAGGATGCCGGGGCGGCGTTCGTGATCGACGACGACACCCTCGCGGCCCTGGCGGTGCACCCGAGCCAGGACGAGGGCGGAGACGAGGGCGGATCGCACGCCGGCGTCCGGGCGGAGGCGGGCTCCGACCAGGACGGCGACCAGACCGCCTACCTGCTGTTCACCTCCGGCTCCACCGGTCGCCCCAAGGGCGTCCTGGTCGGCCAGGCGGCGATCGACAACCGCCTCGACTGGATGCAGCGGCAGCTGCCGATCGGCGCCGGCGACCGGGTGCTGCACAAGACGCCCATCTCCTTCGACGTCTCGGTCTGGGAGCTCTTCTGGCCGTTGCAGGTCGGTGCCTGCGTGGTGATCGCCGAGCCCGGTGCCCACCGCGACCCGCGGGCGATCGCCGAGCTGATCGCCGAGCACGAGGTGAGCACGCTGCACTTCGTGCCGTCCATGCTGCGCGCCTTCCTCGCCGACCGCGTCGCCCGTGCCCGGGTGGCGGACGCGTCGGTGCGCCACCTGATCACCAGCGGCGAGGCGCTCACCCCCGACCTGGTCGCCGGCGGCGCCGAGGTGTTCGGCGTCGGGATCACCAACCTCTACGGTCCGACCGAGGCGGCCATCGACGTCACCTGCTGGGAGTGCGTGCCGGGCGAGGACCAGGTGCCGATCGGGCGACCCATCCAGAACACCAGCTGCTTCGTGCTCGATCCGGACGGCCAGCCGGTCCCGATCGGCGTGGCCGGCGAGCTCTGGCTGGGCGGCGTACAGCTGGCCGAGGGGTACGCCGGCCGACCGGACCTGACCGCCGAGCGCTTCTGCTCCACCCGGTTCGGCCGCCTCTACCGCACCGGGGATCTGGCCTGCTGGCGGCCGGACGGTGCGCTGCGCTATCTCGGTCGGCTCGACGACCAGGTCAAGATCCGGGGTCAACGGGTGGAGCTGGGCGAGATCGAAGCCGTCTTCTCCGCACCCGCGCAGACCACCGGGGTCGCCGCCGATGCGGTCGGCGACCGGCTGGTGGTCTGGTTCGTACCCGCCGCCGGCGTCTCGGCCGCCGAGGCCGCGGCCGCGCTGCGCGCTCACGCCGCCGACCGGCT
>NZ_JASGET010000023.1:0-38828 GCF_047606145.1 Nocardioides sp. | reverse complement strand
GGCAGTCAGCGAGCGTCAGCGAGCGACCATCGGCCTCAGGCCGCCGCGTCCGTACCCTTGCCCCTCCTCGACGGGGGCGGCGGCATGAGCACCGAGTCGATTCAGGCAGCCGCGGTGAGCGAGCCCGCGGAGAGGACCGCCGGCGCGGCCGTCTCCCCGCTGCGGGGCGCGGTGGCCTCCCTGTTCCGCAGGCCGCTGGCACTGGTCAGCATGGTCTGGCTGGTGCTGGTCGTGCTCGGCTCTGCGTTCGCCGGACCGCTCTCGCCACACGACCCGTACAAGCAGGACATCCTGCACACCCTGGCCAAGCCCAGCTCGACCTACTGGCTCGGCACCGACGACGTCGGTCGCGACGTGTTCTCCCGACTGCTGCACGGTGGCTCCGGCCTCTTGCTCGGCTCGCTCGAGTCGGTGCTCATCGCCGTGGTGATCGGGGTGGCGCTCGGACTTCGTGCCGGGTACGCCGGCGGGTACGTCGACGAGGCGCTGACGTTCTGCATGAACGTGCTGCTCTCCATCCCCGGCTTCGTCATCCTGATCGCCGTCGTGGTCGTCAGCAACGATCGCCTCTGGATCGTGATGGGCGTGCTCGGCATCATCTTCAGCGCGAGCTTCTATCGGCTCACCCGGGCCTCGACGCGGTCGGTCCGAGAGCTCCCGTACGTCGACACGGCGCGTGTCTCCGGCCTGCCGCGCCGGCGCATCCTGACCCGTCACGTGCTGCCGAACATCACCGGGCCGCTGGTCGTGCACGCCTTCGTCACCTACGGGATCGCGCTGATCGTGGCCAGCTCGTTGGCCTTCCTCGGCCTGGGGTCGTCGCCGACGACTCCCAACTGGGGCCAGATGATGTACGTGGCCAACCAGAACCTCAACAACGATCCCTGGCTGATGGTGCCGGTCGGCGTCGTCATCAGCTTCACGATCCTCGCGGCGAACCTCATCGGGAGCGCGCTCCGCGACGGGTTGCCGCAGTCGAGCCGACAGCGGCTGCTGGTCGATCCTCGCCGGGCACCCACCGTCGCCGCGTCGGCGGCCGTGGCGGCCGCCGAGCGGACGGCTCCCGAGGCGCTGCTCGAGGTGCAGAGCCTCGACGTCTCCTTCGAGGTCCTCGACGGACGCCTGCAGAAGGTCGTCGACTCGGTCTCCTTCTCGGTCGACCGAGGTCGGACCGTCGGCCTGGTGGGCGAGTCCGGTTGCGGGAAGACCATGACCGCACTGGCGCTGATGGGGCTGGTGCCGCCGCCGGGCCGGATCACCGGCGGATCGATCCACTTCGACGGGATCGACCTGGCCCGGCTTCCGGAGGCGGAGAGGGCGAAGCTGCGTGGCTCGCGGATCGCGATGGTCTCCCAGGAGCCGATGGTCGCCCTCGATCCGTGCTACACGGTGGGGGCCCAGCTGCGTGAGCCGCTGCGCCGGCATCGCGGATTGAACCGGAAGCAGGCCGACGAGCAGGTCCTCGAGCTGCTCCGGCTGGTCGGGATCGCGGCACCGGAGACGGTGGCGAAGAGCTATCCGCACCAGATCTCCGGTGGGATGGCGCAGCGGGTCTGCATCGCGATGGCGCTGACCGGCGAGCCGGACCTCCTGGTCGCCGACGAGCCGACCACCGCCCTCGACGTCACCATCCAGGCCGAGGTCCTCGATCTCCTCCGCAGTCTGCAGGAGCGACTCGGGATGACGGTGGTGATCGTGACCCACGATCTCGGCGTGGTCGCGGACATCTGCACCGACGTCGTGGTCATGTACGCCGGCGAGGTGATCGAGTCGGGGACGGTCGAGGACGTGCTGACCACGCCGTCCCACCCCTACACGCGTGCGCTCCTGGGCGCGTCGCCGGATCTCGCCGCACCAGGGGGGAACCTGCCGACGGTCGAGGGGACGGTGCCGCTGCCCAAGGACTGGCCGGCCTGGTGCCGGTTCGCGGCCAGGTGCCCCATCGCGGCGGTCGCCTGCACCGAGGCTCCTGTCCCGGCCGTGGAGCTGGGCGGCACCCACCAGGCCCGCTGCCTGCGGACCGGCGATCCGGCGGCCGTGCCGGTGGATCCGACCGATCCGGGGAGCCCGGTGGAGCTGGCGAAGACCGACGCCACGGAGGTGAACGACTGATGGCACCCGAGAACCTGCTGGAGGTGCGCGATCTGGCGGTGGAGTTCAAGGCCCGCGGCCGACGCGGTGCGGTCGTCAAGGCCGTCGACGGGGTGAGCTTCACCGTCAAGCGCGGCGAGACGGTCGGGCTGGTCGGGGAGTCGGGCTCGGGGAAGTCGACGATCGGCCGGGCGGTGCTCGGCCTGACCAGGCCCGCCCGCGGAAGCGTGCATCTCGATGGCCGGGACATCACCGGATATCGAGCCGGCGCCGACTCCTCGATCGCCAAGCGGCTCCAGGTGGTCTTCCAGGACCCGTTCAGCTCGCTCAACCCGTCCCGGACGATCGGTCGCACGCTGACCGAGCCGTTGGAGATCCAGGGGAACCTGGCCGCGACGGAGGCGATCAACCAGATCCAACGACTCCTCGACAGCGTCGGCCTGCCCAAGGACGCGGCGACCCGGTACCCGCACGGGTTCTCCGGCGGCCAGCGTCAGCGGATCGCCATCGCCCGGTCGCTCGCCACCAGCCCCGAGCTGGTGATCTGCGACGAGGCGGTGAGCGCGCTCGACCTGGTGACCCGGGCGCAGGTGCTCAACCTGCTGGCCCGACTGCAGCGCGAGACCGGCCAGGCGTTCCTGTTCATCGCCCACGACATCCCGATCGTGACCCACGTCTCGCAACGCACGGTGGTGCTCTATCGCGGACGCGTGATGGAGCAGGGACCGGCGCGTTCGGTGCATGAACGGCCGCTGCATCCCTACACCCGGGCGCTGCTGGCGGCGGTCCCGGTGCCGGATCCGGTGGCCCAGCGCGAGCGCCGGGCGGCACGACGGCAGCTGGTCGCGGCCACGACGGCCGAGGCGAAGCCGATCCCGGAGCAGGGCTGTCCGTTCGCGCCCAGGTGCGTCAGCGCCAGCGACGTGTGTTGGAGCAAGCGCCCGGCGGACACGGCGGTGCAGGACGTGACCCTGGCCTGTCACCTCTACGACCCGGCCTCCGGCCATCCCGACGCCACCACGCCGTACGGCGGGCAGAAGGCGGCCATCCCCGGCCAGCAGTGCTAACGGTTTCCCTAGGAATCAGGAGTCAGTCATCTTGCCTGAACACACCATCAAACGCGGCGTCAGCCTCTACTCCTACCAGGAGGAGGTCTTCCTCGGAAAGCTCGACCTCGAGGGCGCCATCGCCGCCTCGGCCGGCTTCGGCGCCAACGGCATCGAGATCATCCCGGAGCAGTCCTACGACAACTTCCCGAACCTGACCGAGGAGCAGGTCGCGCACTGGTTCGCGTGTCACGAGAGGTACGGGACGCAGCCCACGGCGTACGACATGTTCCTCGACACCACCCGGCGCAAGGACCGGCTGATGACGCTCGAGGAGGGCGTGGAGTCGCTGGTGCGCGACATCAAGCTGGCCGGCCGGCTGGGCTGCTCGGTGATCCGGGTCATCGTCAACACCCCGCCCGAGGTCTTCGAGAAGGCCGCGCCGTACGCCGAGGAGTACGGCATCAAGCTCGCCGTCGAGGTGCATTCGCCGATGAGCTACGAGCACCGGTGGATCCGTGAGTTCGTCGACGTCATCCACCGCGTCGACAACGGGCATCTCGGTCTGTTGCCGGACATGGGGACCTTCGTCAGGCGCTTCCCGCGGGTGGTCTGGGAGCGAGCGCTGCGCGACGGCGCCACGCCGGCGCTGGTGGATCGGATCGTGAAGACCTACGACGACCACCCACATGACATCCATCAGCTGCCCGGCGAGATCCGCTGGCGTGGCGGCAACGCGGTCGACATCAACCTCGCGCAGCAGGCCACGCACTACAACTACGTCGACCCGAAGACGCTGCTGGAACACATGCCGTATCTCTTCCACATCCAGGCGAAGTTCTACGAGATGCAGGACGACGGGACCGAATACAGCATCCCGTACGACGAGCTCGTCCCGCTGTTGATCGACGGCGGATACCAGGGGTATCTGTCCAGCGAGTACGAGGGCAACCGGCACATCCAGGACGCGTTCGTGGTCGACAGCGTCGACCAGGTCCGGCGCCAGCACCAGATGTTCGCACGACTGCTGGGCGAGCCCGCCGGGTCCGCCGAGTCCACGACCGGAAACTGAGGAGGCAGAGATGTTCGATCGTTACATCGTCGTCGAGGGCAGTCTGCGCAACCGCAGCGACGAGACCGGCGAGACCACCGGCTTCGCGGTCGATGCCCGCATCCCGTACTACCGGGGTCTCGGCCTCTCGATGGTCGAGGTCGACCTGACCGTCGACGACGAGATCATCCCGCGGGACCAGGTGAGCTTCGTGGTGCACGGGAACTCCTACCGCAGCGACGAGATGGACGAGGTCTACGACGACCGCTGGGGCTTCACCGAGGCCGCCACCCTCGTGGTCGATCGGCCCGGCGGCCTGCCGGCCGGCGAGCACCGGGTCTCGGTCCTGGTCTCGCTGCGGATCTCCTACATCGGTGGGACCCAGACCACCGGCACTCGGGTGCTCGAGGTGGCCTGAGCCTGGACCCAGGAGCCGATCTGCCGATGACTCGGCACGCGGTGGGGGGGCCCCCCCCCCCCGGGGGGCCCCCACCACCGCGTCGTCGTGTCTCGGCCCGGATCCGGCCGATGCTCGCGCTCGGCGATCGTCGGTGCCGCCGGCCCGTGACCTGTGGCCGGTGGGGTCGTGACATGACTGAGGGCCAGGAGGAGCAGCTCCTGGCCCTCAGGACCGTGGTGGTGCTGTCGATCGATCGGCGTTCGGCCTCGCAGGGGCGACCGGGTCGATCAGGGTCGATCGGGGTCGATCAGAGCTCGGCCACCAGGCTGTTCGCGGCGATGACCGCGAGCGCGACGTTGGTCAGCGTCGGGTTGCAGGCGGTCGGCGTCGGGATGACGCCGTTCCCGGCGACCTGGAGGTTGGCGAACCCCCAGACTCGTGAGTCCCGGTCGCAGACCGAGGTGCCGTCGTCGTGCTCACCCATGCGCACGCTGCCCTGATAGTGCATCGAGCTCCCGGCGGGGAGCAGGCGTGGTTCGCCGTCGGTGATGTAGGTGCCCAGCGCCGCACCGGCCTTGCGCAGGGACTCCTCGGCGCGAGCGACGTTGGCCCAGTCGGTCTCGGTCAGCTCGTAGTGGATGGTCATCGCCGGCATCCCGTAGTCGTCCGCGGCGTCCGCGGAGAACTCGACCCGGTCCTCGGCCCGGATGTCCTTGGTGAGGAAGTAGCCCACGCCGATGGTCGGTCGGTTGACCGTCGCCGAGCCCACCACGATCGGGGAGGCGGCGAGCTGCATCATCTGGCCGTGGTACGGCAGCTCCGGCTCGTGCAGCGGCACCCAGGTGACCCCGGTGAGCGCGTCCCGGTGGTCCTTCTCGTCGTCGCGCCCGGGGTCGCCGTCGTCGCCGCCGGCCTCCAGTTCGCTGGTGTCCAGCGCGATCGCCGACATCATCTGCGGCTGGTCGTTGAGGTATCTGCCCAACGCGGTCGGCCGGATGTCCGACGCCCACAGCAGCTGCGGGCTGCGGAGCGCGTCGGCCGCCACCACCACATGGCCCACCTCGACGGTGACGACCGTGCCGGTCGGCAGGTGGAGGAGCTCCGCGGCGCTCACCCGGCCCTCGGAGTGGATCAGGCGCCGACACAACGTCTCGGGGGAGAGCACGAACCCGGGGGTGGCCGAGTCGCCGGCGAGGTCGCCGAGGATCTCGGCCGCGCCCGACCAGCGGGGCAGCTTGCCGGGTCCCTGCGGGATGCAGGCCAGCGGCATCGGCTGGACCCGTCGATCGGCAGGGCGCCCGTCGTCGAAGTGTTCGCTGAGCCGCGCGCGGACCAGCTCGCCCTCCGGCGTCGGGGTGAAGGCCTCCTGGGTGACGTGCAGCAGGGCGCGGGCGCGGTCGAGGGCGGCGTCCAGGGTGGCGGGGTCGAGGAAGCCGATGACCTCGCTGTCGCCCGGGGAGGGACACGCGCAGGTCCAGTGCGCGGACATGCCGCCGACGGCGCTCGCCATCGCCGCTGCCGGCATCCCGCGCTGCGGATCCGTTCCGATCGGCGGCTGATGGGCCAGGAAGGTGCCGGGGCGAGCCGCGATCTGGTCGCCGACGCGTCCCCGAGGGTTGGTGAGGCGGGCGGGGCCGTTCGGCCCCTGGGAGCGGACCGCGACGGCCTCACGGTCGGGTTCGGGGAGGTTGCGGGTGTTCTCGCCGGCGATCTCGGTCAGCTTGGGCCCGACATCGACCATCAGGACCTGGGCGTCCGGCCGGGCGTCGTGGACGATGCGTGCGAACGTCGAGCCGGCCGGGCCGGAGCCGACGATCAGCAGGTCGACCCTCGGCGGGAGGGAGAACTCCGACATCTGTGTTCCTTTCAACGATGAACGGGGATGGCAGGGGTGCGAGGGCTAGCCGAGCTCCGTGGACGGCGGCACCTTCACCCACGACTCCGTGCGGGCCGAGTGCAGCACAGCCTGGGTGATCACCGTGGCGCGCAGGCCGTCCTCGAACGTGGGGAGGCCGTCTCGGTGCTCACCGAGGACGGTGGCGTAGGCGTCGCCGACGAGGGCCTCGAAGGAGTTCTGGAAGCCCTGTGGATGTCCGGCCGGCAGCACGTCGTACCGGTGGGCGGCGGCCGAGGTCGCCGCCGAGCCGCGGAAGACCTCCTGGTTGGCGTCCAGTCCGCCGATCCACAGGGTGTCGGGCACCTCCTGATTGAAGCTCAGCGCGGCGTCGGTGCCGTCGATGGAGAACCACAGCCGGTTCTTGCGGCCCAGCGAGACCTGGCTGACGATCACCGAGCCGACGGCCCCCTGGTCGGTCTCGAACATGACGGTGGCGACGTCCTCGGTGTGCCCGGTCGAGCCGTTGCCCATCGTACGCCGCTCGGGGACGGTGTAGAGATGGGCGGCCACGCGGGTCAGTCGGTGACCGGTGGTGAACTCGATGAGATCGCACCAGTGCACCCCGATGTCGGCGAAGGCCCGCGAGGCGCCGCCGACGGCCGAGTCGACGCGCCAGTTCGTGTCACCGGCGTCGGCCAGCCAGTCCTGCAGGTACGAGCCGTGCAGCAGGCGCACCCGGCCGGCCTCGCCGGACATGACACGTGCGCGCGCCTCTCGGACGGTGGGGTAGAACCGATACGCGAACGGCACCGCGGTGACCAGACCCAGCTGGCGAGCGAGAGTGCACAGACCCCGGGCATCGTCGACGCTGGTCGCCAACGGCTTCTCGCAGATCACGTGCTTGCCGTGCTCGAGCGCGAGGCGTGCCTGCTCGGCGTGGAGTGCATTCGGGGTGCACACGTGGACGACGTCGATCTCGTCGAGTCGGAGCATCTCCGCCACGGAGTCGAGCACCAGGTCCGCGGAGACGTCGGCGGCCACCTGCCGCGCGGAGTCCTCATCGATGCCGACGATCGCCGCGACGCGGTGGCCGGCGGCGCGGACGGCACGTGCGTGCACCATGCCGATGAACCCGGTACCGATGACCGCTGCGTTGAGGATGCGTGTCGACGCCACGGCGTGTCTCCTGTCTGTTCGGGGGACTCGATGGCCGGTTCTGACCATGGCTCGCCACGATATGCACGCCACATGCATAAGTCAAGATGGTATTGTCCTAACCCTCAGTTCAGGTTCGACGGCGGACGACGTGCGAGACAGTGCGAGACAGACGGGGGTGTGGCGTGGCGCAGACCGAGTCGATGGACGTGCCGGAAGAGTTCCTCGACGCCCTCGTCGAGGTCCTCGACGTGGTTCGCGACGATCACGCACGCACGCGTCCGGACGTCGGCCGGCTGACCAAGCTGGGGCGAGGCGTGGTGGCACAGCGGGTCAGCCAACTGCTCGCCTTCGGCCTGCTGGCCGAGGACACGATGGCCGCCTCCACCGGCGGCCGGCCGGCGCGCAGCCTCCGCTTCCGGGCCGAGGCGGGGGTGGTGATCGCGGTCGAGCTGGGTGCGAGCAGCGTCGCGGTCGGCCTCGCCGACCTGCGGGGCGGACTGCTCGACTACCGCGAGGAGCCCGCCGACATCGGCGACGGGCCCGAGGCGGTGCTCGAGCGGGTCGAGGCGCTCGCCGACGAGCTCCTCGAGGGCCGGCCGGCGGGTGCGCCGCCGGTCTGGGGCGTCGGCGTCGGACTCCCCGGCCCGGTCGAGTACCGGCGCGGTCGACCGATGTCGCCGCCGATCATGCCCGGCTGGGACGGATATCCGGTCCGCGAGCGGCTCGCGGCGCGCTTCGGTGCGCCCACCTGGGTCGACAACGACGTCAACCTGATGGCCGTCGGCGAGTACCGCGCGGGCCGGGCGCAGGGAGAGCCGGACGTGGTCTTCATCAAGATCGGGACCGGGATCGGGGCCGGTCTGATCTCCCGTGGGCTGCCTCATCGCGGCGCTCAGGGCGCGGCCGGAGACGTCGGGCACATCGCCGTCGTCGACGACCCCACCGCGGTGTGCAGGTGCGGCAAGATCGGCTGTCTCGAGGCGGTGGCCGGTGGCGCGGCGCTGGCGCGATTCGCCACCGAGCTCGCCGAGTCGGGAGACTCGCCCTACCTCGCCCGGCTGCTGAAGAAGAAGGGCGCGTTGAGCGCGGAGGACCTCGGCGAGGCGGCGAGCCACGGCGACGTACGGGCGGTCGAGCTGTTCGAGCGCACCGCGACCTACATCGGCCGGATGCTCGCCACGATGATCAACTTCTTCAACCCCTCGCTGGTGATCATCGGTGGGGGCGTCGCGCAACTCGGTGATCAGTTCCTGGCGGCCGTGCGCCAGTCGGTCTACAGCCGCTCGCTGCCGCTGGCCACCCGCGACCTCAAGATCGTGCTGACCGGCGCTTCGGACCGGATCGGCCTGGTCGGCGCGGCGTACACGGTGATCGACGAGCTCTTCTCCCGGGACTGCTTGTCGCGATGGCTCGGCAGCGGCAGTCCGGCGGGACACCCCGATCTCACCGACGACGCTCCCGCGATCGCCGACGCGACGGCGGTGTAGCCGGCCGCCGGCCGTGCCGGGTCGGCCCGCATCGCCTCGCCTGGGTCACCTCGCCTGCGGTGGCGGACGAGTGCTCGCGTCCTGGTGCCTGGTGACCCCTCTCACATGATGGACAATGTCTCGTCAGGGGATGACTTAAGATGATGACATGCATTAGTCTTTCGAGCGAGGGCTTAAGTGGTCGCTCTCGAACCGCCCCACAGGAGGTGCCATGACGTCGCAGAGGGTCGCTCCCGTTCCCCGGCTGCCGGGAGCCGGGCACGCGGTGTTGAGCGGAGCGCGGCTGCGGGTCGTGCCCGGCGTCTCGGCAGAGCCGCGCGCGCGACTGAGCCTGCGACTGCCGAGCTACCGGTCGCTGCCGCTGTCCTGCGTCGAGGGTCTCGACCTCGAGATCGACGGTGTGGCGGTGCCGGCGGACCGGATGGCGCTGCTGGTCAACACGACGCCGTACGCGCTCAGCCAGCTGGGCTCGCACCCCGAGGTGTGGTGGTTCGTCCTGGACCACGCCGAGATCGAGATAGCCGGGTGGCCGCTGGATGCCGGAGAGCACGCGGTCACCGCCGTGCTCACCACCGTCGAGCCGTACGTCAGCAACGGCAGGTTCAGCTTCGTCTACCGCGACAGCGCCGTGCTGGTCGTCGACGACCCGCGCCCGGAAGGAATGCCCCGTGTCTGACCGCGATGTCGCGCCTGGCCGCGACCTGAGCCCGGCGCCGTTCCGACTCGGCGTCACGCTGCACAGCTTCGCCGCCGAGTACACCTCGTTCGTCTGGTCGTTCGAGGATCTGATGCGGCTGGCGGCCGCCGCGGGCGGCGGCGTGGAGATCGTCGGGCCCTCGCACCAGCGCGGATTCCCCTACCTGACGCCCGAGTTCGAGGCGGCGTTCAAGAGCTCGGTGGAGCGCAACGGGCTGACGCCGACGTCGTACGGCAGCTACGCGGACCCGTTCATGCTGCCGGGCCGCGACCTGAGCCCCGAGGAGCTGGTCGCCTACACCATCCCGCAGCTCGAGGGCGCCGCCCGGCTCGGATTCCCGATCGTTCGTCTGCAGCACTTCGTCGCCGAGGTGATCCAGGAGCTGCTGCCGTGGGCGGAGAAGCTCGACCTCGTGCTCGGCTACGAGCTGCACACCCCGATGACGCTGGAGTCCGCGCGGACGCAGTTCCTGATGGAGACGGTGACCACACACGACACACCGCATCTCGGCATCATCCCGGACGCCGGCATCTTCGGCCGATCCATCTCCCAGGCACATCTCGAGGCCGGGCGCCGTGCCGGGATCGGCGAGGACGAGCTCGCCATCGCGGTCGAGGCCTGGAACGCCGGCCGCGAGCTCGAGGAGGCGCTGGAGCTGCTCGGCTCGCCCGACCCGAAGAGCCGGCTCACCACCTGGACCGGCATGGTCTGGGACACCTTCGGGCACTCCGAGCCCGCGGCGCTGCGCGAGGTCATCGACCGCGTGGTCCACGTGCACGGCAAGTTCTTCACCATCGTCGACGGCGACGAGCCCGACCTGCGCTATCGCGAGCTCGTGCACACCCTGGTCGACCTCGGCTACACCGGCTGGATCTCCAGTGAATACGAGGGCGACGCGCCGGACAGCTTCGCCATGGTGGCGGCCCATCAGCGGATGATCCGCGCCCACGTCGCGTCCTACCGGCCCGCCTGACCCATCGGTGGCCCGGTCGCCGGGCCACAGACTCCTTGAGGAGGAACAGCATGCTTGCCACCAGCATCATCGAGCAGGACAGTCTGGAACGCGTCGGCTCGCGCGTCAGGGTGTCGGTCCGCATCCCCTGGTATCGGGCCCTGCCGTTGTCGTCGATCAGCGACGTCCGGGTGGTCATCGACGGCACCGAGGTCCCGCACGACTCCCTCACCTGGACGGTCGACGGCGTCCGCTACCGGCTCGACGAGCTTCCCGAGCACTGGGATCGGTCGTGGTACGTCCTCGACTCCAGCGTGATCGAGGGCGACGACGTCTCCGATCAAGGCCGTGAGGAGCACGAGGTCGACGTGACCATCGGCCTCTACATCCCCTACCTGCCGGCCGGGCCCGGCGTCCTGCAGATCCGTGAGCAGGACACCAAGACACTCACCATGAAGGAGGCGGAATGAGCACCGCGACGGCGCAGGAAGCGACCCGGCGAACTCTGGGACAGCCCGTTCAGGGCGTCACGCTCTACAGCTTCACCCGGTTCTTCCACTCCCGTGGGATGAGCTTCACCGAGTTGGTGCGCGAGGTGGCCCGCCGGGGTCTGGGGCCTACCCTGGAGATCGTCGGCTTCCAGGCGATCAAGGGCTTCCCCGAGGTCTCCGAGGAGTTCGAGCGCGAGTTCCGCTCGGTGATCGACGAGACCGGTCTGGTGCCGAGCTCGTTCGGTGCGAACGCCGACGCCGGCCTGCGTCGCGACCGGATGCTGACCAGCGATGAGCTGGTCGAGTACATGGAGCGGCAGATCGCCGCGGCCCGTCGGCTCGGGTTCCCGATCGTGCGGGTCCAGTACGGTCTCACGCCGGACGACATGGAGCGGTTGCTTCCGGTGGCCGAACGCCACGATGTCACTCTGGGGATGGAGATCCACGCCCATCACACCCCCGGTCATCCGACCTTCCAGGCACTGCTCGAGCGCTTCAGCGCGCTGGGCTCACCGCGCCTCGGATTCATCCCCGACTGGGGCGCCACCATGACCGGCGTACCTCCGACGCTGCTGCGCGCCTGGCGGGCCAAGGGCATGTCGGAGCCGCTGATCGCCGCCCTCGAGGAGTTCTCCGCCGACCTGATCGCCCGCGGCGCGCCCAGGTCCGACGAGGAGCAGGGCGCCCGGATGGAGCAGGCCTTCGCGCTCGCGCACTCCTTCGGGGAGCAGAGGCTCGCGATCGAGGTCGGGGTCGACCTCGCCGGGCTCTTCGGGCGCGGTCGCGTCGAGGAGTGGGCCGAGGTCATGCCCTGGGTCGTCCACACCCACGGCAAGTTCTACGAGATCGACGCCGACGGCGAGGAGCCGTCGGTGCCGATCCCGGAGATCATGGCCCTCTACGTCGAGCACGGCTACGACAGGACCATCTCGAGCGAGTGGGAGGGCTTCCACTGGAACGACTGGGAGGACGCCTTCGACGTGATCGCCGCCCAGCAGGCACTGCTGCGTCGCAGCGCCGAGCGGGCCGGCTCCCGGCTGGTCACCGACCCGGTGGTCGCGCGGGAGCGGCTCGACGCCTTGAATGCGTGAGGTGTAGGCAGGCCGCTGTCCGGCCGCCGCGGCCCGGCCTCGACGAGGTAGCCGTTCATCAGCCAAGGAGGAGCAGTCATGACGCGTCCGATCACGTTGTTCACCGGCCAGTGGGCCGACCTCCCCTTCGAGGAGGTGTGCCGGCTGGCCTCGTCCTGGGGGTACGACGGCCTGGAGATCGCGTGCTGGGGCGACCATCTCGACCCCGATCGCGGCGCGGTGGACGACGCCTACCTCGACTCCAAGCGCGCCGTGCTGGACCGGTACGGGCTGGGGGTCTACGCGATCTCCAACCACCTCAAGGGCCAGGCCGTCTGCGACGACCCCATCGACCAGCGGCACCGTGACATGCTGCCGGACTCGGTGTGGGGCGACGGAGACCCCGAGGGCGTGCGCCGCCGGGCGGCCGAGGAGATGAAGAACACCGCCCGGACCGCCGCGCGGCTCGGCGTGGACACGGTGGTCGGGTTCACCGGGTCGTCGATCTGGAAGTACGTGGCGATGTTCCCGCCGGTCTCCCAGGACGTGATCGACGCCGGATACCAGGACTTCGCCGATCGGTGGAATCCGATCCTGGACGTCTTCGACGAGGTCGGCGTGCGGTTCGCGCACGAGGTGCACCCCTCCGAGATCGCCTACGACTACTGGACCACCCAGCGCACGTTGGAGGCGATCGGCCACCGCGCGTCGTTCGGGCTGAACTGGGACCCCTCGCACTTCATCTGGCAGGACCTCGACCCGGTCGGCTTCATCCTGGAGTTCGCCGACCGGATCTTCCACGTCGACTGCAAGGACGTGAAGCTCAACCTCGGCAACGGGCGCAACGGCCGGCTCGGCTCGCACCTGGCCTGGGCCGACCTGCGCCGGGGGTGGGACTTCGTGTCCACCGGTCACGGCGACGTGCCGTGGGAGACCTGCTTCCGGGCGCTCAACTCGATCGGATACTCCGGGCCGATCTCGATCGAGTGGGAGGACGCCGGGATGGACCGTCTCGTCGGTGCGCCCGATGCCCTCGAATTCGTCCGCTCGCACCTGTTCGAGGCTCCGGAGGCGGCCTTCGACGCCGCCTTCAGCACCCGCGAGTGAGCGGCTCCGCCGCCTGGCGGGACGCCGGTGCGGCACGCGTCGCCGGCCGGCGCCGGAGGACGGACGTGCGGCGGCTCAGATCCCCGGGTGGGTGAGCAGCTCCTCGACCGCCACCCGGGGGTTGAGCCGGGCGAGGCTGGTGATGATCAGCTCCCACTTCGCCGTCAGCACGTGGGAGGGCACGACCACCGCCACCGCCTGACGGGCACCGGTCGGTCCGATGAAGCCGGTGGCGGCCGCCGAGATGCCGGCGTCGTGCTCCCCGAGGTCGACGGCGATCCCGGTTCGTGCGATCCGGGGCAGCCCGGCCAGCAGCTCGGCGCGGTCGGTGATCGTCGCCGGGGTGAAGGCATGCAGGCGCGGGGGCACCAGCGCCTCGACCTGATCGTCGGGCAGGAGGGCGAGCAGTGCCTTGCCGATGCAGCTGGCGTGCAGCGAGAAGCTCTTGCCGATCTTGGTGACGCTCTTGAGCCTGGCCGGTGAGCCGATCTGGTCGACCACCACCACCTCACGACCGCTGAAGACCGCCAGGTCCACGTTCTCGTTGACCTCGCGGGCGAGGGCGGCCAGGCTCGCCCGGTTGGCGGCGAGGAGACGGAGGTGGGAGTTCATCCCGAACTTGAGCAGTCCGGGGCCGAGCAGGTAGCCGCGCTCGCCGGCCGCCCGGACGACGTACAGCTCGGCCTCCAGCTCCTGCAGCACTCGGTGGACCGAGGAGCGCGGCAGTCCGAGCTGCGCCGCGAGGTCGGAGATCGACAGCGGCCGCCGCGCCTCGGCGATCGCGTCGAGGATGAGCGAGGCACGGGCCAGGGTGATCATGGCCGCCGCGCCCTTCCGGTGCCGGGCAGGGTGGCGGTCGGTGTGCCGGTCGGTGTGCCGGTCAGTCCCTGGTCCATGTCCGGATCACCTGCAACTCGACCGGATGTGCGGTCGGTGACCCGTCGGGCCCGGGTCGTACGTCGGCCAGCAGCTCGTAGCGCCCGAGCGTGGTCAGCACCGGATCCGGAGCGAGCACCCAGCGGGTGTAGTGCGCGCTCGCGTGCCAGCGCGTCTGCTCGACGGGTGCGATCCGGATGTTGGTCAGGTCGTGGCGATGCGGCTCGGGCGCGGCCCAGAGCGCGGACAGGAACTCCCGGGCCGCGCTGCCGTCGGAGCCGGCCGCCGACTCGTCGAAGCCGCCGTGCGGGAAGGCGAGCCTGGCGCCGGCGAAGAGCGCGACGCCGGCCTCGACGTCCTTGGCGTCGGCGATGGCGCCGTAGCCGTAGAGGAACTCCTCGATCGCGTGCCGGGCCACCACCGCCGACGTCTCGTCGCTGCCCGAGGCCCCGGGCGCGTTCACCGGGCCGCCTGCCACTGGCGGACCCACGCCCGGCCGTAGTCGTTGCCGTGCGGGGTGCGCAGCACGGTGTGGATGTGGAACGGCTTGGGGGTGTCGTAGTCGAGGAAGACGCCACAGTGATGGTCGAGCTCGGCGATGACCACCGGCGACTGGATCCGGTAGTAGAACACCTCACCCGGCGCGTGAGCGCCGATCCAGCTGAACCAGGTCTCGTCCAGGTGCGCCTCGACCTCGCGCATCCGGGCCGCGCGCGGCCCGGCCGGCAGCAGCGCGGAGAACTCCTCGACCAGGTCGAGCACCAGGCGCTGCGCCCGCGGGGCGAGGTCGGCGACGCGCACGCCCTCGGGCGCGATCACCCGGTTGTCCTGGAACGCCCCGGCCAGATGTCGCTCGTCGCCGGGGTGCACCCGGCCCGCCGGCATCGCCGGGTCGACCATCTGCTGGTAGACGACCGCCGCGGCGCGCTGCTCGTCGGTGAGCAGCGCCATCAGCTCGACGGCCGGCGTGATCCGGCGCTCGAACGGGGTGCCGGGCGCGGCGTTCGGGCCCTCGTCGATCTGGTCCGGCTCCGCGCCGAGGAAGACCGGGCTCAGCGACATCCGGCCCTCCACCACCAGGCAGTTCACCGCGGCATGGTGCCCGTAGAGCTGCCATCCCCACGGCGCACGCGGATCGGGGGTGCCGTAGAGGGCGATGTTGTAGCTGAAGTCGTTGAGGATCGCCGGCAGCCCCACCACGTCGCCGAGGAAGCCGTTGATCAGCATCATCCGGCGGGTGATCTCGTAGCCCTCCGGGCTCAGCGAGGCCCGGACCAGGTCGAGCGCCGCCTGCCGCACCTCGGCAGGCTGGTAGTCGAGCCGCAGGCCGGTGTCGAACTGCATGAACTCCGGGTTGGCCCAGGTCTGCCATTCGGGGGCGTCGACCGGGTAGCAGAGCCGCTCCCGGGTCGCGTCGTCGAGCAGGCCGAGCAGCGCGTCCGCCGCGGTGATCATCGCCGCGACCGGTGCCTCCTCGCCTGGCCGTGCCGGGGTCAGCCGGTAGAGCCCGTCTCGCAGGGTCCCGTCCTCGGTCACCCCGCGGAACTCGTTGAGGTACAGCGGGGTCCAGCCCTCGATCAGGCCGCCGGTGAAGTCGTCGTGCCGGGCCACCTCGCGATAGGCATAGGCGTCCACTCCGACCAGATCCGCGATCCGCGGATGGCCCGGGGGGTAGAGGTAGCGGCGGAACTCCGCGGCGGAGGGGGACTTCGCGGGCGACATCGTGACTCCTTCGTCGGTGCTGCTCGGTGCTGCTCGGTGCTGCTCGGTGCTGCTCGGTGCTGTCAGGATGTGGGACTGTGATGACGTGCCACCGCGGCCCGGACCGCGTCCTCGTCGCCGGCCGCGATGGCCTCGACCAGCGCGACGTGGGCGCCATGCCGCTCGGCGCGGTAGGCGCACGAGTCGGCACCCTCGTCGTATGCCGCCGACGAACCGGTCAGGTGGCCGAGGGTGCCCACGTAGACGGCGCGAGCCATCGCGTTCGGGCTGATCCGGGCGATCCGCTCGTGCAGCGCCCAGTTGGCACTCATGAAGTCCGCCCAGTCCGCGGCCCGCCCCATGGTGTCCACCAGCCTGCGCAGCGCGCGCATGTCGGCGGCGGTGCGGGCCCGAGCCGCGCCCAGGTCGATGAGCAGCTCCAGGTGGTCGCGGAGCTCGATCGCCTCCGTCACCGTGGCGGGCTCCTCGTCGACGGCGAGCAGGGTGTGTCGCAGCCGGACGACCGGGCCGCGTTCGGCCACGAAGAGGCCGCCACCCCGCCCCGGCTTGATCCGGACCACGCCCCGGTCGCGCAGCAGCCGCACCGCCTCGCTCACCGTGGGTCGGGAGAAGCCGCTGGCGGTGGCCAAGTCGTCCAGCGTGCCCAACGCCTCGCCCGGGGAGAGCCGCTCCGTGTGCACCCGTTCCTCGACCGCGGCGGCGAGCTGCTCGGCGCGCGAGAGCGAGGCCGGCGCCAGATCGCGCAGCAGGGGACGGGGCATACTCGAGTTCTATCACAAATCACCTAAATGTTTTAGCCTGTTATCGCGGCGGCGGTCCGCCGGCGACAGATCGCCCGCATGGCGGGCCGGAGAGGGAGTTTCGATGACGCGCATCGTGGGAGTCCGCGGCGCCGACGGCGAGGTGCTGGTCGGCCGGTTGAGCGAGGACGGACAGGAGGTGGCGGTGATCGCCGGACTGGCGGAGTTCTGGACCGATGCCGCCGCCGCGATGCGCCGTACGCCGTCCGGACCGGTGCTGCCGGCGACGGGCGTCGACGCGGTCGAGCAGGTGCCGCCGGTGCTCCCGGGCGCCCGGGTGATCTGCATCGGGCTGAACTACCTCAAGCACGTCGCCGAGGGCAGCTTCGCCGACCAGGACCTGCCCGAACACCCGACGCTCTTCGCGCGCTGGCCCGCCTCGCTCACCGTCGGCGGCGCGGCGATCCCGGTGCCGGTCGACGAGGCCGGGCTGGACTGGGAGGGCGAGGTCGTCGCCTGGGTCGGCCAGACGCTGATCGACGCCGATCCGGACGAGGCGCTGGCGTCGGTGGTCGGCTACTCCACCTTCAACGACGTCACCGCCCGACGCGCGCAGAAGCTCACCTCGCAGTGGATCCTCGGCAAGAACGCCGATCGCTCCGGACCGCTCGGGCCGTTGGTGCCGGCCGAGGAGGTGGGCGACCTGCGCGACGGGCTGCGGGTGGTGACCCGGGTCAACGGCGAGGTGGTGCAGGACGGCACCACCGACCAGATGGTCTACACCGTGGGGGACACCCTGGCGCTCATCTCGCGGACGTTCACCGTTCGCCCCGGCGACCTGCTCGCGACCGGGACGCCGTCCGGGGTCGGCTACGCCCGGACCCCTCCGTGGCTGCTGCAGCCCGGCGACGTGGTCGAGGTCGAGGCCGAGCGGCTCGGCGTGCTCAGCAACCCGATCGTGGCCGGTGCCGAGCGTGCCGGTCTGGCCGAGGCGGGGAGGACCCGATGACCGGCCCGCTCGACGACATCGTGGTGGTCGACCTCTCCCGCGCGCTGGCGGGGCCGCACGCCACCATGATGCTGGGCGACCTCGGCGCCCGGGTGATCAAGATCGAGGCGCCCGGACGCGGTGACGACACCCGGGGCTGGGGGCCGCCGTTCGTGGCCCCCGAGGACGCGCCCGCGGACCGCGAGTCGACGTACTTCCTCTCGGCCAACCGCAACAAGGAGTCCATCGCGCTGGACCTCAAGGCCGAGGCCGACCTGGCCGTGCTGCACGGACTGATCCGGCGGGCCGACGTCCTGGTGGAGAACTTCCGCACCGGCGTGATGGAACGGCTCGGACTCGGCGCCGCCGACCTGGCCGAGCTGAACCCGCGACTGGTGGTGCTCTCCATCACCGGCTTCGGCCACGACGGGCCCGAGGGCGGCCGGGCGGGCTACGACCAGATCGCGCAGGGCGAGGGCGGGCTGATGTCGCTGACCGGCTCCGGCCCCGAGGACCCGCAGAAGTTCGGCACCCCGATCTGCGACCTGCTCTCCGGCATGTACGGCGCGTACGGCGTGCTGGCCGCGCTGCACGAGCGCGAGCGCACCGGTCGCGGTCAGGTCGTGCGCACCTCGCTGCTGGCCGCGGCCGTGGGCGTGCACGCCTTCCAGGGCACCCGCTGGACCGTCGCCGGCGAGGTCGGCCGGGCGGCCGGCAACCACCACGCCTCCATCTCGCCGTACGGCCTGTTCCGCTGTGCCGACGGCGCGGTCCAGATCGCGGTCGGCAGCGAGGCCCTGTGGCAGCGGTTCTGCGCCGCGTTCGGCCTCGACCCGGCCGCTCAGGGCTTCGCCACCAACCCCGACCGGGTGGAGCGGCGCGAGGAGGTGATCGCGCTGGTCGAGGGCGTGTTCGCCACCTGGAAGGCGACCGACCTGCTCGACCGGCTGGCCGAGGTCGGCATCCCGGCCGGGAAGGTGCGCAGCATCGACGAGGTCTACGCGTGGGACCAGACCCACAGTCAGGGACTGGTGATCGACGTCGACCACGCCACCCTCGGCCCCCTGCGGCTGCCCGGCCCGCCGCTGCGGTTCTTCGGCGCCGACGGCGTCGAGCGGACCCGCACCGATCACCGCCCGCCGCCGATCCTGGACGCCGACGCCGACCCGATCCGTACCTGGGTGAGCGGCGACGAGGCGTCGTGAGCGAACGCCCGCACCGTCCCGGCGCCTGGGAGCTGATCGAGACCTCGGTCGATCCGGATAGTTGGCAGAGCTGGGACGAGCCGATCGACCCCGCCCGCTACTCGGAGGTCTACGGCACGGATCCGGACTATCTCGCCGCCCTGGAGCGCGCCCGCGCGAGGGCCGGCACCGACGAGGCGGTGATCACCGGGCAGGCCGAGATCCAGGGCCACCCCGCCGCGCTGGTGGTCGGCGAGTTCGGCTTCCTCGGCGGTTCGGTGGGTCGGGTGACCGGCCTGCGGATCGCCGCCGCCGTACGCCGAGCCACCGCCGAGCGGCTGCCGTTGATCGCCGCCACCGCCTCCGGCGGCACCAGGATGCAGGAGGGCACGCCCGCCTTCGTCACGATGATCGAGATCTCCCGCGCGGTGGTCGCGCACAAGGCCGCCGGACTGCCCTACCTGGTCTATCTGCGGCACCCCACCACCGGTGGCGTCTTCGCCTCCTGGGGGTCGCTGGGCCACATCGGCGTCGCCGAGCCCGGCGCGCTGATCGGCTTCCTCGGCCCGGTGGTCTACGAGTCGCTGCACGGCAAGCCGTTCCCCGCCGGGGTCCAGGTCGCGGAGAACCTGGTCGCCAAGGGCATCCTGGACGCGGTGGTACCCCTCGCCGACCTGCCGAGTGTCGCCGCCCGCGCGCTCACCCTGCTCACCCCCTCCGCCGAGCAGAGCCAAATGGTCCCTCCTGGCAGCGCCGAGCAGAGGCAAATGGTTGCGGCAACGGATGCCGAACAGAGCCACGTGGTCCCTCCCGGAAGCGCCGAGCAGAGCCACATGGTCCTCCCGCCCTGGACCCCCGATCCCGACCAGGACGCCTGGGAGGCGATCCAGCTCACCCGGCGCATCGACCGGCCCGGCGTACGCGAGCTGCTCCGGTACGCCGCCGACGACGTCATCCCGCTCAACGGCACCCAGGCGGGGGAGTCGGCCGAGGCGCTCTTCACCGCGCTCGCCTCGATCGGCGGTCAGCGATGCGTGGTGGTCGGCCAGGATCGGCGTACCCAACTGGCACACGTGCCGCTCGGCCCCGCCGCGCTGCGCAGTGCCCGGCGCGGCATGCACATGGCCGACGAGCTCGGCCTGCCCCTGGTCTGCGTGGTCGACACACCCGGCGCCGACCTGTCCGCCGACGCCGAGGAGGGTGCGCTGGCCTCGGAGATCGCGCGCTGCCTGGCCGACCTGGTCTCGCTGCGGGTGCCGACCGTGTCGGTGATCCTGGGGGAGGGCTGTGGCGGCGGCGCGCTCGCGCTGCTGCCCGCCCGGCGGGTGATCGCGGCCGAGAACGGCTGGCTCTCGCCGCTCCCGCCGGAGGGCGCCAGCGCCATCCTGTACGGCGAGGTGTCCCACGCGCCGCAGATGGCCCGCCGCCAGCGGATCCGCTCGCAGGACCTGCTCGCCGACGGCACCGTGCACGTGCTGGTGCCGGAGCTGCCCGCCGCGCATCTCGACCCCGCGGGCTTCTGCCGGGCCGTCGGTGAGGAGATTGAAAGGCAGATCCGGGTTCAGTGAGAGAGGAGGATGTGAGTCCTGCGGGCCGTTCGTGAGAAATCCGTCTGACTCGAGCAGTCGGAGGATGCCAGAGCCCTTACCGTCGGTCCTCGTTTCTTACCCTCAGCCCGGCTACGCCGCGGTCCACCGCCGCGCCGGTACGAGCGGGGTCGATGGGTGCGGACGTGTCCGTCGACCGTTGATCTGATGGTGACCTGCTCATCCGACTGACCGGGTGCTGTAAGGGAGTAGTGCGCGTGCGCGGCACTCTCGCCGGTCGCGAACGGGATCGCGATGACGGCGGTTTGCTGTTGTCTTTGTACAACGAGTGACGTATAAAGCTGCAAAGGCTTCACCAGCGCAGACAACCGAGGGGCGGCAGTGGGCTTCGAGATCATCGAGACAATCGTCGCCGAACGTCCGGCCGAGAACGCGTCAGAGTTCATGGTGCCGACACGCGACGGCGTCCAGCTCGCGACCGACGTGTACCTCCCGGACCGGCCGGGCAGCCACGGAGCGATCTTGGTGCGGACGCCGTACGACAAGTCGAGCTTCTATACGGCCCTGAAGTTCGAGGCCGAGTACTTCTGCTCGCGCGGGTATGCATTCGTCGCCCAGGACGTCCGGGGCAAGTACGGCTCAACGGGTGCGACGATGCCCTACGCGTTCGACGTCGCGGACGGCTACGACACCGTCGAGTGGATTGTCCAGCAGCCGTGGTCCAACGGAAAGGTCGGCGTCATGGGCGCCTCGTACTACGGCTTCACCACGTGGGCGGCGGTCGCGTCAGGACATCCGGCTATCAGAGCAGCCATACCCATGGTGACCGGAATCGAGATGGGAGACGGCCACGTCGGAGCGCGCTGGCGCCACGACATCCAATCCTTCGCGTCCTTCAACGACCTCCTGCAGATCTGGAGCAACAACGACTGCTATCTCGCCGACGTCAACTGGGAGGACGAGACCGTCGCGGAGATCCTCGCGGACGCCCGTCGCCGGGTCGGGCCATGCATCGGAGCCGATCAAAAGCTGGCGCGCAGCCAGGACCAGGGCTGGTACAACCCCTATGGGGATCGACACCCCTACTACACGACGCAGATCCCTATCCTGCACTGGCAGAACTGGTACGACCCCGGTCTTGCGCCCGCCGGCATGAGGGACTGGCGCCACTTCCAGACGATCCCCGGGTCGCGGAATCTGCACTTCCTTCGTGTCGGCTCGGCCGACCACGGTGGCTACAAGCTATCCGACGTCGGGCGAGGCGATGAGGCGAACCCATATCTAGATGCCGGCGCCCTTCGCCGCAGAATCCAGGAGGAGTGCGCTGAGCAGGCGGACTTCTTCGACGAACACCTCGGCGACGTGGTGCCGTCAAGCCCGAGGCCGAGGGCGCGTTGGCATGTGGGACACGTCGGGTGGCAGGAGACGGACGCGTACCCGCCGTCCGGCACCATCAAGACTTTCCATCTCGCGGTCGGCGAGAACGGTGTTCATGAACTCGCCGACCGTGCGACGGACGAGTCTCGGGAGTTGGGTTGGCTCCACGACCCGGCATCGCCTGTTCCCTCGTCGGTGGACATGGAGGCCATCTGGTACTTCTGCGCGGCCTACCCCGACGAGCGCGCCTACGCCGGACGTAGTGATGTGCTCACGTTCCGCACCGCGCCGCTCGCTGAGGATCTGGACGTCGCGGGGCAACCGGTCCTCAAGGCACGGATCGACTTCTCCGGGCCATCAACGCATGTCCACCTCCGCCTCCACGACGTGTATCCCGACGGGGTCGCGCGCCCCATCTCGCAAGCTCGCGTCGCTCTCGGGCGTACGTCGCGTGACCGGATCGTGGTTCCTCTGGATGACAACGCATACCGCTTCAAGCGCGGCCACGCGCTGCAGTTGCTGGTGATGTCGAGCGACAGCCCGCACTACGTCGTGCATCCCGGCACCGACGAGAACCCGTTCCTTGCCACAACGAGGAAGGCGACCGAGCAGCGCCTGCATGTCGGCGGGGACGGCGGGGCGGTTCTCGAGCTCCTGCAGATCAAGGTCCAGGACCGATCGGCGGGTTGCTGACACCGGGTCGCTGCGTCTGTGCGGTTCATCGGCGAAGCATGTTCGATGTTCGTTCGCCTGGCATAGTATTCATATCGTTGTACAACTGTCGATGTATGTAGTTGAACGCTTACCGAGACCAGGAGTCAGCATGGCGGAAGACCTCATCTGGAAGACCGCGGCCGAGCTGGCCGAGCTGTACCGAAGTCGGGAGGTCTCTCCGGTCGAGGTCGTCGATGCTGTGCTCGACCGGATGGACCGGGTCCAGCCGGTGCTCAACATCATGGTGACCGGGACCGCCGAGCAGGCGAGGGCGGAGGCCGCCGCGGCGGAGAAGCGGTTCCAGATCGGCGATCAGCTTCCCCCGCTCTACGGCGTGCCGATCACGGTCAAGGACCTGGTCGACACCAGCGGCGTGCGCACGACCTATGGGTGCGTTGCCTTTGCGGATCACGTCCCCGATGAGGATGCGGTCGGGTGGGCAAGGCTGAGGGAGCAGGGAGTCATCCTGCTCGGCAAGACCACCACGCCGGAGTTCGGATTGCTCGGCGTGACCGAGAGCAAACTGACCGGCTCCACGAGCACGCCGTGGCGGCCCGGCTACAACTCCGGTGGGTCGAGTGGCGGCGCGGCAGCGGCGGTGGTGGCCGGTGTCGGGCCTATCGCCTGGGGCTCGGACGGTGGCGGCTCCATCCGAGTGCCCTCCTCGCTGTGTGGAGCTGTCGGGATCAAGCCGTCGATCGGCCGGATCCCCACCGCCGACGCCACCGATGGTGACGAGACGGAGGGGCCGATCGCGCGCACCGTCGTCGACGCCGCGATGGTCCTGGAGGCGACGTCGGGCCACCACCCCGGGGACCGTTTCTCGGTGCCGCGAGACACGCGCAGCTATGTCGAGGCCGCGACCTTGCCCGGCGATCTCACGGGCGTGCGCATCGCCGCCTGCTATGACCTCGGCCAAGGGGTGCTGGACTCGGAAGTACGACGTCTTTTTGCCGCCGCGCTCGATGACATGCGTGCCGCCGGGGCGAGCGTCGTGGAGGTCGGCATCGACCTGCCCGACACCGAGATCTTCTTTGACCACGTCAACGGTCACGCATATCAGGCGTTCGTCGAGGAGATGGCGGAATGGGGGATCGAGATCTGGCCGGCTGTGGCGGAGATGGCCAAGCGGGCCGACCCGGTGACCGGGCGGCAGGTGAGCGAGGCGTTCCGAAGCGGCAAGACTGCCATCTACCACGCCTTCCGTGATGCGATGGCCGGGGCAGACCTGATGGTCACCCCCACGACTGCGGTCCCCGCCTTTCCGCACGGTGGCGACCGCGGACCGGCCGGGGTGGTCGAGGGCGTCGAGATCCCGGGGCTAGGACATTTCGCGCACGCCATGACCGAGCCGCCCGCGCACGCCGGACTACCGGCGATCAGCGTCCCTGGTGGGTTCACGACCGACGGGCTCCCGATCGGCTTGCAGTTCATCGGGCCACTGTGGGCCGATGCCGACGTCATCTCGGCGGCAGCTCGTTACCAGCGAGCCACGGGATGGCACCTGTCCCATCCTGCACTCTGAGTGGCGTCCGGTCGGTGAGGTCTCTCTTGCTCGCGACACTCCGGCGCTCGAGTTGGACGAGACGGTCTCCACCCGGCTGCGGATCTCACAGAGTCGGATGGCGCTCGTGCCAGGCCGTGACGCGCTGATAGCGGGCGGCCGCGGCG
This sequence comes from Nocardioides sp., assembly GCF_047606145.1. Taxonomy (GTDB): domain Bacteria; phylum Actinomycetota; class Actinomycetes; order Propionibacteriales; family Nocardioidaceae; genus Nocardioides. Next base: position 14,622 of record NZ_JASGET010000023.1, on the reverse strand, counting down.
ATCACGGCCATGTCCGCGTAGAGCGGGCCGATCATCTGGAGCCCGACCGGCAGGTCGTCTGCGGTGAACCCGCACGGAACCGAGATCGCCGGAAGACAGGCATGGGACGGTGACTCGGTGTGGGAGTGCAGGAACCCGCCCGGCTCGGCGATCTCGACCCCATCGACGACGTCGACGCCCCCCTTGTCGCCCGCATGCGGGAAGGCTGGGATGGGTGTGGTCGGGGTCACGACGAGATCGAAGTCCTCGAACACGTCGGCGTAGGCGTTGTAGATCGAGGTCTTCCACTCTCGCACCGCGGAACTGATCTGTGCCGGGCTCAACATGCGAGCACGATCCGCGACCATCGACATCAGCGGCCACACCTCCAGTCCCTCTGTCCTCATCGCATCGACGAGGGTGATGTACCCAGGCCCCCAGTAGGGGACGAAGAAGTCCACCGCGGGCGGCAGTTGGATGTCGACCTCCTCGACCACGGCACCGGCGGTGCGCAGATCATCGAGCGACGCGTTGAAGATCCGACGGGTCTCGGGATCCAACGGTCCCTGGCAGAACTCGGCGTTCGCCGCGATCCGCATGCCGCTGAGATCGCCGTCCGTCAGGGCCGCTTCGACATAGCTCCCACCGAGCGCCGGTAGCGCGAAGTGGTCCCGCGGATGGGGACCGGCGGCGACGTCCATCATCAGCGCAGCATCGACCACCGTACGGGTGATGGGTCCCTCGGTGGAGTCAGGCTCGGCGTTGTCGCGGTGTGGGATGCGCCCGCTGGTCGGCTTGACTCCCACGGTTCCGCACAGCGAGGACGGCACCCGGATCGAACCGCCGCCGTCCGATCCCCACGAGACGGCCACCACCCCGGCCGCCGTGGCGGCCGCGGAGCCGCCGCTGGAACCGCCTGAGGACCTCGAGGGATCCCACGGTGTGCCGGTGGTGCCGGTCAGCTTGCTCTCCGTCACGCCCAGCGCGCCGAACTCCGGTGTGGTCGTCTTGCCGATCAGGATCGCGCCCGCCGCCTTGAGACGTGCCCATGCGATGCCGTCTTCGGTGGGCACGTGCTCGGCGTAGGCCACACAGCCGTACGTCGTCCGTACGCCGGCGGTATCGGTCAGGTCCTTGACCGCGATCGGAACCCCATACAGCGCCGGGAGGTCGTCGCCGTCGACAAGACGACGCTCGGCCTCCCTCGCCTGTTGGCGCGCCTGCTCAGCGGTCACCGTGACGAAGGCGTTGACCAGAGGCTGTACCTGTTCGAGACGCTCGAGCGACGCCTCGACCGCTTCCACCGGAGAGACCTCGCGGGCGCGGTACGCGCGGGCCAGGTCGTGGGCGCTGAGCCAGGCCAGGTCGTGGGTCATCGTGTGTCCTCCAGTTAGTATCGCTTACGTTACGTAACATCTGCAATATTACGTGTACGCAGGGAGGTGCATGTCAACGGTGTGTAACAAGTCGTCGCGATCTCGCCGAACCCGTTGGCTAAATATCGCATGCGTTGTATGTTGCATGTCACGTTACCCGCCTCGGGCGTCCACCTCAGGAGTTGTGATGTCGGCCTTCTCGCCACCAGCGTTCGTCCGCCGCAGTCGTCTGCTGATCGCCGTCGGCTGCGCGATCGCACTGACGAGCGCGTGCAGCGGCAGTGGCTCGTCGTCCATCGAGAAGTCGGTGGGCGACTCGGATCTGGTCAGCCAATTGGGCACGCCGACAGGACAGGTGGACACCATCAAGTGGAACCTGGACAGCGAGCCGGACAGTCTCGACCCGGACAACGCGGCGACGTACAGCTCCGGCACCGTCGTGCGCAACCTCTGCGACAGTCTCCTCACCCTCGACGCCGACTACAACATCAAGCCGAACCTCGCCACCTACAAAGTGGTGAGCCCGACCAAGGTCGTCTTCACGATCCGAGACGGCGTGAAGTTCTGGGACGGCAAGCCACTGACCGCGGCCGACGTCGCCTACAGCCTCAGGCGCGGGGCCGAGGCGAAGTACATCTCGGCGTTCATCTTCACCAATGTCAAGTCGATCGACGTCACCGGGACGAACAAGGTCACCGTGACCTTCACTCAGCCTGACGAGCTCTTCATCAGCGAGATGGCCTCCTCGGCGATCATGGAGAAGGCCTACACCGAGAAGGTCGGCAACAAGCTCGGGACGCCGAGCGGTGGCCTGATGTGCAGCGGCCCGTTCAAGCTCACGAAGTGGACCAGCGGCAGCAACCTGGTGATCACCCGTAACGGCCACTACTGGAACAAGGACCGCCTGCCCTACGCCAAGACCATCGATTTCTCCTTCATCACCGACGCCACCACGCTCGCCACCGCGCTGGACACCGGCGAGATCGACGGCGCCTACCAGATCTCGGCGTCCTCGGTGCCGACTCTGCAGAAGTCCTCGGCCGGACGCATCGTCTTCGGGTCGTCGATGGAGGGCGTCAGTCTGTACCAGGCAAACCCGACCGGCGAGTTCGCGAACGCCAAGGTCCGGGCGGCACTCCAGGTTGGCATCGACCGCGAGGCGTTGGCCACGGCGGTGTTCCATGGCGCCGCGTCCCCGCTCTACACCGGGCTCACCCCGGCCACTTGGCCGAACGACGAGAAGGCTGCCTATCAGACCGCCTACGATCAGTTCGCCAAGAGTCGTTCCTACGATCTCGAGAAGGCCAAGAAACTGGTCGCCGAATCCGGGTACGACGGTGGCGACATCGTGCTCGCCTATGCAGCGGGCGACAACACCGCCGCGCTGACCGCGCAGCTCGTCCAGCAGCAGGCGAAGGCGATCGGGCTCAGGATCACCCTCAAGGCGATGCAGCCGCTGGTCTTCGACCAGGCCGGATACGACGCCGGCAAGCGCAAGGGCTTGGACATCATGCTGAGCTCGAACTTCAACGCCGCCCACGACCCGATCGAGCCGATCGGGTTCACCTACCTGCCGGGTCAGGTCTACAACTACACCGACTTCGACAACCCGACCGCGACCAAGGACATCAGCCGGGCGAGTGCGACGTTCGACGATGCCAAGCGCGCGAAGCTGATCATCGATGCCCAGGAGCTCTATGAGGCGACCAACAGCGTGATCCCGTTGGTCTCGACCTATACGACGACGTTCCTGAACGACTCTCTGACCGGCGCGGTGACCTCTTTCGCCTACTGGTCGATGCCGTCGATGGCCTACATCGGGGCGGCGAGTTGATCCCGCCGCGGCGTGCCGGACGCCAGCGGGCGGGGTGGCGGCGATGAGCGTCCAGGTCGAGGCATCCGTCGCGCCGACCACCCGAGCCAAGGGCACGCGATCTGTCGTGTCCCGGATCGGTGGCACCGTCGCGGGCTCGGTCGGCACCGTTGTGGTGGCGTCCTTCGTCATCTTCGTCGCCTTGAGCTTCGCACCTGGAGATCCTGTGGCGGCCATCCTCGGAGCGAAGGCGACTCCGCAGGCGCGCGCCGCGATGCGTGAGAAGCTCGGCCTGGACGACCCGCTGCTGGTGCGCTACTGGCACTGGCTCGGCGACGCCGTCCACGGTGACTTCGGGACGTCACTGACCAAGCGCCAGGCGGTCACGTCTCTGCTGGGGCCGCGTATCGAGACCACCTTGCTGCTCGTCGTCCTGGCCGCGATCCTGCTCCTGGTGATCGGCATCGGGCTCGGTGTCCTGGGCGGGGTCAGTCGCCGCTGGCGCCCGATCGTCAGTGCCCTGGCCGGGCTGGGGATCGCGATTCCGACCTTCGTCGCGGCGAGCGTGCTGATCGGTGTCTTCGCCGTCGAACTCGGTTGGTTCCCGACCTACGGTGCGGGTTCCGGACTCGCCGACCGGATCCATCACCTGATCCTCCCCGCGATCGCGCTCTCGCTGGTCTCGGCCGCCTACGTCACGCAGCTGACCTCGGCTGCCGTCCGCGAGGAGCAGGGCAAGGAACACGTCGCGACCAGCGTGGGCCGTGGCATCCCGTGGCGCGTGATCGTGCGCCGCCACGTGCTGAGGAACGCCGCGCTCCCGGTGATGACCGCCTCTGGGCTCGCGATCGCCGGCCTGGTCGCTGGCTCGGTGATCGTCGAGGAGGCCTTCGGCATCGACGGCATCGGCTCGCTGCTGGTCACCAGCATCTCCGGCAAGGACTATCCCACGGTGCAGGCGATCAGCCTGATCATCGTCGTCGTGTTCGTCGTCGTGATGACGGTGATCGATATCGCCCAGGCCATGCTCGACCCACGCCTGAGGGAGTCCGATCGATGACCGCCATCTCGACCGACCTCTCCACGGTTCGGACCCGACGCCCCAAGGACTGGACCATGATCGTTGCGGGGACGATCTGTCTGCTGCTGATCACGGTCGCGATCCTCGGGCCGCTGCTCGCGCCGTACCCCTCCGACCAGACCGATGTGCTGGCCATCGGGCAAGGCCCGTCGGCGAGTCACCTGTTCGGTACCGACTCACTGGGCAGGGACATCTTCTCCCGCGTCCTCGTCGGCGCGCGTCTCAGCTTCGCGGCGCCGCTGCTGATCGTCCTACTGAGCGGCCTGATCGGCACCGCGATCGCGATCTTCTCGGCATGGAACGGCCGATGGGTGGACCGCGGCGTCAACCGGATCCTCAACGTCATCTTCGCGGTTCCCGGGATCCTGGTCGCGGTCATCGCCTCGGCCGTCTTCGGTGCCGGGTTCTGGGCTCCGGTGCTCGGGCTCTCTCTGGTCTACGTCCCCTACGTCGCCCGGGTCGTTCGCTCCGCGGCGGTCCGGGAGCGGCAGCTTCCCTACGTCGAGGGTCTCCAGCTCGCCGGCCTGTCGTCGTGGAGCATCTGCGCCAAGCACATCCTGCGCAACGTCGCCCCGCTCCTGCTCGCGCAGGCGACCATCGGATTCGGCAGTGCGCTGGTGGACTTCGCCGGCGTGTCGTTCGTCGGCCTCGGCGTCCAGGCGCCCGCCGCGGAGTGGGGGGTCATGGTCTCCGAGGGACGCTCCGAGGTGCTGGCGGGCGCCATCCAGCAGAGCCTGGCGGCCGGCATGTGCATCGTGGTCACGGTGGTGGCCTTCAACATCCTCGGCGATCGCCTCGTCAACCGGTTCGGAGGAGCGCAATGACCACAGTCTCGCCGGGTCCCGAGACTGGGGCGACCGAGGATGCCATGTCGCCGCTGCTCGCCATCGACGGCCTCCGGGTCGATCTGACATCCCGTACGCCGCATCTGCCGCTGGTCGATGACGTCAGTTTCACGGTCGGCCAGGGAGAGTCGGTGGGCCTGGTCGGCGAGTCCGGATCGGGCAAGTCGATGACGGTCAGGGCCGCGATGCGGTTGCTCCCCGACACCGTCGCGGCGACCGGTGGCATCCGCTTCGAGGGTCGCTCGGTGCTCGGCTTCTCCAGCCGCGAGCTGGCCCGCTACCGCGCGGGCGACGTGGCGATGATCCATCAGGACCCGCGGGCCCACACCAACCCACTGCACACGATCGGAGACTTCCTCATCGAGGGGACCGTCACCACCGGTCGTGCCGGGCGCAGGGAGGCTACCGAGGCCGCCTGCCAACTGCTGGCCGAGATGGGCATCGGCGATGCCCGGGCTCGACTCGACCAATACCCCCACCAGCTCTCCGGCGGTCTGTTGCAACGGGTGATGATCGCGATGGCGCTGATGAACAAGCCCATGCTCGTCTTCGCCGACGAGCCCACCACCGCACTCGACGTCACGGTCCAGTCCGAGGTGATGGCGATCCTCGTCGAGCAGATCGCAGAGCGTGACACCGGCATGGTCTTCATCACCCACGACCTCGATCTGGCCGCGGCGGTCACCGACACCCTCGTGGTCATGTACGCCGGCACCGTCGTCGAGCGCGGCGGATCGGCCATGTTGTACGACATCCCGCGTCACCCCTACACCGCAGCACTCCTGGCCGCGCGTCCCAGCACCACCGCGGTGAGGCGGCTCGTCGCCATCCCGGGCCGTCCGGCGGCGGCCTCCGAGGTCGGCGGTGGATGCGTCTTTGCCGCTCGTTGTCAGTTCGCCACCGAGCGGTGCCACATCGAACGACCGGAGCTGAGGTGGGTCGATGCTCGAGCGGTGGCCTGTCACCGTGCCGAGGAGATCGCCGATCGGGTCCAGGACCAGGCGAGTCGATGAGGACCACCCGAATGCACCGAGCCGTCCGCGCAACCTCGCACGCCGCAGAATCGGAGGCGCCTGTGGCCATCTCGAAGCGCGAGCCTGAGGTACTGCTCGAGGTCGCGCACCTGACGAAGGTCTTTCCCAGCCGTGAGCGACGGCCTCGTGCTGCCGTCGACGACGTGAGCTTCACCCTGCACCGGGGCGAGTCCCTCGCGATCGTCGGCGAGTCCGGTTCAGGCAAGACGACCACAGCCCGCGTCGTCGCAGGCCTGGAGACCGCGACGGCCGGGTCGGTGCGACTCGCTCGGTCCGCGGACGCCGCACGTCGCGGTCCGGATGCTCGCGAGGTCCAGATGGTCTTCCAGGACCCGTTCGGATCGCTGGATCCACGGCAGCGGGTGGGTGCCGGGCTCAAGGAGCTCCTCCGACGACACTTCCGCCTGAGTCGCCGCGAACTCGAGGCACGTGTGACGCGACTGTTGGAGCAGGTCGGGCTCGATGGTCGCCACGCGGACCAACTGCCACGCTCGCTCTCCGGCGGGCAGCGACAGCGCGTCGCCATCGCGCGGGCACTCGCCCCGGAGCCGCAGATCCTCATCCTCGACGAAGCGGTCTCCGCGCTCGACGTCAGCGTCCAGGCACAGGTGCTCAACCTGCTTGCCGACATCCGGGCCACCTCGGAGATCTCCTATCTCTTCGTCTCCCACGATCTCGGGGTCGTCCGACAGGTCACCGACACCTGTCTCGTGCTGTGCCAGGGGCGGGTGGTCGAGTACGGCGCCACCTCGCAGGTGCTCGACGACCCACAAGACCCCTACACCCAGGCGCTGCTGGCGGCCGTCCCCCAACCCGGCTGGAAGCCGTCCAGGCGTCGCCCGGTCGGCTGAGCCGGCATGCCGCTCGCCCCCGAGCCAGTCCCGTTCCCGTCGGTCGGTACGCATCCGGCCCGACCACGCCTGCCAGGAGAGAACCATGAAACTGCCGATGACGCTCGATGCCGAGCAGGAGCACATGTTGTCCATGTCGATGCCACAGCTCCTCGACCACGCCGCCGAGCGGTGGCCGGACAACGACGCCATCGTCTTCATCGAGGGCTCGGACGTTCGGGTGACCTGGTCGCAGTTCCGCGATGATGTCGTACGGCTGCGCAGCGGACTCGACGCCGCCGGGGTGCGCGCGGGGGAGAAGATCGGCCTGCTGCTGCACAACCAGTATGAGTTCCCGCTCAGCTGGTTCGCCGTCGGAGCGCTCGGCGCGGTCGTCGTACCGCTGAACCCCAAGTACACCCCGCGTGAGATCGAGTTCGTGCTGGCCGATGCCGGTGCGACGTGGTTGATCGGTGCGGCCGACACCCTGTCCGCGCATGTCGGCGACACCGGTCTCGGTCCGGTGTCGGTGGATCACGTCGTGGCGGTCGGCGGTGCCGTGGAGGGCGCTCTCTCGTTCACGACGTTGATGGCAGGCGAGCCCCAGGTCGCCGATTTCGTCCCCGAGCCGGACGATCTGGTGAACATCCAGTTCACCTCCGGCACCACCGGGCTGCCGAAGGGCTGCATGCTCACCCACCGTTACTGGGTGGAACTCGGCGTCTACGGGTCGGCTCTGTTCCATGAGGCACGACGCACGTTGGCCGATCACGCTTTCTACTACATGCAGAATCAGGCCTACCTGGCCAGCGCGATGTGCGTGGGTGGGGCGATCTATGTCACCCAGGGGCTCAGCCGCCGCAAGTTCATGGACTGGCTGGTCGACCACCAGATCGACATGGCTTGGATCGACGAAGGCATGCTCGACTTCCCGGAGAGCGATGCGGATCGGCGACTGGCACTCAAGCGCGCGCCGGTCATGGCCGTGCCCAAGGAACTCCATGCGGCGTTGGAGAAACGCTTCGACCTCCAGGCCCGGGACCTGTATGCCAGCACCGAGCTGGGTAACGGCACCGTGGTCCCCTGGGACCGGGTCGACATGGTGGGCTCGGGGTCGATGGGCCTGTGCTTCCCGAACCGAGAGTCGAAGCTCGTCGACGCCGACCTCAATGAGGTCGAGCCGGGCGAGATCGGGGAGCTGTGCATGCGGGGCCGCGGCATCATGCTCGGCTATCACAACCGCCCCGAGGTCAACGCAGAGCTGTTCCTGCCCGGCGGCTGGTTCCGCACGGGTGACCTGGTACGCAAGGACGCGGAGGGCTTCCACTTCTACGTCGGCCGCACGCGGGACATCATCCGCCGCAGCGGCGAGAGCATCGCCGCCGGCGAGGTCGAGGGTGTCCTGGAGGCGATGCCGCAGATCGATGACGTCGCCGTGATAGCTGTTCCCGATGCCAGCCGCGACGAAGAGGTCAAGGCCATCGTCGTACTCGCCGACGATGTGGCTGCGACGCCCGAGGAGGTCGTGGCCTGGGCGCGCCGGGGACTTGCTCCCTTCAAGCTTCCCCGATACGTCGAATTCCGCGACGAGCTCCCGTACACGGGCAGCGGGAAGATCGCCAAGGGAGCCCTTCGAGACGAGGAGCCGTTCGGGCCCGCGGTCACCGATGTGCTCGGCCCCGGGCCCCGTCGGTAGGCCGTTGCCATGACCTATGCTGTCACTAGTGTTGTAGAACGACCTATATACAAAGGGGGGCCGGTCGTGCCGCGCTATGTCGATGCCGAGCAACGGAGGACGGACATTCTCCAGGCGGCCTCCGAGGCGCTCGCCGAAGAGGGTTATGGCCGGCTGAGCCTGCGTGGACTGGCGCGCCGGATGGGTGGGTCCAGCACGCTCGTCACGCACTATTTCGCGACGAAGGAGGACTTGATCTCCGGCCTGGTGGATCGGGTGCTCGCCGAGGCCGAGCAGGCGCGGGGCGAGTTGGCTGCGATCCGCGACCCGGTCGAGCGGGTCAGATCCCTGCTGCATGACTTCCTGCCCGATGCCGAGGAGACCCGCCGACAAGAGGGCGTTCGAGTCGCGCTGGTCTCCTACAAGGACACCGAGCCGGCCATCGCCTCGTTCTTCGAGAGGATCGAGCCGAGCATGCGGTCCTTCATCCGCAGCGGCCTCGAAGGGGCGGTGGAGCCTGACCGACTCGAGGATCTGATCGACACGGTGCGGGTGTGGGTCAGCGGCATGGTGCTCTCCGCGGTCGAACACCCCGAGATCTGGACCCCGCAACGACAGCACCGAGCATGTGAGCAGTTCTTGGGACTGCTCCCACTCGTCGACGGCGCCTCGCCCGACTGTTCCACGGGCATACACAGCGACTCGGTCGCAGGATGAGGAGAATGATATGACAACTGAGCACCGCGCCTTCGCCGATCTTCCCTTCAGTGTCGGACAGGTCGTGCGAGGTGAACCGTTCACGGTGAGCGAGGAGGACTCCGATCACTTCGAGCGGGGCACCTGGCTCGATCGGGCCTACCCCGAGGGGGATGTCCCCGAGTTCCCCGACACCCTGATCGAGGGCTTCCACCTCCTCTCGCTGCTCGACGCGGTTGCGCGCTTCGCGGCCGGCGAGGCCGCGCACGACATGTGGGGGCTCAACTATGGCCTCGACAAGGTCCGATGGGTCTCCCAGATCCACCGCGGCGATCGGATCGTCCCAACCTTCGAGGTCCTTGACGTCCAGCCGAAGGACGGCGGATTCAAGGTGCTGCGACGGTGTGTCTACACCGTCGAGGGCAACCAGGTGCCGGCGATGGTCGCCGACTGGTGGACCTACGCACTTCCCCGCGGCGAGTTCGAGAAGGGTCGGCATGGCTGAGCTCGCGCCGGCCTTCGTGTCATCCGTGCGGTGGCCGGCCGACTTCCCCGACACCTGGCGGGGCTGTCCGCGGCTCCCACTGATGGAGGTGCTGCTCTCCGGGTTCAATCGGTTCCCAGATCGTGCCGCACTGGTTTTCGACGACGGTGTCGAGATCACCAACGCTGAGCTCCGAGCCCACGTGGAACGCTTCGCGGCGGCGTTGGCTCCCTATGTCGGCGTGGGCGATCGGGTCGCGTTGGCGATGGGGAACCGTACGGAGTACGTCATCGCCGATCTCGCGATCCTCGCCAACCGTGGAGTGGTGGTCTCACTGAGCCCGGAGATCGGCACGCACGAGGCCGCCTACGTCGTCGGCGACTCCGCCTGCGTGCTGGCGATCACCGACGAGCTCTCCGAACCGACGTTCCGCGACCTCCTCGGCAAGGACAACTCCCTGCGCCACGTCATCCGCGTCGAAGGTGAGGAGCCGAACGGCTTCGCGGCGCACTGTGCGGGAATCGAGCCGGCCGATCTGAGTGCCATCGGAGCGAAGGTCACCGACCTCGTCGACATCGGCTACACCTCGGGCACGACCGGTCTGCCCAAGGCCCTGGGCGGGAGTCACCTGGAGACCCTGCGCTACGTCGACATCGGAGTGCGGTTGCGGTACGCCGATCCCGAGGACGGACGCCGGGTGCTCTACCCACTCCAGTTCCACTACGGCGACCCGCTCACCGCGCTCTACACCGCGATCTATGCCGGCACCACGGTGATCGTGATGCGTCGGTTCAGCGCTTCGCGGTTCTGGCAGGTGGCGAAGGACCTTCGGGCTACCGAGATCGTCACCATCGGCTCGATCCCCGACATGCTGCTCAGCCAGCCGGAGAGTCCAGCGGATCGTGACCACTCCGTCCGCAGCGCGATCGCCCTGGCGATCCCACCAGCCCGGCACGCCGAACTCGAGCGCCGTTTCGGGTGCGCCTGGCGGGAGGCCTATGGGTCTTCGGAGTCGGGACCGGCGATCTCGATGCCACCCGAGGTCGCGCCGGCGTACGTCGGTACCGGAGCCCTCGGCATTCCGTATCCCGACGTGGAGGCGCGGCTGGTCGACGTCGATGGCGCGGTCGTCGACGGGCCGGGCATTGGCGAACTGGAGCTCACCGGCCAGGTCGTCTTCGCCGGGTACATCGGCAATGACGACGCGACCGCGGAGGTCATGCACGACGGCTGGCTGCGCACGGGCGACATCATGCGCCGCGACGAGCGTGGCGTGTACTACTTCGAGGCGCGTCGCAAGGAGATCATCCGACGCAGCGGTGTCAACGTCGCTCCCGCCGAGGTCGAGGCCGTGCTGCGCCTGCACCCCAGTGTCCTCGACGCGGCCGTCGTACCCGTCGCCGACGAGATGATGGGGGAGGAGATCAAGGCATACGTCGAACTCGCCGAGGGCGCGGTCTTCGACCCCGTCGAGCTCGTCGATTTCTGTGGTGCTCGGTTAGCGCGGCAGAAGGTGCCGCGCTATCTGGAACACCGTGCGACGCCGTTCCCCCGGACACCGACCCAGCGGATCCCCAAGAGCCAGCTCAAGGTCGGCGGCGAGCATCGCACCGACACCGCGTGGGACCGCCTCGAGCACCAGTAGATGTCTCGTCAGATATCTCGTCCGAGATCGGCCCGCCGGTAGGGTGCGGCTCGGGTCCATGTTGGCGGAACCCGTACGAGAGCCGACCGCGAGAGAGGCGACATGCCGCGTCACGTCGACCATGAGAAGCGCCGGATGGAGATCATCTGGGCGACCAAGGAACTGATCGCCGAACGAGGCATCGCCGGCGTGAGCTTCCGCGAGATCGGTCGGCGGATGGGTGGATCCTCGACCCTGGTCACCCACTACTTCCCGACCGTGAGCGACCTGTTCCACGAAATGGCGGTGGCGGCAGTCGAGACGTGGCAGGAGGAACTGCGCAAGATCGAGGAGAAGTATCCCGATCCCGCCCAGCGACTCAACGTCATCCTCTTCGAGTGGCTGTTGCCCCTCTCGGGCGAGGAACTGGTCAACGAGCGTGCCCGGATCAACCTCGTCGCGGCTGGTCTTCAGGGCCAGGACATCCAGGAGTTGCTCGACCTGTGGGAGACAGGCGTCAAAGAGGTTCTCCGGCCTACGCTTGGCTCTCTGGTCGAGAAGAACAAGGTCGAGCAGTACGCCGACGCGCTGCGGGTCGCCTTCAACGGCTTGGCGCTGAGCACCGTCGAGCATCCCAACCACTGGACCGTGCGCCGGCAACGCGCGACCTTCCGCACGATCGTGGAGGGCCTGGGCCTTCCGATCGTGCCCACCAGGCCGCGGCTACCGGCGCCGGACAACGCCGCTCGGGGCTAGGTCGTGCGGTCGAGCCGACGGCCCAACCCGCCGACGAGTTCGCGCGGGTGCGGTGCCACCGTCCGACGACTCGGCGGTTCAGCAGTCGGACTCTTTCAATGAGTGAGAAGGAGTCTATCCGCTTGATGTGACGGTCGACACGCTTGTCGGCATGTCAGTCCCCGAAGCGAACGTCTCGCCGGTCGGTCTCTCCGCGGTGCCGGGCGTGCCCGGTCGCCGATGGGGCCGATCGGATGCGCGGTGGTGTGTGGCGCTGGCAGAGAGGGCCACGCAGTGACACTCCAGCACGGACTCGCCGAGCTCCCCGGCGAGGTTGACGTCCTGATCGCCGGCGGCGGGCCCAGCGGGCTGTTCCTGGCGGCGGACCTGGCCGCGCAGGGGGTGAGGTCGCTGGTGGTCGAGCCGCGCACCGAGCTGGACTGGCTGCACCCGCGGGCCAAGACCACCAACGCCCGCACCATGACGCATCTGCGCCGCCTCGGCCTGGCCGACCGGCTGCGAGCCGCGTCGCCGCTGTCGGTCGCCTACTCCGACAGCGTGGCCTTCTGCACCTCGCTGACCGGGCACGAGCTGATCCGCTTCACCGAGGCCTTCCAACTGCGCGCCGGCGCCTATCCATGGCAGCCCGAGTGCGGGCAGCAGGTGGCCCAGCCGGTGGTCGAGGAGGTGCTGCGCGCCGCGGTCGTCGAGAGCGAGCGGGCGACCCTCGCGCTCGGGGTGTGCTTCGCGGCCAGCGAGGAGCCCGGCGTCGTACGGCTCGAGGCCGGTGGCGCGTCCCGGCGGGTGCGCTGCCGGTACCTGGTCGGTGCCGACGGGATCTCCTCGGCGGTGCGGCGCGGCCTCGGCGTACGCCTGGAGGGATCCTCGGCGGCCAAGTCCAACCTCGGTGTGCTGTTCCGCTCCACGCGGCTGGCCGACCTGGTGACCGTGCCGCCGGCCGTGCAGTGGTGGGTGGTCGGGCGGACCTACGCCGGCATGATCGGTCAGCTGGACACCGACGGCACCTGGTGGTCGATCATCCAGGGGTACGACGCCGAGGCGCCGCACTTCGCCGAGGTGGAGCGCGAGCGGGTCATCGCCGAGCTGATCGGCCTCGACCCCGGCGACCTCGAGGTCCTCGCCGAGGATCCGTGGACCGCACGGATGCTCCTCTCGCCCACCTACCGGGTCGGCGACACCTTCCTGGTCGGCGACGCCGCGCACGCCAACCCGCCCTGGGGCGGGCACGGCTTCAACACCTGCATCGGCGACGCCGCCAACCTGGCCTGGAAGCTGGCCGCCGTGCTGCACGGCTGGGCGGGCGAGGCGCTGCTGGACAGCTACGAGGCCGAGCGGCGGCCGGTGGCGCGACGCACCATCGATGACGCCGCCACCAACGGGACCGCCCTGGCCGACGACTTCATCGACCCCGACCTCGACGCCGACACCCCGGCCGGCGAGGCGGCCCGCGCCCGGGCCGCGCAGGCGCTGGCGGTGAAGGAGTCGGAGTTCCACTCGCTCGGGCTCGTGCTCGGCTACGCCTACCCGGACTCTCCGGTGATCACCCCGGCCGGCGCGCGGGCCCCTGCCCCGGATCCGGTCCGCTACACGCCGTCCGCGGCGCCGGGCTGCCTGCTGCCACACCGGTGGCTGCCCGACGGCACCTCGCTCTACGACGCCCTGGGAGGCGGCCTCACGCTACTGGTCGACGCCGGGGCGGGGGACCCGGTCGCGGCCGCCGACGCGGTGGCGGGTGTCGTCGACGCGACAAAGGTGCCGGTGTCGGTCTCGGTGATCGATGGTCCCGGGTCGGACGCGGACTGGGCGGCGGCGTACGTGCTGGTCCGCCCGGACCAGCACGTCGCCTGGCGCGGCTCGACCCTGGCCGAGCTGCCGGCGGCGGTGCGGCGCGCGGTCGGATGTGCGGTCGGGTGTGCGGTCGGTCGTCCCGGGCGCTGATCGCCCGAGCCCACCGGCTACAGCCGCTCGCGGAAGAACGCCACGGTGCGGCTCAGCGCATCGGCGGCGACGTCCGGCGTGCCGAGCCACATGTGGTCGGCGCCAGCGTAGGTGTGCAGCGAGACGTCTCCGCCCGCGGCACGCAGCGCGGCCTCGAGCCGCCTGCTCTGATCGGTCGGCATCATCCGGTCGGCCTCGCCGTGCAGCAGCAGGTACGCCGGCAGCGTCGCGCCGTCGGCCGGGACCTGCCGCGCCGGACTGGCCGAGACGGCGGCGTCGGTGAGCGTGGTGACCGGCCCGCCGAGCAGCAGCGCCTCGCGGCTGTCGGTGGCGTCCGGGTCGGCACCGAGCGCGGGCGCGATCGCTGGCAGATCGGTGGCCGGATACCAGCACACCGCCGCCCCGACCCCGCCGCGCAGGCCGAGCAACGCGGCGAGTTGGCCGCCGGCCGACTCGCCCCAGACGCCGAGACGCCCCGGGGCGCGGAGGTC
>NZ_JASGET010000022.1:0-3376 GCF_047606145.1 Nocardioides sp. | reverse complement strand
CTCGTCGGCGACCAGTCGCTCGGCCGCCTGCGCCGCCGCCGCCTGCTCGGCACTCTGCCGGAGCCGGTTGGCCGCCTCGGCCGCGCGGGCATGGGTGGCGACGCGGGCCTCGAGCTCGGCGAGATCCGGCTCGGCGGCGCCCTCCTCGGGGCTCGAGCCACGCTTGAACCAGCGTCGTTCGCCGGGCTGCTGGGTGCTCACCGGTCCGATGTTATCGGCGCGATCTGGGTGGCGATCAGTACACCAGTGCCTGGACGCCGTCGAGGAGGATCTCCTCGGCGAAGACCGCCGCGCCCTTGATCGCGGCCCCGGGCATCAGGTCCTCCTCGGTCAGATCGCGTCGGGCGGCGCACTGGCTGCACACCACGACCTCGCCGTCCGCCAGCACGATGCCGAGCAGGTCGGCCAGCGGGGTGGCCAGTGGCAGCTCGAACGCCTCCGCCCGGCCCGGTACGGCGAACCAGGACGCCTCCGCGGTCAGCCACAGCGACACCTCGGCGCCGGCGGCGACGGCCGCCGCGGCGACGGTGAAGGCCTGGTTGGCCCGCTCGGGCTCCTCGGCCCCGGCGGTCAGCTTGACCACGAGTCTGCGCACGAGCACGAGACTAGACGACTCGTGCCGAGGTCCCGCCCGCACGATCCGTCGGCATCGCTCGTCGAGACGAGGCCAGCGCCACCCTGGCGCGGGGACTCACCGGCGGCGGCACGGCACTAGGCTGGAGTCGTGGCATTCGAGCTCCCCGACAATCTGCACCCCGACTGTGGCCCGGTCGCCTGGCTGCTGGGCACCTGGCGCGGCAACGGGCACGGCGACTATCCCACGATCGAGTCGTTCCAGTTCGGTCAGGAGCTGATCTTCACCCATGACGGTCGGCCGTTCTTCCACTACTTCTCGCGCAGCTGGATCATCGACCCGGAGACACACGAGAAGGTGCGTGACTCGGCCCTCGAGACCGGCTTCCTGCGGTGCCGGCCGGACGGCGAGGTCGAACTGGTGCTGACGCACAACACCGGCATCGTCGAGATCTGGTACGGCAAGGCCGAGGGCGGCAAGCTGGAGCTGGCCACCGATGCGGTCGCCCGCACCGAGTCGGCCAAGGAATACGTCGGCGGCACCAGGCTGTACGGCAACGTGGAGGGCGACCTGCTCTACGCCTTCGACATGGCGGCGATGGGCCAGGCCATGCAACCGCACCTGTGGGCGCGGTTGCAGCGCGCGACCCGGGACTGAGAAGGCTCGCACCGAGGTGGTCGGGTGAGCGGGAGGCGGGAGACGATGGCCGATCCAGAGGGGACCGAGGACTGGCGGGCAGCCCTGCGCGCCAAGGGCTACCGGCTGACGCCCCAGCGGGAGCTGGTGCTGGCGGCGGTCGAGCGGCTCGAGCACGCCACCCCGGAGAGCGTGCTGGCCGACGTACGGACCTCGTCGTCGGCGATCAACCTCTCCACCGTCTACCGCAACCTGGAGGTGCTCGAGGAGCTCGGCCTGGTCCGGCACACCCACCTCTCCGAGCGAGTGGCGACGTACCACACCACCACCGGCCGTCCGCACTTCCATCTGGTCTGCCGGAAGTGTGAGCGGGTCATCTCGGTTGACCCGGAGGTGGCCGAACCGTTCGTGACGCGGCTGCGCGAGGAGTTCGCGTTCGAGACCGACATCGGACACCTCACCGTGTTCGGCGAATGCAGCACGGACGCGGAGGTAGACGAGAAGACGGGCGAGAGGACGCAGGAGGGGACAGACGATGAGTGACACCGAGCGGCAGCCCAGCCCGTTGCTCGAGCTGAGCGGCGCCGTCGCCGGCGATGGGATCGATGCGGCGGTGGCGGCGCACTACGGCTCGTTCAACCTCGAGCAGCGGACGTTGGTGTCGGGCGAGGGGTTCGTCGACCTCTCCCACCGCGACGTGGTGCGGATCGCCGGACCGGATCGGCTGACCTGGCTGCACCAGCTCACCTCGCAGTTCTTCGAGGACCTGCGGGCGGGAGAGTGGACCGCGGCGTTGGTGCTCTCCCCGCAGGGGCACGTCGAGCACTACTTCGCGGGCATCGACGACGGTGAGGCGTTCACCGCCTGGACCGAGCCCGGCGCCGGCGCGGCGCTGATCGAGTTCGGCGAGCGGATGAAGTTCTGGTCGGAGGTGACGCTGTCGCTGGAGCCGGAGCTGGCCACCGTGTGGCGGCCCGGGGAGACGCCGGCCGGCAGGTACTCCTTCATCCCACGTGCCTCGCTGACCGCTTTCGTCGACGCCGCCGGGCCGGCCTGCGGGCTGTGGGCCTTCGAGGCGCTCCGGATCGAACGGGGTGAGCCGAGGCTCGGCCTGGACACCGACCAGCGGACCATCCCGAACGAGGTCGGCTGGGTGCCGGGGTCGGCGGCGGAGGCCGGACCGGGCTTCGCGGTGCATCTGGACAAGGGCTGCTACCGGGGGCAGGAGACCGTGGCCCGGGTGCACACCCTGGGCCGGCCGCCGCGGCGGCTGGTGCTGTTGCATCTCGACGGTTCGGAGAACCGGCTCCCGACACTCGGGTCATCGCTGCGGCTGGGGGACCGGGAGGTCGGCTTCGTCGGCACCTCGGCCCGGCACTTCGAGCTCGGCCCGATCGCGCTCGGGATCGTCAAGCGCAACGTGCCCGTCGACGCACAGCTCACCGTCGACGGCATGCCTGCCGCGCAGGAGCTCATCGTCGACCCCGAGGTCGGTCTCCACGTCCGTCCGCTGCGCTGAGGTCGTGGCCCCGGGCTTCCTCGGGCGCCCGCCTGGCACCGGTGTCGAGATCGGTCAGTCGCGGGCGTACTGCACGTGGGTGTCGGCGGGAGCGTGGGCGAAGCCGAGCCGGGAGTAGACGTGCACCGCGGGGTCGTTGTCCGCCTCGACGTAGAGATGGATCTCCTCGACCCCGGCGTCGGCGAGGTGGTGCAGGCCGGCGAGGGTGAGCCAGCTGCCGAGGCCCCGGCCCTGTGCGGCGGGGTCGATCCCGACGACGTACACCTCGCCCAGACCCGGCGAGTGCCGCTTGGTCCAGTGGAAGCCGAGCAACCGGCCGTCGCCATCCCATGCGGTGATCAGTCCGGCCGGGTCGAACCACGACTCGGCCATCCGCTCGGCGAGCCCGTCCGCGTCGAGGTCACCCTGCTCGGGGTGGGAGGAGAAGGCGGCCGCGTTGACCCGGAGCAGCTCGGTGGCATCGCCGTCGCCGAGACCACGCACCGCGACGCCGTCGGGCGCCGGCGGCAGCGGCGGGAGGCCGGTCGCCGGGCGGCGCATCACCCACAGCTCGCGGGCTCGTCGCCAGCCGTGGGTGGCGGCCAGCGCGGTCGCGCCCGGGTGGTCGCCGTGCGACCAGGCGGTACGCGCGGCGGCGAGGGCCGGCG
>NZ_JASGET010000021.1:0-38888 GCF_047606145.1 Nocardioides sp. | reverse complement strand
TCGCCGAAGCGCACGGTCAGCTGTCGCCGGCCGCGCGCCGGCCAGGACGCCCCGCGCGGCATCGCCGCGAACGTGCCCCGGTGCGCGACCGGCACCACCGGCACGCCGTGCTCGACGGCCAGATAGGCCGCGCCCATCCGGAACTGGCCCACCCAGCCGTCCTTCGACCTGGTGCCCTCGGGGAAGATCACCAGGCTCCAGCCATCGGCGAGCACCTCGCCCGGGGTCGCCGACATCGAGCCGCCACGCCGGTCGATCGGCAGGGTGTTGAACAGCAGCGACGAGCCGACCGCGCGCCACCAGGTGTCGAAGAAGTAGTCGGCCGCCGCCGCCACCGCCGTACGCCGTCGCCACTCGTCGGGCAGCGAGAGCAGGATCAGCGGGGTGTCCAGGTGAGAGGCGTGGTTGGCGGCGAAGATCACCGGTCCGCTCAGCCGCGAGAGCACGTCGAGGCCCTCCACCCGGGTGCGCACCTGGGAGCGGAACACCGGCTCCAGCCCAACCCGCTGGGCCACCTCGCGGGCGGCCACCGCCGCCGGCGTCCGGGACCAGTCGTTGGGGTAGATGTTCGGCGACGGCGCCGGCCGGTACGGCTCGGCCGAGCGCGGCACCTGGGCGCGGTGGCCCCAGCGCCAGCCCCGCTTGGCCTGCCTGAGGTCGGCGACGGTGTCCTTCCAGAAGCTCATCGGGCCGCCTCCCGGGTCTCGATACGCCGTCGCTCGTCCCTCGCGACGGCTACTCGACCGACGAACACGTCGCCGCTCGAGTAGCGCGCGCCAGCCACGAGGTCGTCGGTCGAGTAGCGAGCGCCAGCGAGCGTATCGAGACCCCTCATCGCACGTCCGCCAGCAGGTGCGGAGGGTTGTGCAGATAGGTGATCGACGGCGAGGGACCGACGGTGTTGCCGGCCATCTCGAGCGCGTCGGCCAGCGTGGAGGCCGATCGGAAGCCCATCCGGGACGCCGCGCGCCGGTCGCCGCCGACCCAGATCACGTCGCCGAGGTGGTCCAGCGCGTGCGCGATCCAGTACCACATGTAGAACGGGTGCACGCCGTGGTAGGCGTTCGAGGTGCGGTACAGGTGGATGTACCACGGGTCGGTGGCGAACTGTTCCTCGAACTTCGGCCCGATCACCTGCGGGTCGGTCGTCTCGGCGAGCACCTCGTCGTAGAAGTCGACATAGGAGGGGTGCGTGAGGGTGTTGAAGCCCTCGTCCAGCGGGTGGTAGAGGATCGCCACGCCGCCCTCGCGCACCACCGGCTGGCCGAGGTAGGAGTTGAAGTAGTAGCCCAGCCCCATGCAGGCGGCCAGGATCGGGTTCATGGTGGAGTTGACGTTGTAGGGGCCGAGGTAGGGCACCCCCATCACCATCACGTCGGACTGGCCCTCGATCTTGACCCGCTGCTGCTCGTGCACCTTGCGCACGGTCCGCTCGTGCACCGGCTCGACCGCACCGGCGTTGATGCCGGTCAGGCCGTAGTTGCCGCGCACGTCGTGGAAGAGCCTGTGCCGCAGCTTCTGCGGTGCCAGCGCCAGCCCGCGCCGCATCCCGAGCATGGTGGCCTGGTCCTTGATCGACCACTCCCACTCGCGCTTGGACAAGAAGTCGTACGGCTTGCCGAAGACGTTGTTGTCCAGCGTGGTCTCGATCTGGAAGACCTTGACGCTCTCGCCGATCAGCCGGCCCATCCGCCACGCCGAGGAGTGCATCTCGGAGTGCTTGTGATCCATGAAGGAGCGCGAGGCCACCATCGTCTTGGCGTTGTGGTGGTGCTTGATCGACTGGTACGACGCCAGCCCGACGCCGACCGACTTGTGTCCGCCGTCCATGGCGACCAGGTTGATGTTGACATAGATCAGCAGGTCGGAGGTGGCCGCCCGCTTGTTGATCTCGACGTCCTCGCCCTTGTCGGTCAGCCCCAGATGGGCGAGGTTGGTGCGGTCCTCGGCGTCGTGGTTGTAGAGCAGTCCCTGCGGATAGAAGCTGCGGAAGACCCGCTCGCCGACGACGTGCCGCATCTCGGCCGGCGTCATCCGGCGGTGCAGGGCCAGCGCGGCGATGATCTCGACGTCGTCGACGCCCTTGGACGCGGCCAGCTCGAGCACCTGCTCGATGATCCGGCCGCGGATGTCCGGCGCCCTCATCGAGGGCAGCGGCAGCGACACGTCGTCGAAGGCTATGGTCAGCTTCATCCCGGCGAACAGCTGCTCGGCCAGCGGCTCGGAGTCCACCGGGTTGGCCAGCGCGTCGGCGATGGCCGCCTCGACGTCGGGCACGCATCCGATCGGCTCGGGCGGATAGATCACCCTGGTCCCCAGCGGGAACTCCTCGAGCCGGAAGCCGAGGCCCTCGTGGACCAGCAGCGGCGGCGTACGGTCGTCGACCTCGAGGACGAATCCTGGGCGCGTCATGTCGGGTTCTCCTGGTCCGTTTCAGTTGCTGCGGGGGTCGAAGGCCACCTTGACCGTGCCGAGTCGACCGGCCGAGTGGGCGTGGTCGAGGGCCTCCCGCCAGCGGTGCAGCGGGTAGGCGACGACGGTCTTGGCCATCCGGGCGACGGCGTCGTGGCCGACCAGCTCGGTGGCGGTGGCGAAGGCGCCCCCGTCGCCGTCGCCGCGGGCGGAGGCGTAGGTGCCGACCAGGTCGAGCTCGCGGAACCAGGCCGCGGACAGGTCGGCGGAGGCCGGCATGCCGGACAGCACCACCCGCCCGCCGGCGCGGGTGGCATGCAGGCAGGTCTCCAGGGACTGCTTGGAGCCGACCGCGTCGACGGCCACGTCGACGCCGCCGAGCAGGTACGGCGCGGAGTAGTCGGGCGCCGCCTGGAACGCGCCGGTGGCGCGTCGCACCCGCCGCAGCGTCTCCTGGGGGCCGACCACCTCGCTGGCGCCGAACTCGGCGGCGAGCTCGCGCTGATGGCCGTGCTTGGCCACCACGGTGATCTCGCCGGCGTCGGTGAGCTGGCGCAGCGCCAGGGTGGCGAAGAGACCCACCGCGCCGGCGCCACTGACCAGCACCCGGTCGCCGGGCCGGACCCCGGCCCGCAGCGCGGTGTGCACCGCGCAGGCGACCGGCTCGATCAGCAGCGCCTGCTCGTCGCTGAGCCCCTCGGGCACCGGATGCAGCTGGCTGCGGTGGGCCACCAGCTGCTGGCTCCAGCCGCCGCCGGTGTCATGGCAGAAGCCGGTCTGCAGGCCGGGCGAGACGTCACCGAGGGTGATCTGGGAGCACCGGTTGGTCTCCCCCGCGGCGCAAGCCGTGCACGGCGTCACCCCGCGCGCCGCGCAGGTCAACACCGGGTCGATCACCACCCGGGTCCCGGCCGGCAGGTCCTCGCAGTCGTCGAGCAGATCGGCGACGACCTCGTGGCCGGGGACGAACGGCAGCGAGACCACCGCGGAGAAGTACAGCGAGGTCTTCCCCGAGAGCATCCCCAGGTCGGAGCCGCAGATCCCGGAGAGCCGCACCTTGAGTCGAGCCCAGCCGTCCGCCCCCCGGGCCGGCCCCGCCGGCGGATCGAGGGTGACCAGCCGCAGCGGGGCGGCGAGGCCGGAGAGCAGCATCGGGATCCTGCCCCCGGCGGCCTTCCCGATCATCGTCTTGGGCACCGAGCGGAACATCTCCAACGCGAGCATCAGCGCCTCCCGGCCGGGTCGAGGGTACGGGTGGCGTGGCCGGGCGAGGCCCAGTCGACGATCGTCCAGTGCGCCTTGCGCGCGTGCCGGAACAGCGGCACGTCGGGCCGTACGGCGACCGGGTTGCCCACCGCCGCCAGCAACGGCAGGTCGGAGTGGCTGTCGGCATAGGCGAAGCACGCCTTGGGGTCGATCCCGGTGCGCCGGCAGTACTCGGCCACGAACGCGGCCCGCGACTCCCCCACCAGCGGCGAGGAGGCCAGATGGCCGGTGCAGTAGCCCTGCTCGTCGACGGCGAGGTCCGCCGCCTCGATGTGGTCGAAGAGCGGCTCCAGCGGCCGGGTGAGGGGGCGCACCGCACCGGTGATGAGGACGGTCGCATGGCCGGCGGCACGATGCTGCCGGATCCGGCGGACCGCGTCCGGGGCGAGCCGCTCGAGGATGTGTGCGGCCAGGTGCTGCTCGGCGATGGCGTCGAGGTCGGAGAGCCGCGCGCCGGCGTACTCCTTGTAGACGGTGCGCAGCAGCGACCCCCGGTCGCGCCGGTCGGCCGCCACGAACCCGGGCACCCGGCCGGCGATCCTGCCCAGCTCGGCCAGCTTGCCGCTGGACGGCAGCTCGCCCAGCCGCATCCACA
Source organism: Nocardioides sp. (assembly GCF_047606145.1). Taxonomy (GTDB): domain Bacteria; phylum Actinomycetota; class Actinomycetes; order Propionibacteriales; family Nocardioidaceae; genus Nocardioides. The sequence goes on along the minus strand of NZ_JASGET010000021.1, from coordinate 34,615 downwards.
GATAGGTCTCGATGACGTTGGAGGAGAGCAGGGTGCCGTCCATGTCGAAGAACGCCGCGGACCGGACGCCGGCCTCCTCGCCACTGCTCGGCTCGAGCACCTTCAGCCGGTCGGTGGCCCGCTTGGCCCGCAGCTTGCGCAGCTCGTCCAGCTCGCGCACCGGCTTGGTGACCGCCGGCACGTGCACGTCGTGCAGGTAGTCGTACCAGTCGATGGTGGCGGTGTCGAACGCGAACCTCTCCCGGTCCTCCGGGCTCAGCGAGCGGTACAGGGAGAGCGTGTTCTCGTCGACGAAGCGCAGGTCCGCCTGGGCGTACTCCTTGTACAGGTCCAGATAGCGGCGCAGGAACGCGAGTCGGCGACCCTGCACGTCGAGCTTGCGGGCCCAGGTCCGGGCGCGGTCGCTGCGCGGCGCGAGGCCGAGCAGCCGCTCGGCCATCTGGTGGGCACGCTCGCCGGTGTTCATCATCCGCTCGACGTAGTACGCGCCGGGGAAGCTCCACTCCGGCAGCCGCACCGCTCCCCGGTCGCCGAAGGAGAACGGGTGCTCGGTGAAGTAGGCCCGGACGTAGTCGTAGAGCATGCCGAAGGTGACCGGGTTGCGGTCACCGGAGGAGAGATGGAAGTACGCCGGCCGACCGGGCTCGGGCGGATGGGCCAGGCAGGCCACGATCGAGGCGACCACCTGGTCGATCGGCACGATGTCGATGGCGGTGTCGGCGGCGGCCGGGAAGAGCGGCAACTCGCCCCTGCCGTAGGCGAGGATGAGCGGCTCGGCCATCTTGAAGCCCTCGATCCAGCCGGGGTACGGGCGGCGCAGCGCGGACTCGATGATGCTCGGCCGGTAGATCGTGGCCCGGCGGCCGGCGCCGCCCTCCGCCGGCGCCGCGTAGGCTTCCACGACCCGCTCGCCCAGCGCCTTGGTGAAGGTGTAGCAGTCGGTCCAGCCGAGGCTGCGAGCGCGCTCGGTGCCGACCCGGATGAGCTCGTCCTTGACCCACTGCTTGCGGGCCTCCTCGGTGGCGCCGGCGGCGGTGAGCAGGCCGGCCCGGCCGTGCGCCTTCTCCGCCTTGCGGCGTTCCGCGGAGAGGCGCTCGACACTGCGCGAGCGAGCCTCGATGTCGGCGCGCTGCGCCAGCCCCCAGGCCAGCTCGGCCTCCAGGTCCACGCCGTGGTCGACGCTGCGCTCGGGGATGTGGCCGCGACGCCGGCCGGAGACGTAGGCGGTGGAGACGTGCAGGTAGTGGACGTCGCGCGGGTGCTCCGGGTCCGCCGCGGCGGCGGCCTCCTCGACGCGGCCGAGCAGCTCACGCACCCCCACCACGTTCGTGCCGAACGCCTCGTCGACCGGCGGGTCGAAGGAGACGTCCCCGGCACAGTGCACCACCGCGTCCAGGTCGGTCGGCAGTGCCGGCGGGGCGGAGAGGTCGCCCTCGACGACGGCGACCCGGGTGGCCATCAGGGCCTCGATGCCGCCGTCGGCCTCGACCGCGTCGGCGAAGATCGGCTTGCCCAGCAGCTTGGCGATCCGGCTCGTTCCCGAGATCGTGCCCTTCGGCCGCACCAGCACGCTGAGCCGGACTTCGGGCACCTCGGTGAGCAGCAGGTGCAGCAGCGCCTCCCCGACGAAGCCGGTCACACCGGTGAGCAGGACGTGCTGCCCCGCAAGTCGCTCCCTGATCGTCCCGGTCCGCTCACTCACGGAGGCGATTCTGCCCTGTCGACGGTCGCGTCGACTCATCGGCCTCACAGGTTCGAAGAGCCAGGCCTGGCCTACGGCGCTCTCAGCCTCCGCAAAGAGCCGCGAGCCCACCATCGAGGACATGACGACGCCGACCTTCCCTCCCCCGTCCCCCGCCCTCCCGTCCGCCCTCCCGTCTGCCCTCTCGTCCGCCACCCCGTCCGCGCTCCCGTCCGCCACCGAATCCCGGCCCCAGAGCCCCACCCTCGCCTGGCGCACCCCGGCCGGCGCCGCGTTCGTGGCGCTGCCGCACCGGCGACACCTGCGATCCGCCGCCGGCATCGCCGACCAGGTCCTCGACGAAGTGGGCCAAGCGGTCGAGGGTGAGCGCGCGGAGTCCGACGTCAGCCGGATCAACCGCAACGCCGGCAGCATGGTCCCGGTCCAGCCGCTCACCCTCCGGCTGGTCCAGATCGCACTCGACGCCGCCCGGACCACCCGAGGCGCCGTCGATCTGACCATCGGACGCGCCGTCGCCGAGCCGGGCTCGCGCACCGACGACTATCGATCGGTACGGGTCGACCGCACCCTGGTCCGGGTCGGCGTACCCGACGGCGTACGGCTCGACCTGACCGCCACCGCCACCTCCTGGGCCGCCGACGAGTCCGCTCGCCGCATCCAGCGCCGCTACGGCGAGGCGGTGCTGGTCGGGGTGGGCTCCGATCTGGCCAGCGCCGGCACGCCGTCCGCCCCGTGGCGCGTCGAGGTCTCCGAGACCGCCGGCACGCCCGGCGTGCCGACCAGCCTGGCGAACGGCGGGATGGCCACCGCCTCCGCGCTGGGTCATCGCTGGTCCACGCCGGACGGCACCCTGGTGCACCACGTCCTCGACCCGCGGACCGGCGCGCCGGCGACCGGTGGCTGCCGTACGGCGACGGTGTGGGCGCGCACCGCGCTGACCGCTCGCCTGGCCGGTGCCTGGGCACTGGTCGACCCGCACGCGGCCATCGGCTGGATCGCCGAGCGCCGGCTCTCCGCCCGGCTGGTCGATGCCGGCGGCGGGGTCTCCCACCTCGGCGACTGGCCGGCTCCGTCGCTGGACGAGGCCGCCTGAGCCGGCCGGCGGCGTGACGGCGGCTGCCGGACGGCGTAGGAAGGTGTCGTGGAGATGCACCCGATGCGTCGCTCGAAGGCGCTGGCCGAGGTGGGCTACGACCCCGACCTCCGATGCCTGCGGGTCCGGTTCCGCACCGGGGGCCTCTACGACTACCTCGATGTCCCGCCGGAGGTGTTCACCGGGTTGCTCGACTCGGCCCACCCGTGGACCGAGTGGAGTGCGCACGTGACCGGGACCTACTGCTACCACCGTCTCGAGTAGCCCACGTGGTCCGGGTGGACGGTCCGGGTGGACGGTCCGGGTGGACGGGTCCGGCCGAGCGGATCGAGCCGGCACCGGCGGTCGTCCCGGCCGCGCCCGGCGGACCTGCGACGATGGCCGGATGGCGCTCCCCATCGCAGACTATGCCCTGCTCAGCGACTGCAACTCCGGCGCGTTGGTCGGCCGGGACGGCAGCATCGACTGGCTGTGCCTGCCGCGCTACGACTCGGCGTCGATGTTCGCCGCCCTGCTCGGCGACGAGCGGCACGGCCGGTGGCTGGTCGCCCCGACCAGCGCGGAGGCGACCAGCGAGCGCCGCTACCTGGGCGACTCCTTCACCCTGGTGACCACCTGGTCGACGCCGGAGGGGCAGGTCGAGGTCGTCGACACGATGCCACGCGACGCCGCGGCGCCCTCGGTGATCCGCCGGATCCGCGGCCTGTCCGGATCGGTGCAGATGCGGGCGGAGCTGACCATCCGGTTCGGCTACGCCAGCGCGCTGCCGTGGGTGCGGCGACTGCGTGCCGAGCCGGTGCCGACGATCCAGGCGGTGGCCGGCCCGGACGCGATCGTCGTACGCGGGGTGGACCTGCGCGCCGCCGATCACGCCCACTCGGCCACCTTCACCGTCACCGAGGGCGAGGTCGTCGATCACACCCTGTCCTGGTTCCGCTCTCACCGGCCGGCCCCGGCACCGATCGACGTCGAGGACCGGCTGGAGGCGACCGAGCGCTGGTGGGAGGCATGGTCGAGCAAGTTCGAGCATCACGGCGGCTACGCGGCACAGGTGGCGCGGTCGCTGCTGGTGCTGCGGGCCCTGACCCACGAGGGCACCGGCGGGGTGGTGGCCGCGCCGACCACCTCCCTGCCCGAGCTCTTCGGCGGCACCCGCAACTGGGACTACCGCTACGTCTGGCTGCGCGACGCCTCGCTCGCGCTGAGCGCGCTGATCGCCCACGGCTATCGGGACGAGGCCGAGCACTGGCGCGGGTGGCTGCTGCGGGCGATCGCCGGCGACCCGGCCGACGTCCAGATCATGTACGGGATCTCCGGCGAGCGGTTCCTGCCCGAGTACCAGCTCGACAGCCTGCCGGGCTACGACGGCGCGACGCCGGTACGGATCGGCAACGGCGCCTCCACCCAGTTCCAGGCCGACGTCATCGGCGAGGTGATGGTGGCGCTGCACGATGCCCGGATGGCCGGGCTCGACGAGGAGACGACGTCCTGGTCGTTGCAGCGGGCGCTGCTGCGCCATCTCGGCCACGTCTGGCACCGTCCCGACCAGGGCATCTGGGAGATCCGCGGCCCGGCGCGGCACTTCACCCACTCCCGGGCGATGGTGTGGGCGGCCTACGACCGGGCCATCCGGGCGGTGGAGGAGTTCGACCTGCCCGGGCCGGTGGAGCTGTGGCGGGCGCACCGCGAGGAGCTGCGGGCAGAGATCGAGGACAAGGGGTTCAACGCCGATCGCAACTGCTTCACCCAGCACTACGACACCACCGAGGTGGACGCCTCGCTGCTGCAGCTCCCGCAGGTCGGCTTCGTGGCGGCGAACGATCCGCGCATGCTCGGCACCGTGGCGGCCATCGAGCAGGACCTGATGGACGACGGCCTGCTGTTGCGCTACCGCTCGCGTCCCGACCTCGACGGGCTGCCGAGCGGCGAGTACCCGTTCCTGGCCTGCTCGTTCTGGCTGGTGGAGCAGTACGCCGCCACCGGAGAGCTGGACCGGGCGACCATGCTGATGGATCGGCTGTGCGGCCTGGCCAGCGACGTCGGCCTGCTCAGCGAGGAATATGCGGTGGCGAGCGGTCGACAGGCCGGCAACGCGCCGCAGGCACTCTCCCATCTCACACTGGTCCGCGCGGCCGACGCGATCACCCGCGCGGAGGAGCGCCCCTCGTCCTGACCTCCAGGAGGTCGAACGGTCGGTCAGGACGACCGGCAGGCTCCCCCAGGCGGGCCCAACAGGCTCAGTGCGCCGCGACATCCTCGGGCGGCTGGATCTCGCGCTTGAGGATCTTGCCGGTGCCGGTCTTGGGCAGGCTGTCGAGGAACCAGACGTGGCGCGGATACTTGTACGGCGCCACCCGGGTCTTGACGTAGCCCTGGATCTCCTCGGTGGAGACCGACGCCCCGTCCTTCAGGACGACGGCGGCACCCACCTCCTCGCCGTAGGTCTCGTGGGGTATCCCGATCACCGCGGCCTCGAACACCGCCGGGTGTTCGTAGAGCACCTCCTCGATCTCGCGGGGATAGACGTTGAAGCCGCCACGGATGATCAGCTCCTTCTTGCGGTCGACCACGAAGAAGAACCCGTCCGCGTCGGTCTTGCCGATGTCACCGCTGCGGAACCAGCCGTCCCGGAAGGCCGCCTCGGTGGCCTCGGGCCGGTGCCAATAGCCCTTCATCACGTTGTGGCCACGGATGACGATCTCGCCGACGTCGCCGGCCGGCAGCTCCGTGCCGGCGTCGTCGACGATCCTCATCTCCACCCCTGGTATCGGCTTGCCGATCGAGCCGGCGCGGGTGTCGCCCAACTGGTTGAACGACGCCGCGGACGAGGTCTCGGACAGACCATAGCCCTCCAGGATGTGCGCCCCGAACACCTCGTGGAACCTCCGGAGGACCTCGGCCGGCAGCGCGGCGCCGCCGGAGATGCACATCCGCAGGGTGGAGGTGTCGGCGAGGCCGCCGCCCGCGGCCAGCAGCGCGCCGTACATCGTCGGGACGCCCATGAAGATGGTGACCCCGTCGCGCTCGATGGTCTCCAGGACGAGCCGGGCGTCGAACCGTGCGATCAGCGTCAGCGTGGCGCCGGCGGCGACCGTCTCGTTCAGGGCACAGGTCTGACCGAAGACGTGGAACAGCGGCAGGCAGCCCATGATGACGTCCGCACCGGTGGCCGACATCATCTCCGCACACACCTCGGCGTTGCGTCGCATGTTGGCATGGGTGAGCTCGGCGCCCTTGGGAGCGCCCGTCGTGCCCGAGGTGTAGAGGATCACGGCGGTGTCGTCGTCGAGGCGGTCGGCGACCTCGGCCCGCACCGGCCACGAGCGCATCTCGGCGAGCGAGCCGGGACCGATCTCGACCACTCGGGCGCCGACCGACTCCGCGCCCGCCGTCGCCTCGCCGAGCGAGGAGGGTGCCACGAAGCCCAGCCGGGCGCCCGAGTCACCGAGGTAGTGCTCGACCTCGCGGCTCTTGAGCAGCGGGTTCATCGGCACCACGATCCCCCCGGCGCGTAGCACGCCGTAGTACAGCACCGGGAACTCCACCACGTTGGGCAGCATGAGCCCCACCCGGTCGCCCGGCCGAACCCCCTGCTCGCCGAGCCAGCCGGCGACCCGGGAGCTCAGCTCGTCCAGGTCCGCGTACGTCGCGACGGTGTCGTCGAGCCTCACCGCGATGCGATCGGGATGACGGGCCGCTCCCTCGATCACCATGGTCGCCAGATTCGTCATGCTGCTTCCCCTTTCCCTGCGATCTGATGGCACTGATGACTCACCGATGTGCCTGTCGGCCGGGCTCACCCGAGCGCGGCGTGCGCACGGGCGTCGGCTCGGTGCGCCTCGAGCACCGTCCGCAGGAAGACCCACCAGATCGCGGCCGCGGCGACGAAGGCGAGGTAGCCCGAGACGCGGAGCAGGTCGACCGGCGTGGAGAGGTCCGGCTCGGTGGCCCGGCCCCTGGTGACGTCGGTGAGCGTGGAGTACACCCCGAGATACGCGGAGCCGAACAACACGATCATGCCGAGGACCGCGACGAAGGCGACGATGAAGGGGATGTTGCGACCGAGCACCGCCGGGATGGCCAGCAGCAGCACCGGGATGAAGAGCACCAGGGCGTACCAGGCCACCGAGGAGGCGTGCCAGGCGGCGGTGTTCACGGTCTGGAGGGTCGAGGTCACCGAGTCGGCGAGTGCCTTCCCGTCGGCGCCGGTGGTGACGATCCCGGAGTCGCTCGCGGCGGCTGGGTCGTTGTGGCCGATGAGCAGGAAGAAGCCGACCAGCCAGATGCCGAAGATCGAGCTGACCCAGCCCGAGTAGCCGACGCCGCGGATGACGGCCAGCACACCGCCGATGATCTCGGCGATCCCGCCGATCAAGATGGCGTAGTCGAGAGCCGCGCTGGTGGGCCCGTTGAGCGAGGAGGCGCTCACCCCGACGTACCGCACGCCGAACACGGCGAGCGTGAATGCGAAGACTCCGAAGGCGATCGGCAGTGGATCGGCGATCGGAGACGTGGTGGACGCGCGGTGCTGATTCCCGGGGGTGGCGGTGACCACGCCTGCGGTGGTTGACATTGTCGCTCCTTCTCAACGGCTGCGCTCTACTCGAGGAAGGTGATCGGCTGCGTCGGCCCGGCCGGCTCCGGCACGAGCCGCGCCGGGCGGCGACCCCGAGGTCGTGGCCGACGAAGGCGACCTGACTGGTGCGCGACCTGAGTGGCGGTGTCGCGTTGGGTTGCAACATAATGACTTACGTCACATAATGCAACGTATCTTGAAATGTTGCCCCCGAGGAGCGCCCGTGACCAGCTACAGGTGTGGCCGACCGACCGGACCGGTGCCCGGTGAGCGGTGGCCGGGCCTCGGTACTGTGGTGCCGGCGTGAGGCCGGCATCGGTCGGTGCGGCGGTTCCCCGCCGTGCGCACACACAGTGGGAGGTGACCGGTGGTCGACACACCCTTGGCGCGTCGACTCGCCGAGACGCCTGCTCGTCCCGACCCGCTGAGCGCGTTCAAGATCGCGCGGCACGCCTTCCTCGAGGGACGACGGATCGAGATGCAGGAGCTCGCCGCCGAGGTCGGCGTCAACCGTGCGACCCTGTTCCGCTGGGTCGGCAGTCGGGACCACCTGCTGACCGAGGTGGTGTGGTCGGTGACCGAGCCCACCTTCCTCGCGGTGGCGGACCGGGTGAGGGGTCGGGGGGCACGCCGGGTCGCGACGGTCATGGGGGGCTTCGCACGCGCGGTGATCGGGTCGTCGTTCTTTCCGACCTGGGTGCACAGCGAGCCCGAGCGGGCGCTGCGGATCCTGACCACGAAGGCCAGCCCGTTCCAGGCCCGGATGGTCGGTCTCGTCGAGCGGCTCGTCGGCGAGGAGGTCGATGCCGGTCGACTCTCGCTGTCGTTGCCCTCGCACGACACCGCCTACCTGATCGTGCGCATCGGCGAGGCGTTCATCTACGCCGACCTGATCACCGGCGAGCCGCCCGACGCCACCAAGGTGACGCAGGCCGTCGCGGCACTGCTCGACTGATCGACCGCGCGCAGGAGGTGGCCACCAGGTGAGGATCCCGTCCCTGCTGGGCACCTACGGCGCGATCGAGAGGCGCCTGGAGCCGCGCCTGCAAGAGCTGGTCCAGGCGCCGGAGTTCGCCCGCACCGTCGCGCTGCTCGCCGAGGTCAGGTCCGCGGTCGGAGGCACCGTCGGACGCCTGAACGCCCGGGTGCTGCACACGCTCAACCTGCCCGCGAGCACGGATGTCACCGGTCTGCGTCGCCAGATCGGGGAGTTGGACCACGAGGTCCGCACCCTGCGCATCGAGATCGGCCGGCTGATCGAGGAGTCCGACGATGCCGAGTGAGCAGTCCTCGACGCTCGACCGCGTCCGGCGCGAGATCGAGAGGAACGCGTTGCGCGCCCGCAACGGGATCAAGCTCGCTGCCGGCATCTCCCGGCCCAAGGTCGGCCAGACGCCCAAGGACGTCGTCTGGTCCTTCGGTCGCGCCGAGCTGTGGCACTACCGCAGCGCCGCGCCGCGCTACCGCCCGCCCCTGCTGATCGTCCCGAGCCTGGTCAGTCGCAGCTATCTCATCGACCTGGCGCCGGGGAACAGCTTCATCGAGTCGCTGGTCACCGCCGGGTTCGACGTCTACATGCTCGACTGGGGCGTCCCGGACGAGCGCGACGCCGCGAACAGGTTCGAGGACTACGTCGACCTCGCGATCCCCGCCGCGATCCGACAGGTCCGGCGCCGCTCACGCTCCCGGGAGGTGAACCTGATGGGGTACTGCTTCGGCGGCGTACTCACCCTGATGCACGCCGCCCACCACCCGACCTCGCCGTTGCGCAGCCTGACCGTGGTCGCCTGCCCAGTCGACTTCGCCCGGCTCGGTCAGCTCGTCGACATCCTGGGCAGGACCGAACTGGACGTCGAGAAGGTCATCGGCGAGGACGGCAACATCCCGGCGCGGGTGATCCAACAGAGCTTCCGCACGCTGGCGCCGATGGGCGAGATCACCAACTACGTCAACCTGCTCGACAAGATGTGGAGCCCCGACTTCGTGGCGGCCCATCAGTTGATGAACGGGTGGGCGACGGATCACATCCCGTTCCCGGGAGCCACCGCCCGACAGGCCCACACGATGCTGACCCGCGACAACGGGCTGATGACGGGCCGGATCGAGCTGGGCGGCGACCGGGTCAGCCTCGGCGACATCGACGTGCCCTTCCTGGCCGTGCTCGGCAGTCGCGACACCATCGTGCCCGAGGCCGCCGCGGCACCGGTGATGGACGTCATCGGGTCCACCGACAAGGAGCTGCTGCGCATGGAGGGCGGGCACGTCGGCCTGATCGTCGGCAAGAACGCCCAGCGCACCACCATTCCCACCTTCATCGAGTTCCTGCAGAAGCGAAGTGAGCCGGCGACGTGACCATTCGAGCCATCACCCCCACCGACACCGACGGCCTCGCGGAGTTCTTCGCGACCCTCTCCGAGCGCGACCTGACCTTCATCCGGGAGGACGTGACCGACCGCGCGGCGATCGCCGCGCTGGCCGAGCACGAGCTGCGGTGGATCGACACCGCCGACTCGCGGGTCCTCGGGTACGTCGCCATCGAGCGACTGCCGGGCTGGTCCCACCACGTCGGCGAGCTGCGCCTGGTCGTCGACCCCGCCCGACGGGGCACCGGGCTGGGCCGCACCCTGGCGCAGCACGCGCTGATCGGCGCCCTGCGCAGCGGCATCCGCAAGGTGGTCGTCGAGCTCGCCGCCGACCAGGAGCATGCGGTCGCGATGTTCTCCGGCCTCGGCTTCACCGGTGAGGCCCTGCTGAGCGACCACATCCGCGACCGCGACGGGCATCTTCACGACCTGCTCGTCCTCGCGCACCACGTGGAGGAGAACTGGACCGCCATCGAAGGCGCCGGCATCGCCGACGTCGTCATGTCCTGAGAAAGAGGAGAAGACATGAGTTCCGTGTTGGACCGGTTCCGGCTCGACGGCAAGGTCGCCGTCGTGACCGGAGCGTCGAGCGGTCTGGGCGTCCAGTTCGCCCAGGCACTGGCCCAGGCCGGGGCCGACGTCGTGCTCGGCGCCCGGCGCGAGGACAAGCTGCTCGAGACCCGCGAGCTGGTCGAGGCGCAGGGTCGCCGAGCCGTCGCCTCTCGATGTGACGTGACGAACCCCGACGATTGCGCCGCGCTGGTGGCGGCCGGCATCAGCGAGCTCGGCCGCGTCGACGTCCTGGTGAACAACGCCGGCGTCGGCACCGCCGTACCCGCCCTGAAGGAGACGCCCGAGCAGTTCCGCTCGGTCGTCGAGCTCAATCTCAGCGCCTGCTACTGGATGGCCCAGGCGTGCGCGCGCGTGATGCAGCCGGGCAGCTCGATCATCAACATCGCCAGTGTGCTGGGCCTGACCAGCACCGGGCTCCCCCAGGCGGCGTACACCTCGAGCAAGGCGGGAGTCATCGGCCTGACCCACGACCTGGCCCAGCAGTGGACCGGACGCAAGGGCATCCGCGTCAACGCCATCGCCCCCGGCTACTTCGCCTCCGAGATGACCGACCAGTTCGAGCACGACTGGATCGAGACGACGGTCGTGCCCCGGACCGTGCACGGCCGGCTCGGCTCACCCGGGGAGCTCGACGGCGCGCTGATCTTCCTCGCCAGCGACGCCAGCAGCTACGTCACCGGGATCACGGTGCCGGTCGACGGCGGGTTGCTACTCACATGACCGCCGAGGCGATCATGGCGAAGGACGGCGCACCGAACGCCGCACTGCTCTGGACCGACTACGCCCGCGGGCTGGCGGAGTTCGGCAGCCTGCCGGTGGCCTGGCCGGCACTGACACGCGCACCCCGGGGGGACGGCCACCCGGTGCTGGTGCTGCCCGGTCTGGGCGCGGGCGATCTGTCCACCCTCGTCCTGCGCCGACTGCTGCGCCGGCTGGGCTATCGGACCTACGCCTGGCGTCTGGGGACGAACCTGGGCCCCACCGCCAGGGTCGTCGAGGGCATGCCCGCCCGGCTGGATGCCATCCACCGGGCGCACGAGCGGCCGGTCAGTCTCATCGGTTGGAGTCTCGGCGGGATCTTCGCCCGTCGACTGGCCCGTCAGGCGCCGGACGCGGTCCGGCAGGTCATCACGCTGGGGAGCCCGATCCGGCTCCGACGGCACGAGGACAGCAACGCCCGGCTGTTCTACCAGCTGACCCGGCGTGGGCACGTCGAGGACCTGCCCCTCCCGCTGGAGGAGGGACTCGATCCGCTGCCGGTCCCCGCGACCTCCATCTACAGTCGCCTCGACGGCATCGTGTCGTGGCGCTCGTGCCTCGATGAGAGCTCGGCGCGTGCGGAGAACATCGAGGTTCGGGCCGCACACTTCGGGTTCGGCTACCACGCCGCGGTGCTCTACGCCGTGGCGGACCGCCTGGCGCAGCCGGCCGGGCAGTGGGCGCCGTTCCGGCCGCCGTCCTGGTTGCGTCCCGCCTACCCTCGGCCGGCCACAGGCGGAGAGGTGGGCCAGTGAAGCGCTCGATCTTCACCGCGGACCACCAGAGCTTCCGGGACACGGCGCGCGCGTTCGTCGCACGCGCCGTAGCACCGAACGTCGAGCGCTACATCGAGGAGCGCCGCTTCGACCGCGATCTGTGGATCGAGGCCGGGAAGCAGGGACTCCTGGGCCTGGAGGTGCCCGAGGAGTACGGCGGCAGCGAGGCCGGCGACTATCGGTACAACGCCGTCCTGGGCGAGGAGCTCTCCCGGTCGAGCGCCGCACTCGCCTCGGCGTTCGGCATCCACTACGACTGCGCCGCACCGTATCTGGTGGAGCTGACCACCGAGGAGCAGAAGCAGCGCTGGCTGCCTCGGTTCTGCACCGGGGAGATGATCACCGCGATCGGCATGACCGAGCCGTCGGGCGGCTCGGATCTCGCGGCGCTGAGGACCACGGCGACGCGCGACGGCGACGACTGGATCCTCAACGGCTCGAAGACCTTCATCACCAACGGCATCGGCGCGGACCTGGTGATCGTGGCGGCGCGCACCAGCCCTGAGCGGGCCAGGGGCATCACGCTGTTCGCGGTGGAGGCGGGGATGCCCGGCTTCGAGCGGGGGCGCAAGCTCGACAAGGTCGGGCAGCCGGAGGCGGACACCGGCGAGCTGTTCTTCACCGACGTACGGGTGCCGGCGGAGAACGTGATCGGTGAGATCGACCGGGGATTCATCGCGATGATGGAGCGGCTGCCGCAGGAGCGCATCGGCGCGGCGGTCTCGAACCTCGCGCACGCGGCCGCGGTCCTCGAGGAGACGATCGACTACGCGAAGGAGCGCACGGCCTTCGGACAACCGATCGGCTCCTTCCAGCACAACAAGTTCGTCATGGCCGAGCTGGTCACCAAGATCGAGGTGGCCCAGGCGTTCGTGGACCAGGGCGTCCTCGCCCACAGCCGGCGCGAGCTCTCCGCCGTCGACGCCGCCAAGGCGAAGTGGTGGTCGGCCCAGGTCCAGAGCGAGGTGATCGACGCCTGCGTCCAGTTGTACGGCGGCTACGGCTACATGCGCGAATACCGCGTCGCCCGCGCCTGGATGGACGCCCGGGTCACCAAGATCTGGGCAGGCTCCAACGAGATCATGAAGGAGCTGATCGGACGAGACCTCGGCCTCTGAGCACCGCCGACGATCAGCTCCGATGAGCAGGCCGACGAGCAGGCCGACGAGCAGGCCGACGAGCAGGCCGACGAGCAGGCCGACGAGTCGCCGACTCGCGGCCGGAACGAACAGCGAGGTGAGATGTCCGAGCAGGGAGCGAAGACGGCACTGGTGACGGGCGCGAGCCGTGGAATCGGCCGTGCCGTCGCCATCCGGCTGGCGCGGGACGGGATGCGGGTGGGCGTCCACTACGGCAACAGTGCGCAGGGGGCGGCGGCCACCGTCGCGGCCATCGAGGCGGCCGGCGGCACGGCCTTCCCGGTTCAGGCTCGGCTGGACCAGCCGAGCGGCGTGGCGCAGCTGTGGGCACGGTTCGACGAGCACGCCGACGGACTCGACGTGCTGGTGAACAACGCCGCCGTGCTCGGCCGGCGGCATGGCTTCGCCGACGTCGAGGCGGCCGAGCTGGACGACGTGTTCGCCGTCAACGTGCGGGCCCCGTTCCTGCTCACCCAGGCCGCGCTGCCCCGGTTGCGCGACCGGGGGCGGATCGTCAATGTGTCCACCACCTTCACGCACGGAGCGGCGAATCCCGACCTGCTGCCCTACACCATGTCCAAGGCCGCGATCGATGCCTTCACCGCGACCCTGGCCAAGCAGCTCGGCGAGCGAGGCATCACCGTCAACGCCGTCGGCCCGGGTGCCGTGGCCACCGACATGAATGCCGACTCCCTCGCTACCCCCGAGGATCGCGCCCTGATCGCGGCGACCTCACCGCTCGATCGGGTCGCCGAACCGGAGGACATCGCGGATGTGGTCGCGTTCCTCGCCTCCGAGGACGCGCGCTGGATCACCGGACAATGGATCGACGCCAGCGGTGGCTCCCTGCTCTGAGGCCGGCTGTGAGGCCGGCTATGTGCCCGGCAGGCCCCGTATCGTCCTGACCGCGGCGGCCGCCGAGAACCGGCGCTGCGAGTGGTCGTGGCCCGGGTCGCCGGCACCGCCGAGGTTCAGGAACGTCCCGCGCTGGTTGACGTCGGGGACGGGCTTGTCGCAGACATCGGTGAGGAGGACCGGGTAGCGGGCACAGAACTCCGCGATGCGTGCTCGGTCCTTCGTCGAGATCCGGTTCTCGGGGTCGGTGAGCGAGTCGACCTCGACCTGGAGGTACGCGACGCCCGCGGCCACCAGGGCGTCGAGGTGATCGGAGCGGTCGAGCAGCGAGAGGTCGTCCTTGAGCAGGAACAACCCGTTGGCGACGGCTGGGACGCCGGCGCGGGAGACCGCATCCAGCTGCGCGAGGCTCGCCGTGCGCTTCTCGGGGTCGACGACCGTGAACTCGACGTAGTCGGGCGCGAGCGAGGCGACGAGCCCGGCCGCCTGCGCGTCGTCGACGCCGAGCAGGTGCACGCAGACCGCGCCGGCCATGCGCCGCCGGAGATCGTCGTACGTCGTGAGGTCCAGCACGCGTGCCGCCGGGGAGTCGCCCACCACGAACCCGGCGATGTCGACCTCGGCGAAGGTGTCGGCCTCCCGGACGGACGCGATCTGGTTGACCTTGACGATCACGTCGTCGCTCCGGTCGTGCGCGCGGCGGTGTCGACCGCGCCCCGGGCCACGTCCGAGATCGGGCCACCGGGTCGGGTCACGGGCCGAAGACTAGCGGTGTCGGGGCGAGCCGTGCCGAACCGGCCGATGACCCGAACGACCGATGGCCCGGCCGTGGTCGGTCGGCCGACCGGGTCAGCCCAGGTGCTTGCGGAAGAAGGGCACCAGGCTCTCCAGCGCGACTCCGGTCGGACCCGGCTTGTCGTAGAGGTCGTAGTGCGAGGCACCCTCGACGACGACGAGCTGCTTGTCCTTCGCCGCGGCGCGACCGTACAGCTCCATGCTCAGCCGCTGCGAGCCGAAGGCACCGGGCCTGTCGCCGATCACGATGCACAGCGGCTGGGTGAGGAAGACCTCGACGCGGTCGTAGGCGTCCCAGTCGGCCAGCGCGGCCTGGCGACCGAAGTTGAAGCTGGTCTTGCCGCCGGGAGCCTGGCCGCGGTCGGTCTTGTAGTACTCGGTGGCCTCGACCACGTCGATGTCGGTGATGCCCGCCTGCTTCGCGGCATCGACCGACGGGGGCAGCAGGTCGTTGATCACCTGGGCCTGGCCGCGCGCCTCGGCGGTGCGCTGCGCGGCGATGGCCTCGAGCATCCCCATCGGGTCGTACTCCGAGAAGCCCTCGCGCATTAGGCGGCCCACGTTGCTCCCCACGACGGTGCCAAGCGCCTTGATCCGCCGGTCGACCTTGGTGGCCGCCACCGCATAGCCGGCGCCGCCGCAGATCGCGAGCACGCCGATGTTGTCCGCATCGACGTAGGGCAGCGTGACGAGGTGGTCGATCACGAAGCTGAAGTCGCTGGTCCGGAAGCCGGGATCCTCGACCGACCGCGGCTCGCCGCCGCTCTCGCCCTGGAAGCTCGCGTCGAAGGCCGCCACCACGAAGCCCGCCTCGGCGAGCGCCGTGCCGTAGACGTTGCCCGAGGTCTGCGCCTTGCAGCTGCCGGTCGGGTGGGCGGAGACGATCGTGGGATACGCCTTCGTCTCATCGAAGCCGGGCGGATAGTAGATGTCCGTCGCGATGTCCCACGCCCAGCCCTTGACGGCCACGGTGCTGATGCTCTCTGCCATGATCTTCCTCTCCTGTGTACTGACCACGAACCACGCTAGGAGCGGCCAGACAGCAGGGACAGGCCCGGTTGGTTCCTAGGAACGATCCTTCCCAGCCACCCGACCGGGACCGCTCCCGGGGACGGATCACCGTCGTCACCGCCGGTGACACCGTCGTCCGTGCCGTGCACGATGAGTGCGGGCGAGGTGACCTCCGGCAGGACCTGCTAGGCGGGGTCGAGCAGGTCGCACAGCAGAGCCACCTCGCTCTCGCCCAAGGGGCGGTCGGTGGCGAGCACGCGGTACCAGATGGTGCCGAACACGAGGTCGGCGATCAGGTCGTCCGGCATCCGGGCCGGGGCGTCGCCGCGAGCGCGGGCGCGCTCGAGCACCTCGACGAGGGCGGCGCGGCGCCGCTCCAGGAATCCCTCGCGGAATCGTGCGGCGAAGTCCGGATCGAGCTGTGCCTCGGCCATCAGGCTGCGCATCATCGCCACCAGGCCCGGATGGGCCAGGAGAGCGAAGGAGTCGCGCAGGAACTGCTCGAGGTCGGCGCGCCAGGAACCACGGTCGGCCACGGAGACATGCAGCTCCGCCTTGGTCGCGCCGGCTTCGAGCAGGACGTCGGCCTTGGTCGGCCACCAGCGGTAGACGGTCTGCTTGCCCACGCCCGCGCGGGAGGCGATGCCCTCGATGGTCAGGTTCCGGTATCCCTCGTCCCTGGTCAGCTCGAAGGCCGCGGTCAGGATCGCCCTCCGCGACTGCTCGCTGCGCTTGGGGCCACGCCGGGCCGGTTCGGTCGCCGTCATGACCCCAAGATAGCAAATGCGAGACGCGACGGTTCGCTTTAGTGCTAGCATGAAATACGAACCGTTACGTCTCGTAAAAGAAGGAAGCCTCCATGCCCACCACCCTCGTCATCGGCGGCAACTCCGGCATCGGCCTGGCCACCGCCGGCCGACTGGCCTCCCGCGGCGACACCGTTCACATCGCCGGCCGCGCCCCCGACCGACTCACCGAGGCCGCCCGAGCCCACCCCGGCCTGCTTCCGCACGAGCTCGACGCAGGAGACGCCGAGGCCGTCGCATCCCTCCTGGACCAGCTCGGCGGCCTCGACCGGCTGATCCTCACCCTCAGCGGCAACCAGGGCGCAGGACTCCTGGCCGAGCTCGACCTCGGCGTACTGCGTACGGCGTTCGAGGAGAAGTTCTGGCCCACCATCACCGCCGTCAAGGGCGCGGTGCCGCATCTGGCCGAGGGTGGCTCGATCACCCTGATCGGCGCCGTCACCGCGCGTGCCGGGATGCCCGGGACCTCCGGCATCGGCGCCCTCAACGCCGCCGTCGAAGGCCTGATCGCACCCTTGGCGGCGGAGCTGGCCCCGGTCCGAGTCAACGCCGTCTCGCCCGGCTACGTCGACACACCCTGGTGGAACATGGTCCCCGACGCCGACCGACGGGCCATGTTCGACCAGATCGCCACCGGTCTGCCCACTCGCCGCATCGCCACCGCCGACGACATCGCCGAGGCGGTCGTGCTGCTGGCCACCAACCCCAACCTCACCGGCACCGTCATCGAATCCGACGGCGGAGCACGCCTGATGGCATGACTCCGCTCGACGAGGCTCGGTGCCTCGGTCGCGACCGGCAGACCGGCAGACTCCCGACGATGTCGACGAGGAGGCACGCGCACCCCTTGCTGGACCCGCGGGGCAACGGTGGTGGACCTGGGTTCGAGTCAGCGCAGCGTGCGGATCTGTTTGTTGATCGCGAACACGGCACACAGCGCACTCATCGCCAGACCACTGCACATCGTCGCGACGAGAACCGACGACCAGCCGGCGATCAGACCGAAGAGGGGAACCGTCGCAGGCGTGAGCACGAGGTCGCCGAGGTTGCTGACCGAGGAGACCCTACCGAGATGGCTCGGAGAGATGATCCGCTGGAACGACCCGCTCAACCAGACCGAGGCCAGACCGGCGGTGACGCCGACGAGCGCCATGCCCGCGACCAGAGCGACGCGACTCGGCAGACCGACGCTCGCCAGGCCGACACCCTGCAACGCCAGGAACACGAAGGACCTCCGCGGCAGATGGTCGCCCTGCCAGCGGATGCCGGCGAGGGACCCCGCGATGGCTCCGACCGCGAACGTGGCTTCCGAGGCGCCCAACCAGCCCGCGCCCCAGTGGGAGTGCGAGACCCGCAGCGCGACTCCGACGGAGAAGACCGGGGTGACGAACACGTTCAGCGCGGCCAGACCGATCAGGAAGACACGCGCCACGGGGGTCTGGCGGAGGTAGTCCCAGCCCGATCGCAGCGAGGTCAGGACCGACTCCTTCGAGGCACGCGGCCGCTGGAATCGGGTGCGCACGACCAGCAGCAGCACCAGTACGACGCCGAGGAAGGTGAGGCCGTCGACGGCCATCGAGACGCCGAACCCCGACTGGATGATCGCTGCCCCCACCGGCGCGCCGAGCAACCGGGCGAGCCGGGCGCCGGTCTGTGACCACCCGCTGACCGTCACCAGATCGTCGCTGCGGACCAGCTGCCGTACCAGCGTCGAGGCAGCCGGAATGCTCAGGCCGCTGACCGTCCCGAAGCAGACGGCGACGATGAAGAGCACCGATCCTGCGTGCAGTCCGCTCTGCCACACCATCGCAGCAACGCCCAGGACGACCACGCGGGACAACCCGCCCGCCATCATCACCCGGCGCGTGTCGAAGCGATCCGCGATGACCCCACCGAGGAGCGTGCACAGTGCCTGCGGCAACATCTCGACGCCGAGCACGAAACCCGCCATACCGGGGGCGAAGATGTGCACCGCCGTCCAGGCCAGTCCGATCGTGAAGACGGTGTCTCCGGCCGCGGATACCGATGCGGCGAGCAGATAGGCCTGCACCATCCGGTCCCGGCGGATGGCCGGTGGCCCCGCCCCGAGGAGCTGCGGTTCGGTGACGGCTGGGGTCGTCATACCGCACCCGGCTCGCTCGGGAAGACCCGCGCGATCAACCGCACCGGCCGGCGCTCCGCGTCAGGGTGCACCTCCGCATCGGAGCGCACCTCCGAGGTCCACTGCGCGACCAGCGTGGTGATGCGTTCCTTGAGGTCCTCCATCTGCGCCGGCGTCGCCGGCAGGAACGTGTCGCTCGCCAGACCGTCTCGCCATTCCGGCGGCAACGTGTCCCGATCGCGCATCCACCGCACCGTCGCCGCGGTCAGATATTCGAGGTTCGCACGCTCCGCGGCGTCGGTCACCTGCCGGCCGAGGCTACCGACGCCGTAGTCATCACTGCTCCACGACAACCGCAGATTGACTCCACGCCACCAGGACTCGCGCGTATCGCGCGCCAACTCCGGGGCCGGCACCACGAACCCGGCCCGGTGCAACGGCTTCACATGATGACTGACCGAACCCACAGGGATGCCGAGCCGACGCGCGAGATCCCCCACCGGCGCCGGTCCCTCGTTGGTCAGGAGCTCGAAGATACGGCGCCGCACCGGATGATGCAACGCCATCAACGCGTCGATGAGCACCGCACCCGCGGGCGCATCGGGCAGGTTCTCCGGCGGCGCCGAGTCGGCATGCCGCTCAGCGGCTGTTCTGCGGGGCATGACGGTAGAGCCTGATCGGTGTCCGCGATATACACAAGCACTCTTGTATAACTTCGCGAATGACAGCGCGTCGTCAGGCAAGGACGAGCTCGTGGAGCCAGGTGAGAGCTTCGTGGTCGTGGCCCAAGGCGTCCACGCGGTCGGCGGCGGACGCGAGAGGTCGGCGCGGGTCCCACGACGCACGGATCGAGGCGCGCCCGGCGGGTTCCCCTGACTCGATGTCACGTGCTCGCTGCGGGATGTCGGTGGTCGGTGTGACGATGAGCGCGTGGCATACGCGATGGCAGGTGATGGAGCGAGGTTGTGGTTCTCGGCCAGGCCTGGCTCTGAGGACTCGGGACTTCCGGTGGTCTTGGTCGCGGGGCTGGCGCTGGATCACCACGGGTGGGACTCGGCCGCGGCCGACTTCGAGGAGCGGACGGTGATCGTGTTCGACCACCGTGGCACGGGCTCCAGCGACGACCTCTTCCCGGCGTCGTGGTCGACGCGAGACTTCGCCCGCGACGTCGTCGCGGTCCTGGATGCCGCCGGTGTCGCACGCGCCCATGTGTACGGCCACTCGATGGGCGGGCGGATCGCGCAATGGCTCGGCGCCGAGCACGCGGACCGCGTCGCCTCGCTCGTGCTAGGAGCGACAACCGTGGGCGACCCGGGAAGCATCCCTCGCCCAGCCCACGCGTCAGAGGCGTTGACGACGGGCGGTGCCGCGTTGACGGCGCTGTTCTACCCCAACGCGTGGATCGCCGAGCACGCGACCGAAGCGGGCAGCGTGATGCCCGCCCCGACCTCGCCAGCGGCGATGAGACATCACCTCGCCGCGGTCGCACTGCACGACGGGCCCGACCTTCCGCCGTCACCGTGCCGACCCTGGTCGTCCACGGCGACGAAGACCAGCTCGCCGTCCCGGCGAATGCCGAGATCCTCGCCCAGGGCATCCCGGACGCACGGCTCGCCCTGCTGCCCGGCGCACGCCACGCCTACTGGGCCGGGAACCCCGACGCCCACCAGCAGGTTCGCGCGTTCCTCGCCGAACACGACCCCGCCGTGACCTGACGATCCTCCGCGGGCCGCGGCCAGTCCCGCCGCAGGGCACGGGAGCCTCATCGTGATCGAGCACAACATCGGCGGGCAGCTCTGCTCACCCGCCAGTTCGATGACCTCCACGCCGCAGCGAAGAAAGAGCACGGCACCCTCGCCGTCGAACGCGACTAGCTCCGTGACAAACGACGAAGCCTCCTGCAGCCCACCACGCCGCCAGACAGATCGAGTACGACCACGCACCACAGGCGGGGTTGGATGCTCACACTTCTCTTGTCGGAAGTGTGAGCATCCCACGTTGGGTGGGCACAAAGGGACTCGAACCCCTGACATCGTCCTTGTAAGGGACGCGCTCTACCAACTGAGCTATGTGCCCGAAGCGCCGCACACACTACGCGAGCCGTTGCCCGCCCGGCGAAACGCCGCGTCGTGGGCCGAAATAGAAGTTGAGCCGCCGGCGTCTCGGGTCACCAGCGGCTCAACGTCGATAACGATAGCGCACCGACAGCCGCCACCGGAGCGATTCGGGAGGATCGATGAAGATTTTACGATCCGGCGTCGGCCGCTGCCCGGAGCTGGCGCAGATGCTCGTCCAGATCCCGGCCGTCCGCGTTGGCGTTGTGCACCGACCAGCGCACGGTGCCCGCGGCATCGATGACGTACGACGACCGGCGGGCCGCCCCGGTGCGCTCGTTGAAGACGTCGAAGGCCCGAGCCACCTCGCCATGCGGCCAGAAGTCGGAGAGCAGCGGGAAGTTGAGCCCCTCGGCGTCGGCGAACTGCCGCAGCGAGAACATCGGGTCGCAGGAGACGGCCAGCGCCTCGGTGTCGAAGGTGAGGAACTCCTCCAGCCGCTGCCGGATGCCGGCCATCTCCCCGGTGCACACCCCGGAGAAGGCGAACGGGTAGAAGAAGATCACCACGGCCTTCGAGCCGCGGAACTCCGACAGCGTCACGTGCTGACCGAACTGGTCGCGCAGGGTGAAGTCGGGCGCCGGCCCACCGATCCGCAGTCCGTCCATCATCCCTCACTCTGGTTGGTTGGGTCCTGCCCGTCGCGATCGTCCTGCCCGTCGCGATCGTCGCGCCCGTCCTGCCCACCGTGCCGCAGCTCGCGCTTGAGCACCTTCCCGGTCGCGTTGCGCGGCAGCTCGTCGAGCAGCAGGATCTCGCGAGGGGTCTTGAACCGCGCGAGGTGGTCTCGGACCCAGTCCTTGAGCTCCTCCTCGATCCGGTCGCCGGCGGCGTCGGCGTCGGCGAGCACGACGAAGGCTCTCAGACGCTGCCCGAACCGCTCGTCGGCGACCCCGACGGCCGCGGCCTCGGCCACCGCCGGATGCCGGACCAGGCAGTCCTCGACCTCCTGGGGGAAGACGTTCTCCCCGCCCGAGACGATCATCTCGTCGTCACGACCCTCGACGTGGAGCCGGCCGTCGCGGTCGAGCCGGCCGAGGTCGCCGGTGGACATCAGCCCGTCGACGACCTCCTTGCCACCACCGCCCGAGTAGCCCTCGAAGAGCAGCCCGTTGCCCACGAAGATCCGCCCGCTCTCGCCGGCGGGAAGCTCCCGCCCGGCCGGGTCGAGGATCCGGATCCGGGTCCCCCACGGCGGGCGACCGGCCGAGGTGGGCGCCGCACGCAGGTCGGCAGGCGTGGCGATCGAGGCGTAGGCGACCTCGGTGGAGCCGTACACGTTGTACAGCCGATCGCCGAATCGGTCCATCCAGGCGAGCGCCAGGTCGCCAGGCAGGGCCGACCCCGAGGACGCCACCACCCGGAGCGAGGACAGGTCGTAGCCGGCCAGGGTCTCGGCGGGCAGCGCCAGGATCCGCTGCATCATCACCGGAATGACCGCCGCCGACTCGCACCGCTGCGCCGCGATGGTCGCCAGGGCGTCCTCCGGGTCGAAGCGCCGGCGGAGCACCATCGTCGAGCCCAACAGCATCGCCAGCAGCAGATGGGCGATGCCCCAGGTATGGAACATCGGAGCGGCGATGTGGGTGCGCCAGCCCTCCCGCAGCGGCATCCGGGAGAGCAGCGCGACGGCGGCGTCGATGCCCGCCTCGGTGCGCGGTGCGCCCTTCGGCGTACCGGTGGTGCCCGAGGTCAGGATGATCACGCGGCCGTGCCGCGGCGGGACCGGCATCGGCGACGGGTCGCCGAGATCGATCAGCGCCTCGAGCGTCTCGAACCGGCGGTCGGGCCCGGTGGATCCGTCGGTCCAGGCCAGCAGGCGTACGGCGTCCCCGGTGTCGGCCAGCACATCGAGGAACTCCTCGTCGCAGATCACCGCCCGCGGCCGCTCGCGCTCCAGGACGCCGGCCAGCTGGGGCGCCGCGAACGCGGTGTTGAGGTAGAGGGCGTCGGCGCCCAGCTTGGCCGCCGCCACCGTCGCGTCCACGAAGTAGCGGTGGTTGCGGCACATGATCGCGACCCCGTCACCGACCCCGACGCCACGGTCGGCGAGGGCCCGGGCGAGCGCGTTGCCGCGCTCCTCGAGCTCGCCGTAGGTCACCGAGCCCAGATCGTCGATGATGCCGACGCGCTCGGGGTAGCGAACCGCGAGGCTGAGGAACCCGCCGGCCGGACCGGTCCCCCATTCCCGGACGATGCGGACCAGCTGGGCCAGTACGACGGGCGAGAACGGCCGCACGATGCCGGAGGCGGCCAGGATCCTGAGCCCCGCTGCCGCCGAGCGGGTCCTGCTCAGCACGGCTCCACGACGCAGCGTCGGCGTCCTCACGCGACCGACTTGGGCGCCAACAGCTTGGTCGCCATCCAGTCGTTGCTCACCGTTGCGGTCGTGGTCTGTGCCAGGCCCGCGATGGGAGCGGCCTCGGCGATGTCGGCGGGATCGACGGATCCGGGACGGCCGACCTTCGGGGTCAGCAGCCAGATGGCCCCGCCGCCGACGAGGTCGGTGAGAGCGTCGACCAGCCCGTCGACCAGGTCGCCGTCCTCGTCACGCCACCACAAGATGACGGCGTCCACGACGTTGCCGTGGTCGCCGTCGACGAGGTCGGCGTCGATCGCATCCTCGATCGCGACCCGGAGCTCGTCGTCGGTGTCGTTGTCCCAGCCCAGCTCCTGAATGACCATGCCGGGCTTGAAGCCCAGCCGGTCCGCAGGCCCAGTGGCCGCGGTCGAGCTCACCTGTCGTCCTTCCAGTAGCGGTCGCAGAACTCCGGGCGCGCGTACGTCCGGAGCGTGATGAGTAGTCCACCGGACATCGGCGCTGCTGGCAACCCCGACATGCCCGATCTCACAGCGCGGGCAGACCCGGCGTCCGATGATCGCCTCCGCCGTACTGACCAGTAGCGCAGCCAGGGGTTCGCCGCCGCATCGGGTGCGTGCGACGATGGGCATCGTGACCGAAGAATCCACCCCCACTTCCGGCACCGGGACATCCCAGCCCACCGTCATCCACGAGGGCTTGCCGACTCAGCTCCCCGACATCGACCCGGAGGAGACCCAGGAGTGGCTCGGCTCGTTCGACTCGCTGATCGAGTCCAACGGGCGTGAGCGCGCTCGTTACGTGATGCTGCGCCTGCTGGAGCGCGCGCGCGAGATGAACGTCGGCGTGCCCGCCCTGCGCAGCACCGACTACATCAACACCATCCCGCCCGAGCGCGAGCCGTGGTTCCCGGGCGATGAGGACATCGAGCGCCGGGTGCGCGCCTTCATCCGGTGGAACGCCGCCGTGATGGTCTCCAGCGCCAACCGCAAGGGCCTCGAGGTGGGCGGCCACATCGCGACGTACCAGTCCTCGGCCAGCCTGTACGAGGTCGGCTTCAACCACTTCTTCCGCGGCAAGGACCACCCGGGCGGCGGCGACCAGATCTACATCCAGGGCCACGCCTCGCCCGGCATCTACGCGCGCGCGTTCCTCGAGGGTCGCCTCACCGAGGAGCAGCTCTTCCACTTCCGTCAGGAGGTGCAGCACGGCCCGCACGCCGGTCTCTCCTCCTACCCGCACCCGCGCTCGATGCCGGACTTCTGGGAGTTCCCGACGGTGTCGATGGGACTGACCGGGATCAACTCGATCTACCAGGCCCGTTTCAACCGCTACCTGGCCAACCGCGGCATCAAGGACACCAGCCAGCAGCACGTGTGGGCGTTCCTCGGCGACGGCGAGATGGCCGAGCCCGAGTCGCTGGGCGCGATCCGGATCGCCGCCCGCGAGGAGCTCGACAACCTGACCTGGGTGATCAACTGCAACCTGCAGCAGCTCGACGGCCCGGTCACCGGCAACGGCAAGATCATCCAGGAGCTGGAGGCCAACTTCCGCGGCGCCGGCTGGAACGTCATCAAGGTCATCTGGGGCCGCGAGTGGGACCACCTGCTCGCCCAGGACGTGGACGGTGTGCTGGTCAACACGATGAACAGCACCCCCGACGGCCAGTTCCAGACCTACTCGGTGGAGTCCGGCGCCTACGTCCGGGAGAACTTCTTCGGCTCCGACCCGCGGCTGCGCAAGATGGTCGAGCAGATGAGCGACGAGCAGATCCGCAAGCTCCCCCGCGGCGGCCACGACTACCGCAAGGTGTACGCCGCCTTCGATGCGGCCAGCAAGCACGTCGGCCAGCCGACGGTGATCCTGGCGCACACCATCAAGGGGTGGACGATCGACGCCCTGGAGGGCAAGAACGCCACCCACCAGATGAAGAAGCTGACCATGGCGGACCTGAAGAAGTTCCGCGACCGGCTCTACCTGCCGATCTCCGACAAGGAGCTGGAGCAGACCTACGAGTCGACCGGTGCGGCACCGTTCTTCAACCCGGGTCCGGACTCGCCCGAGATCCAGTACATGCAGGAGCGCCGCCACCAGCTCGGTGGCTCGATCCCGCGACGCGTGCTGCGGGCCGCCCCGCTCACCCTGCCGCCGGACGGCGTGTACGACGAGCTCAAGCAGGGCTCGGGGAAGAACAAGATCGCCACCACGATGGCCATCGTCCGGCTGCTCAAGGACTGGATGAAGGACCCGGAGATCGGCAACCGGATCGTGCCGATCGCGCCGGACGAGTACCGCACCTTCGGGATGGACTCGATGTTCCCGTCCGCGAAGGTCTACAACCCCGGTGGTCAGACCTACGAGTCGGTCGACCGCAAGTTGTTGCTCTCCTACAAGGAGGCCACCAACGGCCAGATGCTGCACGAGGGCATCTCCGAGGCGGGCGCGATGGCCTCGGCCACCGCCGCCGGGTCGGCGTACGCCACCCACGGCGTGGCGATGATCCCGTTCTACATCTTCTACTCGATGTTCGGCTTCCAGCGCACCGGTGACTCGATCTGGGCGATGGCCGACCAGATGTCGCGCGGGTTCCTGGTGGGCGCCACCGCCGGCCGCACCACCCTGACCGGCGAGGGACTGCAGCACGCGGACGGGCACAGTCCGCTGCTCGCGGCGACCAACCCCGCGGTGGTGCACTATGACCCGGCCTTCGCCTACGAGATCAGCCACATCATGAAGTCGGGGCTGGAGCGGATGTACGGCTCGGACGAGGCGAACCCGCACGGCGAGGACGTGATCTTCTACCTCACCGTCTACAACGAGCCGGTCGCCCAGCCCAAGGAGCCCGAGGACGTCGATGTCGAGGGCATCCTCAAGGGATTCCACCGGGTCTCGGTCGGCGAGGGTGACGGAGGGCCCCGGGTGCGTCTGCTCGCCTCCGGCGTCGGGTTCCCCTGGGTCGACGAGGCCGCCCGCATCCTCCGCGACGAGTGGGGCGTCCAGGCGGACCTCTGGTCGGTGACGTCGTGGAACGAGCTCGCTCGCGACGGCGTGGCGGCGGAGAAGTGGAACCTCAACCACCCCGGCGAGCCGGCCCGGACGGCGTACGTCGCCGATCGGCTCGGCGGCAGCTCCGACCCGGTGATCGCGGTCTCGGACTTCATGCGCGCGGTACCGCTGCAGATCGCGCGCTGGGTGCCGGCCGACTACCGGGTGCTCGGCGCGGACGGCTTCGGCTTCGCCGACACCCGCCCGGCCGCCCGGCGGTTCTTCGAGATCGACGCCCAGTCGGTGGTGGTCCAGGCGCTGCAGGCGCTCGCCGACGCCGGCTCGATCGACCGCTCGCTGGTGGAGAAGGCGTTCGCGACCTACCGGATCGACGACCCGACCTCTGCTCAGGGAGTCGCCCAGGAGGGCGGCGACGCCTGACCCGGCCGGGCCGGCCGCTCGAGCCGACGCCGAGCAAGCGCTCGTCATGAGCGCCTGCTCGGCGACTCAAGCGGTCGCGCCCTCGTCCTGGACCGCGGCCAGCGGAGCGGACGGCGCGCCACCGCTCTTCAGCAGCCGCCGCCAGCGGGCCCGCGAGTAGGTGGCCGCTCGGGTGGAGGAGACGAACTCCTCCAGGATCGCCACGAACTCCTCCGGCTTGTCCTTGTGCGGGAAGTGCCCGGCGTCAGGGATCACCGTGACCTCCGCCTTCGGTGCGATCTCCGCGGCGATCTCGGCGTGCGAGGCGGGGATGACCCGGTCCGCGGCTCCCCAGATGACCGCCAGTGGCATCGACTCGGTCAGGTAGGCGCGATCTCGCATCGAGATCACCTGGCCGTGCCGGTCGATCACCGAGACCACCAGCCGGTGCATCGCGGCGCGGGTCTCCCGGTCCTTGAAGGAGTCGAGGATGCGCGCGACCTCGTCCAGGTCGTGGGTCCGCGCACCGCCGAGCGGCGCCAGCGCCCGCAGCGCGGCGACGTTCAGCTGTCGCAGCCCGGGAAGCGTCAGCAGCGCCGCCACCGGCTCGAAGACCGAGAGGCCTATCGCCTTGATCAGCGGCGTCACCTCGGGACCGAGGCCGCCCGGATCGACCAGTACGAGACGCTCGGTCCGCTCCGGGAACTGATAGGCGAACTGCATCGCCACTCCCCCGCCGAAGCTGTGGCCCACCACGGTGACGGTGTCGATGCCGAGCACCGTCAGCAGATCCCGCATGCCGTTGGCATAGGCACCCAGGGTGTAGTCCGCGCGCGGCTTGGCGGACTCGCCGTGGCCGAGCAGGTCGGGAGCCAGCACGGTGTAGCGATCGGCCAGCCGAGCCAGCACCGGATCCCAGTCGTGATGGTCGCAGGCCAGGCCGTGCAGCAGGAGCAGGACCGGCGCGGTGCCGAGCCGGCGACCGGCGAGGACGTAGGCCCGGCGGTGGCCGTGGATCGTCTGGAACCGGGTGGCATACGGATCGCGCCGCGGGCTCATCGTGTGCTCCGTTCCGGTCGGTGGGCCATTGCTTGGGAGTCTGACTGTTGATGGATCAACGATTCAACCACGCCGGAGGCCGCGCGTCACGGCAATCCGCGCTCCCGTGGGAAGATCCCCTGATGGATTCCACCCCGGCCGACGCGCGCCGTCGCGGTGTCTCGCGACTGCAACGCGCCACCGGCACGCTCTCCACGGCGGCGACCGCCCGGATGGACACCGAGATGTCGTGGTTCCGGGAGCTCTCCGCCCACGACCGGTCGCTGGTCGGGATGGTCGTCTCGGCCGGCATCCGGGAGTTCTTGCAGTGGTACGCCGACGGCGCCGACACCGGTGCCGCGAAGTCGGACCTGGCCGCGACGATGTTCGGCGTGGCTCCGCGGACCCTGACCGGCCTCATCACGTTGCAGCAGACCGTCGACCTGATCCGCCTCTCCATCGAGGTGGTCGAGGAGAACGTCGACGACCTGGTCGCTCCCGATGACGCTCGCGACGTGCACGCCGCCGTCGACCGATATGCCCGCGAGATCGCCTTCGCCACCGCCGAGGTCTACGCCCGAGCCGCCGAGCAGCGGGGGGCCTGGGACGCCCGACTGGAGGCGCTGGTGGTGGATGCGATGCTGCGCGCCGAGCCGGACGAGGTGGTGCTCTCCCGGGCCAGCGCGCTGGGCTGGGACGTACGCCGACCGGTGAGCGTGGTGCTCGGCAGCGCGCCCGTCCAGCCGGCCGACGCGAGCCTGCGCGAGGATCTCTTCGAGCAGGTCAGGCGCCGGGCTCGGGGCGTCGACCTGGAGGCGCTCTGTGCCGTCCAGGGTGACCGGCTGGTCGTCGTACTGGGGGGAGCGAGCGATGCCCGTGTGGCCGCGCAGGCGGTGACCGACCTGTTCGGCGATGGCCCGGTGGTGGCCGGTCCGGTCGTCGCGGGCCTGGCCCAGGCGCAGGTCTCGGCGCGGGGTGCGCTCGCCGCCTACCGAGCGGCCGCCGGGTGGCCGGATGCGCCGCGAC
Organism: Nocardioides sp.; assembly: GCF_047606145.1. Lineage (GTDB taxonomy): Bacteria > Actinomycetota > Actinomycetes > Propionibacteriales > Nocardioidaceae > Nocardioides. The sequence goes on along the minus strand of NZ_JASGET010000021.1, from coordinate 6,163 downwards.
CCGCCCTGAGCGAGGAGTACCTGCCCGAGCGGGTGCTCACCGGCGACGGCCATGCCCGGCGACACCTGGTCGAGGCCGTCTACGCCCCCCTGGTCGATGCTCGCAGCACCCTGATCGAGACCCTGTCGGCGTACTTCTCGGCCGGCGGCTCGCTGGAGGCCAGCGCGCGCGATCTCTTCGTGCACCCCAACACCATCCGCTACCGGCTCCGCCAGGTCGCCGAGTTGACCGGCTACACCCCGACCCAGCCGCGCGACGCGTTCGTGCTGCGGATGGCCCTGGTGCTCGGCCGCCAGTCCACCCGCGCCTCGGACGCACGGCGGCCCGGCTGACCCGTTCCGCACGGTGATCCGCACCACCGTTTTGTAGGACTCCTACAAAACGGCCCTCGGCTATTCGTGCGTGGCGAAGGTGAAGTCGCCCGGTGGTTCCGACAGAGTGGACCCCGTGCTCGTCATCGTCGCCCCCGGACAGGGAGCCCAGACCCCCGGTTTCCTCACGCCCTGGCTCGAAGACCAGGCCTTCGCCGCGCGGCTGGAGTGGCTCGCCAGCGTCGCCGACATGGATCTGGTGCACTACGGCACCGACGCCGATGCCGACACGATCCGAGCCACCGAGATCGCTCAACCGCTGCTGGTGGCCACCGCACTGGCCGCCGCCGGCAGTCTGCTGCCGCTCACGCCCGAGGGCCGGATCTGGCTCGAGCAGGTCGGCGCGGTGGCCGGTCACAGCGTCGGGGAGCTGGCGGCCGCCGCGATCTCGGAGGCGTTGAGCGCCGAGCAGGCGATGGTCCTGGTCCGCGAGCGCGGCAGGGCGATGGCCGAGGCCGCCGCGGCGACCGCCACCGGGATGACGGCGGTGCTGGGAGGCGTGCGCGAGGACGTCCTGGCCGCGATCGAGACCCATGGCCTGACGCCGGCGAACGACAACGGCCCCGGACAGATCGTGGCGGCCGGCACGATGGAGCAGCTTGCGGCGTTCGCCGAGGAACCGCCCAGCCGCGCCCGGCTGGTGCCGCTCAGCGTGGCCGGCGCGTTCCACACCACCCACATGGCGCCGGCGGTCGGCCGACTCGAGCGGCTCGCCCGAAGCGTGAGCACCGCGACGCCGAGGACCGCGATCCTGTCCAATCGTGACGGCCGGGTCGTCGACTCCGGCCCGGAGGTGCTCGTCCGGATCGTGGGCCAGATCGCGAGCCCGGTGCGCTGGGACCTGTGCATGGACACCATGCGAGAGCTCGGCGTGACCGGGCTGCTCGAGCTGCCGCCCGCGGGGACCCTGACCGGCATCGCCAAGCGGGCACTCAAGGGCGTGGAGTCGTTCGCGCTCAAGACGCCCGACCAACTCGAGGACGCCCGGGCCTTCTGCACCGCGCACGCCACCTCCCAGGAAGCAAACCGATGACCACCATCTCCGCACCCACGGGTGCCGCACACGCACGGATCCTGGGCGTGGGCAGCTACCGGCCCTCACGGGTGGTGCCGAACGCCGAACTGGTGGAGGCGATCGACTCCAGCGACGAGTGGATCAGGACGCGTTCGGGCATCGTCGAACGCCGCTGGGCCACACCGGAGGAGACGGTCCAGATGATGTCGGTCGCCGCCGCTCGTTCCGCGATGGAGCGGGCCGGGGTCGAGCCCGCCGAGATCGACTGCGTCCTCGTCGCCACCGTCAGCCACATGCGACAGACCCCCGCGATCGCCACCAGCATCGCGGCCGAGCTCGGTACCGACCACCCGGCCGCCTTCGACATCTCCGCGGCCTGCGCCGGCTTCTGTCACGGCATCTCGATGGCCTCCGACTTCATCCGCGGCGGCAGCGCCCGGCACGTGCTGGTGATCGGCGTGGAGCGGCTCTCCGATCTCACCAACCTGCACGACCGCGGGACGGCGTTCATCTTCGCCGACGGCGCCGGTGCGGTGGTGGTCGGCCCGAGCGAGACCCCGGGCATCGGCCCGGTGGTGTGGGGCTCGGAGGGCGAGCGAGCCGAGCTGATCACCCAGAACGTCGACTGGCTGACCTGGGGCACCGCCGCCGAGAAGGGGCTGCCCTACCTCGCCATGGACGGCAATCCGGTCTTCCGGTGGGCCTCCTTCGCGATGGCCAAGATCGGCCAGGAGGCACTGGACCGGGCCGGGATCACCGCCGACCAGCTCGACTGCTTCGTCCCGCACCAGGCCAACATGCGCATCATCGATGCGCTCGCCCGCTCGATGAAGCTGCCCGAGAGCGTCAAGATCGCTCGCGATATCGCCGAGATGGGCAACACCTCGGCGGCCTCCATCCCGCTCGCGCTGGACCGGATGATCGCCGAGGGCAGGGCGACGTCGGGCGAGACGGCACTCTTCATCGCCTTCGGCGCCGGACTGGTCTACGCCGCCCAGGTGATCGTCGTTCCATGACCCTCGCCGGGCCCGGGTTCTGATTCACTCGGTTTCCCACTAGTTTGAGCCTGGTGTCCTCCGCCGTTCGGCAGAGGCGACCTCGGGTTCAGCATCACCCACCACGCAGTACCAACCAGAGAGGAACATCCCCAGATGGCCACCACCGAAGAGATCCGCGCCGACCTCGCCGAGATCGTCAACGAGGTCGCCGGCATCGATGTCGCCGACGTCCAACTCGACAAGTCCTTCGTCGACGACCTCGATGTCGACTCCCTTTCGATGGTCGAGGTCGTCGTCGCGGCCGAGGAGAAGTTCGGCGTCTCCATCCCCGACGAGGAGGTCAAGAACCTCAAGACCGTCGGCGACGCCGTCGCCTTCATCGAGCGCGCCCAGGGCTGAGCCCGGCGAGCGACCCCACCAACCCTCGAGCGAGTCTCGAACGAGTCAGCGGAGAAACTGATGAGCCGTACACGTGTCGTCGTGACCGGGATGGGCACCACCAACCCGGTCGGCGGGGACGTCGCGACCACCTGGGAGGGCCTGCAGGCCGGGCGCTCCGGGGTGCGGCGACTGACCGATGACTGGGCCGAGTCGATGCCGGTCAAGATCGCCGGCCGGATCGCGGTGGAGCCCAGCGAGATCCTCGACCGGGTCAAGGCCCGCCGACTGGACCGATCGGCTCAGTTCGCCCTGATCGCGGCCGCCGAGGCCTGGGCCGACGCCGGCTTCGAGGGTACGGCGAGCGAGGCCGGGCTCGACGGTGACCGTGTCGGCGTCGCGTTCGCGTCCGGGATCGGTGGGGTCACCACGCTGCTGTCCAACTACGACACCCTGCTGGAGAAGGGACCCCGGCGGGTGAGCCCGCTGGCGGTGCCGATGCTCATGCCGAACGCTCCAGCCGCGAACATCAGCCTGACCTACGGCGCCCGGGCCGCTGCCCAGACCCCCGTCTCGGCCTGTGCGTCGGGGGCGGAGGGCGTGGCGCTGGCGACCGACCAGATCCGTCTGGGCCGGGCCGACGTCGTCCTCGCCGGCGGCACCGAGGCAGCCATCCACCCACTGCCGATCGCGGCGTTCGCCAACATGATGGCGCTGTCCAAGAACGATGGGGACCCGACCACCGTCAGCCGGCCGTGGGACACCGCGCGGGACGGCTTCGTGCTCGGCGAGGGCGCCGGCGTACTGGTGCTGGAGAGTCTGGAGCATGCCCAGGCTCGCGGTGCCCGGATCTACGCCGAGGTCCTCGGCACCGGGATCAGCGCGGACGCCCACGACATCGCCCAGCCGGATCCCGCCGGCCGCGGCGGCAGTCGTGCGATCAGTGGTGCGCTGCGCGACGGGGACATCGACCCGGCTTCCATCGTGCATGTCAACGCGCACGCCACCTCCACCCCCCAGGGTGACATCGCCGAGGGCCTGATGCTGCACGCGACCCTGGGCGCCCACGTCGACCAGGTGGTCGTCTCGGGGACCAAGTCGATGACCGGGCACCTGCTCGGCGGCGCCGGGGCGGTGGAGTCGATCGCGACCATCAAGGCCCTCCACCACCGGCTCGCTCCCCCGACGATCAATCTGGACCATCAGGATCCCCAGGTGGAGCTCGACATCGCCACCAAGCCACGGGAGCTGCCGACCGGCGACATCGCCGCGCTGAACAACTCCTTCGGCTTCGGCGGCGCCAACGTCGCGGTGGTGTTCGGCAGCATCTGAGCACCCGGGTCGAGAGCAGCAAGAGCCGCGCGGTCGTCATCGACCGCGCGGCTCTCACTGTTCTGACCTACGACGTACCCGGTTCGCTACACGACCTGATGCAGCCAGCGCACCGGCGCGCCCTCGCCGGCGTGCCGGAAGGTCTCCAACTCGTCGTCCCACGGCTTGCCGAGCAGCTTGTCGATCTCCAAGTTGAGCGTGGTGTCGCCCAGCGCGGCCTTCACCACGGCGGCCTTGAGCCGATCCTCGGGGATCATGATGTCGCCATGCAGTCCGGTGACCGCATGGAAGACGCCGAGCTCCGGCGTGTAGGAGAACCGAGCGCCCTCGGACACCGAGGTGGGCTCCTCGGTGATCTCGAAGCGGAGCAGGTTCCAGCCCTTCAGCGCGGAGGCGACAGCCGCCGCCGACCCGACCGCACCGCTCCAGGAGAGCTCGGCCCGATAGGTGCCGGCCTGGGCGGGCTGCGGGGTCCATTCGAGGTTGACGGCAAGACCCAGGACACCGCCCACGGCCCACTCCACGTGCGGGCAGAGCGCCGAGGGCGCAGAGTGCACGTAGAGCACGCCCCGGGTTGCGGTGCGGGTCACGCCAAGTGTGTCGATGTGTGCGGTCACCGTTCGGTCTCCTTCGTTCCGGCGCGAGCTACGCCTTCCCCAGCGGGCTCGATGGTGGAACGCGGATCCCAGTCACCACACAGATGTAGTTGTTGTGTCTATTGTGACCCATGTGGCGCGCAGATACCAGTTCTCCGGCGCGCCCGGGCATCCCGGTGGCCGTCCGAGACGGCCGCGTCCGGGCTCAGGTGTCCTGCTGCTCCAGTGCCGCCGCTCGCGCCGCCGCGTCGGTGAGCTCGTCCGCGTCGATCGCGTGCGTCCGGTGGAACCAGGTGAGCGCATCGGTGGTCCGGCCGGCGGCCGCCAGCGTGTCGGCATAGGCGTAACGGAGCCGGACGACCCACGGCGCCCGGCTCTTGCTCTGCAGCGGCGCCTGCTCCAGCACCCGCAACGCGGAGTCGAGCTCGCCCATGTCGCGTCGGGCGCCCGCCTCCACGATCGTCATCTCCGCCTTCGCCTCGGGCGGGAAACCGCCCACCGAAGGGCTGTGGGCGAGCTTGATGGCCTGCTCGGGGTGCCCGAGCGCGCGATGACAGTCCGCCATGATCGGCAGATATGCGGTGGCCCCGTTCATCCGCTTCGCCGCCCGCAGCTCCGCGAGCGCCTCGGCATAGTGGCCGGCCGCGTACGCCGCCTCGCCGAGTGCCTCCCGGATTACCGCCACACGCTGTGTCCGCGCCTTGGCCGCCTTCGCGTGCTGGTAGGCGAGCTCCGGGTCAGAGTCGATGAACCTGCCGGCGGCCACCAGGTGGCGTGCGATCCGCGAGGCGAGCTTCTCCGGGAGACCACGAAGCTGTACCGCGATCGAACGGTCCAGTTCCTTGCCGGTTACGTCCTCCGGCAGATCCGGGCCGTCGTACGCCCGCTGGTCGGCGCTTCGCGCCGGCTTCTCCTCCCGGCTCGGCGCCGACGTCCGCGGCTTGCGGTTTCCGCCGGGCCGACCCCCGCTCGCCCCGGGACGACCCTGCCGAGCGCCGCGTGGCTCTCCCGATCTCGCGTCGGCGCCACGCCGGCCCCCGTCTGCGCCGGTGCGCGCGTTCCCACGACCGCCGGAGGATCGGTCCTGACCGCCTCGCTCCGAACGGCCTCGCTCCGAACGGCCACGGGCCTCGCCCGAGCGGCCAGCTCGACCGCGGCCGGCTCCTTCGCCGCCGCGGCCGCCCCGGCCGACGCCGCCCTTGCCACGCTGGTCTGCCACGATCCTCTTCCTCACGGCCATGTTGCGCTGGTCCTGCCGCCTGCCTGTCCGGCCGGCTCTCTGTGTACCTGTGTGTTGAAAATATAGTAGGGGCCGACCCGGCACGGGTCGGCCCCTACTGAAGGTGAGGTCCGGCGGCGTCCTACTCTCCCACACTCTTGCGGGTGCAGTACCATCGGCGCTGAAAGGCTTAACTTCCGGGTTCGGGATGGGACCGGGTGTTTCCCTTTCGCTATGGCCGCCGTAACTCTGGT
>NZ_JASGET010000020.1:0-34981 GCF_047606145.1 Nocardioides sp. | reverse complement strand
GCCTGGCTCCACATCATCTGGCACTGCTGGCAAGACGACCTCGCCTACGACCCCGCCCGACACCGCGCCCTGCAACGCTTCCTCGCCAGCCAGACCGGGGCGGCTTGACATAGGGCTTCTCATCCGCTCTCCGGGTCGCCGAGGCGGATGTTGTCCAGCGCCTCGGAAACCTGACCGATCAGCTCCTCCTCGTGGTCGTGCACGAAGAAGTGGCCGCCGGGGACGGTGCGAAGTTCGAAGGTCCCGGTGGTTTCTTCCGCCCAGCCACGCATCGCCTCCGGGTGGGCGTCGGGATCGCCCGTTCCGGCGATTGCGGTCAGGGGAATCGAGAGGGGTGGCTCAGATGCCGCAGCGTAGGTGTCCACCAGTGCGAAGTCGGCCTTCAGAACGGGTAACAACACGTGGAGCAACTCTGGGTCCGCAAGCGCCTCGGCCGGTGTGCCGCCCAACTGCTTGAGACGTCGCAGCAGCGACTTGACGTCAGCATCCGGGGCACTCGGAACCCGCAAGGCGGGGGGCGTGCATCCCGACAGCAACAGGAGGGACGGTTCGGGTGAGCCACGATGGCGGGACCACCGGGCTAGCTCAAACGCCACCAGCGCACCCATGCTGTGTCCGAACACGGCGTACGGTCGATCCAACATGGTCCCGACCCCGGCAGCGAGCTGTGGGACGAGGCGGGTCATCCGGTCGGGTGGGGACTCTCCGAACCGGCGGTCCCGGCCAGGAAGTGCGGCCACGACCACCTCGTACCGAGGCAGCGCACGGGGCCAGCCGGCGAAGATTCGGCTGTTGCCACCGGCGTACGGGAGGCACAACAGCTGAGGCGCACCAGGACGAGGTACCGGGACCCGACCCCACCTCGCTCCGACGGTCACCGTTAGTCCTCGTCCTCGAGCTCTTCCAATGCGGCGATCACGGCGTCGAGCTGTGAATCACTCTCGGGCATCTCTCGGCCGTGCTCGATCGCCATTGCGAGGCTGTGGAGTGTCGGCTCCTCGAACACGACCCGCAGAGGGATGTCGACCTTGAGCACGTCACGAATACGAGTAACCAGGTCGACGACCTTGAGTGAGTGACCGCCGAGCTCAAAAAAGTTGGCCTTTCGGTCGACTTGGGGCACCCCTAGGAGGTCCACCCAGATCTCGGCCAGCGCCAGCTCGACCTCTCCCTCGGGCGGCGTGATGCCCTCAGATCGGTCCCCCCTGAAAGCGGTGTGGGCCGGGGGGAGGGAGTTCTTGTCCACCTTGCCGTTCGGCAGCATCGGGAGCTCCGGGAGGAAAGCCCACCGATGGGGAACCATCGGCTCAGGTAATCGTTCGCGCAGGTAGCGCTGCAGGTCGGCGACCACCAAGTCGTTGGTTGCCGGCACGACGTAGGCGCCCAGCGCTGGCTCCGCGTCGCCATCGTCAACCGCGATCACGGCTGCGGCGACCACGTCCGGATGGACGTTGAGGACGGCCTGGATCCCGACGGGCTCCACCCTCACGCCGTGGACCTTCAGTTGGTCATCGGTGCGGCCGAGCACTTCCAGCGTGCCGTCCGGACGATAGCGGCCGTTGTCGCCCGTGAGGAAAAGCACGTCATCAGGGTCATCGTCGCGGAACCAGTTGGGGAGGAAACGCGCGGCCATCTCCTCGGGTGCGTTCGTGTAGCCGTAGGTGATAACCCTGCTACGCAACAGCACCTCACCGACCTCGCCGATGCCGCATGGCTGCCGATCGCGATTGATGACGAGGATCTGCGTGTCCGGTAGTTCGCGGCCGACCGACTGCACGCCGGGGATCGGCTCCTTCGGGACCTGGTGGTAGGTGCGCACCATGGTCTCGGTGGTGCCATAGAAGTTGATCACTGTGCCGCCCGGGCGGATCCTGTCTCGCCAGCGTCGGACCAACTCCTCGGTCAGTGGCTCTCCGGCAAAGTAGACCCAGCGCATCGAGGTGAGCGCTACGCCCTCTGGCACGTTGCTTACCCAGCGGCGGGCCAGCGAGGGCACAACATGGAGTAGCGTCACTTGTTCGTCGGCCAGCCAGCGAAGCACCGCCGTGGCGTCGAGGCTGACCATCTCGTCATCGGGTATGCACACTGTGCCACCACTGGTGAGTGGTAAGAAGATGTCGCGCAGAACCATATCGAACAGCAATCGAGTGGTCAGCCCGCAGCGATCGCCCGGGCCAACCCGGAACGTCTCCCGCTGCCAAGTGATGAGGTGGTCGAGCACGTCGTTGCGGCCGAGGATGGCCTTGGGTGTGCCCGTCGTACCCGAGGTGAAGTACAGGTAGGCAGGATCCTCGGGGTGGGGATCTGGTAGGGCCACGTGGAGAGCCGGCTCGGCGTCGAGGACACCCGTGTCGCCCGCGACACGGAAGACCGGCACATCGCATCCAGGGACCCACGACTCAGCCGCTCCGCCGTCGCCCACCAGCAGCAGTCTGGTGGCCTGTCCAACGTCGAGCATGACCCGCTGCCGTGCCTCTGGCACCATACGGTCCATCGGGAGCGCGACGCCGCGAGCTCGCATCACCCCAAGGAACGCTGTGATGTATCCGAAACTTGGCTCTCCCACGATTCCAACGACATCGCCTTCGCTGAGCCCGTTCCCTCGCAACTGGCGGGCGATCGCTCGGACGCTCTCGGCGAGCTCCCAGTATTTCCATTCGCGACCGCGATAGCGGACCGCAACATGGTCTGGGACGACGTGTGCGCGCTCTTCGACCGTGGTCACCACCGACAGACGCTCGGGGCGTTCCAAGGGCTCGGCAGGATCCCGGAGAAGCGCTCGAGCCGCGGGCGTCACCAAGGAGTAGCTCCACAACGACTGATCCGGGTCCTCTACCACCTGTTCGAGGAGGAATTCGATCTGATTCAGCAACTCGGTCATCCGCTCGGAGGTGAACCGCTCGTCCTGGTACACGAGCTCGAGTTGGATACTCTCTTGGTGTTGGTTGACGTAGAGCGTCAGTGGGTACCCGGCGTAGAGCCTGCCCAGCATCATCGGGGTGACTGACAGGTCGGCAAACTGTTGCTCGGCCGAAGCCGGGGCGATGTTGAGCACCGCGTCGATGAAAGGCGTCCGCGACAGGCTGCGCTCGGGCTGCAGCACCTCGACGAGCCGCTCGAATGGCACGTCCTGGTTCGCGTACGCCTCGAGTGCAGTGTCGTGGGTCCGCCGCAGCGCCTCACGGAACGTGGGCTCCCCGGCAAAGTCGAGTCGGCCGACGAGCATGTTCAAGAACACACCCACGACCTCCTCGAGTTCGGGCTGCTGCCGGGTGGATGCCGGGATGCCAACGATCACCTCGTCGGAGTCGACGTGTCGAGCTAGCACGGCACCGAAGACTGTCAACATCGTGCTGTAGAGGGTCGTTCGTTCGGCGGCGCCCAGCGCCCGGATGCCTTCGCTCAGCTTCGGCGTCAACGAGCACGACACACTGCCCCCTGTGTATCGCGGCTCCGTGGGGAGCAGGAGGTCGACGGGCAATTCCAAAAGTGGCACATCGCCGGACAGCCGTGATCTCCAGTAGTCCAGCTGTTCGGCGTAGCGGCCCGACGCTGCCTCCTCGCGCTGCCAGACCGCGTAGTCTGCGTACTGCAGCGTCGGCGCTGACGGCAACACTGTCTCGTCGGCCGCGTACGCCTCGTACAGGGCGCCGAGTTCAGCACGCAGAACCTCGTACGATGTCGCGTCGAAGGCAATGTGGTGCACCTTGACCAGCAGCACATGGTCGTCCTCGTCCGCCTTGACCAGGGCGGTTCGCATCGGCGCCACATCCAAGTCCAATGGCTCCGCGAGCAGCGCCTCGGACGCTTCGATAACGGCTTGTTCACGTCGCTCCGACGGATACCCGGCGAGGTCCTCCATCGGAATCGTCAGCGGCTCGGCGGGAGCGACTACTTGTCGCGGACCGTCGTCCGTGGCCGGGAAGGAGGAACGTAGAACGCGGTGGCGCTGAACTAGAGCAGTGACGGCATGCTCCAGGACGTCCACCCGAAGCGGCCCCCGGATCCTGAGCGCCACGTTGATGTCGTACATTGGGCTGCCTGCGAGAATCCGGTTGAGGAACCACAACCGTTCCTGGGCGAAGGACAGGGGGATCTGCTCCCCCGCCGACCGCTGCCGCGGCACCACCGCCGGGGATGCGCCGTCCGCGGCGAGCCGTTGTTTCAGCAGTGCGAGCCTGTCTGCCGATAGTCTGCGTGGCTCGTCGCTTCCGGTTGTGTGAACCGTTCCCTCGAAATCGTCCACTGGACCATCCTCACGGTCGGACCCGTGTGCCCAGCTTGAGAACAGGAGCGCCCGAGACCCGTTTGATTGCAGTGTAAGCAACCTTCCGGTCGGCTGTCAGTCCCTCATCTTCTTGGGGCTCGTTTCGGGACACGTCTCGCCCCACCGAGCCCTCGCCTCGCTCTCGACCTCTGCGAGACTGGTGATCGGCAGTGTGGACGCATCTACTCCGGCAGCCATATCGGCTGCCGAGTACCCCCAGCGAGGGCCAGGAAAGCCGATCAACCGCCATCCGATCCCGTCACGGTTGCCTCCGTGAATGGGGTCGCTGAACATTCCATGCAGCGTGTGCTCACACACCAGTCCGAAGAAGTAGGCTGCCGAGTTCTCCACGAGTGTGGACGTCTCCGCGGCCATCAGTTCGTCGACCTCAGATTCCAGCGCCACGAGCACCGCATCCTGGTGCGCCTCCTTGAGGTCGGTGAAGCCCACCCCATGGATAGCCACGGCTCGGCGATCGAGTTCGGCCAGACCGGTGCGGTAACACTCCAGGACACCCGAGCGAGATTCGTCTACTACGCTACGGATATAGTCGACCACGCCTGCCTCAGCGGCTCCCGGGTCGGTCGGGTCCCCCGGAAAGATCCGCCGCGTCACTGCGTCAAGCAGGTACAGTTCGGCCTCGGACAGGTGACTGGTCTCGGGACTCACCGCTGACCCGAGAGGAAGAGGGTGGCCCTGAGATTGTCGGCGTTCTGTTCCCGGTCTTCGGCCATGCGGTGCAGCCTCGCGCGCAGGCGATCGTCCAACTTGTCGATGCCCGGGTAATTGACCTCTACAAGGTTTCCAGCGGGATCGCGTACATAGAACTGAACTGCGCCGTCGGGCAGCTCGATGAGCGCATGACCGTAAGTGTCGGCGTCGATAACACCCAACTTTTCTGCCCGGGCGTACACCTCCGTCAGGTCATCGACCGTCACAGCGAAGTGGTGATACGCCGGGGCCGGCGACGGCCGACCGAAGAGATGCAGCTGCAGGTCCCCGATCTGGAGCCAACGAGTCGGAGTTCCGAAGTCCGGAGCCGGAAGTTCGGTCAACTCAAACAACTCAGTATAGAACCGGGCGGACTCCTCGACGTCGACGGCATGCACGCTCACGTGGTTATACCTTGCCCGAATAGCCATGGGCACCTCCGATCACCGAGCGTGTCACCCGCCGGGAGTCCAATGTGCGATACCAGCTGTCATCGTGCCACCATCGAACGTAACTCCCCCACCCACTCTAGGTCTGAGTCGTTGCCGCAGCAATGCTGTGCCCCGCTCATCGTCCCATCTGGCACCGGCACGGGCACGGCAGTCATCGCGCGCCTCCTCGAACGAGTCGAAGTGGTAAGCCGTCGTGTACCTGAACCGCTTCACGTCAGGCGCGATTCCCATCTGACGCAGCAACAGCACAAGGTGGCGCAACAGGGGCTCGCGCGCTCCCCCTGCGATCACCTCCGCAGGGTGGGCACTGGGATCATCCCTCATCGCCACGACAACCCGCCGCTTGGCCGCTTGGTCCAGTTTACGCAAAAACGGGACCGGATTGGCGATCGGGTACAACGTATGAAGACAGGTCACGACATCGGCCCGCAAGTCTCCCGCAGCGAGCCAGTCGGCCGCTACGACCTCGAGCCCCGGCGTGGGCGGTATTCGAGCGCGCATCTGCTTCGACGGCTCTACCGCCACGACGAGACGCACACGCTGCGCCAGCGGGACCGCATGCCGACCGGTTCCTGCACCTACGTCGAGCACTGTGGTGTCAGGGGTCAACCAAGTGCCGAGCAGGTCCAGCAGCGGCCCGTCCTGGCCAGAGACCGACTGCGCGTACCGCTGTGCACGCTCGTCCCAGTAGGTCGTGTCCCGCGGACCCACTGTGGCGTCCCGCGCCGCGACCAGTTCCCGCCAATTCTCCGCCCAGTCCGCGTCTAGCACGGGGTCGTGACCCGGGTACGCGCGAGTGAGCGGTCTGTTCATCAATCCTCCCTGTGCCGTTGGTGGCTAAGCCGCGAAAAGTGCACCCGGTCACGCGCACCAGACTCCTCAGAATAGACTCACCTGATGGTGCCGGACCCTTGGGACGAGGCAGCGCGGGCGGCGACGCTGGTGGGCGTCGAGGTCGACGACTTGGTCACGATGCGCGAGCACCACCAGGCCGCTGAGCTTTTCGCGCGGGTCTTCGGCACCGGCACTACCTATGCACCGCTTTCGCCGAATCTGCTCCGGGCGCTGGCGGTTTCAGGATGCTATGCATCGGGTGCGCGCCGAGCTGGTGTACTGGTTGGTGCCTGTGCTGGATTCCTATGCGCGGCGGGACTGTTCTCCCAGACCACCGCCGTGGCTAGCGGATCTCAGTCCGGCGGGGTGGGGTTTGCATTGAAGCAGCACCAGCGAGCCTGGGCGATGAGCCGGGGTATCCAGATAATCGAATGGACGTTTGACCCACTCGTTCGGCACAACGCACACTTCAACATCGCGAAACTAGGCGCCAGCGCGGTGAGCTACATGCCGGACTTCTACGGTGCGATGGACGACTCTATCAACGCCGGAGACTTCAGTGACCGCTGCTTGGTGCGTTGGGAGCTCCACGCGCCAGTGACGATAGCGGCCGCAGCCGGCAGGCCTTGGCGACCCAGCATCTCGAAGTTGCGCGACTCGGGGGTGCCGGTGGTGCTCGACGGCGAGGACGGCGAGCCGTGCCTAGGCCCGCCAACTTCGGCCGCTGTCCGGTTGTGTCGCATCCCGCACGACGCCGTGCAACTACGTTCCCAGCATCCCGAACTGGCCTTCCGGTGGAGGCGTGCTCTTCGAACCGCCCTGGGTGAAGCTCTCTCCGCAGGGCTCGTGGCCTCGGAATTCGACGACGGCTGGTTCGTACTTCGACGCCCAGCCTCCCAGCCAGCCAAGGTGGTGCCCGGTGAAGTTGCATCGAGTTGAATTGCTGCGCTTGCGCATGCCGCTGGTCGCTCCTTTCCGAACCGCCTACGGCATCGAAACCGAGCGTGACGTGCTGCTGATCCGGGCCAACCTCGACGACACCGTGGGTTGGGCGGAGTGCACCGCCCCCGAGCGTCCGGCATTCTCCGCGGAATATCAGCAGGGTGCCTACGAGGTGATCGTGCGTCACCTGCTGCCCCGGCTATTTGCCGCCCATGACCTCACTGCGGCTCGCGTCCACCCCGCGTTGGCTACGGTGAGTGGACATCCGATGGCGAAGGCGGCGCTTGAGAGCGCCGTGCTGGATGCTCAGCTCCGGCGCAGCGGAATGCGAATGGCGGACTATCTCGGGGGCATACGCGAGAGGGTTCCCGCCGGGGTGTCCATCGGTATTCCGGAATCTCTGGGGGCCTTGTTGGAGAGCGTGGCCGGCTACCTGGACGCCGGCTACCGCCGGGTCAAGTTGAAGATCGAGCCGGGGTGGGACCTAGTGCCGGTCCGTGCCGTCCGGGAACGGTACCCCGACCTCTCGCTCCAGGTCGACGCGAACACCTCGTACGCCCAGTCGGACGTGCGTCGGCTCGTCGAGCTCGACCAATTTGACCTGCAGTTGCTTGAGCAGCCGCTGGCCGCGGACGATCTGCCTGGCCACGCGCGTCTGGCGCGGCGGCTGCGCACGCCGGTTTGCCTCGATGAGTCGATTGCGTCGGCGCGAATGGCCGCCGCGGCGATCGACCTTGGTGCCTGTTCAGTCGTGAACATCAAGGCGGCCCGGGTGGGCGGCTACTTGGAGGCCCGCCGGGTGCACGACGTGTGCAGCGCCTCTGGGATACCCGTCTGGTGTGGCGGAATGTTGGAAACCGGTGTCGGTCGGGCCGCAAACGTGGCCCTCGCGTCACTCCCCGGATTTGTACTGCCCGGGGACATCTCTGCCTCGGACCGCTACTGGGTCACCGACCTGACCGAGCCTTTCGTGCTTGACAACGAGGCTCACCTGCCCGTGCCGGTGGCTCCTGGGATCGGCGTGGAGCCCGATCCGGCTATTCTCGCCGACCTGACCGTGCATCGCGAAACGTTCACTCCCTGATCTCGATGTCCCGCCGAGTCGCTGTGCTGGGTGTCCTCGGGGGCTCGGGTGCTGGGGTGAACCGGTGCGTACCGTGATCGAACCCGGTGGCGTCGTTCATCCAGAGACAGTCGTCTCCCATGCTGGTCTCTGGACGGGCGAATCTCGTGCGGCTGGGCGTCTGCCCAGACCACGGTGGTGCCGTTTTCGACTGTCCGAGAACCGCACGCGGCGGAACCGCGACCGTCCTGCCGAATCGTGATGGGCGTCGTTGGGCGCGTGTCTCGATGCATCTCTGGACACACCGACTCTCCAAGTGTATGAAGGGGGAAGTAGGTTCACCGACGCGGAGCGCACCCCCCCAGTCGACCTCGGAGTGTCGTCGATGTTGGGCAGCGCGACGTAGCGGGGAGGCAGCCGATGGAAGACCCTTGGGGAATCTCGGGGACAACGACGGTTCTTGAATGCATCGAGGGCTGGCGGTGCAGACGCCCCGCCGCGCCAGCGGTCGAGGCGCCCGATGGAAATCTGACCTACCAGGAGCTCGACCAGAAGGCAGAGGCCCTGGCCGATGCCCTGCGGGGATACGGCATCGGCGCGGGCCATATAGTCGCGCTTCGACTTGATCGCTCCGCACTGCTCGCGGCCTCAGTGCTGGCGGTGTGGAAGACCGGCGCCGCCTACCTGCCACTCGATCCCTGCTATCCCGCAGAGCGGCTGGACTACATGCTCTCCGACTCTGGCGCCGCCTTGGTCATGGATCCACCATCGATGCCCGGTGGTGACCCAGCGATCACGGAACTAGGTGGCATGGCCACGACGACCAAGGCGGCTGTCGGTGCGGGCCATGGCCGGCCAGCCCCGGACGACCTCGCTTACGTGATCTACACCTCCGGGTCGACCGGTCGACCGAAGGGTGTCGAGGTTCTCCATCGGGGCCTGCCGGTGATCGCAGCAGCCCAGCGTGAGTTGCTCGGTGCCGGCCCAGGAGATCGTGTGCTCGCCTTCGCCTCGCCAAGCTTCGACGCCTCCGTCTTCGAACTGCTCATGTCCTTCGCCACCGGCGCCACACTCTGCGTCACCCAGCCAGAGGACCTGATGCCCGGCGAGCCTTTGGGAGACACCTTGGCGCAGCAAGAGGTGACGATCGCCACCATCCCGCCATCTTCGCTCGGCGCGGTCCCGTACCGACCACTTCCCAGGCTCCGGCTCCTCACCGTCGCCGGAGAGCCATGCACGGCGGAGCTCGTCGACCGGTGGGCTCCCGGACGGCGGATGGCCAACCTGTACGGGCCCACCGAGGCGACCATTTGGTCCACCTGGCACGAGTGTGTCGCCGGTGAGGGCCGCCCCCCGATCGGCGTCCCGATCCCCGGCGTCAGGACCAGCGTCGTCGACGCCGACCTGCGACCGGTACCGGACGGAGAGCCCGGGGAGCTGTGCGTTGGGGGACAGGTACTCGCCCGCGGCTACCTCGGGCGGGACGACCTGACGGCGGACCGGTTCATCGAGTATCCCGAGGGGCAGCGTGTAGCCCGCTGGTACAGGACGGGCGACATCGTGCAGCGCTCCCCAAGGGGTGTCTACGACTTCATCCGTCGTGTCGACGCACAAGTCAAGATCCGCGGCTACCGGGTCGAGACCGGTGAAGTCGAATCGGCGCTCGCTACCCAGCCCGCGGTCCGTGAGTGCGCAGTGGTGGCGCGGCCAGACCGCGAGAATTCGGCCACTTTGGTGGCCTACCTCGTGGCTGAGGGTTCTGAGCGGCCGACAGCAGGAGATGTCCGCGCGCAACTGGCCCGGACCTTGCCGGACTACATGGTGCCCAGCGTGGTCCAGTGGATCCCGGCGCTGCCGCTGACACCCAACGGCAAGCTCGACCGCAATGCCCTGTTGGAAGCGCGACCGCCCATCAACACCCTTTCCCCAACCGGCACCCAGGCAGGTACACCGAACATTCTGGCGCAGGGCCCGGGGCAGAGGGAAGAAGTCGTTACGGCCGCGGATAGCGGCCCGTCCGATCTCGTCGCTACCCAGATCGCGCAGGTGTTTGAGGCCGTGCTCGAGATGGAAGCTGTCGGTATAGATGACAACTTCTTCGAGATTGGTGGGCACTCGGTGAAGGCGGCCTCCGTGGCGAGCCGTGTGTCGCGTGCGTTTGGCCTCACTCTCCCACTCCGCGAGGTCTTCGACCGTCCGACGCCGGCAGCGCTGGCCGTCGCGGTACGGGAACTGGTGCTTCGGGACTTGGATCAGCTCACTGATGAGGAAGTCGCCCGCCAAGTGGAGGCCCACGAGCGCTAACGGTTGGATCGGGCCACGACGATAGGCGGGGAGAACATGACGAGCAGCGGTGATCTGACTGCCCGCTTGGCGCGCCTACCGCGAGAGCAACGGGCTCGAATGCTGCATCGCCTGCGGCAGTCTTCCGCTTCGCCCCGTGACGCTGCCGGTCCGGAGTTGATGCAGCGACCGCGCCAGGACCGCAGCGTGCCGTCCTTCCAGCAGGAACAGATGTGGTTCGTTGACGCCTTGGGTGGCGGCGGAGTGCGAAACAACAGCACGCAGGCGTTCGCGCTGCGCGGGTCCCTCGACATGGCCGCGCTCACTACCGCGCTCGTCGAGATCGTCCACCGACATGAGGTGCTACGCACGCGGCTGATCGAAGAGGGCGGCTTCGTGTGGCAGGTCGTCGAGGACGAGGTCCCACTGGACGTTCCCCTGGTCGACCTGAGCGCGCTGCCACTTGAGGAGCGCAACCGCCGGTTGGCCGAAGTGGAGCACGAGCACCTTGACCATGACTTCGACCTCGGCGTCGCGCCACTCTTCAGCCCGTTGGTAGTGCGGTTGTCACAGGACGAGCATCGACTGCTGTGGGTGGTGCACCACGTCGCGTGGGACCCAGGCTCGCGTCACGTCTTCCTGTCCGAGCTCATCGCCCTTCACGACGCGTTCAGCCGTAGCCAGCCGTCGCCGCTGCCGGACCCCGAACTCCAGTACGCGGACTACGCGATCTGGCAGCGCGAGCGGATGAAGTCCGAGTACGGTGCGCAACTTGTTTCGTACTGGCAGGAACATCTGCGAGGGCTCGAAGGCTTCGAGCTGCCTCCGGACCGCCCGCGGCCGCCCGAGCGTCGATTTCGCGGCCGACGCGTCTCGCGAATCGCGGGTGACGGCCTCTTGTCCGAACTGAACGCCCTGAGTCAGCAGCACAAGGCGACGACCTTCATGACGCTCCTGGCGGGCCTGGACGCGCTGTTTCACCGCTGGACCTACCGTGACGACGTCACCGTGGCGACCGCCGCGATGTTGCGGCGGCGACCCGAGTTGGCTGCGCTCATCGGCTGCTTCGTCAACATGACCGTCCTCCGAGTCGATGTCGGCGGGGATCCCACGTTCGCCGAGCTTCTGGGCCGGGTCCGGACCACGGTCCTGGACGCCTTCGAGCACGACGAACTGCCCTTCGAGAAAGTGGTCGAGGCGGTTGCGCCCCGACGCGATCCGCGGCGCAACCCATTGTTCCAGATCGAGTTCACCATGTTCGCCGGTGAGCCCGCAGCACCGACAGCCGATGTCGTGGGCGGCTTGGAGATCGATGCGATGTACCTGCCCGACGACGTGTCTCGGTTCGACCTAAGCGTCATGGCAATGCTGGACGGTGATGACCTCGTGTTGAGTGTGGAGTACGACACCGATCTCTACGAGGAGTCCACGGTGGAGTTGCTGCTGGAGCGATACGAACTGATCCTGCGCGGCGCCGTCGCCGACCCAGAAGCTCCGATCTCGGCACTGCCTCTCATGTCTCAGCAGGATGCAGACGCCCTAGTCGGCACCTGGGCAGACGGAGGTCCCGCGGAGTCCTCGGACGCGACGTTGCAAGAACTCTTCGACTGTGTGGCCGCCCGTCAGCCAGATGCGCCGGCTGTCCGCAGCGGCGAGCGGACGCTGAGTTACCGCGACCTCCAAGAGCGATCGGTCGTGCTGGCCAACCGGCTGCATGAAGCTGGAGTCCGCACCGGCGACCGGGTCGGGCTCCGGGTGGACCGGTCGGAATGGTTCCCCATCGCCGTGCTGGCGATCCTGCGAGCGGGTGCCGCTTACGTTCCTGTTGACTCCGACTGGCCGGCCGAGAGGGTGCGGACCGTCCTGGACAATGCCGGGACCGAGTTGCTCGTGTCTGTGGCTGAAGGGCTGCCGAAGCTTCCAGACCTCGACCAAGTGGTTCTGGACCCGACCGGAACGGCACCTGAGCAGAGTGGGGATCGTTCCCCGGGCGAACCGGCCGCGACCCCAGACGATCTCGCGTACGTGCTATTCACCTCGGGGAGCACCGGTCAGCCCAAGGGAGTCATGATCGAGCATCGCTCGGTAGTTGCCTTCACGCGAACGATCATCGAAGCCTACGACATCACTCCCGCAGACCGTCTGGCACAGTTCGCATTGCCGACCTTTGACGTGTCGGTTTTCGACCTGTTCGCCAGCCTGTGCGCGGGCGCCGAACTGGTGATCGTCGGCGTCGAGGAACGCCGCGACCCGGCAGCCCTGCAGCGCTTGCTCCGCTCGACCGGCGTCACCGTCGCCGAGTTGCCACCGTCGCTGGTGCCCGCGCTCGATCCGGCCGCGCTGCCGGGCTTGCGGCTCCTTTCGCTGGGCGGTGAGCCGTTCCCTGGCTCACTGGTAGACGCGTGGGCGTCTGACGGGCGCCGAGTGGTGAACGGGTACGGACCGTCCGAGACGACCGTCGCAGTGACGCTCGCCGACTGCCTCCCCGGCGGACCCGCCAACCCGCCGATCGGGCGACCGATCCGCGGCCACCGCGCGTACGTGCTGGACGAGCAGCGGCGCCCGGTTCCCGTCGGCGTCCTGGGTGAACTCTACGTCGCCGGCCCGCAGGTTGCCCGCGGCTATCTGAGCCGACCCGACCTCACTCGGGAAAGGTTCCAGCCCGACCCGTTCACCTCACTAGCGGACCAGCGGATGTACCGGACCGGCGATTTGGTCCGGTGGCGACCCGACAAGCAGCTGGAGTTCATCGGCAGGATCGACCGGCAGGTCAAGATTCGCGGACATCGCATCGAACTGGCGGAGGTGGAGGCCGCCGTCGTTGCGCATCCTGACGTATTCGCCGCAGTCGTTGAGACAGTCGGCGCGCAGGGCTCCTCTCCCCACCTGGTCGCGTACATCGAGGTGCCCGTCGAGGTGGAGTTGACCGTGAGCGCGGTCCGCTCCTTTGTCGCTGATCGGCTGCCCGGATACATGGTGCCGGCCCAAGTAGTACGGCTACCAGAACTGCCGCGCACGTCCAGTGGGAAAGTCGACCGAGAGCGCCTCCCAGCGCCCTCACAGGAGCGGCCGGAGCTGGACCAGAGTTTTCGACAACCAACTACCGCGCTGGAGCGACGGCTGGCCACCGAGGTCTTCGGTCCCCTGCTCAAACTGACCACCGTCGGTGTCGACGATGACTTCTTTGAACTGGGGGGCAGTTCGCTCCAGGCCACTCAACTGGTTGCTCGAGTACGTTCCGAACTCGGTGAGGAAATTCGACTGGCCGACTTCTTCGTCAAACCAACTGTCGCCGCGGTCGCGGAGTTGATCGAGAGAGCAGTTGCCGACGATGGCGCCAACCTCGACCAGATGCTCGACAGGCTCGATGAGTTTTCCGATGACGAGGCCGCCGACTACCTGTCCTTGCTCCAGAACGGCGAGGCCGAGCGTTGACCCGCCGCGAGGACCGCATGTCCGCGTTGAGTCCGCAGAAGCGCCAGTTGCTGGACCACCTCACTGCTCAGCGCGAACGATCCCGACCATGGCCCGTGGAGGTGGTGTCGTCAGATCGACGGGAAGGCGAGTTTCCGGCAACAGCCGGGCAGCGGCGAACTTTCTTGCACACCCGCGACCACCCCGAGGAGACGTTCTGGAACATGCGTATGGGGCTACGCCTCCGCGGCCCCTTAGACGCACCGGCAATGGTGCGAGCGGTCCAGCGGCTCCAGGACCGGCATGACTCGCTGCGCACTACCTTCCGGCTGGACGGCGACCGTGTGCTCCAGGTGGTTGCTCCGCGTCCAGCGGCAGCGATCCCGATCGTCGACCTCGAGGGCTTGCCTTCCGACTTGGTCACCCAACGGATGCGACACGCCGACCATGAGGAAGAGACACGCCCCTTCGATCTGTCCTGCGACAACACGCTCCGAGGAAGGATCCTGCGTGTTTGTCCCGACGATCACGCCCTCTTACTGACGGTGCACCACGTCGTCCTGGACGGCTGGTCTGCCAACGTTCTGACTCGCGACCTGTTCGCGTTGTACGACGAGGAACGCGGCGTCGCTGAGGCCACCCCGGAGCCGCACCTCCAGTTCCATGACTACGCCGAGTGGCAGCACCGGTGGCTGCACAGTTGGAGCCGGATCGAGCAGTCCCAATACTGGCGGCGAACGATGGCTGGCGCGCCCCCTGTGTTGGATCTGACTGCGAGGAAACGTGAGGAGTCAGTCGGGTTCGAACGCGGCCACCGCACGTTCGAGATCGGCCCCGCCGTTGCCGAGGCAGTGCGCGAGATCGGTCGATCCTGCGGCGCCACCATGTTCATGACGCTCGTTGCAGCCTTCAGTGTGCTCGCCGCCCGCGACGCCGCACAGCAGGAGATAGTGATCGGCGTGCCGATCGCCGCACGACACCAGAGCGAGCTCGAGGATGTCGTCGGGCTGTTCGCGAACATGGTGCCAGTGCGCGTGAACCTGAGAGGAGCGGCCAGCTTCCATGAACTCATCACTGGAGTTCGCCAGACCGCCCAGGACGGGTTCTGTCATCAGGATCTGCCGATAGAGGAGCTGCTTAGCGAGCTCGACGTGGAAACTCCTGTTGGTTACGCGCCCGTCATCCAGGTGATCTTCGCGCTCTACAACTACCCGCGCGCCTTCGTGGAGTTGACGGGCATCGACGACGAGCCACTATCTGATGGCCCCCCGTCGGAGGCGCTGCAAATCTACGCTCCTCATGACGTGCGCCCGGATCTGTGTATCCGCGTGTATGACCAGCTCGGCAGGACCAGTTGCCGCTGCTTCTTGGAGTACAACGGCCGGGCGCTCAGCGCGAACCGTGCCGACCAGATCGTGGAGGACTATCTTGAGCTCCTTGGCCGGCTCACCGCCGATCCGAACGCACCCCTGACGCGCGCGTTCGAGAGCGCGTCGAGACGGTGAGGGTATACCGTGAGAAGCACATTCGCGGAGCCAGATAGCCTCGATTCCGAATTGGTCGGGTTCTTCGCCGAACCTGCGGCGGTGGCTGCGGTAAGGCAGGCCCGGACAGAGCGGGACCCGCGACCGGTCTACCGGCTCCTTGGCGAGCGGCGGCTGCTCGCACCGGCCTGGCCCGAGCGGCTGGGCGGCCGGGACGGCTCCTTGGTGCAGGCCGGAGCGGTCGCCGAGCAGCTGGCTGCGCGCGACGTGCCCGACTTGTTGCACGTGATCTCCGTGCAGACCGTCGGAAACCTTCTGCTCCGGGGGGCACCTGAGTCGCTGGTCACCGAGATCGTTCCGCGCCTCGCTGCGGGACGGGCCTTTGCGGCCGTGCTCTTCACCGAACCTGGGGCAGGCTCCGACCTCTCCTCGGTCATCACCTCCGCGATCGTGGACGATGACGCCGTCGTGCTCCACGGCGAGAAAGTCTACGGACTCGTGACGAGCCTGTGCCAGCACGGGTTGTGCCTGGCCCGGGTGGAGGGTGGCCGAACCCCCTACGACGGACTGATGCTCGTTCTGCTAGACCTCACTACGCCGGGCGTCACCATCACCCCTGTGCCATCCGCCTGGGCAGATCCGTTCCACCGGGTCGGCCTAGAGGACGTCCGGGTGCCCAGAGGCCGTGTCGTCGCGCCGCCTGGGCAGGCGTGGCCGCTGCTCTTGCGCACGCTGGCGCTGGAGCGCACCGGGATCGACTACTACTCGCGCGCCCGCCGCTGGTACGCCCTTGCCAGGGAACGGGCCGAAGTTCTTGAGATTGCCGGCGACGCCGACGTCTTGGCCGCGCTAGGTCGCTTCGGCGCGCGACTTAACGCCGCAAGGCTGCTCGCCTACCGAACCCTCAGCGCTCTCGATGAAGGCGAGCCGCCGGACGAAATGGCGGCCACGTCGAAATGGTACGCCAGCGAGTTGGCCGCGGATCTGGCCGGTTGGACTTCCCTTCGGCTCGGCGGGACCGCCGACGACGCGGACCCACTCACCCATCTCATCCGCGAGGCGGCCCTGGAAGCGCCCGGCATGAGGATCTCTGGGGGGACGAGCGAGATGATGCTGCGGACACTCGCGGGAGCTTGCATTGGCGGTGCCGGCTGATGCCCGCGATCAGGGTCCTGACCGATCTCGTCGCCGAGCAGCTCGCGCACAACGTCGCTGACCTGGTCGGCGGTGCGGGCGAGCCCGGCAACGAGGTCGGTCAGAACTGGAATGACCTTGTTGAGCTGGGCGTGCCCGCTTTCGCCGTCCCCGTTGACGCGGACGGCCTCGACCTCGGACAAGCAGCCGCGATCATTGTGGCCGAGGAGCTCGGAAAGGTGGCGACCGGGCGGCGATACTTGGATGGCACGCTTCTCACCGAGATGCTCGCCAACACTGGCGCGGGTGGCCCGTTGCACAACTCATCGCACGGCACGGCCTGCCGAATCGAACGATTGCGCCGGCTGGCCGACGGACGCACTCATGCACGGGCCGTCGCCATCACCGGAACCGCTCCGGTCGCCAAACCCGACGGCGAGGGATGGACGCTCCCCGCTAACGTCCTCCCCGAGATCCCGGAAACCGTGGACACGTTGCTCATCCGGTTCGAGGCGGAGGGGACCACCCTCATCGCGGTGGCAGAGCCTTGCCGGCACGGCACCCCCGTGCACGTTACCCGTGCCGGGGTCCTGGCCGAACCGGAGCTGCCCACCAGCCTGCGGGACCGGGCGAGACTGCGGCACGCTGCGAATCTCCTCGGCGCGGCGGTCGCCGCGGTGGACCTTACAATCGACCGCGCCACCGAACGACGCCAGTTCGGCGTGTCCCTGGCCACCTACCAGGCGGTGGCCTTTCCGCTCGCCGCGCTGTGCGCCCGCGTCGACGCCGCCCGGCTGTTCGTGGAGCACACTGCGTGGCAGCAGGACAAAGGGCAGTTAGACCCCGGCAACGCTGCCACGGCGTTGGGAATGGCCATCGAGCTGGCCCACGATGCCGTCCAGCAGTGCGTGCACACACACGGGGCGGCCGGGCTGGTCCAGCACAGTCTTCTCGACAGGCTGCGGCGGCTCGTGCTGGGCGAGGCATCGCGGTGGGGGCCGGCAGAATTTCTCTGGCGCGAGGCGGGAACTGCATGGTCCTCCGTCACCCTCGCCGAGCCAGCTGCCCACGAAGGGGTCGGTCAGCGATGAGCATCCTCGATCGACTGCCCCCCATCTGGGGTCTCTCCGACTTCCGACGATTCTGGACTGCAACCACGGCCGCCCTGTTCGGGAGCGCCTTCGGGCTTATCGTGATCCCGCTCATCGCTGCCCTCACCCTGGACGCATCACCGGCCGACATCGGGCTGCTGGGGTTCCTGGAACTCCTTCCATACTTGCTTTTCGGCCTGTTCGCGGGAGTCTGGGTGGATCGCTTCTCCCGACGCCGCGTCATGCTGGTGTGCCACCTCGGCCGATTCCTCGTCCTCTGCGGTATCCCTATCGCCTATTTGAGCGGCACACTCAACCTACCGTTTCTGCTCGCAACTAGCTTCGTGTTCGGCACCTTTAGCCTGTTCTTCGACATAGCGCACCAGGCCTTCCTCCCCAGCCTGTTGGAAAGGGATGAGCTCGTCTCCGCGAACGGCGCGATGCAGTTCAGCCGTTCGGCCGCGGAGCTCAGCGGTCCAGGCATCGCCGGTCCGGTGATTGCGATGGTTACCGCACCGGCTGCGGTGCTCGTCAACGCTTTTAGTTTCCTCGCAGCCGCGGTGCTACTGCTGCGAGTCCGTCGTGGTGGCGAGGCAGTATCACGCTCGGGGGAGCCAGCGAGCGTGCTGAGCGACACCCGAGAGGGTCTGGTGTACGTGCTTCGCACACGGATGCTGCGCGCGATCGCCGCATCCCTGTTCGCGGTCTACTTCTTCGTCGTCTCCATCTCGATCCTGACGATCTACTACGCCAGCACCCAGCTCGGCCTGGGCCCAACTCAGATCGGCGTGGCATACGCGCTGGGCAGCGTGGGGACCCTCATCGGGGCGTCGATCAACAGTCCCCTGATGCGGCTCCTTGGGCTCGGTCGGATGGTATGGATGTCCGCCCTGCTGAGCGGGTTAGGTCCCCTGCTGATTGCCCTCGCCACTCCGGGGAATGGGTTCGTGATGCTGATCGCTTCGGAGGCGATTGTGTCTGTGTGCGGCACCGTGTTCGCAGTCGGGCAGGTCAGCATCCGGCAGAGCGTTACTCCCGACTTCATCCAGGGCCGAATGAACGGTTTCATGCGCTTCATAGGCATCGGCAGTCGCGCGGTGGGCAGCCTGGTGGCCGGCGTTGTAGGCGACCTCATCGGGGTCCGAGCGACTCTCGCCATTGGATCGGTCGGCGGCCTACTCGCGTTCCTCAGTATCTGGTACTCGCCGATCCGGCGGCTGCGCACCCCTGAGGACGTCACTCAGGAGCTGGCCTCGGACTGGCTGGCTGAGCGGAGCGATGATGCCTGACCGATCCGACGCCATCGTTGTTGGCTTGGGCGCGGCAGGCGCCATCATGGCCGACCGGCTCACCGCCGCCGGCATGCGGGTTCTCGCGCTCGACAAGGGAGACAACCACCTAGACCGGGAGTTGTGGTCGACACATGACGAACTTCGCATGTACGTGCGCGGCGACATGCTGCCCACGATGCGTACCGACCCGCTCACCTGGCGAGCGGACCACACCACCAGCGCGCGTGTTTTGCCTTGGGCGGGCACGTTGTACCCCCACGCTGACCCGCACCACTTGCCCCCCTCCTTGGGCACCGGTGGCGGCACGGTGCATTGGACAGGCGCCTCGTGGCGGTTCCGAGAAGCAGATTTTCGGATGCGCAGCACCGTCCGTGAGCGTTACGGCGCCTCCGCGTTGCCGACCGACACTGACGTCGTCGACTGGCCGTTGAGTTACGCCGATCTTGAGCCCTACTACGACCTCGTAGAGCACGAGCTCGGCGTTAGTGGCGCCGCTGGCAACATCCGCGGCCGGACGCAGCCCGGCGGTAACCCCTTCGAGGCTCCTCGCCAGGGCGACTACCCAATGCCACCGCTGCGGCGCGCCGCGGCCGACCGCTTGTTTGTCGAGGCTGCTACCAGACTCGGCTACCACCCGTTCCCGCAGCCGGCAGGGATTGCCTCGGTCCCTTTCCGCGGTCGGCCTGCGTGCACATACTGCGGTTTCTGCCACGGATACCCATGCCACACCGGGGCCAAGTCCTCAAGCCTGGTGAGTTCCTTGCCTGCGGCGTTGGCGACAGGGCGGCTAGACATCCGAACCGGCTGCCGAGTCACTCGTGTCCGCATGGACCGACAAGGTCGGCGCATTGCGGGAGTCGACTACCTCGACGAGTCGGGACGGGGCAGGGTTGCCGATGCCCAGCTGGTTTTGCTTGCGTGCTATACACTGGAGAACACCAGATTGCTCTTCCTCTCTGGGATTCACTGCGGCGGGCTCGTCGGCCGCTGGTTCATGACCCACAACTATGGCCGGCTGACAGGCACGCTGTCGGAGCCGACGAACGGTTTCATGGGTGCACAAGCCGCAGCCAGCGTGTTCGACGACGTCACGTCAGAGCTCATCCCGGACAACCCGGAAGGAGCCCTATGGGGCTCCCCCGTGATCAGCGTTCCAGGCGACTTTCAGCCGATCGAGGCGGCTCACATGCGGCCGGCCACCGTCCCCCGCCACGGATGGCCTCTGAAGGAATGGTTGCGTGACAACTTCAGCAGGCTCTTTGCGATCTGCTCTCAGACAGCCAACCTCCCCGGTGCGGCGGGGTGGTGCGACCTCGATCCCCAGGTCCGTGACCCTGCTGGCCTCCCGGCGCTGCGGATCACCCATCGATGGACCGCCGCAGATCTGGCCGCTGCCGCGTTCATGATGCGGATCAAGCGCAAAGTGGCCGACGAGATGGGGTGGGTGGAGCGATGGGAGGACGACTTGTCGCCGCGCTACCATGTGTCCAACCACGATGCCGGTACTTACCGCATGGGTGAAGACCCACACGCCTCGGTCGTCGACCCCTACGGCGAGCTGCACACCTGCCGGGGCCTGTACGTGCTGGGCGGCGGCCAGTTCCCCACGTTCGGGTCGTACAACCCCACCGAAACCATTCAAGCACTTTCCTACCGCACGGCTGACCACATCACTGGCTCTCCGGCGCCCACCAGCCCTGTGGTCGCCAAGAGTACGAATGCAAACGGGGGGCCGCCGTGACGGCAGCGATCGGGCCGGCTCACTGGCTGGACTCAGTCGAGGAACTGGACCGGTCACGCTGGGCGGCGTTGGTTCGGACCGCGGACCTGGAATACCACCTGGACTATCTGGCGTTCCTGGAAGCGGAGGATCCAGACGGTCGTTCGATACTGGTGTTGCGCGACGGCGTCGGTCACTACGTCGCCGGGTGCGCGTTGAGCCAGCTCACCGACCAGACTCCCCGTTCCAGCCGGGCGATTGACCTCATCGCCCACCCCACTACGTTGCGGCTGGATGACGACGACACGTCAATGCCTGACGCCATAGTGGCTGTTCTCCGCCAGCACACCGGCGACGCCCCCACAGACCTCGAACCAGGCCTGCGGGACGCATGGCAGGCGCTCAACCGGACAGTCGGAGTTCCCCTCGTGGTCCGATCCATGTGGGACAGCAGCCTGCTCGTCAGCCCAGAGCTGAACGGTAGGGAGCGCCACCGCGCCATGGCCGCGCTCCTCACCGCCCTGCTGCGGGAGGCGTTGCGGCGCGGCTACCTGTCGGTCGCACTGTTGTACGTACGGCGGGGGGACCCAGGTCTGGAACGGTTGCTCACGGCCGCGGGCTTCGTCTCCGGTTCAGTGAGGGGCATCTCTCGGATCCGACTGGCCGGGTGCAGTTCAGTCGAGGACTACCTGCGGCGGTTCCGGCGCAAGCGCCGCACCGGAATGCGTCGAGAGGCGGAACGGGCCGCTGAGGTAATACTGCTGGACCACGATGACACGGAGGTGAGGAACCGCGTCGCCGAGCTGGAGCGGCTTAACAGCGACTATTATGGCCTCCAACTGACCGCAGGCAGACTACGCGCAGTACACGAGCACTTGGCCGCGACGGTCCCGGACCGCGTTCGGCAGTACGGCATTGTTAACGACGGCAGTATCGTTGCCGCGCACCTCGTGCTTCGGGGCGATCGCAAGTTGTACGCGCTCGCATACGGTGCAGACTACGCACGCTTGGGTCACGCGAACGGGCTCTACGGCCCGTTGGTCTTCCAGCGTCCCGTCGCCGAGGCCGTGGCCGCTGGGATGTCGGCGGTCGAGCTGGGTCCCGAGGGATACGAGCCGAAGATGCTGCGCGGCGCCAGGCTGGACCAGCTGCGCACATACCTGTGGTCGGCCACGCCAGAGGGCAGGGCGCTGGCACGCGATTGGCTGGCCGTTGTCGACGCGCGTACCACCGTCGCGCTCGATTCACTCATGCGTCGACACTCCGTGTGCGACTCCACGCTCGCGGATGAGATGGTGGTGACCTCGTGACCGGGACGGGATCAGCACTGAAGAGTCTTGTCGTCGGCTGTGGTCATGCAGGACGCGACCTGCATCTCGCCGTGTTGCACCGGCACAGGCACACCAACATCGGTGTCGTCGACCGCCTCTTTGAGCCCGACTGCGCCGACCCGAGGCTCCCGCTCGCACAGTTCCGGCGGCTCGACGAGGTGATCGGGTTTCCACCTGAGCAGACGGTGGTGCACGTGTGCACAGGACCTCGCGACCACGTGTCAATAGTGCGTGACGCGAGCGCCCACGGTTACCGGCAGTTCGTGGTCGAAAAGCCACTGGCGACCTGCGTCGCCGATGCCGACCATGTGCTCGACCTCACCCGACGCCTGGGACTCGATGTGCTGGTGGTGGCGAACTGGCTCTCCAGCTCGCTCACCGACCGCGTTGCTGAGCGGCTGCGCGAAGCTCGGTTACGACCGATCTCGGTGGTCATGCGTCAACACAAGTCGCGGATCGGAACCAGCCTCGCCTCGACCACACACGATCTCGCGTTCGATGTGGAGATGCCACACTTGGTGGCGTTGGCGCTGCACCTGTTTGGTCCAGAACTGACTCTCGATGGCGCCGACCTGCAGGAGCTCCGGGTCGGCCATGTGGTGCGACCCGGACTCGGTGCGGCACGCATCAGGCTGCGCACCACACAAGGAGTGCCGCTCATGTTGGAATCCTTCCTGGATGCGCCGATATCGGAGCGGTCCATCACCGCGCGCTACCCCGACGGTAGCGAGATCCGCGGCTACTACCCCGTGGACAGCCGAGACTTCTACTCTCAGCTGATCCACGTCGATCCGGCTGGGCGGATGACAGACCGGGAACTGCTGGTCGACCAGACACTCGACCGGTTCCTTCGCGAGGCGTACGCGTGGTTCGAGGGCAGGGGGCAACGCCCGATCAGTGATGCGCACCTGCACCGGTCCGTTGTCGACGTCCTCGACCTTGCCCGCAATGACGCAAGGACCCGGCCACGCCCACGGCCAGCGGTTGACGCCCCAGCCCCCTCGTGGATCGAGCCCTCCCCATGACCATCCCCTTCTTCTCAAGCGCGGCGACGTTTGAGCAACTGCGGCCCGCGATCCTGGAACGGCTCGCGGGCATCATCGATCGAGACCACTACGTAGATGGTGCAGAAGCCCGTGGGCTCGAAAGGGACATCGCCGAATACACCGGCGCACGACACGCGGTGGCATGCGGCAGTGGAACCGACGCGCTCCTTCTACTGCTGGCGGCAGCAGGAGTCGGGCCAGGCGCCGAAGTCATCGTGCCGGCGTTCACCTTCTTCGCCAGTGCCTCGGCGGTGTCTCTGCTGGGCGCCCGACCCGCCTTCGCCGACATCGAGCCTGTCTCCTACGGGCTGGACCCAGCCGCAATATCGACCGCCATCACGCCCTCGACCATGGCAGTCATGCCGGTGCACTTGTTCACCCAACCCGCGGATATGGACGGCGTCACGGAGGCCGCGGCCGCCGCCGGGCTCGACGTACTGGAGGACAGCGCCGAAGGGATTGGCATGCGGTACGGGGGCGTCCACACTGGCCTCATCGGCCGCGGTGGCGTGCTGTCGTTCTTCCCTAGCAAGACGCTTGGAGCGGTCGGCGACGCCGGCATGGTTCTCACCGACGATGACCAGCTAGCCGCGGGCTGTCGCAGGCTTGCCGCAGTGGGCATGGGGGGGCGGATGGACGAGATCCAGGCTGCCGTTCTACGAGAGCGGATGACACGACTTGACGCCGATATCAGGCGTCGGTGCGCTCTGGCCGCCGAGTTGGACGAGCGGCTTGCACCGTTGGCACCCGCGATCAGCACCCCACGGCTGGTCGACCGCCGGTCGCCGGTCCAAGCGGTCTACTACGTGTACCTCATCCAAACCGACGACAAGTCGGGCCTTGTCCGCCACCTCACTGAGCGCGGCATCGGCACCGAGGAGTATTACCCCCGCCCCCTGCACCTGCAACCGTGCTTCGCCGGTCTCGGCTATCAGCCCGGCGACTTTCCGGTCGCCGAGAGGGCCAGCGGCCGCACAGTCGGCCTGCCGTTCTACCCGGACCTGAACGAGGACGCGGTCGATCGGGTGGTCGCAGCGCTGACAGGATTCGTCGAGTCCCGGGGAGTGTCATGACCGACCCCCAGGTGCCGTTTAGCTCGCGGAGGCGGCAACGCGCCCGCGAACAATTGCTAGACGCCGTGCTGAATGCGGCCGGCAATGACCGCTTTATCTTCAAGCAGTCTGTTGCCGAGCTCGAGTCGGCTGTGCGCGGCCGCACCGGCGCGGACACGGTGGTGGCTTGCGCCGCACCCGCTGGTGGGATTGTGATGGCCGCCAACGCACTGGGGGTCACCCGCGACGACCGGGTTGCCGTAGCTGCCTGCGCCGGCCCCGAGGTGGTTGCCGCACTGTCGATGCTCGGCGCCCGCCCGGCCCCCGTCGACGTCTCTCCGGGCACTGGCGTGCCCGACCTGGCCACCTTGCGCTCCACCGGAGCTAGAGTCGCGCTGGTCGACCATCCCCTTCAGGTGGCCGCACCCGGCCCACTAGGCGGGCCGGACATAGCGGTTGTGCATGATGCCACCGGACTGGCCGACGCCTTGTTCGCCTCCTGGGCTCCCGGCCTCTGGGATGACGCCGCAGTCACCGGGCTCGGCCGGGACGGACCGCTTCTCGCAGCCGGTGATGGGGCGCTCGTCGTGACCCACAAGGCCCCCGGCCGCACCGTGAGGATGCTGCGCAACCACGGACAGGACGGGGTGACTCGGTTCCTGCACCACCAAATCGGTCGCAACAGTCGGATGGACGAGTTGGTTGCCAGCTTCGCGGTCACGATGCTGATGCACGCGGACGCCGCGAGAGAGCGGACTGCCGCCCTCGCCGCCCGCTACGACGATCGTCTCGACGATCTGCGCGCCGCCGGGGTGCATCCGATCGACTCTGTCGGGCTGCCTCGCGGAACGGGCTACGGCGTGGTGGCGGACCAGCGTGACTGCGTGCTTGCGGCACTTGCCAAGCACGGCATTGAGGTGGGGCCGCTGCTCAAGCCCCCTCCGTGGTTGGATCACGAGACACACCCCGGCGCAGCCACTGTTGTCACCGGCGGGTTGCTATTGCCCCTCCACCCCGATCTGATCGACCATCAGCTCGATCTGGTGGTGGCGACCGTACTCGGCAGCCGAGGCGACGAATGACCACGCGTGGGTTCAAGGCGCCCAACTTGCCGCTTGTGCGACCCTGGCAGCTGGCCGGAATCGGCGATGAGGCCGGCCGGAGCGTGGTCGAGCAACTCGCCGTGCACCACGAGCTCGGCTTTGGGGGCATCGAACTCCGGAACGTCGATGACCAACCACTGGCCACCATCGAACCCACGCGCCGCAGGCACATCACCGATGAGGTTGTTGCATCCGGTCTCCGTGTCGTCGCCCTCGACTCCACCATCGGAAACTGGGCGACCAGCATCGTCGCACCGGTGGAGCCCGACCTCCAGGAGCTCGACGTACTGGCCGAGATAGCCGACAGAGTCGCCTCCCGGTACGTGCGGGTTATGTCCTATCCAAACGCGGGTCTGTCCGACGCCGAGTGGGGCAGCCGTGTGCTAGACCGATTCGGGTTGCTCACAGAACGAGCAGCCACCTACGGGCTCACGTTGGTGCATGAGAACTGCTCTGGTTGGGCCGCCCGGGACCCAACCCGGGCGCGCGCCCTACTCGACCACGTCGCCTCTCCTGCGCTGCGGCTGCTGTTCGACCTGGGAAACCCCATCACGCACGGCGATGATCCACTTGAGTACCTGCGGCCTGTACTCGACGCCGTCGTCCATGTGCACATCAAGGATGTTGTGTATGACCGCGCAAACGGGACCGCCGAGTTCACGATGCCCGGGCACGGCTCGGCCCCTCTGCAGGAAGTGCTGGATCTTCTCGCCGGGGTGCACTATGCCGGGGCGGTCAGCCTAGAACCGCACGTCGCCCACGTGCATCACCTGGGTGACACTGCCCCTGCCGACCTGCGGCGTACGTCGTACCTCGCGTACGCCCGGGAGTTCCTGACACTCGTCGGGTGCGGCCGGTGACCTGGGCACCGGCCGATGACGAGCTCCTGCTGGAGCTCGTGGGCATCGAGACGGCCAGCCCAATGGAGACCGGCGAGCCCTCTGACCTCGCTTCCGCGCAAAGACGCCTCGTCACCCACGCAGCCGCCCTCGGGTTCCAGGTCGTGCACGACGCCGCCCCACCGGTCTCCGTCCTTGACGAGCCAGGTACGCCGCTCACAGTCATGGAGGCGGCTGCCGCTCTAGGGACGGCAAGGTTCTGCGAGTCTCAGCCCAACGTCGTACTTCGACTCGGACCGAGCCGGTCTATCGCACGCACCCTGGTACTTAACTGTCACCTCGACACCGTAGCCGGCGCAGTCCCAGTGAGCCACACGGGCGGCACCGTCACGGGTCGCGGATCGGTGGACGCTAAGGGCCAAGCGGTCGCGCTTATAGCTGGCGTGAGGGAGGCACTTGCCCGCCGACCCGACTTTCCCGATAGAACCACCGTGCTGCTGCAGCTGGTCGGCGGGGAAGAAGGTGGCGCCATGGGCTGGTATGGGACTCGGCTGCTCGTTCGGGCCGGGTTCACAGGTCGCATCAACGTGGTGGCCGAGCCGACCCGTCTCGCCACCCTCGACCGCACTACCTCGACCATGACGGCGCGGATACGCGTGGACGGCGAAGGCGCCACCGACGACGCCGCGGCTGCTGGGCACAACGCCACGCTGGCGTTGGCCGTCGTCGCCGACGCCCTCGTCCGCCGCATCGGCCTGGAGGCAGCCAATTCGCTGTGCCTCGGCGGCCTTCACACGGGCACGATGCACAACCGCGTCTATGGCAAGGGGGTCCTACTGGCAAACCTCGCCTACGGTTCCAAGGAGGAGGCAGCTTGGCTGCGGGCAACGACCGAAGACGCGTTCGGCAGCGCGCTCACCGTCCTGGAGCGCGACTTCGCGCACATTCCCATCGCGACGCGCACCGCACGTGACGCCCGACAAATCTGCCAGTTGGAATGGACTAAGCAAGGGTTGCCAGTGCTCCGTGGCCGCGATCCGGCGATGGAACGCGTGCTGACAGCCGCTGGGATTGACCGGCATGACGACGACGCTGGATTGGCACCGTTCACCTGTGACGCGATGTGGTTCAACGATAGCAGTGGCTACACCGTGGTTCTTGGCGCCGGGGATCTCGAGGAAGACGGGGCGCACACGGATCACGAACAAGTACGGTTGACTGATTTGGCGTCGTACGTTGACCAGATCTCGGCGCTGCTGACCCAATTTGACAGGATGCCGCGGGGATGAGCGGCGAGTTGGTGTACGGAGTGAGCATGTCCTCGCGGTTGGTGTTGTCTGAGAACCTCGCAAAGTCCGGACCACGCCCGCGGTCTGACGACACCTTGGAAGCTGAGTGTGAGGGCCATCCGGATGACTACAGAGCGGTTTAGAAGGCCGAGTGGACGGGGTATTCACCTGTGGCACTTGAGATTGCACGCCAGTAGTGAGCTCGGATCCCATTAGGTTTCACCTGAGGAACGGTCTCAGGCGCGGCGGTTGCGCTCTCCATTTCGTGAACAGTATTTGGCGTCTCACCATTACCTACGTCAGATCCTCGGCCAATACACCGGTGTGGAACCTCGGCGACTTGTGATCACGCGCAATTGCATCACGTGTGGTTCGAACCGTCACGGAAAGCCAGACCTGCTGCTTCCCGCCTGTGGCCGACGCCTGGAATTCAACTTAAGTCGCTCCGGAGAGCATGCCGTGCTAGCGGTCAGTGGAAGAGCAGTGGGAGTGGACATCGAATGGGTTCGCCCAGACGTTGACTGGCAGGGGCTCGGTGGTCACGCTTTCACTAGCCAGGAAATGGAGTGGTTAAGGGCTCGCCCGAGCGTCACCTCAGACTTCGATGCCGCGCGGCTGTGGACGCGCAAGGAGGCCGTCCTCAAACTGACCGGTTCTGGCCTATCCGGTGGTCTCAACAACACTCAGGTCTTGAGCACCGAATCACTCGGTGAATGGACGTTAGTCCGACAAGCAGACTTGGAGGTTTGGGTATGTGAGCCCAGCCTGCATTCTGGCTGTTCAGTCTCGGTGGCGGCATATTCTCCAAGGCGAGTACGGCTGTTCTCCATGCCGCCGCCGGTCGATTGACCTGCGGCGCGAACGGCTGACCTGGCACCGAGCCGGAGCTCGCGCAGGCCCCCGCCCTCTATGGGCTCAGCTGGTCAGACTGACGCTGACGCTCGCCTAGGCTCCGGTGCGGTCTTGCGGCGCCTTCGCAAGGCCCTTTCACAAGGCCCTGCGTGCTGCACGCCGTAGTGCCGGCCCCAGCTCGGCGATGGCCCCGTCGAGCCTCTGGGGCGGATGGACCTCCGCGAGCCCGTCGAGCAGCTCGGGATCCCTGTGCGTGGCCTGCAACGTTGGTCCCGCATACTCGTCCTAGGACGAGACAGCGGCAACCAGACGCCGGTACGCCTCGACATCGTGCGGCTCCCCCAGCCACGCCGAGGCAGCCAGAGCAACGCGGCGGGCGAGCAACGCGGCCTCGTCATCCGTGGACGTCATTCTGAGCCTCAGCCCGCTTTGAGGAAAGACCGTCTCGGAGACAAGACCAGAAGCGAGCCCGACTGAGCCGTCCCGGCGAGTCCGGAGACTCCCTACCTTGGGAGGATTCGAGAATGGGACGTCCGAGCAAGTACCCCGATGAGCTTCGGGAGCGGGCGGTGCGGATGGTCGCTGAGGTGCGGCCGCAGTACCCCTCGCAGTGGGCAGCGATCACTGCGGTCGCGGGGATGTTGGGGGTCGGGACTCCCGAGACTCTGCGGACCTGGATCCGGCGATACGAGATCGAAGCTGGACAGCGGCCGGGTGTGACCGCGGACCTGGCGGCGGAGAACAAGCAGCTGCGCAAGGACATCGCCGAGCTGCGGCGGGCCAATGAGATCTTGAAGGCAGCGGCTTGATATGTAGGTGATCCGCGAGTCGTTCCAGGTGGCCGGTGACCCCGGGCGGATGCTGGTTGCAGTAGCCGTCGAGGAGGCCGGGATGGCTGACGTGTTCACCCCCTGTCTGATCAGTCCGGTGGGCGAGCCACCCCGGCTGGGCGACCCGCTGGTCGATGAGTACCTGCGTTTTACGGCCGCGCGGGTTCGCCCGAACTCGCTGGTCGCGCAGTCCTTCGACCTGAAGGTCTTCTTCACCGTGGTCACCAAGCCGCCCCAGCAGGTCGATGTCACCGACGTGCTGGGGTTCATCGAGGAACAGCGCACCCCACGCAGGGGACCGAACGTGGTCCGGCTGGCCGACGGTGAAGCCGGGCTGGCCGCTTCGACGATCAAGCGCAGGCTCGCAACGATCTCGTCGTTCTTCGACTACCTGGTGCTGCGCGGGATGCGCGACCGCAACCCGGTCCCGCGCAGCATCAACGCCCGCCACCGTGGTCACCGCGGTTCCCCGCTGGTGCGGGCGCCGAAGAAGATGCCGCGGGTGCTGTCGCTCGACGAGGTCAACTCGCTCACCTCGGCGCTGCGGACCGACCGGGACCAGGCGATGATCTCGTTGATGGTCCACGCCGGGCTGCGCCGCTGCGAGGTCCTCGGGCTGCGGTTCGGCGATGTCCACATCGGTGACCGGCGGGTGTTCATCGCCGACGGCAAGGGCGGCCACCAACGCCTCGTGTCGGTCGTCCCGACGTTCTTCATACAGTTGGCCAGCTACCTGAGCGCTGAGCGTCCCGACGACGCGGTCGACGACCACGTGTTCGTGGTCCTGAAGGGACCCACCCGGGGCCGGCCGCTGACCGCCGCCGGGCTCGACCAGGTCCTCAACGGTGCCCGGACCCGCGCCGGGCTGACACACGCGACCTGCCACGAGCTGCGGCACACCTGCTTCACCCGACTCCGCGAAGCCGGGATGGCCCTCGAGGCGATCCAGGCACAGGCCGGGCACGCCTCGATCGAAACCACCCGGATCTACCTCCACCTTTCCAACGACTGGCTCGCCGGTGAGTACCAGCAGGCCATGGCCATCCTCGATGGCTGGCACGACGAGCCTCCGGGAGGAACATCGTGAGCATCAACACCGCAGCCACCGGACCCTCGACGGCGCCGGCTCCAGCTGTGCCGCTGATCTTGCCGACGTTGGACTCGGCCGCAGGTTCCTACATCGACGCAGCTGCCGGTGAAAGCGGGCGGCGGTGTCGGCGCAGGGGTGTGGTCGGGTTCATCAACCGCTACCGCGACCTGGACTCCTGGCTGGCGCTGCCAGTCGAGGAACGTCGCGGCACTCGCAGCGACGTGATGGCGTTCGTCGGGCACGCCCTGGTGCACTGCGGTGTCCTGGTCGACCCGGACTTCGTGATCACCTCCGGATGCCGGTGGGGCAAGTACGTCGCCGATGCCTACCCCGACCAAGTCGCCAGGTTCGCCGACCAGGCCGCCAGCCTGGGTTATTGCCGGCAAGAGACCCATCGGATGTGGGCCTACCTCGCCAAGATCTGCATGATCACCGGCACCGGTCCCGACCAGATCACCCCAGAGGTCTACGTAGACGCGCGCCGCCGGATCCACGACACCGTGATCGCGGCCCGGGGCTATCGCCCCAAGACATTGTCGACGCCGCTGTTCGGTCTGGACTCGGTGATGTACCACCGCGGCCAGGCCCCACCGCCCGACATCCGACGCCGGTGGACCGGCCGCCCGGTCAAGGAGGTCACCTGGGAGGAGCTCGCCGACGCGGCGCCGATCCTGGTCACCACGATGCGCCGCTACCTTGACCAGTGCCTGCTCGGCCTGCGGCCGTCTTCGGTAGCCTGCTTCGACACCACCTTCCGGCAGTTCGCCGCGATGCTGGTCGCCGCGGATCCTCCGGTGAGTCGGGTCGCCGACATCAGCCGCGAGCACCTCGAGGCCTACAAGACCTTCCTCGCGGCCCGGCCCGGGCATCACGGCCGTCCGCTATCGAAGACCACGCTGGGGATGCGGGTCGGACACCTGCACACCTTCTTCAGCCGGATCATCGAGTGGGACTACGACGACGTCCCGGCACGGATCCCGGTGTACGCCAGTGACCGTCCCCGGCTGGACAAGCCGCTGCCGAAATTCCTCGACGACGCCCAAGCCGTCGCGTTCATGAACGCCGCCCGTCAGCTGCCCGACCCGCTGGACCGGCTCATGGTCATCACGCTGGCCTGTACCGGGATGCGCCGTGGGGAACTGCTCGCGCTCACCATCGACGCCGTCGTCCAGATCGGCACCGGATACTGGCTACGCACACCCGTCGGGAAGCTTCACACCGACAGGTACATCCCGCTGCACCCGCAGCTGAAGGACCTCCTCGACCAGTGGGTCGCCACCCGGCCGGACTGGCAGGCCACCTCACTGCTGCTGACCGACCGCGGCCGCCCGATCCCGCCGACCCGGGTCGACAAAGCGGTC
Source organism: Nocardioides sp. (assembly GCF_047606145.1). Taxonomy (GTDB): domain Bacteria; phylum Actinomycetota; class Actinomycetes; order Propionibacteriales; family Nocardioidaceae; genus Nocardioides. Next base: position 3,501 of record NZ_JASGET010000020.1, on the reverse strand, counting down.
CAGAAAGCCGCCACCGCCGCCGGGATCGGCCATGTCCACCCCCATCAGCTGCGACACACCCTGGCCACCCAGGCGATCAACCGCGGCATGTCCCTGGAGGCGATCGCAGCACTCCTCGGGCACCACGATCTGTCCATGACCATGGTCTACGCCCGCATCGCCGACCGAACCGTCGCCGAGGAGTACTTCGCCGTCACCGAGAAGGTCGAAGCCCTCTACGACCAAGCCGCCCACACCCACGGCCAACGGGCGGTGCTGCCCGCCGACGCAGCCGGACAGAACATGCGGGCACTACGCAACGAGAGTGTCAAGCGCCTCCTCGGCAACGGCTATTGCGGCCGCCCCCGCGAGCTGGACTGCCAGTACGAGACCATCTGCGAATCCTGCTCGATGTTCTTCACCACCATCGCCCACCGCGACACCATCCAGGCACAACGCGACGACGCCACCGCGCAGGGACACGACCGCCGCCGGAACGTCTACGACGCCTTGCTCACCAGACTCGACGACCACCCCGCTTGACACCGATCACCCACATAAGGCGATTTTCTTCGGGGCCGAGCTCGACCGGCCCGGGAAGCGGTGATCAGGTTCATCACCGAGCACAAGGACCATCAGGCCCCCGATCGCGTCACTGGCGGGGTCGGGCTGCGCTGGGGAGTCGAGCCCATGTGCGAGGCGTTGACGAAGGCGGGCATCAAGATCAGCCCGGCCACCTACTACGAGTGGATCAACAAGAAGCCGACCAAGCGGCAGCTCGCCGACGCCGAGATCATCGCGGTGATCCGCGCTCAGCGCGCGGACAAGAAGATCGGCAAGTTCGTCCAGACCCTGGGCTCACGCAAGCTCTGGATCCGGTTGCGCGGCCAGGGCCACGACGTCGCCCGGTGCACCGTGGAGCGGATCATGCGCGAGCAGGGCTGGGAAGGTGCCCACTACGGGTCCAAACACAAGACCACCACCCCAGACGGCTCCCATGACCGGCACCCGGATCGAGTCGATCGCAACTTCGCCGTGCCGGCGCCGAACCACCTTTGGGTTGCCGACTTCGTGCGCCACGAGGCGCTGTTGAACCGAGTGGGGGTGAGAGACCACCACCGCCTTGCTGTCGCAGCAGCGGGGTGAAGTTGAGGGCAGCCTGATCCCCGGGACGGGGGTGAGGGTGGACAGCGGCCCTGACAACGACGAGGCGCACCAGTACTGCCAGATGGTGCGGGCTCGGCTAACGAGACGGAGAGGCATACGTGAGAAACCAGTGTCTGAACGCCCCTCAAGCGCACCCACCAGCCCGGAATCTGGCGGACATGGGCTGGGTCGCACCGCGCACCCGTCTCGTCCTTCGCGGGTGGGCGGGGAACTCCCGGTTCGGAGAATGTCGTCGGCCCGGGAGGCCATGGTGAAGGCCTGCGGCGTAGCCATGGCGATGGTGCAGGGGCATAGCTGGATGCCGGTCCCGTCGAACGGTCAACAGTGAACGTGGGAACCCTGCCGCCGGTCCCTTCCGAGGCCACGGTCCCGGGTAGCCAGCCCGGGCTCTGCCCAGCATCGGGGTGGGAAGGTCCGTCGCCGACTGATGCCGGCGGCAGGGGGCGGAGAGCCCGTAGTAGTCCGAGGCCGGGAAAGCCGGCCACATGGCGAAGGGGCTCAGTTTGATTCAGCAGCAACTGATGCATGAGAAGGAGCCACACCGGTGAATACGGGTGTTCCGTGGCTGAGCGAGGTCGTGCCTGACACGACGACGGCGTGGTCGCGGGTACTTGCGATGCAGACGAAACTGCACCGTTGGGCGACGGCCGATCCGGGTCGTCGGTTTGATGATGTGTTCAACCTCGTGCACGATCCCGCGTTTCTGATGGCGGCGTGGGACCGGGTGCGGGGCAACAAGGGCGGTCGCACCGCCGGGGTGGACGGGATCGTGCCGCGATACGTCGCCCCGGAGGATGTGACCGGGATGCTCGCCGACTTGCGTCAGCAGGTGAAGTCCGGGGAGTTCACGCCATTGCCGGTCCGGCAGAGGAGGATCCCGAAGGCGGGCGGGAAGACCCGCTCGTTGGGGATCCCGACGATGACGGACCGGATCGTTCAGGCGTCCTTGAAGCTGGTGCTGGAGCCGATCTTCGAGGCCGACTTCGAACCCAGTTCGTATGGGTTCCGGCCGAGGAGGCGAGCGCAGGACGCGGTCGCCGAGATTCACTACTACGCAACGGGCAACCGCTCCTATGAGTGGGTGTTCGAGGGTGACATCAAGGCGTGCTTCGACGAGATCGACCACACCGCCCTGATGGAGCGGGTTCGTGGCCGGATCGCCGACAAGCGCGTGCTGGCGCTGATCCGCGTGTTCCTCAAGGCAGGCGTCCTCACCGAGGACGGGCTGAACAGGGACACTCGCACCGGCACCCCGCAAGGCGGGATCCTCTCACCGCTGCTGGCCAACATCGCCTTGTCCGTGCTGGACGAGCACTTCACCGCGAAGTGGGAAGCGCTCGGACCGGAGTGGACCCGCGCCAAGCACCTGCGCGCCGGGGGCGCGACGATGAAGCTCATCCGCTACGCCGATGACTTCGTTGTCCTCGTCCGCGGACCACGCGCGGCTGCCGAAGCGCTGTTCGGCGAGGTGGCCGAGGTGTTGGAGCCGATGGGCCTGCGCCTGTCGGAGGAGAAGACCCACCTGACCCACATCGAGGACGGGTTCGACTTCCTCGGCTGGCGCATCCAGCGCCGGACGTGGCAAGGACGCGGCGGGACCAAGCAGACGGTCTACACCTACCCATCGAAGAAGTCTCTTGCTTCGATCAAGGCGAAGATCCGGACGCTGACCCGTCGGAAGGCACATCGCACGCTCGCAGACCTCCTACGCCGGATCAACCCGGCGATCAGGGGCTGGTGCAACTACTTCCAGCACGGGGTATCCAAGCGGACCTTCAGCTACGTCGATCACTTCGCCTTCTGGCGGATCGTCGGCTGGTTGAAGAAGCGCCACCCCAAGTTGAACAAGCACACCGTGGTCCGTCGCCATCTGCCCGGGTGGCATATCGCGGCGGACGGGATCGAGTTCTTCCGAGCGTGGCAGGTGCCGGTGACCCGGTACCGCTACCGAGGAGCCAAGATCCCGAACCCCTGGAACGCGCAGGGGACGCGGACGAGCACCGCAGCGGCCTGAATCAGACGGAGAGCCGGATGCTCAGGAATGGGCACGTCCGGTTCGGAGGGCGGGCCGGGGAAACCCACCAGCCGAAAGGCTGACAGGGCGCCCCGGTCCGACCCCTACACCTACGTGCCGACCTGGACCGGGTTCGTCTACGTCGCGTTCGTCATCGACGCCTTCTCCCGCCGGATCGTGGGTTGGCGGGCGGCGAAGTCGATGACCACCGCCCTAGGGCGTGTTGGTAAACGGATTCGGGGTGCCGCGCGGTCAGGGTTGGTTCATGACGACTCGGCAGGAGATCACTGACGAGCAGTGGGCGGTCTTGAGTCCGCTGTTTTCCGACCCCGAAGGGCCGT